>CAYNIP010000020.1:0-72896 GCA_964397305.1 uncultured bacterium
AGGGGATGATATGACGATCCTCAATGATCCTCAGTTTCAGCCGCGAGCTTGGTGAGAGTCTGGGTTCGGGAGGCCTAAAATCTAGACGCTGCTTAAGGTCTAGGTCTCAAACTCAGGGGTGCTAGGGCTAGCCGATCTGGTAGCGCCTGCCCTATCCTGAAAGGACGCCACCCGCTGCTCTACTCAACGGTCAATCGTGCTCAATTGGTTCAAACGCAAATCCGCCCCTGCGGCTGCGGAATCACCCGCTCCTGCTGCTCCTTCTGTCCAGGACTTGGAGACACCGACGGTTTCTGAAACACCGGTTTCTGAAGCACCGGAGGAGCCCCAACCCGCGCCGTCTCAACCAGCCGCTGACGATTATTTGGCCTGGGCTCGAGCGGCTTATCAAAACATTCAGCAGCAACAAGCGGCGACAGCAGCATCCGCTTCTACTGAGACCACGACGGCCCCGGAGATGCCAGCAGCGATGGACGGCGAGCCCGAGGTGGCAGATGCCGGTCCCGTAGATCCTGCCCCGGAGGGCCCTGCCTGGCTGCAAAAGTCGGATAGCTTTGACCGCCTCAAGGAAACGGCTGTGGAGATTACGGAACCGGAGCCAACTCGGCCTGCGGTTTCGGTGGCTATGGAGTTTGACGATGATTTTGTTTGGTCGGCGCGGGTGTTGGCGGCCCAGGGTCGCCAAGCAGAGGATGTGGCTTTCGGGGAAATTGCTTGGCTGACGCGCCTGCGTCAGGGGCTGGGAAAAACGCGCCGTAGCTTGATTAACCAGCTCAAGGCGATTGTTGGCCAGGGGCCGCTCAATGAGGAGGCGGTGCTGGAGATCGAGGCGCTGCTCTTGCAGGCTGATACGGGTGTTCAAGCTACAGATTTCATCATCGAAACGTTGCAACAACGCCTCCGGGAAGAGGCCTTGCCGCCGGAGCAGGCGATCGCCTATCTCAAGGAGATTCTCTGCAACCTGCTGGAAGCTCCCTGGCAGGGCCAGTCTGGCACGGCCCTAGCCCCCGAGGTCGGTGTTTTGAACATTTGGTTGCTGACGGGGGTGAACGGCGCCGGGAAAACTACCACGATCGGCAAGCTGGCCCACATGGCGCAACAGTCGGGCTATACCTGCACTATTGCAGCGGCTGATACCTTTCGCGCGGCGGCTGTCGAGCAGGTCCAGGTCTGGGGCGCGCGGGCTGGGGTTCCCGTGATCGCCAATCCTGGTAAAAATACGGACCCAGCGGCGGTTGTGTTTGACGCGATCAGTGCTGCGCGGGCCCGGCAGTCCGATTTGCTCTTGGTGGATACGGCGGGGCGGTTGCAAAATAAGAAAAACCTCATGGATGAACTGGCTAAAATTCGCCGCATCATTGACCGCCAAGCGCCTGAGGCCTGTGTCCAATCCCTGCTGGTACTGGATGCGACCCTGGGACAAAACGGTTTACGTCAAGCGGAGGTTTTTGCGGAAGCGGCTAAGCTGAATGGGGTGGTGCTGACCAAGCTGGATGGTACAGCGAAGGGGGGCGTGGCCCTGGCGATCGCCCAGCAGCTCAACCTGCCAATCCGCTTCGTCGGCGTCGGTGAAGGGATCGAAGACCTGCGCCCCTTCTCCAGCTATGAATTTGTCGAAGCCCTCCTGAGCGAGTAGCGACCTCTATTCTGACCGGCTATGTGGCCCCTGCAACAGACGGAGGACGGCTCCTACACCTTCTTCTCCCCGGAATTTAACGAGCGCTTCCATTCCCAGAGTGGTGCCCACCAAGAGGCGGCGCAAAAGTTTGTGCAGCCCTGCGACCTAGAATCGCGAGCCCGGACCCTGGCGCCGGGGGAAACCCTTTACCTGCTCGATCTTTGCTACGGGCTGGGCTACAACAGTGCCGCGGCCCTCGCGGCGATCTGGGCCGTCAATCCTCAGGCTCAGGTGGCGATCGCCGCCCTTGAGCTTGATCCCCGCATCCCCCAGCAGGCAGTAGCCCAGGACCTTCTCCAGGGCTGGCCCGAGGCGATCGCCCAGGCCCTCGCCACCCTAGCCCACCAGGGAACCGTCCAGACCGAGCGCCTCCAGGCTCACCTCTGGCTCGGCGACGCCCGCCAGACCTTGCCCCAGCTCCAGGCCACCAGGTTTCAAGCCGATGCGATCTTTCTCGACCCCTTCTCCCCGCCCCAAGGCCCCGCCCTCTGGACCCCAGATTTTCTCACCTGGGCCGCTCGCTGCCTGCGCCCCGAGGGCCGGCTGGCCACCTACTCCTGCGCCGCTGCCGTGCGAGCCACTTTGCGAGTGATCGGTTTACACTTAGGGGAAACCCCTGCCGTAGGCCGACGGGCTCCAGGGACTGTGGCCAGCTTCAGCACGACGGGTCTTGCGCCCCTAACGCCCCGCTCCGAGGAGCATTTGCAGACACGGGCTGCGGTTCCCTACCGCGATCCGTCGCTCCGCGATCCGGCCGCCGTGATTTTGGCTCGCCGTCAACAAGAACAACAGTTGAGTTCTCTGGAACCAACCACCCATTGGAAGCGTCGCTGGGCTAATTCAAGCAACGGCCATTTGGCGCATTGATTTTCCAGACACTCGGCATAATGGCGGATACCGAGCTACCCTAAGGTCCAGGTCTCTGGAATGAACGGGAGGCAGCCGGAAGATACAACCAGGCGCTGTGTCGATCGCCTCAGGCGGAGGATTTTACTCCCCTGAGATAAATTTAAGATGAGCTACCCCCTAAGGGCTGTGACTACCTTGATTTCAACCAGCGATGTCCTCACAACCTCTTCTCAGCCCATGGAGCAAGCGCGTGTCTTAGTGGCAGATGCTCGACCGCTAGCCCGCCGTTTGACCACGGATATTCTATATTCTGAAGGCTATGAGGTTTTGGAAGCGGAGAGCGGGCCCGACGTGTTGAACCAGGCCCTGGCAACCTTGCCGGATGCGATCATTTTGGATCTGTTTCTCCCCGGCTTAGACGGCTTGGCCGTGTGCCGTCAACTGAAGCAGGAGCCGCGCACCCAGGCTATTCCCGTGGTGGTCGCAACCGTGGCGGAAGATCGGCGATCGCGCCTCGCCAGCTTCGATGCCGGAGCGGCAGACTTCCTCCGCAAGCCCCTGGATCGGCTGGAACTGATGACGCGCCTCCGCTCCCTCGTGGCCCAAAAGCGCCTCAGCGATGACCTGAACCGCACCAAGCAGGTGCTCTACTCCATCGCCCAGGCCCTCGCCGATCGCTACAGTGGGCAAAGTGATCACCGCTTTGAGCACCGCATCACCCTAACCCAGCGCTTTGGAGCCTACTTAAACCTCCCGGAGACCGATATTCACGCCCTCGTGGATGCGACCTTGCTCCACGACCTCGGCACCCTGACAATTCCCGATGCGGTATTGCTGAAAACCGAACCCCTCACCGTGCCGGAGCGCGACTTGATCCGGCAGCACGTCCTGATCAGCGAGCAAATTTGCCAGCCCCTGCGGGACTTGCAGAGCATCCTACCCATTCTCCGCCATCACCATGAACGCTGGGATGGGAGCGGCTACCCGGATGGCATCGGGGGGAGCGCCATCCCCTGGCTAGCCCAAGTGTTTCAGATCATCGATATTTACGACGCCCTAACCCGTCAACGCCCCCACAAACAAGCCCTGACTTCGACGGAGGCTCTCACCGTGCTAGATGCTGAAGCCGCCCGAGGTTGGCGCAATCCGCAGCTTGTGGAGCAGTTTCGTAACTTTGTCCGCCGCCAGGCCCTGGAGCTAGCCCTGTAGCCGCGTGGGAGCGGATGTTTGAGCCATCGCCCCGGACCCAGTTCTGCTTTGGCCGTGGAAGTTTGCCTCATCACCGCCATTTCTGCCGATGATCCTGCCGCCCCTCTGCTTGCCAGCGAACCGCCGTACTCTGAGGCCTACCGCCTTCGGGGTGAGTGCGCTCGCGTTCGTTGCCGCCCTGTTGACCGGTCTCGCGGTGAACCAAGACCAGCCCCGCTTTGTGGACTGGCTGGGGGGGAGTTGCCTAACTCTGTACGGGAGCTATCTCAGTTACTACTACTGGAGTCACCTGCTGCGATCGCCAAGGTCGTCGCCCGCGCTGCGGGTAGATGACCAAGGCTTGGAAGATCGCACGGCGTTTTCAGGGGCTGGGTTTTTGCCCTGGACAGCGATCGCCAAGATTGAACCCTGCGTCCTCCCCCTCAAGAGCGGTGGCCGCGAGCCGGCCTTGGGGATTGCGGTGACGGGCGATCGCCGCCGCCGCTGGCGACAGTGGCCGGTGTGGCTTTGGTTTCGCTGGCCGCCGCAGCCCTGGACCGTGGTCATTCTGGAGCGGGATCTGGACTTGCCGCCGGGGTTCGATCTGGCTCGGGCGATCGCCACTCGCCAGCCGGCTGCGAGTCATGACGCCTAGGCATCGCTGACCCAAAAGATTTGTGGGAGGCCATGCTCCTGGGTCACGGATAGTCCGGGGGAGAGGGAGGAGGGGTGCATCTCAGTTAGGCAAGTTTGCCCCCTCTGCGAGAAGCCGCTGCGCGTCTACATCCCCCGGTCCCTGCTCCCAGCTTTGGGAGCAGGGGAGCTAGAAGGCCCTCGCCTAAGCTTGGGAGTGGGATTTAGGGTGAGGGCTGAGCGTAAGGAGTCCCAACATCCCGCATAAAATCTCGTTCACCCGAGTTATCGTCGTTTCAGTTAAGGATGAGACGGGTCAACCACGCAATCCTTGCCAAGCAAGAATTGCAGCCATTTGAGAGGGTCTCAAAATTGTTTGAAACAACTACATCCCTCTTAGGTCAGATCGGGGTGAAACGCTGATTTTTCGTCGGCTGTAATGGCGGAAATTCCTGGGAATTTCCCGGAATAACACAAGAGGGATATACCTGTGGCGTTGCGATTTTTGTAACCCGCTGCTCAACACCCCTCGCCTAGGGGCACAATCCAGTTGCACAATTGTCACTTGGGCGTGGCAGCACCGTCACATCCGGGCGCTACGCTTGAACCGTTAAGTTCCTCTGTCAGTTTCTCTCAACCACCATCTCCCCGTCTGGAGAGCCTTTATGACTCTGAACCACACCTGGACCGCTCACACCACCGGGCTCCCGCCCCTCGCCGATTACCGGACCTTGCGCGTTGGCCTTGCCCCTCATCAAGCTGGAGCCAATCTTCAGGCTGCCAGCTTGATCGGCGCGCAGCTCCCGGCAGTGAACCTGCGGGATGCGGACCTCAGCTTTGCGGAATTGAGTGGCGCTTGTCTACAGCAGGCCGATCTGCGGGGGGCTTGCCTCTTTCATGCAGACCTCCGGGCCGCTCAACTCTGCGAAGCCCAGCTTCTCGGTGCTGACGGGCGTGAAGCGGAGTGGAGCCGGGCTGATCTGCGGGGGGCCGATCTGCGGGCGGTTGATCTGCGGGATACGCTCCTGATCGAAGTGAATTTTCAGGGGGCTGACTTGCGGGGGGCCCGTCTCCGGGGTGCAATTCTCATCGATGCAAATCTGGATCAGGCTGACTTGCGGGGGGCTGACCTCAGCGAAACTCTCCTGGCTGGGGTGAGCTTACAGCGCACCCGCCTCGATGGGGCGGCGTGGAATTAGGGGCGATCGCCCCCTAGGACTGCGGCGGTAGGGTGATCGCCCGAGTCGGCACTGGCGTCGAGAGCACGATCGAGGTGTTGGTCTGCCCGTACTGGCTGAGCTGGCGGATGATCGCTTCGAGGTGTTGAGTGGAGCGCACCACTACCTTAATCGAGAATGAGCCACTCCCGGTAATGTGATGGGCTTCCAAAACCTCCGGCAGGGCCCGCAGCAGCTCGATCACTTCGGGATAACAGCCGGGGGTGGTCGTCAACTGGAGAAACGCGGTCAGGGATAGACCCAGTTGCTCAAGATTAAGGTCCGCTCGATAGCCGCTGATAATCCCAGCCTCTTCAAGCTTGCGAACCCGCTCGGTCGCGGCAGGCGGCGACAGGCCTACCCGTCGCCCCAGTTCCGAAAATGAGAGTCGCGCTTCCTGTTGCAGCGCGGCAAGAATTTGCCAATCCGTCTGATCGATCTGCATTACTTAAAAAACTGCATTTAATCCCTCAAAATACCATTAAATTTGGGGTCTAAGCTGTCTGATTGCAGGGATTTTACCTTGTTTTACCCCGAAATCACTTCTAAACTGAAGTTAGTTGCAGTTGGTAACTCCAGATAATCGCTGGGGCCAGGCCGATGAATCTCACCACTCTTTTGCAAGGGTTTCTCCTGGGCTTGGCGATCGCCGCCTCCCCCGGAGCGATCGGGGTGCTCTGCATCAACCGCACCCTCCGCTACGGCCGCCGGTTAGGGTTCCTCTCCGGCCTCGGGGCGGCGACGGCCGACGGGCTCTACGGTTGCCTTGCAGGCTTCGGCCTCACGGGTATAACCACCCTCGTCCTTGGCTACCAGCGCTGGTTCCACCTCCTGGGCGGATTGATCCTCTGCTACATCGGCCTGCAAGCCCTAAGGGCTCGGCCCGCGATCGCGCCGACCCCAACCCTGACTCCGGCGCTCCCAGGCTACCAGGCCTATGCGTCAACCTTCGGGCTCACGCTCGCGAACCCCACCACGATCCTCGCCTTCACCGCGCTCTTTACCAGTCTCGAGATCGTCCCCAGCCCTGCCGCCGCCGGCCTCCTGGTCAGCGGCCTCGTCCTGGGGTCTGCCTGCTGGTGGTTGTTGTTAAGTGTTGGGGTGAGTCTTCTGGGCCGGCGCTTGCCCTGGGCCTGCTTCCGGGGACTCAACTACCTCGCCAGCCTGGTGTTCTTGGCCTGGGGTTGCTTGGCTCTGGCCCGGTTTCTGCGCGCTTAACTCTCAGCTCCCCAAAATTCCGAGTGAACAAAATTTTACGCGGGATGTTGGTGCTCCTTCGCTCAGCCCTCACCCTAAATCCCACTCCCAAGCTTAGGCGAGGGCCTTCTAGCTCCCCTGCTCCCAGCTTTGGGAGCAGGGACCGGGGGATGTAGACGCGCAGCGGCTTCTCGGAGAGCGGGCCCGGTAACGAACGCTGTTCGCGCTAGCGTCGCGAGCGATAGAGGGCGACCCTCTGCTCCTAGAGCCATCGCTCAAAATTCAGGGGAGCCACGCTTTTTTTCGTCCACCCTTGTCAGGTTGTCACCCTTGGAGCCCGACCGCGACCGGGGGGGACAGGGCCACCGCGACCCCGCTGGCCGTGGGCTGGAGCCGCAACTCGGCCTGCTGAGCAAGGAAGGCCTCAAGAGACCAGCCAGGACTCAGCTCGCGCAGGCTGCTCCGCAGGGGCTGGTGGTAGTGCTGGTAAAAGGCCTTGGCCAGATCCGCCACTGGGATGGTGTCCGTGGGGCGATCACCCGTTGCGGCGGCTACCAGAGCCCGCAGGGCCTGGGTCAGGTCACGGGCCTGGGTCAGGGAAGCCGGCCATGGGACGGGAGGAGCGATGGCTGAGCCGGCAGGCCCCCCTGAGGGCGCGGTGGGCTTAACGGGCTGGGGCGGTTGACAGTCGGGAGCGTAGGCAAACTTCCGGGCGACGTAGAATTCTCCCGGGACGGGCGAGTTGTAGATGGCAAAGCGCCGACTTTCCACCAGCAGCCTTTTGAGGGAGGCGCGATCGCCCCCCGTCAACGCTTCCAGGGCGACGGAGTAGCGCTCTTGATAGGCGGCGGCGAGGTCCTGAAAGGTGATCCACGTTTTTCCCGTCGCTTGGCTCATCTGGGCGAGGACCGCTTCGAGGCCTTCTGGCCAGTCCCTGGGCAAAGTCGTCATACTCATTCTCGTCTCTCCTGCTAGCTGCATGAGTTTCTATCCGTGGCTGAACTGGAGCTACAACTGGAGGAGGTCCAATTCCGCTGCTCGCAGCGTGGGCAAACTGGCCGCATGTCGAGCCGGCGGCGTCCGTTTCCCCAAGAGCGCCGCCGGGAGCCGAGCCGGGTAGTCTGGTCACGACCTCAGACCCTTGGCTATCCTAGAGGGGTATTTTGCCGCATGAGCCCTTACCCGAGGCGACTCACCCCCGGCTGTGTTGGGGCGCGCCGCGAGTTCTTGCCCCTTTGAGCCCGCCATGTCCACGTCGCCTGAACCCGTCCCCAATCCCTCGCCGAAGTCCCCTGCCTTGGGGTGGCGCTTCGGGCTACTGGCGGCGATCGCCCTCGGCGGTGGCAGTGCCGCTTTCGTGAACGGGCTGCTGTCCCAGGTTCCTGAGGTTGGTTGGGAAACCCTCCTGGGCGGCGGCCTCCTCTTGGGTTTGGGCGGCTGGGCGATCGCCCGCTGGCTCCACCACCAACAGCACTACTGCCAGCAAGTGGCCGTGGCGGCCCAGGCCGCCGACGCCCAGTTCGAGGCTGCCTTTGAGCAATCCCCCATCGGCATGGCCCTACGCGATCTCCAGGGCCACTATGTCCGTATCAATCCGGCCTTTGCCGCGCAACTGGGCTACAGCCGGGATGAAATCCTGGGCCTCAGCTACCGCGAGCTGAGCCATCCCGACGACATTTTCCCGGAGTCCTGGCTCGAGCCCCTCCTGGCAGGGACGGTTCCCAGCCTCACGATCGAAAAGCGTTATTTGCACAAGCAGGGGTCCATTGTCTGGGTACAGATCCATATATCCGTGGTGCGAAATAAGCAGGATCAGCCCCTGTACCTCCTCTCCCAAGTATTGGACATCACCGAACGTCGCCACTACGAGAACGCCTTGCAAGAGGGCAAGGCCCGCAATCAGGCAATGCTGGCGGCCATTCCGGACCTCCTGTTCCGTGTCAGTCGCGAGGGTCGCTACCTCAGCTATGCGGCCCACACCTCAGTTCCGGACCTGCTCGGCAACAACCAATCCCCCGTAGGCCAACGTCTGGCCGACTTGGCTCCCCCCGAGGTAGCCCAGCGGAAACTGTACTACCTGGACCAGGCCCTGACGACGGGCGAAACCCAAGTGTTTGAGCAGAGCCACTGGCTCAACGGGCACTGGCAACACGAGGAGGTGCGCGTCGCCCCCAGCGGCCCAGACGAAGCCCTGTTTCTGATCCGCGACATCACGGAGCGCAAGCAGAGCGAACTCACCCTCCGCCGCTACGAGCGGATGGTCTCGGCCACAACCGATGGCATGGTGTTACTGGACCGCGAGCTTCGTTACCGGCTGGTGAATCAGGTCTACTTGGACTGGCACGGTTGGACAGCGGAAAACACGCTGGGGTGGGCCGCGGCCGAGAAGTTGGATCGTGAGAGGTTTGAAACCACGGCCCGGCCACGCCTTGAGCAAGCCCTGGCTGGGGAGACGGTATCTCTCTCCCAATGGATTGACCAGGAAAAGGCAGGACGGCAGTTTGTCAACTGGACCTATGCCCCCTACCGGGAACTGGATGGCTCGATTACGGGGGTGGTGGTGACGCTGCGGGATCTAACCGCCCTGAAGCAGGCGGAACAAGCCCTGGCCGAGCGGGAAGCTCTCTTTCGCGGCGCCTTTGACGAGGCCCCCATTGGCCTGGTCATTAGTTCTTGCCAGGGCGAGGATATCTGCCTCATACAGGCCAATGCGGCCTTCTACAAGATTTTCGGCTATACCCCGGCGGACTTCCCAGCCCTGACGGCCCAGCAGCTCACCCATCCCGAGGACTGGCCCCAGGATTGGGCGCTCTTCCAGCAGCTCTTGGCCGGGGACTTCGAGCATTACCAGTTGGAAAAACGCTGCCGCCACCGGCAAGGGTCTTGGGTCTGGTGCAGTCTGAGTGTGTCCCTGATTCGGGATGCGGCCGGGGTGCCGCGCTACTCCCTGGCTCACATCCAGGACATTAGCGATCGCCGCGCCGCCGAGCAGGCGATCCGCGACCTCAGCGAGTCCCTCGAGCAGCGAGTGCGGGAACGAACAGCGGAACTGGAGGCCGCGAATCAGGCCCTGGAAGAGGCTCGCCAAGCGGCGGAGGCCGCCGCCCAGGCCAAGAGCCGCTTCCTGGCCAACATGAGCCATGAGCTGCGGACGCCTCTGAATGGCATCTTGGGCTATGCTCAGTTGCTCCTACACGATGCTCGCCTCGGGAAGCAGCAGCACTATGTCCGCATCATCTACGACTGCGGCGAGCGCCTGCTGGAGCTGATCGACGATGTGCTCAGGCTGACCAAGATGGAAGCCCAACGCCTCCAACTCCACCCGCGTCCTGTAGCTCTGTCCCCTTGCTTGCGTAGCGTGGTGGAGATTATGCGGCTGGCGGCGGAAACAAAGGGGCTGGCCCTGCACTACGAAGCGGCGGCTGACTTGCCGGCCTCGATCTGGGTGGATGATCGGCAGGTGCGGCAGGTGCTGTTGAATCTGCTGAGCAATGCGATTCAGTTCACTCAGCAGGGGAGCGTCACCCTGCGCGTGCAGACCCTCGCCAGCGATCGCCCCGACTATTGTTGCCTGCGCTTTGCGATCGCTGACACCGGCAGCGGGATTCCCCCCGAGGACCAGGCCCGCCTGTTTCAGCCCTTTGAGCAGGGGGGCAGTCCCCAGCAGCAACACACGGGCGTCGGCCTCGGCCTCGCCATTAGCCAGGAACTATTGCAGCTCATGGGCAGTCGCCTCCAGCTCGAGAGTGAGCCCGGGGTGGGCAGTTGCTTCTGGTTTGACCTCACGCTCCTCCACGAGGCCGGCTGCCCACCCCTCCTCGAGCCCGCCCCCGATAGCCACGCCCGTCACCTACTGGGGCTGCGGGGCCCCGGGCCGACCGTGCTGATTGCCACCGAAAATCCGGAAGATGGGATCTTTATGTCGAACACCCTAGCGATTTTGGGCTTCCGGGTCCGCCTCGCCCAGGGCAGCCGCGATTGCGTGACCCAAGCCTCGCGGGATCAGCCTGACTTGATCCTGATCGACGCATTCTTGCCAACCGAGGACGGGCAGCCCGTGATTCAGCACCTCCGTCAGGCCAACGCGACCGGTAGGATCGAGATCCTGGGGTTGGTGGCCGCGGGCGATCGCGATCGCGCCCTGGCCGCGGGCTACCGTGAGGTGGTCTGCAAACCACTCCAGCTCCAACCCCTACTCACCAGCATTCAAACCCTGATGGGCTCAGCCTTTCAGCTCACTGACCCGGCCTCCCGTTCCCCAGCCAGCCTCCTGGACCAGCCCCTCGTGGCCCCGGCCCTCGACGATTTAGAAAACTTGTATACACTGGCAAGGAAAGGGGACATTAGTGGTCTGCAAACCTACGCTAAGGCCCTGAAGCAAAACCAGCCCCAGACGGCTGCCTTTGCCGACACCCTGCTCACCCTAACCTATGACTTTCGGGATCGGGAGATCCAAGACCTGATCCAGCAGTACCGCTCCCCCCATCTTTAAGGGGTTGGCCGGGTCCGTCTGCCAGGATGGGCCCTCCGCCTCGTTTGCCCCCAACCGCTCACCAGATCCTAACCCAAACTAGCTTTGCTAAATTCTACCCGCCGTTCTCTTGTCCCTGTGGAGCCCCGTGATGTCAGAGCCCCCAGTATTCCCCAATCGCCTCCTGATCGTCGATGACAGCGCCAACAACATTGCCTTCCTGTTTGACTCGCTCCAGGCCCTGGGCTATGAGTTGCGGGTAGCCCGCGATGGCTACAGTGCTTTGGAGAAAGCCACCTGTGAGCCCCCGGATTTGATCCTGCTGGATGTGATGATGCCGGGCATTGATGGCTTTGAGACCTGCAAGCAGCTCAAGGCCAACCCAGACCTCCAAGGGATTCCCGTGATTTTTATGACCGGTATGGGGGAGGTGGAGGACAAGGTGAAAGGGTTTGAAGCGGGGGGCGTCGATTATCTCGTCAAGCCCGTGCGCCTCGCCGAACTACGAGCCCGCCTCACCACCCACCTGAAACTCACCCACCTCCAGCAGCACCTCCAGCAGCACAACCGGGAATTGGCCGCCGAGGTTGAGCACCGCCAGCAGGTCGAGGCGGCCCTGCGGGAAACCCAGGCGGGCCTGGAGTACACCGTGGCCCAGCGCACGGAAGAACTGCGGGCTGCGAACGGGATGTTGGCCCAAAAAATCCAAGCCCTCGAGCTGGCCGAGGCTGACTTGCAGCAAGCGCTGCTCGCGGCGGAGGCGGCCTCGGAGGCCAAGAGCCAGTTCTTAGCCAAGATGAGCCATGAGCTACGCACACCCCTGAATGCGATCTTGGGTTTTAGTCAGCTCTTGGCCGGAGACCCGGAGCTGCTGCCCCAGCATCAGCAGCAACTCAGCATCATTGCTCAGAGTGGCGGCCACCTGCTGCGGTTGATCGAGGATATTCTTAGCGTGGCGCAATTTGAGTCAGGCACCTCTACCTACGTTTGCAGCCAGGTGGAACTGGAGCCGTGGCTTCAGGATTTGATCGCGCCCTTTAGGGCCCAAGCGCGGACCCAGGGCCTGACCTGTCAGCTCGTGCTCGGACCCCAGTTGCCACGCTACATCAGCACCGATGCCACCAAGCTACAACAGGTGCTCTGGCATTTGCTGGACAATGCTCTGAAGTTTTCGACCACGGGGGGCGCGACGCTGCGGGTGGATTGGCAGTCGGAATCGCGGCGGGCGGACCAAATTCAGCTCGAATTCGCGATCGCGGACACCGGTCCCGGTCTCGATCCCCAGGCGCTGCAACAGTGGGCTGAGCCCTTTGCTCAGACCCGCCCCAACCGCCGCCCCCTGGAAGGGACGGGCATGGGCCTAACGATCGCCCAGCATAGTGTGAAGCTCTTGGGGGGGGAGTTGCAGGTGACGAGCCAGCCGGGCCAGGGGAGCTGCTTTTGGTTTGACATTCCAGTGGCGTGCCCGGCGGGGGCGACGGCCCAGGCCATACACCAGGCGATCGCCCCGACCTACCTCTGCCTCGCCCCCGATCAGCCTGCTTACTCGCTCCTGGTGGCGACGCTGGAGCCTGTCACACGCCGCCGCCTCTATGAGTTCCTGGTTCCCTTGGGCTTTCAGGTGGAGTTGGCCCCCGAGCCGGAGCAACTGGTGTCTCGCTGGCAGGCCGTGCAGCCGCAGCTCTTAATCCTGGAGGCAGGGTTAGGGATTCGTGCGGCGATCGCCGCCTTCCGCCAGGCGGAAGCCCAGGAGCCAACCCGGCAGTCCCCCACCCCGATTGTTGCCCTCCTGCCCGAGTCAGCCGCGACTCTTGATCTGACGGAGCTCACCGCCGTGGCAACCTTGCCCCTTGCTTGGTCGGAGCCGGCCCTGCTGGAGACCTTAGGGACCTGCTTGGGGGCCCGCTATCTCTCCCAGCAGCCCACCTCTGCTGACGGCGAACCCCTGGCCTCCCTTCAAGTGGAAGACTTGCAGGCCCTCTCCCCAGACTGGCTCCAAGCGCTTCAAGATGCGATCTTGGTTGTCGATGATCGGCGGGTGCGGCAGGCGATCGCCGCCCTCGGTCCCGAGCACGCAACGCAACAACAGAAATTGTTAGTCTTAGTCGAGGATTTTCGCTTCGATCTCTTGCTGGAATTAGTCCAAGGAGCCCTAGAGCGTGTTGTCCATTAAAACCAGCATCCAGCCAGAGACGACCTGGGGACACCTCCGCAAGTCTTGTCGATCTCATCGCCTCATGGCTAGTGCTGGCAAGGGTTTTGTGAGTCATTGATGACAAACTCTAGGGCTAGCGGGGTGCATCTCACCTGGGAGACTCTCCTTCGCCCTCCTTGGGAGCAGGAGCCGGGGGATGGAGACGCCCAGGGGCTTCTCACTGAGATGCCCCGGCAACCCTTGCCACGGCTGGGGTCGAGTCGCCAAATCCCCCGTCGCAGAGCTGACACTCCTTAGGGTATAAAGTGATTCAAGGAGCCCCAACCCCTAGAAGCACTCCCCGGGTGCATCTCAGTTCAGCCAGTTTGCCCTCATCCCTCAGCCCCTTCTCCCAAGTAGGGCGAAGGGGAGTCTCCAACGTGAGATGCACCCCACTCCCCAGACTTGGATTTTCTCCCCTTGATTATGACGACACCCCCGCTCGACGAAGGCTATGTGAAATACCGCTGCGACTGGCAGCAGGCAGCTCCCCTAGCGCCCGACCAGATCCACGACCTCAATGCTTGCCGTCAGCGCCTGTATCAACGGGGGCTCATCGGGATGTACGACAACGGCATCGGCTTTGGCAACCTCAGCCAGCGGCTGGGGACGGGCCGCCAGTTTCTCGTCAGCGGCACCCAGACGGGTCATCTCTCAGAGTTGACGGGGCAGCACTACACCCGGGTGACGGATTTCAACTTGGCAGCCAACTGGCTAGCCTGTTGTGGCCCGATCCAAGCGTCGTCGGAATCCTTGACTCATGCGACCCTCTACGACTGTGCTGGGGCGATTGGGGCGATCGCCCACGTCCATCACCGCCCCCTCTGGGAGCAGTTGCTCCACCGCATCCCCACGACGGACCCGAACTGTGCCTATGGAACCCCCGAGATGGCCTGGGAAATGCAGCGCCTTTATCGCCAGAGCGATCTGCCCCAGCAGCGGCTATTGGTGATGGCTGGCCACGAGGAGGGGATCATCAGCTTTGGGGCAACCCCGGCCGAGGCGGCGGCGGTAGTGCTCGCTGCCTACACCGACTGGCAAGAAAATGGGATCTCAACGCGAAGCCTGAGATCCCAGAAATGGTAACGAGTGTAGATGCAAGGTGGTAGATGCAAGCCAGCTACAGTAGGCCGACGAAGTGTAGGGGGCCGTTGCCGCTGATCAGTTCGACCAAGAGGGCGAGGAACCCGAGCATCGCTAGGCGGCCGTTCCAAACCTCGGCGGTTGTGGTCATGCCCCACTCCCAGCGCTCTGGCGGGTAGATGCGTACCCGCTTGTCGAGGTGTGTGACTTCTGGGAAGTGCCGAGGGGAGCTTTGGAGGGCGTCGTTGACAAGGGCAGCCAGGGACTGGATGAATTGGGGATGGCAGTTGAGGGCGGGCACACGGGCAAAGTGCTCGATGCCCGCTGCGTCTGCGACCTCCCGGTACTCGATGTCGATCTCTTGGAGAGTCTCAATGTGCTCGGAGACGAAGCTGATCGGCACGACGAGGATATTTTTAACCCCCTGGGCTCCCAGGTCCTCGAGGGCATCCTCGGTGTAGGGGCGCAGCCATTCTACGGGGCCGACGCGGCTTTGGTAGGCGAGGGTGTAGGCGTTAGGACGGTTGAGCGTTTGTAGGATCAAGCCGGTGCAGTCTTCGATCTGGCGCTGGTAGGGATCGCCGGCTTCTTCGACGTAGCTCACAGGGACGCCGTGGGCGCTGAAGAAAATATGGACCTGGTCGGGGTCTTCAAACTTGTCCAGTTCAGCGCTGATCAACTGGGCCATGGCCTGCAAGTAGTCATGGTGTTGATACCAGGACGGGATCACGGTGTAGTCCTGGCTTTGTAGCACTGGGTCTTCGGCCCAGAGCCGCTCCAGGAGACGGAAGGAGGAGCCGCTGGTGCTGATGGAGAATTGGGGATAGAGGGGGAGGATGACGAGACGTTCCGGGCGATCGCGCTTGATCTGGGCGATCGCCTCCTCTGTAAAGGGGTGCCAGTAGCGCATCCCGATGTAAACCCGAGCCTCAACCCCCTGAGCTTGCAGGGTTTGGGTTAGCTCAGCTCCTTGCTCTTCCGTAATGCGGCGCAGGGGGGAGCCGCCCCCGATCTGGCGGTAATTCTCCTGCGAGATTCTTGCCCGTCGTGTTGAAATGAGCCACGCCAACGGTTTTTGCAACCAGGGGATGGGCAGGCGGATGATTTCAGGGTCCGAGAAGAGGTTGTAGAGAAACGGACGAACATCTTGCAGCTCGTCAGGCCCTCCTAGGTTGAGTAATAATACGCCGACACGACCCATATCTAGAACAGATGATAATTTCGTTAAATCTTCAGATTCTTTACCAAGTTTAACAATTCCGCGCCCGCTTGCCGTGTCAATCTTGAACTGCGGCAACAGAATTTAACGTGGAGGGTTCCCTGTGGCGACGATCCTGCGGGACTGGAGTTATCGCTATCCCTGGCTGTATGAGGCGATCGCCCGCCTGGCAGCCCTGAGCGTCGGTGGTGTGGAACGTTTTCGTGACTTGCCGCTTCAGGGGCTGGTGATTGAGCCCCAGACGGTGGTGCTCGACCTCTGTTGTGGGACAGGACCGGTGACGCGCCGACTGGTGGCGCGATCGCAGCGGGTGACAGGACTGGATGCCTCGCCCCGGGCCCTGGAGCGCGCCCGCCAGCAGGTTCCCCAAGCGACCTACGTGGAAGCCTTTGCCGAGCAAACCCCTTTTCCCGACCAGCAGTTTGATCTCGTCCACACCAGCGTCGCCCTGCACGAGATGGCCCCCGAGCAGCGTCGCCGTATTTTGCAGGAAGTGTACCGCATCCTCAAACCCGGCGGGGTCTTAGCCCTGGTCGATTTTCACCCCCCCACCTGGCCCTGGTTGTGGCCGGGCCTGGCCCTATTTCTCTGTCTGTTCGAGACGGAGACCGCCTGGGAGTTGCTAGGGACGGATTTGAGGCAGGAGTTGCAGGCGGTGGGGTTCGGCCCTTGCGATCGCCAGCTCCACGCCGGGGGCAGCCTGCAAGTCCTCCAAGCTTGGAAAGGCCCTCAGCAGCCTGGCCGCATCCCGGCTTGACGGGGGCCTCGCCCGGGGGTGCTGCGGTAGCCTTCCCGCCCCAACCCCAGCACCCAAAGCGGGGAGCAGGGTTGAGCCTTTCAGGGCCCGACTGCCGGGGTCCTTATTCTCCGGAGGCGGGCCGCAAGACTGGTGAAAAGAGTAAAAATGTGCCATCATCGGCAATCGCAGTTTTGGCGTCCCTTGCCCCTGAACCAAGCCCGGCGATCGCCGCCAGTCTGCACCGCCTCTTCCCTTTGCAGCATCGTCACTATGAGTCTCAACAGTTGGCTGGTTCCCGCTGATCGCCTCCGTACCCTGCCGCCCTATGTCTTTGCCCGCTTGGATGAGCTGAAGGCTCGGGCCCGGGAGCAAGGGCTGGATTTGATCGACCTCGGCATGGGCAATCCCGATGGCACGGCCCCGCCGCCGGTCGTCGAGGCGGCGATCGCCGCCTTTGCCGTGCCACGGAATCACGGGTATCCCCCCTTTGAAGGGACGGCCAGCTTCCGCCAGGCGATCGCCTCCTGGTATGAGCGCTCCTACCATGTCACCCTAGACCCCGACAGCGAGGCCCTGCCCCTCCTCGGGTCCAAGGAAGGCCTGACCCATCTGGCCCTCGCCTACGTCAATCCGGGGGATCTCGTCCTCGTCCCCAGTCCGTCCTATCCCGCCCACTTCCGGGGCCCCCTGATCGCCGGCGGCGAAATCTACCCGCTACGTCTGAGCGCCGCCCAAGACTGGCTGATCGATTTCAGCGCCATCCCTGAAGCCGTCGCCCGCCGGGCTAAGCTCCTCTACTTCAACTACCCCAACAACCCCACCACCGCCACAGCACCCCGGGCCTTTTTTGAAGAAGCCGTGGCCTTTGCCCGCCACTACGAGATCCTGCTGGTCCATGATCTCTGCTATGCCGAACTGGCCTTCGATGGCTACCAGCCCACCAGCTTGCTCGAGATTCCCGGAGCCCGCGCCCTCAGCGTCGAGTTTCACACCCTCTCGAAAACCTACAGCATGGCCGGCTGGCGCGTCGGCTTCGTCGTCGGCAATGCCCAAGTCATCCAAGCCCTGCGGACGTTGAAAACGAACCTGGACTACGGCATCTTCTCCGTGGTGCAGGCGGCCGCGGAAACAGCCTTACAACTGCCGCATATTTACGTCCAGCAAGTGCAGGAGCGCTACCGCCAGCGGCGAGATTTCCTGATCGCCGGACTGGCGAAGTTGGGCTGGCAGGTTCCCCCCTCCAAGGCGACGATGTACCTCTGGGTTCCCTGCCCCCCGGGCAAAACCTCCACCGATTTTGCCCTAGAAGTCTTGCAACAGACGGGGGTGGTGCTGACGCCGGGCAACGCCTTCGGGGAGGCTGGGGAGGGCTATGTGCGGGTGAGTTTGATCGCCGATTGCGATCGCCTCGGCGAAGCCCTGCGGCGGTTGCGGCAGGCAGGAATTTACTACTCGGAGCCCGCGGCCGTCTCCTGAGGATGCGGGAGTACCGGCAGGGAGTGCGGCTGTTCGCTTGCCGGCAGGGACCCAACGTTGCATAATTTGGCATAATTTGTCCAGTTGCCGTGCCTGAGAGGCTGGGTCGTCGGCCTTCTTCCTGCGCTCCTGTCGTTGCCTCCCTTCCCCCCCCTTGCTATGTCTACGCCCCTCGACCAGATCAAGCCCGCTGCCAAGACTGACGCGATTATGTATGTGCCGTACTTCCAGGGCCAGAAGCGGCAGTTTTTACCCCTGGCGATCGGCCTTTACCAGCAAGGTTCCCTGGAAGGGGAACGCTATATTGAGGCCAGCGAGAGCATTCCCTTCGTAGCCACCTGGTATGTGTCTAAGTTGCCGGCGGACTTGACCCTCTGCCGGCTGCAATTTGATGGCAATGCGGAGTTGAGCTATGAAGTCAATATGCAAAATTCCGAGTTCGTCGATTACCTGATTGAGGCGATCATGAACTATCGGCGCGCGAAGGTGGTGGACTTTTCGCGCGCCTTCTACCGCAAGTTGCTGCGGCTGGAGGAATGATGGCAATCGCCAGGGTTATACCATTAGCAGGAGTTGAGGCGTGGCAAACACAAAAATTTTACTCGTAGGCTCGACCGCTGCTTGTAGCGGCAAGTCGGCAACCATTCTGGGTCTCGGAGCACGGCTCCAAGCGGAGCACCTCAAGTTGGCCTACGGCAAGCCCCTGGGAACCTACTTTGAGGCAGCTACCAGCGGCCAGCACGTCGAGGCGGATGTCCACTTCGTGACGGCTATGCTGAACTTGCCGGACAGCCAGCGACACGCACCCCTGCTCTCCCTAGACCCAAGGGCGATTCGCGCTTGTTTACAGGATGGCGCACCGCCGGACTACACCCAAGCCTGGCAAAACTACGCCGCCGCGATCACAGCAGACTTGGCCCTGCTGGAGGGCCCTAGCACGCTCGCAGAGGGCCGCCTGTTCAGCCTCTCCGTGGAGCAGATGGCCACTGCGGTGGCAGCGAGCGTGCTGCTCGTCGCCCGCTATCGCAACCTGTCCCTGATTGATGACCTGCTCGATGCGCGGGTGCTGCTGGGCGATCGCCTCTTGGGGGTACTGCTCAACGACATTCCCGAGCCAGAACTCCCGATCCTGGAGCAGGAAGTGCGGCCCTTTTTAGAAAGCCAGAATATTCCCGTCTTTGGCCTGCTACCCCGTAACGCCCTCCTTCGCAGCGTCAGCGTGCGCGAACTGACGCAGCAGCTCCAGGCCAAGGTCCTCTGCCGTGAAGACCGCCTGGATCTCATGGTCGAAAGCCTTACGATTGGAGCCATGAATGTGAACTCAGCCCTGGAATACTTCCGCCGCGAGCGCAATATGGCCGTGGTCACGGGGGGCGATCGCAGCGAGTTGCAGATGGCAGCCCTAGAAACCTCCACCAACTGCCTCATTCTGACGGGCCACACCCCCCCCCAAGATTTCATCCTCAGCCGCGCCGAGGATCTGGAGATCCCGATCCTCTCGGTCGATCTCGACACCCTGAGCACCGTGGAGATTGCCGATCGGGCCTTTGGCCAAGTCCGACTCCAGGAACCCATTAAGGTCGAATGCGTGCAAGACCTGATGGCAACTCACTTTGACTTCCCGCGCTTCCTCACCCATCTCGGTTTGGAGCCAGCCGCCGTAGGCTAGACCAAGGGAGGCAGAGCAGGCTCCTGGGGCCGTCGGGACGGTGTCAGGAGACCGAACCGGTATTGTAGCGATCGCGCCCCTGAGCCTTCGCCTCATAGAGTGCGGCATCGGCCGCAGCGAGCAATTGGTCCGGAGAATACCCGGAGCTGGGGATCAGGGTGGCAAGGCCCATGCTCACCGTGACGTAACCTGGCGAAGAGCCGGTATGGGGAATTTGCTGCCCTTGCAACTGGAGACGAATCCGCTCGGCAATCTCAAGGCCACCCTGCTCATCCGTATCGGGCAGGACCACGGCAAATTCCTCGCCCCCATAACGGGCTACTAGATCGCAAGGACAACGCATGGCCCCTAGCAAAACCTCAGCAATCTGTTGCAGACACTCATCGCCAGCCTGATGACCATAGGTGTCGTTAAACTGCTTAAAACAATCCACATCACACAGAATCAACGTCAGCGGCTTGGCTCTCCAGGAATTGTGGTGGAGGAAGTATAAGAGAGATACAAAATCTCTTAAGGTGGACTTGTCGAGCCCTTGCCACGTAAGGGTTTCAACTCTGAAAGCCTTAGCTTATCACCATAGATCCTGGAGAGCCAGCGGCTTTTGCTTTCGTTGCTGCTGTTGCCACTGGTGAGCCCAGTACTTATCAAAGTAGCGACGATTCGCCGTCTTCGTCAGGTCATCGGTATGAGCAAGCCGGTCAAGTTCTCGGTTCAGTTGCGCGAGTTCTGAGGTTCGCTCCTCAATGCGTGTTTCAAGCGTGCTAAAAGATTCCTTGAGCTGCTGGGCCATGTCCGCAAAGGAGCGGGACAGATCGCCAATCACATCGGCGCGATCTAGCGTAATGGCTTGATCCCAAGCTCCCCGCGCAATTTCTCGGGCACTCACACTCAGTCTGATGAGGGGTTCAGTGAACCATTGAGTCAAGAGCAGGCTGATAATAATGGCTCCCAGAATCGCAATAACACAGAGTAGTATTGTGGCTCTCATGCTGTCATAGATTTGAGCCATAAAATCCTTCTCTGGCACAGCGATCACAATAATCCAATCCAGATTGGAGTTATCCTGAAAACGAAACAACTCTAAGTAGTGGTAATCGCCATCATGCCATAATTTTTGCTGTGACGAGCGAGCATACTCTAGTCCACCAAATTGTTGGATCAAATCCTGAGTAATCGCTGCAATTAAGGAGTGGCCACTTTCTGTTGCCAAGAACAAGTCTGTAGCCGCTTGACCAACAGGATTCAATTGCTCCGGTACAGAGCTACCCACCAAAAAACCAGATGGCTCAAGGATAAAGGCAAGACCTGAGGGGCTGATTTTGAGCTTTTGCAGAAACCCCGTGATTTCCTCCGAGAGAATAAAATCAGTTGCACAAACGCCCAGGAGATCACCCTTCTCGCGATCAAAGACGGGGATGCTAGCCGTGATAACGGGAACATAGGAATCAAAGTCGATGTAAATCTCACTCCAGGTCTGTCGTCTCTCTCGCTGTGCTGCCTCATACCAAGGTCTTTGGCGGGGATCAAAGGGTCGAGTCCCTCGGCGGTTGAGGGTGGTGCGCTGACCGGTACTGTCTAGAGCGTAGTAATGCGTAAAGCGCTCGGTCTCAGGATTAGCGATCTGCACTTGGAGCTGATCGCCAACACCGCCATTCGAGTAACCTACACCCAAGAAAGCGCCATCTGCTTCTGTGGCACAGTAAATGAGGTTAATAGAGTCAAAAAACTGGGTTTGTTGCCACAGTTGCTCTGTTCCTAGGCCAGTCCGCAGATTCAGATTACCGCGCTCCAGGTTATAGGCATTCATCTGGTTGATGGTGTGGGGATCGGCCAGGATATCTTGGAGCTGCTGGACAATGCGGGCGGTGATTTCTTGGCGGAGTTGGGTCGATAGGGTGTTCGCAGTGAACTGACTATTTCTGAGGGAGACATAGCCAATCAGTCCAGAGGTGACAATGATCTGAGTAATGAGGGGAACTGTGAGGACCGTTTGAAGCGAGAGTCTGCTGAGAATTCGTCGGAAGCGCAAGATCATGGAGTTAGCGTGAGCGTCTCGTGAATTTCGCGGCTCTCCGGGAGCAGTCCCAGCAACAGCTGAAGGGCTTCTAGGGGCTTGGCTGTTCAGGATAGCCTTAGGGGGAGGTTGGGGGACTAAACCCCCGGAACTCCATCATAATCTGAACGACCGAGTTTCCTCGTGATGCTCAAGAGCCAGTTTCGGGCTTGTATTGAAATACACCCTAAAGCACCGGGCTAGCGGATGGCCCGGCAGCAAAGCCTGAAACCCTTGATATCCCTCTCAGATCGGGGTGAAACGCTGATTTTTCGTCGGCTGTAATGGCGGAAATTCGTGGGAATTTCCCGGAATAACACAAGAGGGATAGTCTGTAGCTTGAGTTGATGCCGGCAGCCCAACGCGATCGCGCCCCTGGGCCTTCGCCCCATCGAGGATGGCATCCACTGACGGGGCAGGAAGCCGATCAGTCTTGTGCAGACACGGGCTTTGAAGATCGCTGGAGAAATCCATCCAAAGCCCAGATTGACAAGGGATTCGGCCCAGCCATACCTTCTAAGAGTCCAGGGCTTAGTAGTGCTACACTCGATCAAGTGTTACTTAGCATAAAGCCTTTTCTGCCAACCCCTTGTTTCCTGAGTTTCTTCCAGCCGCAGCGGCAGACCTCCAAGAGCCCGCCGCGATCGCCCTCCTCCAGCAGGTGCAACAGCGGGCGATCGCCACTCCCCTGTGGAGGACCAAACCCCTGCGAACGACCTACGCCCAAGCGGGCCAGGGCAGCCCGCCCTTTGTGCTTCTGCACGGCTTCGACAGTTCCCTGCTTGAGTTTCGTCGCCTCTTTCCTCAGTTAGCGGGCGATCGCGCGACCTGGGCCCTGGATCTCCACGGCTTCGGCTTCAACGAACGTCCCCCCGAGGTTCCCTACACCCCGGCAGCCCTGCGCGCCCACCTCTTCTCTTTATGGCAAACCCTAATTCAGGAGCCGGTCATCTTGGTTGGGGCCTCCATGGGGGGCGCGGCCGCCTTGGATTTTGCCCTGCATTATCCTGACCTTGTGCGGGGCCTCGTGCTCCTCGACAGTGCCGGGACGACCCCCGGCCCGGTCTTCGGTCGCTTCCTCGGCCCGCCCCTAGATGCTTGGGCGACGGCCTTCTTGCGCCAGCCCCGGGTACGGGCTAGCATCAGCCGCGCCGCTTACTATGACCCCACTCTGGCCACTCCGGAGGCCGATCGCTGTGCGGCTCTCCACCTAGCTGTGCCCGGTTGGAGCCAGGCCCTGGCCGCCTTCACCAAGAGCGGCGGCTACCCCTCCTATCGGCGCCAGTTACCGGCCTTGCGCCAGCGGACCCTGATTCTTTGGGGCGCTCAGGACAATATCCTGGGTCGGCAACCCGCAACCCTGTTCCAAACCCTGCTGCCTCAGAGTCAGCTGATCTGGCTGGAGAACTGCGGTCATGTGCCCCATCTGGAGCAACCAGCAGCCACGGCGGCGGCGATCTTGGCCTTTCACCCCCGCTAGCTACAGGCAGCGCTAAGGCCCTCAGGGTCCCCAGGGTTCTGCATCGTAGTGGGTCAAAAGTTTTCTGCGGGCTACGCGAGAATACCGGCTCACCTACGACCCCGACTAGCCACAAACCCCTCTTCACCCCAGCGACTTCTGGCTCCACGCTGATGCCGTAGAAGATCCATCCCCTCCCTGATCGCCCTGGGCCTTAAACCCAATGCTGCTGCTGGAGGATCGCAAGAACATCTGTTTCTAGGGTACTGAAAGCAGTTAGAGCGCGCAGGGGTGAAAAGTCACGGATGCGATCTGCGATCGCGTAAATCCGCTCCTGCGGACGGAATTTTTTCAAGCGTCGCTTTGGTAGACCGCTGGCTGTTCTCAGTAATGCGTAAAGCTCCTCTTTAGGATCGGAGCCTTGTTCCAAAGTGCTCAATTCGGGGAGCTGCAAGGGCTGGCAGCCGTGCGGATTAGCAGCCGCTTGGCGAATCGCCGCCTCATCAAACAGAAGCCAGGCCTCAGTCATCCGCACCGGAATGACATAGATGGCTGGTGGTATTGATAAGCTGTCCACGGCCTCGATAGCGGCTTTGATTTCCGCAACACGCGCTTCTCGGGGTTCCTTTTCGGCATCACGGTAGATAAAGAGGAGATCGCAGGGTTGGTACTCCAAGCTTAACTGAATTCGGTTTTGCAAACTGCGCTGATCGCCAGGTAACGGGCGCGGGTCTACCCAGCGGGCTTGAACTTCACCCACGAAACCGCCTGCCCGCAATAACCAGGCCAAAATCGGTGACAACACCCGATCGGAAGGGCCGTCGCTGATCAGCGTGTAATGCAGTACACTCATGCCCTAAAGCTCTCGTGGAAACCGGGGACAAAGGGTTGTAAATCAAGGCGATCAATGATTCGCCGTGCAGGGCGTTTTCGGGCTTTCTTAGAGGTTGCAGGATCGTAGCCGTTCCCCTCCGGTTCTGGTGGTACTGGATTGAGATAGACTGACAGCTCCTCTCGTGAGACTAGCTTTATTGAGTTATGTTCTTCTGTATTGGTGCGCCATGTATCCTTCAGGTAGCGAAAGCGTGCTGCTTGTCGGCGTGTTTCCGGTGTAGAGAATGTGACAATATCGGCGATGAGGAGACTATCATCAGGTATCTGCTGGACAACAACGGGGGAATGCGTGTTAACAATGACCTGTCGCAGGGGGTTATCAGAGCCCACTTCCTCCTCAGGATCGACTGCAACATCTTGGAGTAGTTGTAGGATGTTGGGTATGCGCGCTGGATGGACACCATTCTCTGGTTCCTCTAGGCAGATTAAGCCTCTCGTATCCGGGTCGAGATCTAGAACAGCGAGAGCCAAAAATCGAAGCGTACCATCCGATAGGGAGCGAGCGGGATGGATGGTGCGATCGCCAGTTTCCACCATGATAGTAAGGAGCTGACGGGCCTCATCGCGATCAACCCACAATTCGCGCACACCATCTAGTAGGCCTGAGAGCCGATTGGCAACCTGCGCGTACAGTTGTGTTTGAGCCCCCAGGCCAACGTCCTCATCAGCGGCCTGATGCCGCACGGTTTGCGCTAAGTAATAAAGTGTGGACGCTAAGTGGGAACCATCCGTGCCCAGATGGGTCGGGGCTGTGAAGTTGTCCGGTTGCCGCAGGGAAGAGGGTTCGAGTTGCAATACCCGCCAGGACTGCATCTCACGACGGGCTAGGAGTGCTGTTGGGCTTTCCGCTGCATCGGTTGCGGATAGTACAGTACGAGGCAAATCAGACGCTAGTAGGGAGCGGGGCCGTCCTTGGTTGCCATCTTGGTGGAGCTTGACAACTCTTCGTCCATCCTCATCATGGGTAGAAATAAAGGGTGACGTTCGCCGTCCTTTCACCAAGGACTTCCGCCAAGTTTTTGCTTCATGCTCAAAGCGTAGATGCTTGGGAGCATCGCCAATATTGAGATGAATCAGTTCTTCATGCTGGAGTTCTAGGGTGTCAGAGGGGTAAAGGGTTGAACTGCTTTTATAAGCCAGGATCACCCTGTATCGCAGAAGCGTAATACTAGCCTTGGCTGTTTGGCCGAGATCATCAATACCAGTGGCTGGAATAATAATATCAGCCGCAAATTCTATCGTTTCAGCATAGCGATCGCCCACGCGATGAAACAAGCTACGCACATCACCCGTGTGGTTTGATTCAGCGCGAACAGCAAGAGCTGCCTCGAGTAAAGGGCGCTCAGCCAGGAAACTTAAGAATCGAATCGCATCAAAAAGATTGGACTTGCCAACGCCATTAGCCCCAGCAATACAGGTAAACGGGCCGAATCTTAGGTCTACATCGACTAGATTCTTGAAGTTTTTAACCCGTAAGCGCGTCAGCATGGCTAAGCCGAGAAAGTACACTCTATTCTGACATAGGCTTTCAGGAGCGAAGCCAAGTGTGTACTACCCATCCATAGCCAAGACCCAAAGGGGAGCATCCCAGTTTGGCAGCCCTCCCCCTAAATCCCTTTCCCGAGCTTGGGAGAGGGACTTCAAGCTCTCCTTCTCCCAAGTAGGGCGAAGGGGAGTCCCCAAAGTGAGATGCACCCCGGAACGCTCTCGGAATGAATTTAGTAGGCGTCCTGCAACTCGTAGAAGTCGGGGGATACATAGTCCTTTCGCAAGGGCCAACCCACCCAGTCTTCCGGCATGAGAATACGCTTGAGATTGGGATGACCCTCGTAGATGATCCCGTACATATCGTAGGTCTCGCGCTCTTGCCAGTCGGCTGCTTTCCAGATCCAGTAGACCGAGGGCAGGCGGGGGTTGTCTCGAGGCAGGAAAACCTTCAACCGCACTTCCTCCGGGGGGCGAACATCGTCCGCAACCTTGACGAGGTGGTAGAAGCTAACCAATTGCTGACCAGGACCCAGATCATAGCCTCCCTGGCACTGAAGGTAGTTGAATCCGTAGGCATAGAGGGCGGTCGCGATCGGTAGGAGCACAGAGGGCTCTACGGCGATGAGTTCAACGCCGCTGTGATCCCGATCCAGGGGCTGGTTGGCAAACCCGTTAGTAGTCAGCCAATGGGAGACTTGGCCAGCCTCCACCAGTTGCTGTTCCTGCTCTGGCGCTTGGGTGTCTTCACTCACGAGTCACACCCTCCTGTTGAGCCTGGGTTGTTGTCACGGCTTGCGGCAGAGGCATTCCAGCCGCAGCGGCCAGTTCTTGGGGTGGGGCTTGGCGACTGACCGCGCTCAGGTACTTGCCGGTGAGAATCGGCTCCACCGCTTTCAGGTTGTGGGTGGTGCTATAGAAGCGGTGGGTCTGCATTTGGACCGTCATCCGCTCCTGCATCGATTCGTTGGCAACCTTCTTCCGCAGCTTAATGATGGCGTCCATCACTGCCTCAGGTCGGGGCGGGCAGCCGGGGATGTAGACATCGACGGGGATGAGCTTGTCCACCCCACGCAC
Source organism: uncultured bacterium (assembly GCA_964397305.1). GTDB lineage: Bacteria > Cyanobacteriota > Cyanobacteriia > Cyanobacteriales > Spirulinaceae > JAAUTY01. The sequence continues at coordinate 26,582 of CAYNIP010000020.1, forward strand.
GGCGGTAGGGGAGTCCATGCTAAACATTCCGCCGGTAATTGTGCAGGCTCCCATCGCGATCACGTACTTCGGATCGGGCATTTCCTCGTAGAGGCGCACGAGGGCGGGAGCCATTTTCATGGTGATCGTGCCGGAAGTGATGATCAAGTCAGCTTGGCGGGGACTGGCCCGAGGGACGAGACCAAAGCGGTCGAAGTCGAACCGGGAGCCGATCATCGCCGCAAATTCGATGAAGCAGCAGGCCGTGCCATACATGAGGGGCCAGAGGCTCGAAAGGCGGGCCCAGTTGTAGAGGTCGTCCACGGTGGTCAAGACCACGTTTTCGGACAGTTCTTTGGTGACACCGGTGCGGGAGGCGGGGTTGAGGATTTTGTCCCGCTGCTCTTGCTCAAGGCTCATAGTTGTGGGGGTATCGGATTTCATGACCATTCCAGTGCTCCTTTTCGCCAAGCGTAGACAAGTGCGATGACAAGGATCGCGATGAAGATGAGCGCTTCGATAAACGCTAAGAGTCCGAGTTGGCTAAAGGCAACGGCCCAGGGGTAGAGAAAGACGGTCTCCACGTCAAACACTACAAACACCAAGGCGAACATATAGTAACGAATGTTGAATTGAATCCAAGCGCCACCAATGGGCTCCATGCCACATTCGTAGGTGGTGCGGCGGTCGGGGCCGCCGCCGGGGGCGCGCAGCAGCCGGGAGGCGGTGAGCGCCAAGAAGGGGATCGCCCCCGCTAAGATCAGAAAGCCAAGAAAATACTCGTAGCCGTTGAGCGTGAACACTGCGTCTTTATACCTAAATCGGGATTCAGAACGTTGCTACCGTTTCATATTGTAAAGGCGATCGCCAACTTGTGCAGCGGTCGCAGGGTAGAGGGGGCGGCGGGCGGCGCGGCGGCCGATTCTGGGCGATCGCCCCAGCACTGGGTTAGATTTATGCGATAATTTGTAACAAAGTTTTTAAGGTTTCTCAGAGACAGCCGATGAGCGAGCGACCACCGGAACGCACGCTAGCTGAACAGGCTCCCTCGCGCCATGAGTGTCTTGCCTGTGGCTATGTTTACGAACCTGCGAAGGGCGATCGCAATGCTGGGATTGCCCCAGGCACGTTGTTTGCGGACTTGCCCAGCACTTGGCGCTGCCCTGTCTGTAGCGCTCGGCGCACGCAGTTCCGCAGCATTGGGGCGGCGGGCGCTCCCTCGGGATTCCAAGAAAATCTTAACTATGGCTTTGGGGTCAATCGCTTGACGCCGGGCCAGAAAAATCTGCTCATTTTTGGGGCCCTGGGACTGGCGGTGCTCTTTTTCCTCAGTCTCTACGGTCTCCACTAGCGCCCCTAAGTTGGATTGAAACAAATCGGTTGGGTATGAATGCTTTGATCCGGATTTTGCGTCAGGGAGTGGTTTGGCTGGCGATCGCCAGTCTCTGTTGGGGGTGCAGCAAGCTGCCAACCCTCAGCACCAACCCCTGGCAGGCGATTGAGCTACCGACAGCGGCGACGTTGCTGGACCTCGACTTTATGGGGGATGAGCAGCATGGCTGGCTGGTAGGCAGTCGGGCGACGCTGTTTGAGACCTTGGATGGCGGCTTGACTTGGCAGCCTCGGACTCTGGAGCTGGAGGAAGAGGATAAGCTCACCTTCACCGCCGTCAGCTTTGTGGGCGATGAGGGCTGGATTGTCGGCAAGCCCTCCATTTTGCTGCACACGCAGAATGGCGGTCAGACTTGGGAGCGCGTGGCCTTGAGCGAGAAGCTGCCGGGCAGTCCTTACAGTGTCTTTGCTCTGGGACCCCAGCAGGCGGAGATGGTCACAGATGTCGGCGCGATCTACCGCACGGAGGATGGTGGCCAAACTTGGCAGGCCCTGGTCCAAGAAGCCGTGGGGGTGGTGCGGAACTTGTCCCGCGCTCCCGATGGCTCCTATGTGGCGGTGTCTTCGCGGGGGAGCTTCTACTCCACCTGGCAGCCGGGGGATGCGGCTTGGCTACAACACAACCGCACCAGTTCCCGCCGCCTGCAAAGCATGGGCTTCGGCCGCGATGGCCGCACCTGGCTGATCGCGCGCGGGGGTCAGTTGCAGTTCGCGGACTCGGCGATCGCCGAGGACTGGGGTGAGGTCGTGTACCCGGAGCCGTCTACGAGCTGGGGCTTGCTGGATGCAGCCTACCGCACGCCGACAGAGATCTGGGTTACGGGCGGGAGCGCCAACCTGCTCGTGAGCTTCGATGGCGGCCAGACTTGGGAGAAGGATCGGTTGGTGGAGGATGTCCCCGCCAATTTCTACCAGGTTGAGTTTGAGTCGCCGGAGCGGGGCTTTATTTTGGGCGATCGCGGCATTCTGCTCCGCTATGATCCCCAGGCTGCCGCGATGAGTTAATAAACTTGTTCGCGGGCTTAACTATTCCTTATGATAGGAATCGTTCTGTATTGAATTGATCGTCCCTTAGTCCTTTAGGAGGAGAGTTATGGCAGGTACAACGGGTGAGCGCCCCTTCGGCGATATTGTCACCAGCATTCGCTACTGGGTGATCCATAGCATCACCATTCCCATGCTGTTCATTGCGGGCTGGCTGTTTGTGAGCACGGGCTTAGCCTATGATGCCTTCGGTACGCCGCGCCCGAATGAATACTTCACGCAGGAGCGCCAAGAGCTGCCGATCATCTCGGACCGCTACCAAGGCAAGCAGCAAATCGAGGAATTTAATCGCTAGCGCTGACGCCGAACCGATCTGAACCTGAGAGAGTTTCACTGTTTGTATTTGGAGAAAGTTTGAATCATGACCAATGCCCCTGGAAATGAGCCCGTTTCCTACCCGATCTTTACCGTTCGCTGGCTGGCGGTTCACACGCTGGCTGTGCCTTCAGTCTTCTTCTTGGGCGCGATCGCCGCAATGCAGTTCATTCAACGCTAGGAGATCAGTCAACCATGGAACGTTCGCCCAACCCGAACAAGCAACCTGTTGAACTCAACCGCACGTCCCTCTATCTTGGCTTGCTGTTGGTGTTTGTGCTTGGTATTCTGTTTTCGAGCTACTTCTTTAACTAAGTCCTGTTTAAGCGAACTCCCTTGGGGAGGAATGAGGAGATAGAAACTATGTTTGCAAACGGCCGGATTCCGCTTTGGCTTGTCGGCACTATCGCTGGCATGGGAGTGCTCGCGATCCTGGGAGTCTTTTTCTACGGTTCCTACGCGGGAATTGGCTCATCAATGTAAGAACGTACAATGTATTCAGTCACGGCGCGGCTCAGCCATTCTTGCCCTCCCCCCCCAAGCTTTCTGCCCCGCAGGGAGAGCGAGCGTGGAAGCGTAATCAATGATGATTGCCGCAAGGACTGTAATCGTGCTAGGTACGGCAAGGCTGCGGTAGGGTGGGTAAAGCTCACCCTATCTGCTTTTTTAGGCCTAGGGCTGCGGACTTTGCTGGTCCGGGCAACGCCTTAGTAAAAGCTCGAAGCTAGATAAAAACCAACGGCTTATCTTTGAGGGGCGCAAAAGCCTCGGCATCAAAGCGATAGAGACTGGCAGGGCGGCCGGCTCCTCGCGATACTTTGAGCCCAGTATCAAACAAGATGCCCAACTTCAGCAACCGAGCGCGGAAGTTGGAATAGTCTGCAAAGTTTTCTCCCAGCACCGTGCTGTAGAACTGGTAGACATCATTGAGCGTGAACACCTCCGGCAGCACCTCAAAGGCAATCGGGCTGTACTCTAGCTTATTCCGCAGGCGGTGGTAGCCATAGTCGAGAATGCGATGGTGATCAAAGGCGAGAGCGGCAACTTGATCAACCGGATGCCAAGCCGCCCGGCTGGCACTGTCGATTAACTCGGCCTCGGCGTAGCGAACTAGGGCAAAGTAGCTGACGGAGAGATAGCGAACGCCGAAGCTCTGCGGCGACTCGCGGGGGTCGCGACCGGGTTCGCCGAAGGTATAAAGCTGCTCCAGGTAGAGATTGCGGACGCGAATTTTGGCAGCGAGGATGCGGTGGGCGGCATTTTCCAGGGATTCCCCCTGGCGCACCAGAGTTCCTGGCAAACTCCAACAGCCCTTAAAGGGGTCATGCAGGCGCTTCACCAACAGCACCAGCAGCCGACTGGATTCAGTATCTACTGAAAAGATGACATTATCGACCCCAACCTTAAAGCCGGCAAGCTCACACTCTTGGGGGGGGACAGCGCGCGGATCAGGCGTCACAACCACGTTATGAAACTAACGTCTATTATAGGTGGGGTCTTGAGGCCACGCGGCTGGGCGGTTGGGCACGACAGGGCTGGGTACAGCTTGGTTAGCAATCGCTTAAGACGGGCCCTCACCCTAAATCCCTCTCCCAGAGTGGAAGAGGGACTTTGAGATCGTTTTGTAGGGTGCATCTCAGTTAGGCAAGTTTGCCCCCTCTGCGAGAAGCCGCTGCGCGTCTACATCCCCCGGCCCCTTCTTCCAAGGAGGGCGAAAGGGAGTCTCTAAAGTGAGATGCACCCGTTTTGTATGATTCGGCAAGGGCTGTATCGGTTGACGTTCGGGCGTCGAGGGGTGCTGCTTCCTGGGCCCTCGCCTCCGGGCAATGTTCGGATTTATGCTTAGGTTTCCATCCAGGAACAGGGGTAGGGCTGCCGCCCTTGCTCCCGGCTATGCTCTGTCTTGCCGGTAGCAAAAGAGTCCAGTTCAATCCCTGGTGCGGTAGGGTTGTCTGGGCCCCTAACCTAGCCATTGAGGGGCCGGTGGAGAGCGTGGGAGATGGTTGTGAGGCTCCAGTCGGGGCGGAGATTGCGGGCTTCGCCGAGGTAGGCGTGGATCATTTCTCGCTGGGGATGGGGCGTGTTGACATGGATCAGGACACGGATGCAGCGGGGCAGGGCTCCGGCGACGTGGAGTTGCTGCACGTCCAGCAGGGCTACATGGTCCCAGCCGGGGCGATCGCGAGCAATGGCAGCGGGAAAGATGGCATCAAGATCCGGCGTGGCCGTGAAAGTTGCACTCACGATCTCGTCAGGATCGAGCTGATTGCGGCTTTCAATCTCATCAATCAACTCGCGCACCGCAACGCGAATGGCGGCCACTGAATTCTCAGACGCGGTGGTTGCCCCGCGAATTGCCCGTACTTTCCAAGCCTCTGTCATGGCGCTTCTCCGACATCCACCCAATTGTGTCATTCTCTCGGACCTTAAGGACGGTAGAGCCACAGCGGCTGACCGTTGAAGGCCAGTTCAAATTCTACCCAATCCAGGGTGGCAGCCCAGGGCGATCGCCGTTGTTCAGCCCGATTACCGGGCAACACCCGCCGCAGCAAGGGCTTCTTATCTTCAATCGTCTGGCACTTGGTCTTTTTCGGATCGAGGTCGAGGCCTTCAGCCAACCAGCGGCGCGCTTCCTCCTCACTGCCAAGGCGATCGACGATCCCCAATTCCAGGGCCTGTTGGCCGGTGAAGATGCGACCATCCGCGAAGCTGCGAACCGTCTCCTCGGGCAAGTTGCGCCCCTCCGCCACCGTAGCGACAAATTGTTGATAGCTGCTGTCGATCAGGGCCTGGAGAATCTGGAGTTCTTCGCTGGTGGCCGGTCGATCAAAGGCGAGGATGTCCTTGTAGGGGCCGGACTTCACGGTTTTGAACGAGACTCCCACCTTATCCAGGAGCCGTTCGAGGTTATTGCCGCGCAGGATGACGCCAATACTGCCGGTAATCGTGCCGGGATTGGCCACGATGCGCTCCGCTGCGACGCCCACGTAGACCCCCCCCGAGGCGGAAATATTGCCGAAGCTGGCGACAATGCGGAGGCCCTGGGCCCGCAGGCGCTTAAGGGCGGTGTAGATTTCTTGGGAGTCGCCCACCGTGCCTCCGGGGGAGTCGATGCGGAGGAGCAGACCCGGGTAGCCGTCGTCTTCAACGGTCTTCAAGGCTTTGAGAACGCGCTTGCGGGCTTCGGCCGCAATGAGGCCGTTGAGTTCAATGCGGGCCAGTTGCTTGCGTTTTTTAGTTTTAAGAGGCCAAATCATCAAGTTTTGGGTCGTCGTGTTCTAGAGTAGCGGCGGTAGTCATTCTTACTGTTATAGGCGATCGCCCCCTAAGGTGACAGGGTATTGTTCCTCAGGGAGCCGTAAGCCCCAAGGCCGCCGCACAATCTGGCTCCCGCGCCAGCAGCCAGCGCACTCCCGCTTGGGCCTGGGCTACGGGGTTTTGGCCTAGGGTCTGGCCGCCGTAGTGGTGGACATAGGCCCGGCTGACGATCAAGGCCCAGCCGGCCTGGCGAAGTTTCCAAGACAGGTGGTTGTCGCCGAACCACTGCTGGGTCTCGAGGCCGCCGACCTGAAGCCAGGCGTCCACATCGATCAGAGTACAGACCGGAAAGAGCCAGTCCGTCGTGTCCCAGTAGGCTTCATCAGCCCACCGGTAGCCGTCCAGTTCCCCCGTTTGGGTGCAGCGAATGTTTTGCACGCCAGCGACCCGATTGCTGCGGGCACTCACCAGGGCCGGTTGCCAGCCATCGTTCTTCGCGTCCTCCCAATCGGTCAAGAGTAAGGGTAGGGTATCCGGCTCAATGATCGCATCGTCTTGGAGCCAGACCACTCGGGAAATGCCTTGGACCTGGAGGGTTTGCAGGTAGCCGTTGAGCCGTTCGTGAAAGGGGCTGGGGTCCCAGAGCCAGACCGTGGGCCCGTAGGTCGGTTCACTGTAAACCGCGAGGGCGGCTTGGCAAACACGAGCGTGGGGACTGTCAGGGTTGGCGGAAGTGACGCAGACAGTGAGGGGGGGCGGACTCATGGGCTAGGTACTTTTGGGGGTGGACGGGGTGGAGAAGAAGGCGCGCACAAATTCGATCAGCAGGGACTTGGCCGGGAGGTTAATTTGGGTCGCCGTGGCCGGGGTGGCCGCCGGGTCTTGGCGGTGCGAGAGCCAGCGCTTGCCAAAGTGGGGATTTTGGTAAATGGGAATTGATTGGTTGCGGGAGTTGCTGGCGCTGACTTGGGTGGGGGCCTGGAGAAAGCTCACGGCGATCCGGTCGGGGTAGTTGTGGTAGTAGTGGCGGTGCTCCCGGAGGCTCGTGACGGCCTGCTCAAAGGCGAGGCCCAGGTGGCGGATTTGTTCGCACTCGCGGGCGGTGAAGGTATCGGAGCGAATGCCTTGGAGCACTTGGAGCAGGGCCTGGAGGTGACGGGTGGCTGTCATGCCGTCGCTGAAGGGGAGGAGGGCGCAGTAAGCGATCGCCAACAACTGGTTATTGCCCTCGATCGGAAACCGGAGGATGGTGCGGCGCTGGCTGAGCGTGATGTCTGGCGGCCGGAGGAGGATCGGGCAGAAACTGGCGATCGCCTGGTAGTGCTGGGCGATCGCCACATGGTCGTCCAAACTCAGGGTCGCATCGACGAGCAGGTGCAAGGTCGGCGGCGCTTCGTTAAAAAATTGCGGCACCTGCTCCGGCGTCAAGGGGTGGACCTGGCTCTGGTCTCCCTCCGGGCTCAGATCCACCCAGGCACAGGTCAACTGCCCCAGCTTCAGCCCAAAGCGCGACACACCGTAGAGCTTGGCTCCCGTCAACGTCGCCCCCGTCAAGTCAGCCCCATGCCACTCCACCCGCATCAAGCGAGCCCGGCTGAGATCCGCATGAACCAAGCTGGTATTGAGCAGATTGGCGCTGCTGAGGTCGGCCCCCGTGAGATTCGCGCCGCTGAGCTTGGCCTCACTGAGATCGGCCAAGTGGAGATCCGCGCCACTGAGATCCGCCCAGCGCAGATTGGCGCCCCGCAAATCGGCCCCTACCAAGTTCGCCCGGCTGAGATTCGCCCGGCTGAGATCGGCATCCTTGAGGTTAGCGCCGCTGAGGTCGGCCCGGTTGAGACTCGCGTTACTGAGGATCACTTCGCTAAAGTCCGCCTCGCTGGCATGACTGTGGCGCAGGTTCGCCGTGGCGAGGTTAGCCCGATGGAGGGTCGCGCGATAGAGCTGGGCCTCGTGCAGGTTGGCGTGGCTGAGGTTCGCCAGGCTGAGGTCGGCGCGGCTGAGGTCGGCCCGTACCAGTTCCGCGTGCAGCAGGGTGGCCTCGCTCAGATTGGCTCGAACCAGGTTGGCTCGGATCAGGTTGGCCACATTGAGGCGGGCCCGCCGGAGATTCGCGCCGCTCAGGTTGGCGGCGCTCAGTCGGGCAACATGGAGCAGGGCTTCACTCAAGTCAGCGCGGCTGAGGTCGGCCCCACTCAGGTTGGCGACCTTCAGATTGGCGCGGGCGAGCACGGCCCCGCTCAGTTGGGCACTCTTGAGGTTGGCTTCTGGAAGATCGAGGGCACCAAAATTGCGGAGGCCGTTCTCGTAGAGCTGCGATAATTCTCGAACACGTTCCTTAAGGTTCATACCGGCAGGGAAGGCAGAGGTTGGCAAGGTAACGGCCGAGGGCAGGGCTGCCGCCAGCGGGAGAATCGGTTAGGTGGATGCAAACTCGCAGCAAGACGAGGAGATGATGACAGACACAACCATCGGCATTGTCGGTCTGGGCTTGATTGGTGGCTCGTTGGGCCTGGACCTGCGGGCCCAAGGTCTGCGGGTGCTTGGCGTGGCGCAACGGCTCGCAACGGCTCACCAAGCCCGCGATCGCGGAGCCGTGGACGAGGCCGGGACGGAGCTAGCGCGGCTGGCTCCAGCGGGAATCATCTTCATTTGTACGCCAATTCCGGCGATCGCGCCAACGGTGGCCCAGCTCGCCCCCCACCTCGCGCCGGAAACCGTGATTACCGATGTCGGCTCCGTGAAGCAGCCGGTCCTGACTGCGATCGCCCCCCTCTGGCCCAATTTCGTCGGCGGCCACCCCATGGCCGGCACCACGGCCCAAGGCATCGCCGCTGCCCAACGCCAGCTCTTTGCCAACGCCCCCTATGTGTTAACCCCGACCCCGACAACACCCGCCACCAGTGTGGCGCGAGTAGCCGCCATCGTGCGCCGCCTCGGGGCACGGCTCTACACCTGCTCCGCCTCGGAACACGATCGCGCCGTAGCCTGGATCTCTCACCTGCCCCTGTTTGCCAGTGCTGCCCTGATCGCCGCCTGCGAGGGAGAACCCGAGGGCTCGGTGCTCACCTTAGCGCGCCAACTGGCCAGCTCCGGCTTCCGGGACACCAGCCGCGTCGGCGGCGGCAATCCGGACCTGGGCACGGCGATCGCCCGCAGCAACCGCCAAGAGCTGCTCCGCGCCCTAGGCCGCTACCGCGACACCCTCGAGGACCTGATCGCCCAGCTCGAGGCCGAGGACTGGCCGGCCCTGGAGCAGTGGTTGCAGGAGACAGCCACGGGGCGATCGCGCTACCTTCCGCCCGAGACCTAAAGAGTCTGTGGGCCGCGTTAGCCGTAATCCCGCAGCATTGAGAGCCCCATAGTAGTGCTTCAGCGCTCCGCCCAGCCGGTCTAAAGAGGGGCTTAAGCCCAACGACTTCTACTCCCAGGCCCGCAGAATTGGGGGCAAGGAGGAGCTAACACCCAACTACCCCGGTGCGAGCGGCTGCCAAGCCCGCCACGTCAATATTTCGGAAAACCCCGCAAACACGCTCTAAGGCTTGCCTAGCAGACGACGCAGACGATCGCGCAGCCGCCACCAGCGGCTCCCTTGGAGCCCCTGGAGGGCCTGGCGGGTCTCGGCCAGCTCGGCGCGCGTCGCTTGGAGTTGCGCCTGAAGCTGTTGGCAACGGGCTTCGCTGTCCAGGGGACGGGCTCGGAGGATGAATTGCACGGTCTCAGCATCGCGATCGCCCTGCAAGTGAGCCAAGAGGACGGGATCAACAGCTTGGCGGTCAAACTCGGGCAAAAGATCCGACACGGCCAGCAGGGGCAGCGTCGTGGTCTCCAGCGCTTCGATCCCGTAGCCCGTCGCCTGGAAGAGTTCCAGCACCGTCCGCCGGGTGAAAAATCGCAGATGGGTATTATCCAGCAATCCATAGGGAGTGTAGTTGAACTCCCCCTGCCAGAGCATCAGCCGCACGGCCCCGTGGGCCACATTGGGCAGCGAGGCCACCACATAGCCCCCCGGAGTCAAGTGCTGGCGGGCGGCCTCGAGAAATTGCGCCGGCTGACGCAAGTGCTCCAAGACATCGCCGCAGATGATCGCCTCAAAGGTCTGCTCCCCGAGGAGGGTGGTCAGGGGCACAACGTCCAGATCGGCGACGTGGACATGATCGCAATAGGCCCGCGCCGCCGCGGCCGCCTCCGGGTTTAGCTCAATACCCGTCACCCGGCAGCCCTGCTGTTGCAATAAGTTGGCCAAGTAGCCCGTCGCGCAACCAGCATCCAGGACGTGGCGATCGCGACCCACAAGCTGGAGGATCTTCTTGAGGCTATGGTTATCGTCTAAGTCGGCGATCGTCGCTGCTTGCTGGCGGAAGTAGGGCTTGGCGGAATTCATCGGAAAAATCACCCACAGCAGGGCACGCAGGCCAACAGTTCGGCAAAGTGGCCCTAGGAGTTTCCGCTTGCCAGGCGCTAGCCTAGAGCAGCGGGCCCCTTGCAAGCTCCGATCCTAGCAGGCGCGGGGCCCGACCAAACCCGTAGCATCCCCAAGCCGCCCTACCGTGTTGTGGGCAAAATGGGGTAGATTTGCCGGAAGCAATCGCGTTATTCTCGATCTCATGACTGTTTCTCTCCCACGGGACCAGCGGCCCGGCTGGCGGCGCTACGGGGACTTGCTCTACGTCCTCGCCGCCCGACACCTCAAGGTGCGCTATCGCGGCTCGTTTCTAGGCATCTATTGGTCGCTGCTGAATCCTGTGATCATGACGGGACTCTACACCGCCATCTTTGGCACGGTATTCGCGTCCTACTACGACAACTCGGTGCTGAACTATGTGCTGGCAGCCTTCACCGGCCTCGTGGTGCTCAACTTCTATGCCGCCGCCACGACGCAATCGGTCATCATGGTAGTCTGGAGCGGCGCACTGCTGAACAAGATTCGCTTGCCGATCAGCGTTTTTCCCATGTCGATGGTGGCGGCCAATGTTTTCCAGTTTTCGGTGGGAGTCTTTCCCCTCTTGGCCCTAGTGACGCTGCTAGTCTCCCACAGCTTGCTGAACGTGGCGCTATTGATCCTGCCCCTGACCGCGCTGATTCTGGTCTGCCTGGGGGTCTCCTTCTTTGTCAGTGCCTTGTACGTCTTCTTTCGCGACCTCCACTATTTCTATGAGGTGGTGGTCTTTGTCTTGGGATTGAGCACCCCCATTTTTTATCCCGCCGCCATTGTCCCCGCGAATATCAAGCAGTTTTTAGTCTTTAATCCCCTCTATCCGATCTTGGAAAGCCTGCGCCAGATCAGCCTTTCAGGAGAGATGCCCGAGTTTTATCCCATCGCCCATGCCTTGTTGAATGGGGTGTTAATCGCCACGGTTGGTTGGCTGTTTTTTCGGGCTTGGCGATCGCAATTTATGGACTTGCTCTAGCGCCTGCCATGGAACTCATTCGACTCGACCAAGTATCATTGTGGCGACGGACCCAGGAAGAATTCTCCTACGACTTGAAGCGCACTGTGCTTTCCCTCTTTGAGGGGAAATACCGTCACCCAGTTAAAAAATGTGTCTTGGATCGGGTCGATTTCACCGTCAAGGCCCAGGAAAAGGTCGGGATCATTGGCTCCAATGGCTCCGGGAAATCGACGCTGCTAAAAGTGATCTGCGGCATCTTGATCCCCACTAGCGGCCAAGTGCGGGTGCGGGGCAACATTGCGCCGCTGCTGGAGCTGGGGGCAGGCTTTGACCCGGAAATTTCTGTCCTAGACAACATCATTCTGTATGGAGTCTTGCTGGGCTTTTCGCGGCGGGAGATGCAGCAACACGCGGCGGCCATTCTCGAGTTTGCCGAGCTCCAAGATTGTGCCCTCCTGCCAGTGAAGGGGTTGTCTTCTGGCATGGTGGCCCGCCTGGGATTTGCCGTCGCTACGGATGTGCAGCCCGATATTCTGATTCTTGATGAAGTCCTTTCCGTTGGCGATGAGCGGTTTAAGCGCAAGTGTAAGCAGCGCATTGAAAACTTCTGGCAGAGCAACACCACGATCCTCGTCGTCTCCCACGATTTGGAGTTTATGAAACAGTCCTGCGAGCGGATTCTCTGGTTGGACAAGGGCAAGGTCGGCTTTTTGGGCGATCCGGAGGAGGCGATCGCCCGTTACCTGGAGAGCAGCCAGGCCGGCCGCTAGGGCCGGCGGTGATCCCGGCCAAAAAGCGCCGGTAGTCGGGCGGCTCAGCCGCCCCGGACCAGGGTTGCTGAAGAATTCCCCCCATCCCTGGAGCCCCGCGTCTAGGATCAAGACATTGCCTTTGAGGTTGTCAACTGGATGAGTGCCTTCGCGACTGAAACCCGACTCTTCGAGCCCGCCATCCCTGGAGCTGACGCGATCCCCGTGATCTTTGGCTTTCCCAATACCTACAGCGTCGGCATCTCCAGCTTGGGCTATCAAGTGATCTGGGCGCTGCTAGCCCAGCGGGCTGATGTCGATGTGCGGCGTCTGTTTACTGATGTCCACGAGGCCTTGCCCCCTGAGCCCGAATTGCTGGGGTTTTCCCTCTCCTGGGAGTTGGACTATATCAACATCCTCCAGCTCTTGACCCAGTTGGGTGTGCCCCGGCACGCGGGCGATCGCCAGGCCAGTCATCCCCTCGTCTTCGGCGGCGGCCCGGTGCTGACGGCCAACCCCGAACCCTTCGCCGCCTTCTTTGACCTGATCCTGCTCGGCGATGGGGAGGACCTGCTCCCCAACTTCATCACCGCCTATCAACAAGTGCGCCAGGCCAGTCGCCAGGAGCAGTTACGGGCCCTGGCTCAGGTTCCCGGCCTGTATGTGCCCAGCCTGTATCACGTTACCTATGGGAACCCGGAGGGGGCGATCGCCAGCATTGAGCCCGTGGATGCTGACATCCCAGCCACCGTGAGCAAGCAAACCTATCGCGGCAATACCCTCTCAGCCTCCACGGTCGTGACCCCCCTGGCCGCTTGGGAAAATATCTACATGGTGGAAGTGGTGCGGAGTTGCCCGGAAATGTGCCGCTTTTGCCTCGCCAGCTACCTAACGCTGCCCTTCCGCACGGCTAGCGTGACCGGGGGACTGCTGCCGGCGATCGCCCGGGGCCTGCAAGTCACGCGGCGGCTGGGACTCTTGGGGGCCTCCGTGACGCAGCACCCCGAGTTCAGCGACCTGCTGGCCTATTTAGCCAAGCCGGAGTTTGACGATGTGCGGGTGAGCTTGGCCTCGGTGCGGACGAATACGGTGACGCTGGAACTCGCCCAACTCCTGACGGCCCGGGACACTCATTCAATCACCATTGCCATTGAGAGTGGCTCGGAGCGTCTGCGGCAGATTGTCAATAAAAAGTTGACCAATGCAGAGATTCTCCAAGCGGCGGCCCAGGCCAAGGCCGGCGGCCTCAAGGGGATTAAGTTCTACGGCATGGTGGGCGTGCCGGGAGAAACCGCGGAGGACGTGGCGCAAACGGTGGCCCTGTTGCGGGACGTGAAACGGGCGGCGCCGGGCCTGCGGCTGACTTTGGGGTGTAGCACCTTTGTGCCCAAGGCCCACACACCGTTTCAGTGGTACGGCGTGCAGCCAGGGGCGAAGCAACGCCTGCAAGTCTTGCAAAAGCAGTTGCGCCCCCAGGGCATCGACCTGCGCCCGGAAAGCTACAACTGGTCAGTGATCCAAGCGCTGATCGCCCGGGGCGATCGCCGCCTCACCCCCCTCCTGGAACTGACGCGGGAATTTGGCGATTCTCTGGGCAGCTACAAGCGGGCCTTTAAGGCCCTGCGGGGCCAGGTTCCCCCCCTTGAGTTCTACGTGCATCAGGACTGGCCCACGACCCAGGTCCTCCCCTGGCAACACCTGCAAGGTCCCCTGCCGGTCGCCACGCTGGAGAAGCACTTAGCCGCGGCCCAGAGTTGGTTCTAGGGGGACAGGTTCCGCTAGCTCTCGGTTACTGGGGTGGCCTTAAGTTTTCCAGGTGGCGCGATCGCTTCGGGGGCAAGGGTAAATTCAAGCGATGGTGAAAGTCCTGCTGCACCTTGTCCGTGAGGCGGGGCGAGATCTGGCGCACAATCTGGGCTAGGAGGCGATCGCCGGTGCTTTGAATCAGGGACTGGGGGAGGCGATGGATGAAGTGGGGAAAGTGAAGCGTGACGAACAGGTGCAATTGCCACTCGACGCGGGTAATGCGCGGGCCGATATCGTCCGCAATCGCCCAGGGAGCATCCTGCCGCGCCAGCTCAGCCAACTGCATCACCGCTCGGTAATCCACCTCGTAGCCCGGTGGTGTGTAGCCGGGGACGGGAACGCTGTACATGTTGTAAAGGCCGCTGGCGGGCGGTTGCAACACCACGCCCATCTTCGGCTCCACCTCATAGCCAAAGGCCCCAAAGCGGCCGATGGTCAACACATAGCCATTCTCCCCTAGGGGCTCAGCGTGCATGGGCTGGGCGCAAGCCGGGAACCAGCCCTCGTGGGCCTCTAGGTACTCAGCGACCGCCTGGCGCGGGCTATACATGAACATCCCCCCCTGGAAGTGAGCCTCAAAGGTAAACGGCTCCAAGGCTACCGGTGCAAGCGCGTCAGCCTCAAGCTCAGTCTCGGCCCTGGGCTCGAGGCCTTCATTGAACTGGCGATCGCCGCAATATGACTGCATAAGATACCCCTCAGTGCCGTGGTTCCGTCCGCCCTAGCGCTGCCATTTTAGCTTAAGTTTTCTGGGGACCGTGCCCCCTCGGAGGAACTCCGGCCAGCTTGCTATAGTATTGCCAGTGAACTCGCCTCCCCTTGCCTGCTGCCCCCATGGTCAAAATTTGCCACCGCCGCGCTCTAGGTCCCCAGCCTGTCTACGATCTGGGGGTTGTTCGTGACCACAACTTTCTTTTGGCCAACGGGGTGGTAGCTGCCAATTGCTTTAACAAGTCCCACTCCACAGCCTACGCCTACGTGACTTACCAGACCGCCTACCTGAAGGCGAACTACCCGGTGGAGTACATGGCGGCGCTGCTAACGGACTGTAGCAGCAACAAAGACAAGGTGCGGAACTACATCGCCACCTGTCAGAAAATGGGCATCAACGTCGAGCCACCGGACATTAACCGTTCCGGTATTGACTTTACCCCCTCCGACCATCGCATTCTCTTCGGCCTCTCGGCGGTGCCCAACATTGGCCAAGGGGCGATTGAGGGCATTCTCACGGCTCGGGCGGCCGGCGATCGCTTCCAGAGCCTCGCGGACTTCTGCACCCGTGTTGACCTGCGCCAGGTCAATCGCCGCGCCCTGGAAACCCTAATCGAGTGCGGTTGCTTTGACTCCCTGCACCCAAACCGGAATCAGCTCCTGCAAGGGCTGGAGGCGATCACCCTCTGGGCCCAGCGGCGGGCTAAGGAACGGGATCTTGGCCAGATGAATCTTTTTGATGCCTTGGGCGGGGGCGAGAGCAGCGCCGTGGAGCAGTTTGATGCCGTGCCCACCCTGCCGGAGGTTCCCGATTTTTCGCCCCAGGAGAAGCTGAACCGGGAAAAAGAGTTGATTGGCTTCTATATTTCCGAACACCCCTTGGATAATCTGGCGGCGACCAAGGTGTTGCAGCCGCTGCAACTGAGTGAAATCGGCTCCGCTCCCAGAAAGCAACTGATCAGCGCGATCGCCCTTGTCACCAGCATCAAAGCCATCACGACGAAGAAGGGCGATCCGATGGCCTTTGTGCAACTAGAAGATATGTCGGGTCAAGTCGAAGGCATTGTTTTCCCCAAGGTCTACGAGCGCGTCAGTGATTTTCTCCAGATGGACACGCGCCTCGTTGTGTGGGGCAAGGTGGAAAATCGTGATGACGAGTCCCCCCAGCTATTGATCGAGGATCTGGAGTCTGTGGAAGCGCCCCGCTTGGTGGTGGTGCGGCTGACGGCGGCTCAGGCGACGGACCAAGCCTTCCAGCGCACCCTGCGGGAGGTGCTGACCCAGCAGGCTGGCAAGCCCAGCCAGACGCGCGTACCGGTGATCGCGGCCATTGAAGCCGGGCCCCAGTGCAAGTTTGTGCGGCTGGACCGCCAGTACTGGGTGCGGGACCCCGACGCGGCGATCGCCGCCCTCACCCAGGCCAACTACACCGCCACCAGACCCCGCCTCACCACCCCCTAAACCCCGGAGGGCCCGAGGCCTGCCACCACTCCCCACTCCCCAACCCATGACAACACCCCTGCGAATTGTCTCTCTGTTACCCAGTGCCACGGAGATTGTCGCGGCCCTCGGCCTGGGGGATTATCTCGTGGGGCGATCGCACGAATGCGACTTCCCCGCGACCGTAACCGCCCTGCCTATTTGCACCGAGCCCAAATTTGACCCCGAGGGGGACAGCCGCGAGATCCACGGGCGCGTTACGGACCTGTTGCAGTCGGCCCTCAGCGTCTACCGCGTTAAAACCGAAGTCCTCGCCACCTTGCGGCCAACCCACATCATCACCCAGGCCCAATGTGAGGTGTGCGCCGTCAGCCTGAAGGACGTAGAAGCGGCCGTCGCTCAGTTCACCGCCGGCCAGCCCCAAGTGATTTCGCTTCAGCCCCAAACCCTGGCCGAAGTCTGGCAAGACCTCGAGCGGGTCGGCCAGGCCCTGGGGAGCGACGCCGCCCCCGTGGTGCAGGCCCTAAAAAACCGGGTCGATCACTGCCAGCGCCGCGTGGCGGCCGCCAGCCAGCGGCCTCGGGTCGCCTGCATTGAGTGGATCGAGCCCCTGATGGCAGCGGGGAATTGGCTGCCGGAGTTGGTCAGCCTGGCGGGGGGCTGCTCCTTGTTCGCCACCCCGAGGCAGTCTTCTCCCTGGCTGTCCTGGGAGGACCTAGCCCAGGCTGATCCGGAGGTGATCGTGTTTATGCCCTGTGGCTTTGATCTGGCCCGAACACAGTTAGAGGCAACGGCCGCCCTCCAACAGCCCCGCTGGCAAGCCTTGGGGGCCGTGCGGGCAGGCCGCCTCTACGCAACGGATGGAAATGCCTATTTCAACCGCCCTGGCCCGCGCTTGGTGGAGTCTCTGGAGATTTTGGCCGAGATCCTGCACCCGGCGATCGCCCCCAGCCGCCACCAAGGCACGGGCTGGCAGCCCTTGCAGCCCTGACGCTAGGGTGTTGTGTCAGAGGATTCCGCTTCAGGCTCAGTAGTGTTGGGGGTTGGTGGCTGTGGGAGCAGCGTCGCCCGCAGGGCGTGCCGCGTTGCGGGATCGAGGAACTGGCGCTGGAGTGCTTGCCACTCACCCCACTTCTGCCCGCGTGCGGCTTGCAGATGAGCCGCCAGGACTGGGAGGCGATCACCCCAAGTCGAGCCCAGCGTGCGGGTCAAAAATTCCTCCAGCACAACGCTATCCTGGACATCACCCAAGACGGATTGAATCGCCTTCACCTGATCCAGAGTCCGCTGGTAGGCTTCGCCGTAGCAGGGGGTGAAGAGTTCCAGTTGGTAGCGCACCCGCTTGGCGGTTTTCCGCAGATCGTGGAGGGCGATCGCGTGGGTGTGGAGAAACGCTGCCAGAGCCGGAGCGTCGGGGAGATCAGGAACGCTGAGGCGATCGCCCTCCGGGCAAACCCCCGCCAGCCAAGCAGGGTGCAGGAGCAGCTCGCTCCAGCTCGGCAAGAGCAGATCCGGGAGAACCGCCGCCAGCGGCAAGAGGGCCGGGAGTTCATACTGAGGTTGTTCCAGCCAGGCTTGGAAGCCAGCCTTGAGCTGGGTGTAGCGCTTCCCGGTCAAGGTCCGCTTCACGGCCTTGGCAGCGCGCCGACGCTGCTTCTGCAAGGCTTGCAACACTGGGCCGAGGGCCTGCTGCTCGGCTGGGGGCTGATAGTCCTGCTCGAGGGCCGCCTGGAGCACATCCAGATCCCGCAAGCTTCCCAGGGTCCGCGCCAGCTTGCCCACTCGTCGTTCGCTGAGGGGTGGGGGGAGGCGGAGAGCTGGCGCAAAGCCGCGCAGGGCCGAGCGCAGGCGGCGCATCCCAACGCGCATTTGGTGGAGTTCTTCGGGGTCCTGATCGGCGAGGGTTCCGGCCTCATGCTTGCAGAACTTGCGGCAGTGCTTGGCGATCGCCGCTACGCCCCAGTCCCCGAGCTGGGTACTGGTTTCACCCTGAGCTTGGAGGGATTTGATTGAGGTGGTCATGGTCATCTTAAACTTGCGTTAACCTTAATATCCTGAGTGTAGCGAACTTGCTCCTGATTGCAGCGCCAGTTGCCAGTTCAGCGGGTCGGTCCGGGGAGCGTGCTAGAGGTGGCCCCACAAAAAATCAGGGCAGGTTTTTGACCCACCCCAACCAAGTTGAACAATACCAATATCACGGGCTCCAGCCCCGCGCCCCCCAGAAGAGGGGCTGTCAGCTCCCCTTCTCCCCCCAGAATCAGGTCCATAGCAGTATCAGCCGATGAACCCACAAACCAGGAGGAACTTCTAGCTCCCCTTCTCCCCCCGAAAGAAGAGGCCGGGGGATGAGGGCTCTAGGGCCCAGCCCCGCAGGCAACCCTAGAACGGAGAGGAGATTAGCCAAAACGGCCGTTGACATAATCCAGAGTCATTTGCTCTTGGGGGTTCGAGAAGATGGTCTCCGTGTGCCCCATTTCCACCAAATAACCAACCCGCCGACCGCCGCCGACCGCTTCCGCATTAAAGAAAGCCGTGTAGTCAGCCACCCGCGAAGCTTGTTGCATATTGTGAGTCACGATCACAATCGTGTATTCCTGCTTCAGCTCCGTGATCAATTCCTCGATCCGCAGCGTGGAAATTGGATCGAGGGCAGAGCAGGGCTCGTCCATCAGGATTACGTCAGGTTTCAGGGCGATCGCCCGGGCAATACAAAGCCGCTGCTGCTGACCCCCCGACAGGGACGTACCATTGTCCTTCAGCTTATCCTTGACCTCATCCCAGAGGGCAGCTCTTCGCAAGGATGTTTCCACCACCTCATCCATATTCGCCCCCGGCTTGTTGATCCGGACGCTGAAGGAAATGTTGTCGTAGATCGTCTTCGGAAAGGGGTTCGGCTGCTGGAAAACCATGCCCACCTTGCGCCGCACCGCCACCGGATCAATGTCCTCCCCGTGCAGATCGATGCCTCGGTAGGTCAAGCGACCCTTAACAGTCGCCCCAGGAATCAGATCATTGGTCCGATTAAAGCAGCGCAACAAGGTGCTCTTGCCGCAGCCCGACGGACCAATAAAAGCCGTCACCTGCTTTTCCGGAATACTCATCACCACCTCGCGGAGGGCGAGGTGTTTGCCATAATGGACCACAACATTTTCCAGTTGGAAAACGCTCTGGTCCGAGCCAACCGTATCAGTCGTAGGAGAGTTCATACAGATTGCTACTGATTAATGAACACAAAAACTCTAGGACCCTCAAACCAAAGGCCAGCCTCTAGAATTTCTTCTGGCGACTGAAGAAACGCGCTGTAACACTGAAGATCAGCACCACCGCCAGCAGCACAATCGCCGCCGCCCAAGCCAAATCTTGGGACGCCTTGTAAGGGATGATCGAGAAGAAATAGATCAACACCGGCAGCGTGGCAACCGGTCGAAAGGGGTCCGTAGACCAGAAGTTATTATTGAAGGCTGTAAACAGCAGCGGCGCTGCTTCCCCAGCGGCGCGCGCGAGGGCCAGCACGATGCCCGTGACCAGAGCCGACATCGCCGCTGGGATCACAATCTTCACCACCATCTGGAAGCGCGTCGCCCCTACCGCCAAGGCCGCCTGCCGCATCTCATTGGGAACCAGGAGCAAGGCCTCCTCCGTGGCCCGCAAGATGATCGGCAACATTAGAACCGCCAGGGCAACCCCGCCTGAAAAGGCCGAAAAGGTGCGGGTTGGTACGACCACAATGGTGTAAGCAAACAGACCACAGAGAATCGCCGGCACACCGGTCAGAACGTTCGCGGAGAACTTCACCAAATAGGCAATCTTGGTTCCCTTGCCAAATTCTGACAAGTACACTGCCGCCAAAACTCCAAAGGGAACCGCGATCACTACGGCAAAGCCCAGCGTCAACAGCGTTCCAATCACCGCATGGCCGAAACCGCCTTCAGTGAGACCGGGCGGTGGCGGGAGCTTGGTGAAAGCATCGGGGAACCTGAACTGCCGCAACCCCTTGCCACCCACATTAATCAACAAGGCCGCCAAGGGAATCAGGACAAAAGCCGTAAAGGCAAAGGTGAGGCTCGTCAGCACTGAGGATGTGACCCGCCGGTGCTGAGGAATCGAATTTTTCGTCAAGTCAAGCTGGTTTTCGAGGCTACTCATAATCACACCTGTCTAGCAAGCCCAAGGTCAGAGATTATTCAATATTCTGGAAGCGGCGGATGATCAGCTCAGCGAAAATATTGACCACGAGCGACAAGATCATTAGCACAAAGCCCGCATACATCAGGGCCGAGACTTGCAAGCGACCGGCCTCCCCAAACTGGGAGGCAATCAGACCTGTGATCGTCGCCCCTGGCTGGAGTATTGAAGCACTGATGCGGTTGGCATTGCCCACCATCATGGCCGCCACCATAGTCTCGCCCATGGCACGCCCCATCGCCAGCATGACCGAGCTGATGATGCCGGAGAGACCAGCGGGAATGAGGATGCGTAGGATTGCTTCCCAACGTGTCACGCCCAAGGCCAAGGCCCCGTTGCGGAGGGACGGTGGTAGGGCCTCAAAAGTACTGCGAGTGATGGAAATAATGATTGGTACGATCATCACCGAGAGCACCAAGCCAACAACCAGGAGGTTATTGCCTCGGGGTGCGCCGCCGCCAAACAGAGGAATCCAACCCAGGGTGCTGTTGAGGAACTTGAAGAAGGGGCTCAGAAAGGGGATGAGCACAAAAATACCCCAGAGTCCAAGGACAACACTGGGGATCGCGACAATCAATTCAATGGCGAAAGCAACCGGCGTGGTGATGTAGGAGGGGACAAAATCTTCAGTTAAGAAGATAGCAATGCCAACACCCATGGGGACAGCAAGCAAGAGGGCAATCACGGCTGTCACCAAGGTGCCATAAATCTGTGGTAACACCCCGTAAATATCTGTCACCGGGTTCCAAGTGCTGTTGACGATAAAGCCCAGACCAAAGCGCGCCATAGCCGGTTCCCCCGCCAGAGCTGTCTGGATGATGACCCAAAGGAGGACAGCGCCAGCACCGATGGCAAGCAGGAGCGTCAGGCCCCAGAAGCCGACATCCAAGACCCCGGCGGTTGTGGTCTTGCGGTCAAGGTTGTCACTGCGATCAAAGCCTGTCGTAACGTTGTTTGCGACCGTCATGGTGTTTGTTGTTTGCTGTAAACTCCGCACACTACAGCGGATTTCATTCAATCGATTGGGATCTACCTTAGAGGCTCCTTTCCCTCTGGGTGAGAGGGAAAGGAGCGAGGGATGTGCAACCTCTAAGAGCAATGCTTCAGGGCAGGCCTAAGCAGCCTGCCCTAGAGGCAAAAAGGGGTATTAGCCAGCCTTTACGCTGTCAAGTGCTTCTTTGATGCGATCCACCAGGGTGTCCGGCATCGGCACGTAGAAGAGTTCTTCGGTGATCTCACGACCTTCGGGGCCGAGAGTCCATTCCAGAACTTCCTTGAGGGCTTCCCACTGGGCGGCGTTTTCGTATTCGCGGTAGACCATCACCCACACCAGGCCGGAAATCGGGTAGGCGTCAGGGTTTTTGGGATCGGGAACTAGGAGCTCGAAGTCCTCGGGGATCTCTTCGCCTTCAAAGGCCAGGGAGGCGTTGGCTGGCAGAGTGTCGGGGTAGTTACCAGCGGCGTTTTCGATCCGGGCGACGGGGATGTCGTTCAACTGGGCGAAGGCGTAGGAGAGGTAGCCGATGCCGCCTTCGTTTTGTTGAATGCCAGCGGCAACGCCTTCGTTGCCTTGGCCGCCGATACCCACGGGCCAGTCAACCGATGTACCAGCGCCGGATGGCCAGCCCTCGCAGACTGTGTTGATGTGGTTTGTGAATACGAAGGTGGTGCCGGAGCCGTCGGAGCGGTGAACCCAGGTGATGGGTAGGTCGGGGAATTCGACGCCTTCGTTGTCAGCGGCGATCGCCGGGTCATTCCAGTTGGTGATCGTGCCGCCCACGATGCCGCAGTAGGTGCTACGGGAGAACTGCAACTCGTCGTCCACACCCGGTAGGTTGTAAGCAAAGATCACGTAGCCACCCACCAGCGGCAGTTGCAGGGGCTCATAGGGGTAAGCATCGGCAAAAGACTTCATCCGGTCTTCTGACTCAGTGATCGGCGCTTCACTCGCCCCAAACTCCACCGTGCCATTGATGTACTGCTCCAAGCCCGCGCCACTGCCGACAGACTGGTAGCTCACCTGAACATTGGGGTCCACTTCGCGGTTATAGGTGTCGAACCAGCGCTGGAAGAGGGGAGCCGGGAAGGTCGCCCCCGCACCGCTGATCGCGACTACTTCGCCACTGCCGCCGCCGGCCGTTGCCGGGGCATCATCATCGCCGCCGCCCTCGGTCACGGGCTCGCTACCGCCACCGCCACAAGCAGCAAGGCTTAGGGAGAGAAGGGCAGCAGCCGAGCCCAGGGCTAACGCGCGACGGGAAAAAGCTTTAAACGGTACCATCTTTCCTCAAGAAAATTCAAAACAACGTGAGTTCGATTAGGACTCAGGAACCCTTCACCTGTCTTAAACATCTCTTAACCAAGAGTGCGGTGAAGGTACTCGAACTGAACGTTACAACACAGTCGTTAACAAAGGCAATTGGTGACGTGAAATTAGTCGTCTCGTCAGCAACTGATGAACCAATTTCGCAATGAGGTATCTCTCGCCCATAGCACGAAGCCTCAAGGGCAGGGGGTCGAATCCAGCAGACCCCAAGACGCTTGAATCTGGGCAAGACGGGGGCAGCCTCAAGTCGGCTTGAGCGATCAACCACCCGCGCTCCCCCAGGATCGCAGACAAAAAGGACAACAAAAGGACAGGTTCAGGCCCGGGGGAGGGCGATCGCAAACGTCGCGCCCTGGCCCAAGCTGCTCCGCACGGTCAGCGTTCCCCGCTGGGCGGTGATCAGTTGCCGGGCGATCGCCAGGCCTAGGCCAAAGCCTCCCGTTTGGGGCGATCGCTCCCGCTCAACCCGGTAGAAGCGCTCGAAAATGTGGGGCAACTCTGTCGCGGCCAGGCCGACTCCAGTATCAGTCACTTCGATTTGCGCCCAGCGCGACCGGCCGAGGAGACGCAGGTAAACTTGGCCTCCGGCTGGGGTGTGTTTCAAGGCATTGTCCAGTAGGTTGGTGAGGACCTGAGCCAAAAGGTCCGGCTGCGCCCGGACCCAGAGGGCCGTTGTGGGGCGCGTGAAGGTCAGCGTCAGGCCTTGAGTAGTGGCGGCGGCTTGGTAGCGCTGGGCCAGGGGCTCTACCCAGGCCCCCAGTTCTAGGGGCTGGAGGTCCTGAGGAGCCAGCGTCCCCCCATAGCGAGCCAAGAGCAACAATTGGTTGAGCAGGCGGTTGAGGGATTGGGTGGTCTCGACAATCGTGGTCAAGCGGTGTTGTTGCTCCTCATCCGGGGCGGCGAGGAGGCCCACCTGAGCTTGGCTGAGAATGGCGGCGAGGGGGGTACGCAGTTCATGGGCGGCATCGCTGGTGAAGCGCTCCAGTTGCTGCTGTACCTGTTGGATCGGCCGCAGGGCTAGGCGGCTGAACAGACTGCTGGCCAAGCCGATGACCCCGACACTGGCCGGCAGGGCGATCGCCAAGATCCACCCCAGCCGCGCCAACTGGGCCTGGACGGGCTGGAGCGACGTCGCAATCTGAAGATAGCCGAGCAATTGCGGCCCTTGGTAGACAGGAACAGTTAACTGGCGCACAGCTGTGGTCGCGGCCGTCTGTTCCGCGATCGCGAGGGACTCCGTAACCAGACCCGGCGCGGCCGTCAAGGACTCCGGGCGCGGTGAGCCCAGAAACTGCACTAAGTTGCCAGCCTCATCGTACCAGCGAGCATAGACCAGCTCATGTTCGACGGGAAAGGTTTGGTAGCCCAGGATCGGTACTCGGTCTAAGCTCAGGCTCCAGGTATTGTCCTGCAACCGGTAGCGAATCCCCGCCGCCATAGCCGTGGCCAAGCGGGTCAGGGCGTGGTCCAGGCGGTGCAGTTCGTTGCGGACCTCGCTGTAGTAGGTGAACCCACCAAAGGCCACAAGCACGCTGCCCATGCCCAGAGTCAGCCAGCGGGTGAGGGCGTGATAGCTGCGCTGAATCGTCGGGTCAGGACGCGGCCCTGGCACTAGGCTTCCCCTTGGGGGTTGAGACGGTAGCCGAGGCCGTAGATACTCTCAACCCATTCCGCCACTCCCAGAGCCTGGAGGCGATGACGGAGGCGGCGCACCAGCTTCGCGGCGGCATTACTCTCCGGTTCTAGATCCCATTCCCAGAGGGCCCTCTCAATCTGGTCGTGGGTCAGCACTTGGCGGGGGTGGCGCAGAAAATATTCCAGGAGCTGGTACTCACGCTTGGTAAGCTGCACCGTTTCACCGCCCCGGGCGGCGATCAGGTTGCGGAGATCCAGCTTGAGGTCTTCGACCGTGAGGGTGTCGCCTTGCCAGAGGGGCGATCGCCGTCCCAGGGCTCGAATCCGCGCCAGCAACTCCAGCACATCCGTCGGCTTCACCAAAAAATCATCGGCCCCCGAATCCAAACCCAAGATCTTATCTTGCAGCGCATCCCTGGCGGTCAGGAGCAGAACCGGAGCCTTGCCCCCTAGGGCGCGATAGTGGCGGCAGAGGTCGATGCCGCTAACCTGGGGCAGCATCCAGTCCAGGAGCAGGAGGTCATAACTGCGCTCGCTCAAAAGCCGCTGGGCCGCGCGACCGTCGGGGGTGGCATCGACGACGTGCTGGGCACGGGTCAAGGCTGTCTTGATCGGTTCCAGTTGCCGGAGGTCGTCCTCAACCAATAGGATCTTCACACTAAGGTCTGCGATGCAGGCTACAACCACGGTTCTGAAGTAGGGTGATCGTAAACACCTAAGGTTAACGTGTGTTTAAGCGGTTCCGGGCTTCCCGTCAGCGCTCCTCCGGCCAGACGCCGAGCCCCTTTGGGGACTGGCTCGCTCCCTTAGGCTGGCCCTTTGTCGGCAGCCTCCTGCTCCTCGGCCTCGCCTGCGGCGGAGGGAGCTACTGGTTAGCGCCTGTTCTCTTGCAGGCAACTACTCGCGCCGTGACGCCCCTGCAAGTCAGGCCCGCGGCCGAGACCCAAGAGCGATCGCCCCTTTGGTTCATCCGAGCTGAGCTGGAGCCCGCCACGTCCACCACCTACGTCACGGTGCAGTGGCTGGATGTCCCGCCGACCACGGTGAATTTAGAATTGCCAACAACAGCGATCGCCGTTGTGGAGGCGGCGATCACCCGGGAGCTAGAACTCCCCCTTGAGGTCGTGCAGCACCACATTCGGTATCAGATCCGCCGCTGACAGCCCCAACCGGCTAGGGGCGATCAGGCCGACCGTATGACAACCCTAACCCAGGAGGGGTTTGACCATCACGAAGCGCTCAAACTTCTGGCCCTCCCGCTCAACTTCCTCCCGGGCCTGGACCTGAAAGCCCATTTTCAGAAAAAAGGGGCGGGCGATGCGGCTGGCCTGGGTGTGAAGCTGGGGAACTTGGCGCTCCCGGGCGATCGCCTCGAGGGCCTGATACACCTGCGTGCCATAGCCCTGCCGCCCGAATTGGCTCGCGGTGTACAGGAGGGCCAGGTGGTGGTCGGGGTGGAGTTGACCGAAGGCGGCTAAGGAGCCGTTGGCGATCGCCACGAGCGTGGTTCCCTGCTGCAACGCCTGGCTAAAGGCGGCGCGATCCTCCGCGTAGCGAGCCCAGGCCGCCGCTTGCGCTGGACTGTAGGCCGTTCCCCCGGTCACGAGGGCCGCGTCGCAGTAGAGGGCGATCGCCGCCTCGAGGTCGCTGGTCTGGTAGGAGCGTAGGATTGGGTGCATCGACGGCCGAGAAACTTTAGGTTGGGGACACGACCTGGGAGCCCCGGGGCCGCATCATAGAGGAGAGATACCAGCTAAGGAGCAACATGGACCGTTCCAACAAACTATTACTGGCGGCGGTGGCGATCGTCCTCAGTGGTCTGCTGCTCGGGGTGCTCTGGGTTTTGGGCTCCCCAGCCTCCTCCTCCAGCTTCCCCAGCCAGCCCCAGGTCACGGGGGTTATCCAGGCCGAGCGCCGCGCCGAGAGCCCACGCCTCCAAGCCGTGATCGACTGCCTCCCGGCGGAGCTGAGCTTAGGTAGCGACCAAACCCGCCGCCAGCGCCTGGATCAAGCCCTGGCTGAAATGGGGAATGACCAACTCGAGCGAGTGCTGGCGCTGACGGAGCAGCCGAAGCTGAGCGCCGCTGAAACCAAATTCCGCGCCTGTCTCCAGGAGCGAGACCTACTGTAGGGCGCAGCCCTCCCGTGCTGACCAAGCCGGCTGCAACGTCCTCACGACCAGGAGGGAGGTCAGGGGGGCGGGCGGCCCCCGATCCCGAGCACGACGGGCCAAGGCCTCGGGCGGCGAGGGCCCAGAGGCAAGGGGTGAACGAAATTTTGCGCGGGATGTTTGTACTCCTTCGCTTAGCCCTCACCCCAACCCCTCTCCCAACTTGGGAGAGGGGCTTCTAGCTCCCCTGCTCCCAGCTTTGGGAGCAGGGGCCGGGGGATGAGGGCCCCGTAACGCTAAATCCCCCTCCCAAGCTTCGGCGGCTTCTCGCAGAGTGGGCCCGGTAACGCTGAAGAGGGCGACCCTTTGCTCCTTGAGCAATTCTCAAAATTCAGGGGAGCCGCGCTTTTTTTCGTCCACCCGAGGCGAGGAGGCCATAGCTGCTCAGGGAGGGGCGCTGTTAGACTGAGAAAACTTTGCTGGATTCTGTCGCTGTGGCTATGCGCGTCTATCTATCTCGCGGGGGGGCGATCGCCCTCGCCCTCCTCCTTGGTTGCCTCCTGAGCCTCACGGCCTGCGCTCCCCTGCCCCGAGCCGAGGCTGTCACCTCGCAACTAGTCGATAGCGTGCTCAGCGACCCCAAGACCTTTAACGCGGTTCTCTCCCAGGAGTCGCCCAACATCTTCGGCCTCACCTACGAGGGGCTCGTCCAAGAAAACCCGATCACCGCCGAGATCGAGCCCCGCCTAGCCGAATCTTGGGAAATCTCCGAGGATCAGCTCCGGATCACCTTCACCCTGCGCCCGAACTTGCAGTGGTCGGATGGCGAACCCTTGACGGTGGATGATGTAGTCTTCACCTACAATCAGCTTTATCTCAACGAAGCTATCCCTACCAATGTTCGCGACGGCCTGCGCGTTGGCCCTGAAAAAATCCTGCCCACGGTGACGAAGCGGGACGACCGCCGGGTGGAATTCTCCGTGCCCGAGCCCTTTGCCCCCTTCTTGGGCAATATGTCCCTGCCGATCATGCCGGCCCACGCCCTGGCCGACACCGTAGAGCAGACGGATCAAGACGGTCAGCCCCTCTTCCTCTCCACCTGGGGCATTGACACCCCGCCCCAAGACCTCGTGGTGAATGGGCCCTACCGTCTGGCTCGTTATGTCACCAGTCAGCGCCTCGTCTTTGAGCCCAATCCCTACTACTGGCGGCGGAACGAGCAGGGCGAACCCCTGCCCTACATCCAGAAAATCGTCTGGCAGATTGTCGAATCAACCGATACGGCCCTGCTCCAGTTTCGCTCGGGTAGCCTCGACCGGCTTGGCGTCTCGCCGGAATTTTTCTCGCTGTTGAAACGGGAGGAAGCGCGCGGTCGATTCACCATTTACAACGGCGGCCCGGCCTATGGAACTTCCTTTATTTCCTTTAATCTCAACAGGGGCCGGCGGGCGGGCAAACCCTTGGTCGATCCGGTGAAATCCCGCTGGTTTAACGATGTGCGTTTCCGACAAGCCGTGGCCTATAGTCTCGATCGGCAGCGCATGATTGACAACATTTTTCGTGGGTTAGGAAAACCCCAAAATTCCTCGATTTCCGTGCAGTCCCCCTTCTACTACGACGGGCTCCGGGGCTATGACTATGACCCGGAGCGCGCGCGCGCCCTCTTGCAGGAGGCTGGCTTCCGCTACAATGACCGCCAAGAACTGCAAGATTCTGAGGGCCATCGGGTGCGCTTTGCCCTGATCACGAATGCAGGCAACAAAATTCGTGAGGCCATGGGGGCTCAGGTGCAGCAGGATTTGAAGGCCATCGGCATTCAAGTGGACTTCACGCCGATTGCCTTCAATGTGCTGGTGGATCGCTTGACGAACTCCCTGGATTGGGAGTGCTTTCTTCTCGGATTAACTGGGGGCAATGAGCCCAATGGCGGCGCCAATGTTTGGTTCCCGGATGGGAATCTGCATATGTTCAACCAAAAGCCCCAGGCCGGGCGGGACGCCATTGAAGGTCGCACGGTAGCGGATTGGGAGGAGCGCATTGGCGAACTCTATGTGCAGGCGGCCCGGGAGCTGGATGGGGCGGAACGGCAGCGAATCTATGCCGAAACGCAGCGGATCGCGGAGGAGTATGTGCCGTTCATTTATTTGGTGAACCCCTTATCCTTGGGGGCGGTGCGCGATCGCGTCCAAGGAGTTAAATACTCCGCCCTCGGGGGCCCCTTCTGGAACTTGGAAGCCCTGCGACTCAGTGATTCCTGAGCCCAACCAAGGCCCACCGCCGCAAAAACCGTTGCAGCCAGGGCTGCATCCCCCCAGGCCCTGGGCGAGGCGATCTCGCCGCCGGGCGGGGCTGATGGCTAAAATCCCCCTAGATGCGATCGCCTCGGCCCCGAAAGGCGACCAAGCCTGTGGCAAAATTTAAGTACATTTCGCCTGCTTTGCATTGCAGCACGCATTTTGGCATGACGGCAACCACCCCCACCCTCGCGACCCAATACGATCCAGCGGCCACCGAAGCTAAATGGCAACAGTATTGGGAAGATCACCAGATTTTTCGCGCTGACCCTGAGGCGGAGGGCGAAGCCTACATGATCGCGATCCCACCGCCCAATGTCACGGGCAGCTTGCACATGGGTCATGCCTTTAACACCGCCCTGCTGGATACCCTGGTGCGCTACCACCGAATGTTGGGGCGCAATACCCTCTGCCTACCGGGAACCGACCACGCCAGCATCGCCGTGCAAACCATTCTGGAGCGCCAACTCAAAGAAGAGGGCAAGAGCCGCTACGACATTGGCCGCAATGCCTTTCTCGAGCGGGCCTGGCAATGGAAAGCCGAGTCCGGCGGCCGCATCGTCAACCAACTGCGCCGCCTCGGGCTGTCGGCCGACTGGACCCGGGAGCGCTTCACCCTGGATGCCGGCCTCTGCGAGGCCGTGATCGAGGCCTTTGTCCGCCTCTACGAGCAGGGGCTGATCTATCGCGGCAACTACATGGTCAACTGGTGTCCGGCCTCGGAATCGGCCGTGTCTGACCTCGAGGTGGAGAACAAGGAGGTAGACGGTCGCCTCTGGCACTTCCGCTACCCCCTCGTCGAAGAGCCCGGGCTCTATGTCGAGGTTGCTACGACCCGCCCCGAAACCATGCTGGGGGATACGGCCGTCGCGGTCAATCCCCAGGACACCCGCTACCAGCACCTGATCGGCCGCCAGGTGCAGTTGCCGATCGTTGGCCGCCAGATCCCGATCATCGGCGATGAATTTGTCGATCCCAGCTTCGGCACGGGCTGTGTGAAAGTCACGCCGGCCCATGATCCCAACGACTTTGAGATGGGCCAGCGCCACCAACTGCCCTTCATCAACATCCTCAACAAAAACGGCACCCTGAACGAGAAGGCCGGGGATTTCGCCGGCCAGGATCGTTTTGAGGCCCGCAAGGGGGTGGTGCGGCGTTTGGAAATTGAGGGCCTGCTCGCGAAGGTGGAAACCTACCGCCACAGCGTCCCCTATAGCGATCGCGGCAAAGTCCCCGTCGAACCGCTCCTCTCGACCCAGTGGTTTGTCCGTATTGAGCCCCTGGCCCAGCAGGCCTTGCAGGACCTCGACCAGGCCGACTCCCCCCACTTCGTCCCTGAGCGCTGGCGCAAGGTGTATCGCGATTGGCTGGTGCGGCTCAAGGACTGGTGCATTTCGCGCCAGCTCTGGTGGGGCCACCAGATTCCTGCCTGGTACGCCGTGAGTGAAACCGGCGGCCAGATCACCGATGAAACGCCTTTTGTGGTGGCTCGGAATGAGGTGGAGGCCTGGCAGAAGGCGCGGGCAACGTTTGGGAACGCGGTGCAGTTGGAGCGCGATCCTGATGCCCTCGATACCTGGTTCTCCTCGGGTCTCTGGCCCTTCTCCACTCTGGGCTGGCCCCAGCAGACGCCAGAACTGGCCCGCTATTTCCCGAATAGCACCTTGGTAACCGGCTTTGACATCATCTTCTTCTGGGTGGCGCGGATGACGATGATGTCGGGTCAATTTATGGGCCAGATGCCCTTCAAGGATGTCTACATCCACGGGCTGGTACGGGATGAGAACGGCAAGAAGATGTCGAAGTCGGCTAACAATGGCATCGATCCGCTGCTGTTGATCGACAAGTACGGGGCTGATGCCCTGCGCTATACCCTGATTCGGGAGGTGGCAGGGGCGGGCCAGGATATTAGCTTGCAGTACGACCGCGACAAGGACGAGTCCGAGTCCGTCGCGGCGTCACGCAACTTTGCCAACAAGCTCTGGAATGCGGCCCGCTTTGTGCTGCTGAATCTGGAGGGGCAAACGCCGGCCCAGTTGGGGGACCCGGATTTAGCCGCCCTGGAACTGAGCGATCGCTGGCTTCTCTCCCGCTTCTATCAGGTCACGGGCCAGACTCGCGAATGGATCGACACCTATGGGCTCGGGGAGGCGGCGAAGGGTCTCTACGAATTCATCTGGGGTGATTTTTGTGACTGGTACATTGAGCTGGTGAAACCGCGCCTGCGGGACAGCAGCGCGCCCGCCTCTCGCCGTACCGCTCAGCAAGTGCTCGCCTACGTGCTGGAGGGAATTCTGAAGCTGCTGCATCCCTTCATGCCCCACGTTACGGAGGAAATCTGGCAGACTCTGACCCAGGCCCAGGGATTGGCGATCGCCCAGCAGCCCTATCCCCAAGTGGACGAACTCCTAGCCCGGGCTCCCGAACCAACCCCGGCCCCCGCGCCCGCGCCGGAACCCGTCTCGGAGCCCGCTCCCGAGGCTCCTCCCGCGTCCACCCACTGGTCGTCACGCCAGCGGGCTCTCTGGGTCCTCGGCCTCGTGGTTGTAGGGGCGATCGCCTTCCGCACGCTTCTGGGCACCCTGGCGGCCCTCAACTCCTTGCCCTTGGTCGGGTCGTTCTTCAAAGTAGTCGGCTTTGGCTATGCCACCTGGGCTGGCTACCGCTACCTGCTGCGGGTGGACCGCCGCCAGCAGACACTGCAAACCCTGGGGCAGTGGGGCCAGAAGCTGGCCACCCTGGTGGAGTTTGCCGAGCCCCCCAGCCCCGTCGCCGCCCCCGCGACGGCCAGCGCTCCCCAACCCCCGCCGCCCCGAGACACCCTCATCGATCCCGGCCTGGAGGAGCAGTTTGCCCTGATCATTGAGGTGATTCGGGCGATCCGGAACCTCCGCGCTGAAGCCGGCTTCAAACCCGCCGTCCTCTCCCCGACGATTTTGCAGAGCGACCGTGAGCAGGAGCGCCAGATTCTCCAGGCTGGAGCCGACTACATCCGCGATCTGGGTAAATGCGAGTCCCTGAGCCTTGTGCCGGCCTTGGACAACGCCAACCTCCAGGCCTTTGCGGGGGTCGTCGGCACGGTGCAAGTGCTGGTGGTGCTCACGGGTCTCGTGGATATTGCAGCTTTACAGGCAAAGTTAACCAAGGATCTCAGTAAGATTGAGGGAGAACGCCAATCCTTGGCCGCTCGCCTGAGGAATCCCAACTTCACCACCAAAGCTCCCGCTGACGTTGTTCAAGGGGCCCGCGAGGCCCTGGCCGAGGCTGAAAAGCAGGCTGAAATTCTGCGCGATCGCCTGGCCCGCTTGCAGTAAGTCGCGTCGGTGCGCTACTCTCCCCGTCATTTCGGCTAAGGTCATGCTACACCTCGCCCAAGTCCAGAAACGCTCTGCCACGAATGGCATCGAGCTCGAGCTCCTCGCCACCCAAACGGACGCGCACCATTGGGCTATCGACAAGCGCGGCCTCCTCGCGACGGCTGCCCGAGACCTAGCCAACATTCCCCTCCTGGGAGAAGGCACACTCCTGCTAGTCGAAGTTGACGAGGCGGGCCGCTGTACCCATGCGGAGGCAGCGACGGATTGGGTTCTGTCCCTGATGCAGCAGCAGGTCCAGGCCGCGCCTCAGAGTTTGCTAGCAACAGAAGAGGAGCGGATTGAACAGTGGCGACAGGAACTCACGCTCCAAAGCCAAGACATCACCCGCCGGAACCTGGAAATCGAAACCCGCCGCGAGCAAATCGAAGTCCTCGAGGACAGCCTCAAGCAGGAGAAAAAAAAGCTCGAAGATCTTGAAAAAAACCTGCAACACGAAAAAGAGCAACTCGCCCAGCACCGCCAATTGGCTGATAATGAACGTACAACCAGTTAGGATAAACCCAGACCCGGCGGCCTCCCAGCCCAGGCCCGTCGTCGCTCATCCTACAGGTCAGCAAATTCAACGCGCAGGGGATTTGCTGCTGGCTGACCGCTCAAGTAGGCCAATCAGTGGGGCATCACTGCTCATGGCCGGCTGCTTGTTCTGCCACCTTCGGCTGCGCGGAGAGGTGGTACCTCCAAGGAGTTTGGGATGAATGCCAACACCCTCGAGAGCGGTACCCTGGCCGGCGTGCAGATTGCGCGGGAGCTGAAGGACCGCTTTCCCAATCACAAGAAGTTTCTGGCCCTGGCCTTGCAGTGGACGGGCAAAGAGCCCTTCTTAACCCAAGCGCTCCTGCGGGCGATGGCTGACGACACCATGCCACCCCCCCACCCGGGCCAGGAAGCGGCCTGGGTGGGGCAACTGGTGCGGACTCGGATCATCGCCTGCTGGGACAGTGATCCGGCCCTGCGGCCTTTGCAGAATATCAGCGATCGCATCATCGCCACCAAGCAGCGGGGCTTTGAACTTTTGGGCGTCTACCAACGCCTGCTCAACAACGAGATCGTGATGAGCAGCAACACCCCCGAGCAGCGCGAACTGCGAATGCTCGGCCTGGTGACGAAGCAGCAGGGCCGTCTGAAAATTCACAACCCCATCTACCGCGAAGTCTTTGACCAGGCCTGGATTGAAAAAACCCTGGACGCCATCCGCGAGCAGCTGGCCCGTAGCGAAGAAGATATCCTGAAGGATTTTGAAGTCCTCGAGCGCAAACTCTACACCTCCCAGGCGGAGATCGTCACCCGCATCGAAGACGGCCAAGACGTACAAGATGCCACCAAGCCCCTCTATGAGGTCTTGCGGGATGTGACGGCGCGGGTGGGCTACATGGTCGGTGCTGACCGTACTACCATCTTCTTGCTCAACGACGAGCGCACGGAACTCTGGTCCCTCGTCGCCGAGAGTGAGACCGGAGAATTGCTCGATATTCGGGTGCGGGTCGGTGACGGGATCGCCGGCCAAGTCGCTCTCCACAAGCAGGTGATCCACATCCCGGAAAATGTTTACGAGGACCCCCGTTCGGCCCGGGTCAAAGAAGCCGATCAACGCTTCCACTACCAGACGCGCAACATCCTCGCCTTCCCGATCCTGAACGACGACTTTGAGATCGTCGCGGTGATCCAACTGCTGAACAAGATCCAGAAGGAGGCCGGGCAACCGGCCGGGTTCTCCCATCAGGATCTGGAAAGCCTGGCCAAGTGCGTGATCCCGATCCGGCGCATTCTCGAGGGCTGCCAAAGCTCCTACGAGGGGATTCGTAAGGCCCAGGCCACCGCTGCTCTGGCGGAAGCGACGCGATCGCTCAACCAAGTCAACCTCAGCACTGATGCCATCCTCGAGCGCGTGATGGATGCGGCGAAAAAATTGATCAACGCTGACCGTAGCACCCTCTGGCTCTACGACCACCAGCGCGGCGACCTCTGGACCGAACTCCCCGACCAAGGCCGCATCCGCTGCGAACTGGGGATCGGCTTTGCCGGCCAGGTGGCCGAGACGCGGGAACCCAAGATCGTGCCCTTTGACCTCTACGACGATCCCAGCGCCGAAAACGCCAAGCGCACCGACGCCCAGACCCACTACCGCACCTGTAGTCTGCTCTGTATGCCGGTCTTGAGTCCCGAGGGCGATCTGCTCGGCGTCACCCAGTTAGTCAACAAGCGCAAGGCCAGCAGCGTGGAGGCCTACGATCCGACGACCTACCCGGAAGTCCCCGAGTTCTTCAAAACCAGCTTCGACAAAGCCGATCGCCAAGCGATGCAGGTATTCAACGAGCGGGTTGGGGCGATTTTGCAATTTGCCCAGGCCCACGAGACCCTGAAGCAGGCGGCCCAAGTGGAGCCCCGGGAGGCCGTCTACCAAACGCTCTTGCTCATCGGTTCTGTCTTAAGCCGCACCCTCGCCAGTGGTGTGGGGCGCTATACGGTACTCCACACGCTGATTAAACTGCTGGCCGACGCCCTCCACGTTGCGACCAAGGCGGAGCATGTCCACATTTTCCTGGTGGATAGCGATCGCAAACAGCTCTGGACCCTCGCCACCGATCCCCGCAACCAGCAGACGACAGAACTCGTGATGCCGGCCGATCGCGGCGTTGCCGCCAAGGTGCTCGTGGACAAGCAGGCGAAGAAGAGCAGCAAAGTGACTCAGATCGCCGATGATCTCGTCCGCCTGGGTCTGACCTCGGCCCAACAACAAACCCTGCACAGTATCCTGCTCTTGCCGGTCCTCGATGAAGCCCAAAACTATGTGGCGATTGTCCGGCTGCTCAACGCCGCCACGCACCAGGGGTTTAGCTCGGAGGATGTCGAAACTTTGCAACGGCGTGTCCTGCCCATGCTGCCGATCCTCCAGGCCTTCCAGTCCTTCCGCGCTGAGCTGGCGGGTTAAGCCGGCCCGCTCAGCCACCCCCCTCAGTAGGGGCCCATCATCTCGGCGAGGGTGGCGATCGCAATGCCCAAGGACAGACCGACAATCACCTGAAACGGGGTGTGGCCCAGCAGTTCCTTCAGACGCTCTTCGTTGAACTGCTTGTGCTCCTGGAACATCTCATCCAAGATTTGATTAATCACCTTGGCTTGCTTGCCCACAGCTTGGCGGACGCCGGCCGCATCGTACATGACGATCACCGCAAAGAGGCAGGCGATCGCAAACTCCGTACTCGCCCAGCCCCGAGTTTGCCCCACCCCCGTCGCCAGGGCCGCGACCAAGGCCGAATGGGCACTCGGCATTCCCCCGGTGCTAAACAGGGTGCGGTAGCTCACCTTGCCGTCCATCACCAAGCCCGTAACCAGCTTTAGGCCCTGGGCTAACAGGCAGGCCGCGATCGCCACCAGCAGCACCTGATTACGCAGAATATCGCCAAAATCCCCCACGATTGCTCCCTCAATCCACCAAGTTCAACGTCCATCAATGCTTGCGAGCCCCGATGAAGCGGGCGATCGCCCGCAGCGGCTCCGCCTTCTCGCTATAAACCGCCAACTCCGCGAGCGCCGCCTCGATCAGCCGCGCCGCCTCCAGCCGCGACGCCTCCAGCCCCCAGAAGCTCGG
This sequence comes from uncultured bacterium, assembly GCA_964397305.1. Lineage (GTDB taxonomy): Bacteria > Cyanobacteriota > Cyanobacteriia > Cyanobacteriales > Spirulinaceae > JAAUTY01. Next base: position 62,185 of record CAYNIP010000020.1, read on the forward strand.
ATACGTTGCCTTCTGAGCCTGAAGATCCTTGCCCGCCGTCTTGCCCAACTCCTCCTGGGTCGCGGTGATGTCGAGGATGTCATCCACAATCTGAAAGGCTAGGCCAATGTGCTGAGCATAACGCGACAGGCGCTCCTCCTCCGCCGCCGCCGCCCCGGCTAAAATTGCCCCACAGACCACACAAGCCTCCAGCAAGGCCCCCGTCTTGTGGGTGTGGATGAAGGTGAGCGTTTCCAGGCTCAGGTCCGTCTTACCCTCAGACTCCAGATCCACCACCTGGCCCCCCACCAAGCCCGCCGCCCCCGTAGCACGGCTGAGCTGGGCGATCGCCCGCAAGATCCGGTCCGGCGGCACCTCCCGCGTCGCCGTCGCCAGATGCTCAAACGCATAGGCCAACAGCCCATCACCCGCTAAGATCGCAATATCGTCGCCGTAAACCTTGTGATTGGTCAGCTTGCCCCGCCGATAGTCATCGTTATCCATCGCCGGCAGGTCATCGTGAACCAGCGACATCGTATGCACCATCTCCAAGGCACAGGCCATCGGCATCGCCATCGCCACCGTGCCCCCCAACAGCTCACAAGTCGCCAAGCAGAGAATCGGCCGCAGCCGCTTCCCCCCCGCCAGCAAGGAGTAGCGCATCGATTCATAAATGCGCGGGGGCGCAGCCAGCGGCAGGGCGCTATCGAGGGCAACTTCGACCGCTTCCTTGCGCTGTTGGAGATAGGCCTCTAAATCAAAGGCAGTGGTTTGAGGCTCAGCCATGTTTCCGTTCGCGGTCGCCATGCTCTAGGTCAGTACGTTGGGGTGTTTAGGAAACGGCGCGGTGAAACGTCGAGAACGCTCTGAACCCACACCATCCAGGCAGACGTTCGGTATATCGCCAGGTAGCGCCGACTCGTTAACACTTGCTCTGGGATTGAACTCATTTTACAGGCATCGGTTCAGGTCGCTCGCGTCGAATTTAGGGGTTCTCCGCCCCGGCGACCCGCCCCCGGCCAGGAACGGCCGCTACAAAACAGGCTAGGATTGGGAAACGTAACCTTCGGCAAGTCTCATGTCTGTCCCGACTCAGCCCGGTCAACCCTATCCCTTGGGCGCAACCTGGGATGGCCAAGGCACTAACTTTGCCCTCTTCAGCGAGAATGCGACCGGTGTTGAACTCTGCCTGTTCGATGACCAAGAGCGCGAGACCCGCATCTCCCTGAAGGAATGTGAGCACTTTGTCTGGCACGCTTACCTCCCCGGAATTGGCCCCGGTCAACGCTACGCCTACCGCTGCTGGGGACCCTACCTGCCAGCTCAGGGCCAACGCTTCAATCCCAACAAGCTGCTCCTCGACCCCTACGCCCGGGCGATCGCCAGCGATGTGCAACACGGCGAAGCCATCTTCGGCTACCCCTGGACCGGGACACAAAAAGACATGGCCCTGTCCTACCTCAACGATGCCAGCTCAATTCCTAAGTGCATCGTCGTCGATGAGCGCTTCGACTGGCAGGGCGATCGCCTCCTGCGCGTGCCCATGCACGAGTCGATTATTTACGAAACCCACGTCCGGGGCTTCACCAAGCAGCACCCCGGCATTCCTGACCCCCTGCGTGGCACCTATGCCGGCCTCGCCCAGCCCGCCGCCCTCGAGCACTTCAAATCTCTCGGCATCACCGCCGTTGAACTGCTCCCCGTTCACCACTTCTTCACCCAGATCGGCCACCTCGTCAGCAAAGGCCTGAGTAACTACTGGGGCTACGACTCCCTCAACTACTTCGCCCCCCACGCCGCCTACAGCGCCAGCGGCATCCACGGCCAGCAAGTCACCGAGTTCAAGCAGATGGTGAAAACCCTGCACCAGGCTGGCCTTGAAGTCATCCTTGATGTGGTCTACAACCATACCGGGGAAGGGAACGAACTCGGCCCGACCCTCTCCCTGCGCGGCCTCGACAACGCCTCCTACTACCGCCTAGTCGCAGACAACGAGCGTTACTACATGGACTTCACCGGCTGCGGCAATTCCCTCAATGTGCTGCACCCCCAGGTATTGAAACTCATCGCCGACAGCCTGCGCTATTGGGTGCAAGAAATGCACGTCGATGGCTTCCGGTTTGACCTCGCCTCCGCCTTGGCTCGAGAACTCTACGATGTCAACCAACTCTCGGCCTTCTTCAACATCATCCACCAAGACCCAATCCTGTCTACGGTGAAGCTGATCGCTGAGCCCTGGGACATCGGTGAAGGGGGCTACCAGGTCGGCAATTTTCCCCTCCTCTGGTCCGAGTGGAACGGTAAATATCGCGACCGAATGCGCGAGTTTTGGATCGGCTTAGATAGCAACTTATCCGAGTTTGGCTACCGCTTTACCGGCAGCTCGGATCTCTACGAATCTAGCGGCCGCCGCCCGTCGGCCAGCATCAACTTCATTACCTGTCATGATGGTTTCACGCTCCATGATCTCGTAAGTTACAACCACAAACATAACGAGGCCAATGGGGAGGACAATCGCGATGGCGAGAATCATAACCGCTCCTGGAACTGTGGCGAAGAAGGGGAAACCGATGACCCCGAGATCCTCGAACTCCGCAACCGCCAACGCCGTAATCTCTTGACCACCCTGTTTCTCTCGCAAGGGGTGCCGATGCTCCTGGGCGGTGATGAGTTAGGCCGCACCCAGCAGGGAAATAACAATGCCTACTGCCAAGACAATGAGACTTCTTGGTTTAATTGGCAGCTCCGACCGGATGGCAAGGATCTGCTCGAGTTCACCCGCCAGTTGATTGCCTTCCGTAAGGCGAACCCTGTCTTCCAACGTCGCCATTGGTTCCAGGGCCGGGAAATTCATGGCTCTGGTGTCCAGGATATTGCCTGGTTTGACCCTGAAGGGAAGGAAATGACAGAGGAGCAGTGGCATGAGGCTTCGATCGAGGCGATCGCCATCTTCCTGAACGGGGATGAGTTGCCCAGCTACGACAGCCAAGGCCAGCGGATTCAAAGCGAGAGCTTTCTGCTCTGCTTTAACAGCCACTATGAACCGCTAGAGTTCACGCTCCCTGAAGCGCTTGCTTCTTGGTCATGGCAGGTGGTGATCGATACCCAGCACCCCCATTTCATCGATGCCGGAGCGGTGTTTACGGGCAAGGACATGATCGCGGTGCGCGATCGCTCCCTAGTCGTGCTGCGCCGGAGGAGCCCCTAGACCCCCTCGGGACAGGCGAGTGCATCTCACCTTAGAGACTCCCCTTCGCCCTACTTGGGAGAAGGGGCCGGGGGATGTAGACGCGCAGCGGCTTCTCGCAGAGTGGGTAAACTGGCCTAACTGAGATGCACCCGGACAGGCTGGCGATCGCCCCAAGGCCTGAAGCCCTTGAAAGCCAATAAAGCAACGTTGGCAAGGGTTTCGCGCGTTTAGATGAATCCGCGTTAATCCTCCCCCAGCGCAGCACCCTCCGGCAGCCCAGCAACCCGGCCGGCATAGCCCCGGTAAGGCTTAAATGCTTAGGTGATAAAACAGCAGCGCTGCTTAGCAAATCTTAACCATGTGAATGCTTGCGCTTGCGTTGTCTCTCGGCAATAATTCTCGCAAGAGCTTGCATACACTCTGGATGGGGTACTTTTTCACCTTAGATGTTTGCGCGTCGAAGATCGAGCGTTATCTCATGCTAGGTTAGGTGTGTCTCTAGTAGCTTTTTCAGGTGACTTGAAAGGCGATCGCCGCGTTTGCGTTGCTGTCCTTGACGGCCCCGTTGATCGCACTCACCCCTGTTTTCAGGGGGCGGAGCTGACAGCGCTGCCAACCCTCGTGCCTGAGGCAGCTCGCAGCGACGGCCGCATGTCCAGCCACGGTACTCACGTCGCCAGCATTATTTTTGGACAACCCGGCAGCAATGTCCCCGGCATCGCGCCTCAATGTCGGGGCCTGCTCGTACCAGTCTTTGCCGACGATCGCTGTAGCGCCACCCAGCTCGATCTCGCCCGAGGTATCGAGCAGGCTGCCAATGCTGGCGCGCACATCATCAACCTCAGTGGCGGCCAGCTCACGGACTTTGGCGAAGCTGAGGGCTGGCTGGAAAATGCTGTGCGCCTCTGCCGAGAGCGCAACATCCTGATCGTGGCGGCAGCGGGGAATGATGGTTGCGAATGCTTGCACGTTCCGGCGGCTTTGCCAGCAGTGCTAGCAGTAGGTGCGATGGACACACGGGGGCAGCCGCTAGACTTCAGCAATTGGGGTGCGACTTATCAAACCCAAGGCATCCTCGCTCCCGGGGAGCAAATTCTAGGGGCAAAACCTGGCGGCGGAACTGAGCGACTCAACGGCACCAGCTTTGCCACCCCCATTGTGTCCGGGGTCGCTGCACTGCTGTTGAGCCGACAACTCGAGCGCGGCGAAACACCCGACCCCGCCCGCGTGCGTCAAGTTTTGTTGCAGAGCGCCCTGCCCTGCAACGCCGACTTGCCTGCCGACACCCAGCGATGTCTGGCAGGCAAACTTAATGTCGCTGGAGCCATCACATTACTAACTGGAGGAACTATGCCCCAAGAGCAAGAGACCGTAACCGCTGCTGGTGTAGAACCGGCTGGCGATTGTGGTTGCGGTGGCGGTCTGGTAACTAATGCAACCAGCGATGCTTCTGCTCCAACTGCCGGGTCAGCGCAGGAGATGCTGACTCCAACGACGGCCACTGAGCCTAGCCCTGAAGCTGCCGTTGCGGCTGCTCCTACTCCTAGCAACGCGATCCAATCGTTCCCATCCATTCCTGCTCAACCAACCAAGATGACTACTGCCAACACCAACGCCGTCACTCCCAGCCAAGCCCCCAGCGATCTAGCCTCTGAACAATTGGTTTACGCTCTCGGAACCCTGGGCTATGACTTCGGTAGCGAAGCCCGTCGCGACACCTTCAAGCAACTGATGCCACCTTTTGAACTTGGTGAGGGCGTGATGGTGCCCGCTAACCCCTACGATGCCCGCCAGATGGTGGACTACCTGGCCAGCGATATTTCCGAGGCTCGGTCATTGATTTGGACCCTCAACATCGAGTTGACCCCGGTTTATGCGATCGATCCCAAAGGCCCCTTCGCTCGGGAAATCTACCTGGCTCTGCAAGAACTCCTGTCGGGTCAAATCCAACCAGAGCATGATGACGACTACATTGAGCGGGTGAGTATTCCCGGTGTCTTGACCGGGCGCACCGTGAAGCTGTTCTCCGGGCAGGTAGTGCCGGTGATTGAACCCCAGAGCACTCGCGGAGTTTATGGCTGGAAGGTCAATAGCCTAGTTGATGCGGCTTTTGAATCGGTACAGGCAGCAGAGGGTGATGCCGACCAAGAGGCAATGCGCCGCACCTTGGATAGCTTCCTCAACCGGATTTACTATGACCTCCGCAACCTGGGTACTACCTCCCAAGACCGCGCCCTTAACTTCTCCGTCACCAATGCCTTCCAGGCGGCCTCGACCTTTAGCCAAGCCGTCGCCCAAGGGATGGAACTCGACAGCATCACCGTGGAGAAAAGCCCGTTCTGCCGGATGGATAGCGACTGCTGGGATGTGAAGCTGAAGTTCTTCGACCCGGAAAACAGCCGTCGGGCCAAGAAAATCTTCCGCTTCACCATCGATGTCAGCGACCTGATCCCGGTCACGATGGGCGATGTGAAAACTTGGTCTTCGCCGTACTAATTGCGAGCGAGATTCTAGGCGTCGGGGAGATGCGAGGGCTCTTCCATCTCCCAATCTCTAAATCCTGTTCAGCAAACGCAAACCAATGGCACTTCCTAAGCAATCCGCTCCTGTTCACCGCCCGCACTTTGTACGACCGGGAACCTGTGTCGATCTGGAAAATGGTCTACCAGAAGACCTTGTGGCTATTCGCATTGACCTGCTCCACGGGGCAAACTTTAATGATCCGGCAGTGTTTGCCCCCCGTAGCTATAACCAGGTCATGCATTCGGGTCGCTGTGGCTCCGGCTATGCACGCAGACTATTCTAGATCCGCATTCTAGAACCTTGTCTTAGTTCAACCTCACTTTGAGGCTTCACGATGAGTTCTTCCCCTCCTTCACTACCGCTAGTCGATTTGGTGGTTTTGGCTGATACGAGTCCTTCCGTGAAGGATGACGCTAGAGCCATTAGCGCGGCGGCTGAAGCGGCTATGGTTTCGGCGCGCGAGCATTGCCCGGCTGACTTACGAGTTGTCTGGCTCGGTCTCGAAGGCCGCTGGCGCGGTACGGAATTTAATCAAACGCTGCGAGGCTACTTGACCGAGCACTGTGGTGTTGAGGCGACTCAGCTCCGCAGCCGCCAACGCGGTGAGCTTGAATCGGCTGGGGCGCAAGAGGATGCTGCCCGCGCCATTGAAGATGCGGCGAATCATTTTCCCTGGCGCGAGAATGCCCAGCGTGCGCTCTTTTATTTCGGTGATGAAGCTCTTGATGCTGGGGGCGATCGCACTGAGGCAGCGGACATCGAAGCAGCGAACCGAGCCATCCAGCAGGCCAAGGCAGCTCGCGTGCGAGTTCACACCTACTTCGGCAGCTCAAAGAGCGAGCACCGCGACTCCATCGCCCAAGAATATGCCCGCGTTGCCGCCGAAACCAATGGGCAATTTTTCAGGGCCGACAACGAGACCCCGACGGATTTTGTTCGGGTTCTCGAACAGATTATTTGCAGTAGCCAAACCCCTAGTCCTTCAGCAGAAACGACCATGCCTAGCAAGAAAGTAACGACCCAAGCGAATGGCGAACCGCCAACGAAGGCCCCTGCACCGCAGCAGACACCGCCCTCAGAGGTTCAGAAGTCTTACATCCCCACAACGATGACCGGGCTCCAAGACTATGCCTACTGGTGGGCCTATGCTCGAGAACACGCTAAGACGGCCGAGCCAAATTCCAAAGGGTTTCGGCGCGGGCGAATTTGGGATTAGCCTTCAAGATTTGTGCTGTTGATACCTGGCTTTCCGACACCTGGCACCCTTTCAGAAAAGCAGAGAAGCGGAGGTCAAAAGCTTTGTAGGCATTCAGTCCTCCGCTCCATCAAGTCTCCTCATTGGGTGCATTGAGTCGATCGCGCAAGACACGAATTGCCATACCTGTGCCCTGTTCTGAGGCCATCTGGAGTACTCGATTCACTAACTCTGGCAGTTCCAAGGTAGGGAAATAGCGACTAAAGCGTTGTGGTTGGTAGCCATCATCATCCAGTTTATGAATGTGCAATCCGGTTTTGCGAAACAGCCAAACCTCCGGAACTCGATAGGGCAGATAGTCTTCGACCGCCGTGTAGCTCGTCACGTCAATTTCGATCGCCAGATCGGGAGGAAGGTTATTGCGCCAGTCAATGCGATCCTTGCCAACAGCCGCTTGCCAATTGTCAATGTAGAAGCAATAATCCGGTTCAATTCCGCTCTCTTCTGGCAAATCCATCGTAATGGGGGTAAATGCCTCGTAGTTGCGGTTCTGGGTATCCAGCAGAACTTTGACAATATCAGCCAGAATGTTCGCTTCCCGTCCGTGTCTTGGCAAAGGACTCATCAGCAAAATCTCACCGTTGCGAAACTTGATGCGAGGCATAGAACTATCGCCCCGACTGTCCCGGAGCTGGCAATAGTCTTGCCAGGTTCCTAGCAAGCGCATGACACTCCCGGCTGGCAGTTGAACTTTTTCTTGAGAAACGACCGCATACATAACTGGTTACCTAAAAATAGACTGACGCCAACACACCCATCCCACTTCTATCGGCAATTTTTAAGAATGCTTCACCAAATCAAACCCCACTACCACATCGAAATCTGCCCTCCCAAGCAAGTCTATCTCCTTGGCGAACAGGAAAATCACGCGCTGACCGGCCAGCTCTATTGCCAAATTATTCCCTTCCTTGATGGTAACCACACCCGTGAGCAAATTGCCGAGAAATTCAACGGCGAAGTTCCCCTCGACTATATCGACTTCGTACTGAATCGTCTGAATGAGAGGGGCTACCTCACCGCAGTCACCCCGGAACTCGCTCCCGAAGTCGCCGCCTTCTGGAGCGAACTGGGCATCTCCCCTGCTGTAGCCTTCCAAGCCCTGCAACAATCCGTCACCCTCAAAGTCGCTGGCACTCGCATCAGCCAGGACATGATTGATAGTCTCTCCGCAGCTCTGCGCGAGCTGAGCATCCCCGTTCAATCTGCTGCTGCTGAATCAGCCCTCACCATAGTCCTCACCGACGACTATCTACACCCCGATCTGGCGACGCTCAACCAGCACCAGATCGAAATCGGGCAACCCTGGATACTCGTCAAGCCCCTGGGCAGCATTCTCTGGCTCGGCCCTGCATTCAGACCGGAAGCAACTGGCTGCTGGCACTGCCTCGCCCAGCGACTGGAAGGCAACCGGGAAGTCGAAGCCTCGGTGCAGCGACAACAACAAGCTGCCGCCCAGAGCAACGGCAAAACATCGCAGGCCACTAACGGCTATCTGCCAACCGCCCGCGCTGCCTTGCCCTCGACCGTGCAAACTGGACTCCAATTCGCGGCCACCGAAATCGCCAAATGGCTCGCGGCCCAGCAAGTTAACACCTCAGATGGGACGGTTAACGTCCCAACCTTAGAGGGCAAACTATTAACATTCAACCAGCACTCTCTCGAGCTCAAAACCCACAGCCTCAGTCGTCGTCCCCAATGCCCCACCTGCGGCGATCCAGACATCCTGCATCGCCGGGGCTTTGAGCCGGTAGTACTGGAATCCCGTGAGAAGCACTTCACTCGCGATGGCGGCCACCGCGCTTTCACCCCAGAGCAAACGGTACAGAAGCACGAGCATTTAATTAGTCCCATTACCGGCGTCGTCACCGAACTAGTACGCATCACCGACCCTGCCAACCCTCTAGTGCATACCTACCGGGCTGGTCATGCCTTTGGTAGTGCGACTTCCCTGCGGGGACTCCGTAGCACACTGAAACATAAGAGTTCGGGCAAGGGCAAAACCGACAGCCAATCCCGCGCTAGTGGTTTCTGTGAGGCGGTGGAGCGCTATTCGGGAATTTACCAGGGGGATGAACCGCGCAAGCAGGCGACGTTCGCGGAGTTGGGGGAGTTGGCCATCAATCCTGAAGTTTGTCTGTGCATTAGTGACAGCCAATATGCCAATCGTGAGGAGATTAATCAAAATCGCCAAGCTGCCCACGATTTTATTCCCCAACGGTTTGACCCGAGCCAAAGCATCGACTGGACTCCGGTTTGGTCACTAACGGAAGGGCATCACAAATACCTGCCTACTGCTTTTTGTTATTACAATTATCCGATGCCAAAAGGTCAGCGATTTTGCAGCGCTGATTCTAATGGTAATGCGGCGGGTAATACCCTAGAGGAGGCGATTTTACAGGGGTTTCTGGAATTGGTGGAACGGGATAGCGTGGCTTTGTGGTGGTATAACCGCTTGCGTCGTCCGGCTGTGGATTTGAGCAGTTTTGATGAGCCTTACTTTTTGGAATTGCAGCAGTTCTATGGGGAGAATGACCGGGAATTGTGGGTGTTGGATTTGACGGCAGATTTGGGAATTTCTGCTTTTGCTGGGGTATCGCGGCGGATGGTGGGCGAGTCGGAACGGTTGATTCTTGGTTTTGGGGCGCACCTCGACCCGACGATTGCGATTCTCCGCGCCTTGACGGAGGTGAATCAGCTAGGGCTGGAACTAGATAAGGTGCCGGATGAGCAACTGGAAGGCGATGCGAAACTTTGGCTTTTGGAGGCGACCTTAGAGAATCAGCCTTACTTGGCTCCCGACCCGACGCAACCCTTGAAAACGATGCAGGACTATCCGAAACGTTGGGGGAATGATATCCGCGAGGATGTGCGGACTTGTGTGGAGATTGTGGGAGGGGCTGGGCTAGAAACGTTGGTGCTGGATCAAACTCGCCCGGATATTGGTTTGAATGTGGTCAAGGTGATTGTGCCGGGGCTGCGCCATTTTTGGTCGCGGTTTGGGCCGGGGCGGCTTTATGATGTGCCGGTTCGGTTGGGTTGGCGGGAGACTCCCACCCCGGAAACGGAAATGAACCCGATGGCGATGCCGTTTTAACTCTAAATAGGGGAGGCAGTTTGAAACATTTGTTGTGGCTCATTTGGGCAGTTCTAAATAGAGAAAATAGCAGCTAAAAGCTATTGTTTACAACCTTTTGGCGGTTCGCAATATTATCAAATATTGCATATTTCCTCTGCGATTATCAAGTTAATCAAGAACTGAAAAATGAACGCAAAAAAAGCAAAAAATACGTTGACAAAGGAGTGAAGCGTGATAAGCTATTGGAAACAAAGTTAATTCCAAGCTATCTTGAAAGCCTATGCAATTATCAAGTTTAGTTTAGTTGGTCGAAAGTTAAGATTGATTTTGGAGTGATTGTTAGTTCAGAATCTTCCGAGTTTTCGGGCTTTTCGTGCTACCCAATTCACCGCTACACCGGCAGCATTATCTAGGCTTCTGATCGCCTCAGAAGGGACTGACCGCCCTAAGCGGTCAAACGGTAAACCCAACAAAAGAGGTAAAACTCCAATGGACAAGAAAAACATCACCCCCAACCCCCAACAGCCCGTTGACCGCGTTCCTACGGGTCAACTGCCCAGCGCTCTGGCGGAACTGAACGAAGAAGAGATCAGTTCCCTCGCCCTTCCTGGGGAGTACGCGGATTTTCGGTTCATCGGGGGGTGTTCCTATGACGGGGAGGACGAGTAGTCGCGGGCTGATTCTACCAC
>CAYNIP010000021.1:0-71609 GCA_964397305.1 uncultured bacterium
GCTTTCTTGGGAGCTTTCCTTGAGGAGTCGCTCGGTTTCCTGGAAGCGGTGCTCGCTTTCCTGGGAGCGTCGTTCCGCTGCTTGGGAGCTTTCTTTGAGGAGTCGCTCGGTTTCTTTCTGAGCTTCGGCGAGTTCGCCGAGGAGCCGCCAAACGTCGTCTGCTGTTGTTGCCATGGGGGAGAATCGGTGGGCAATGCTTGCCTTCAGGGTACAAAGGACATGGATTGCCAGGGATTAGAGCGGGTCACTGTTATTGTGACAAGGCTGGGGGAGCCTGCTCCTTCGTGATAACTGACCGGCGCTGGCAGCATCTCGCCACGAAAATCAAGAATTTGAACCAAGAGTAGGTAGCCTAGGGCGAGGAGGATCGAAATCGCCCCAGTCATGATCGCCAATAGCTTGCTGCGGGTCATTGCCAAGTCTCCCTGCGTGGTGGCGCAGCCAGCGAGCTAAGGTCCGGAGGCTGCTGAACAAAGGTTCTCACTTCTAGGCTATCAAGGCCCATCCCAGACTAGCAACCCATGGTGTGCTGGGGGGTGGACGAAAAAAAGCGCGGCTCCCCTGAATTGTGAGCGATGGCTCAAGGAGCAGGGGGTCGCCCGCTTCAGCGTTACCGGGCCCTCATCCCCCGGCCCCTTCTCCCAAAGCTGGGAGAAGGGGAGTTAGAAGCCCCTCGCCTAAGCTTGGGAGCGGGATTCAGGGTGAGGGCTAAGCGAAGGAGTACAAACATCCCGCGCAAAATTTCGTTCACCCTGTGCTGGGCGAGGTTCCTATGGCGGTATGTGCTTCTAGGGAGCCTGCAATTTCTAGCGGCAAGGGTTGTGGCCTAGCTCACGACACCACGAATAGCAAGCCCCCCTCCTAAAGTAGGAGAAGGGCTTGAGGAGGGGCTGCACAGCCGACCAGTCGCGATCGCGCCAGGGCCCTAGATATCTACTTCGCTGAGTTCGCGCGTCAGGTGGTCGAAGGGCTCATCAATGAAGCTCGTCGCTTCAATCCCGGCGGCCAGGGCCATGTCTTTGATGGCGTCCTTCATCAATTGAATCCCCAACACAGTCGGCCCGATAGGCACGCCGAGAGAGTTGTAGGTTTCTCGTAGACCTTGTAACACACGCTCGTTGAGTACATCGTTGTCGCCAGCGATCATGGCATAACTGGCATAGCGCAGGTAGTAGTCCATGTCTCGGAGACAGGCTGAGTAGCGGCGGGTGGTGTAGGCATTACCCCCGGGTCGAATTAGTTCTGGTACGGCTTCAAAAAGTTTCGAGCCGGCCTGGCGCACGATGGTAGCTGCATTCGCCGTCACCATGGTCGCCACGGCGATCCGGGCCGTACCCGACTCAAAGTAGGACTTGAGGCTATCAATGGCGTTGCGGTCGAAGTAGCGACCGGCAACGTCGTAATTCTTAATCAGGGTTGTAACTGCGTCTTTCATTAAACGGCGCTCCCAAACAACAAACTCCATAGCTGAGCCCTGAAGCCCAAGCCTGTCGCCAAAATGCTAACCCTAATCATCCCATAGGGAGCGCCGTTCCTGGCGCGATCGCCCAGCTAGAGCGCGTTTCAGCCACCGTTTTGATACATTTCTTCACAACCCAGCGGGCGATCGCCGTTCCCACCGCCGAACCCTAGGGCTAGGCTAAGTTTTGTAACACTGAATACAACTGCCTGGGATACCACTCCCTAGGATGTTTCGAGACTTGCAAACGCTGAGTATCTCGAGAATTTAGAAGGAGTCATCCATGCCAGAGACACCGCAAGAAGTATTGCAGATGGTTCGTGATCAGGGTATCCAGATCATCGATCTGAAATTTATCGATATGCCGGGAGTGTGGCAACACTGCTCGTTCTATCAGGATCAGATCGACGAAAGCTCCTTCACGGAGGGTGTCCCCTTTGATGGCTCCAGCATCCGGGGCTGGAAGGCGATCAACGAATCCGATATGTCAATGGTTCCTGATCCCAAGACGGCCTGGATCGACCCCTTCTACAAGGAACCGACCCTGAGCATGATCTGCTCGATCAAAGAGCCCCGTACCGGCGAGTGGTACAGCCGCGACCCCCGCAGCATCGCGGCCCGGGCCATCGAATACCTCAAAACCAGTGGTATTGGTGACACGGCCTACTTTGGTCCCGAGGCTGAATTCTTCGTGTTTGATGACGTGCGCTTCGACCAAAACGAGCACGAAGGCTACTACTACGTCGATAGCATTGAAGGACGCTGGAACTCCGGCCGCACCGAAGCGGGCGGCAACCTAGCCTACAAGCCTCGCTACAAGGAAGGCTATTTCCCCGTCCCCCCTGCCGATACTCTGCAAGATATGCGGACGGAAATGCTGCTGACCATGGCGGCCTGTGGTGTGCCGATCGAGAAGCACCACCACGAAGTGGCCACGGGGGGCCAGAACGAACTGGGCTTCCGCTTTGCGACCCTGATCGAAGCAGCCGACTATCTGATGACGTACAAATACGTGATCAAGAACGTTGCCAAGAAGTATGGTCGCACCGTCACTTTCATGCCGAAGCCCCTGTTTAACGACAACGGCTCCGGGATGCACACGCACCAGTCCATCTGGCGTGACGGTCAACCCTTGTTCTGGAGTGATGAAGGCTACGCGAACCTGAGCCCAATGGCGCGCCACTACATTGGCGGCATCCTGCGTCATGCCCCGGCGATCCTGGCCTTTAGCAACCCGACGACCAATTCCTACAAGCGCCTCGTTCCTGGCTTTGAAGCACCGGTGAACTTGGCCTACTCCCAGGGCAACCGCTCGGCCTCGGTGCGGATTCCGCTCTCGGGCACCAATCCGAAGGCGAAGCGAATGGAGTTCCGCTGCCCTGACGCGAGCTGCAATCCCTATCTGGCCTTTGCGGTGATGCTCTGTGCCGGTCTCGATGGGGTCAAGAACCAAATCGAGCCGGGTGAGCCTCTAGATGTGGACATTTACGACCTCAGCCCCGAGGAACTGAGCAAGATCCCCAGCACCCCAGGCTCTCTGGAAGATGCCCTGGAAGCGCTGCAAAATGACCACGCCTTTCTCATCGAGCCAGGGGTCTTCACGGCGGACTTCATCGAGAACTGGATCTCCTACAAGCTCGACACCGAGATCAACCCGATGCGCCTGCGGCCCCACCCCTACGAGTTCGCGCTGTACTACGACTGCTAGAACCCTGCTGCCTTGACTGAGGGGCGGGCTTGCAAGGCTTGCAACCTGCCCCAGCTTTTGGCTGGCTATAATTCAAGTTGCCAGGGGCGTGCAAGGCTCAGCTTAGCGCTCCTGCGGCTGGTAACTTCAGGATTTCCATGCAAGCGAGACGATGGCAGCGAGGGGCTGTGGGGGGTATCCTGGGCTTCAGCTTTGCTGTAACCGCTGCCCCCAGCTCCAGCGATACCGGTTGGCAAGCCCCGCCGCCGCCGATTGACCAATTGATTGAGGCCCCCCTGCCGCCGGCGGTCAACCTGTCCCCCGATCGGCAGTGGCTGCTGGAACTGGAGCGACCGGTGTTGCGATCGCTCGCTGATCTCGCCGAACCGACCTTAGGCTTAGCCGGCCGCCGCATCAATCCCCGCCTCTACGCCCCGGCCGACCTCAACCCCTGGCGCGGTTTACGGTTTCGTCGCCTGCCCGAGGGGCCCTGGCAGACGGCGGAACTGCCACCAGCTCCCCAAATTGCTTACCTGCGCTGGTCGCCGGATGCCCGTACCATCGCCTTTGTCTTAGTCCAGGACACCGGGCTAGAACTCTGGACCTTCGAGCTCGCTGGGGGGGCTGTCCGCCGCTTAAGTGGACCGATCCTGAATGCGACGGGGGGCAACCCCTGTGAGTGGCGGGATACCCAGCGGCTGGTGTGCCAAGTGCGAGCGGACCTCGGCCCGCCACCGGAGTTTTCCTTGCCCGCCGGCCCGCGCATTGAGGAGAATCTGGGGCGCGCCGCCCCAGCGCGGACTTATACAAACTTGCTGCGAAATCAGGAGGATGTCGCGCAGTTTGAATACTACTTTACCGCTGCCCTAGAAGAATTTAGCCTCACGGGGGCTCGCCGCCGCCTGCTCGAGCCGGCCCTCATTGCCGGGGTTGCGCCCTCCCCGGATGGCCGCTACCTCTTGCTCACGACCCTAGAGCGGCCTTTTTCCTACCAAGTCCCCGCCTCCCGTTTCCCGCAACGCACGGTGGTGCTTGATGCTGAGACGGGGGCGAGGGTTGTGCGCGTGGCTGATCTGCCCTTAGCGGACGACATTCCGATTGCCATTGGCTCGGTCCGGCCGGGGCGGCGGCGGGTGAATTGGCGCAGCGACCAGCCGGCAACCCTGACCTGGGTTGAGGCCCTGGATGGGGGTGATGCGGGGCGGGCGGCGGCCCGACGGGATGCGCTCTGGCAGTGGCCCGCTCCCTTTGCCGCTGCCCCGCGCCAACTTTGGCAGTCGGAGTACCGCCTTGGCAGCCTTTGGTGGGGACGGGGGGATGTTGCTCTGGTGTCGGAGTGGTGGTTTAACACGCGCCAGGAACGACTCTGGCGCTTGCAGCCCGAGGTCCCGGCGGCTGAACCCCAGCTCTTGTTGGAGCGCAACTATCAGGATGCCTACCAAGATCCGGGGGAGCCGCTAATGCAGCTAGGGGATTATGGGCAGCCGGTGCTGCACCTCAGTCCCGACGGTGAAGCGGTTTACTTTAGCGGTCGGGGGGCGTCGCCAGCCGGGGTCTATCCGTTTTTGGAGCGGCGATCGCTCCGCACCGGGGCGGCCAGCCGCCTTTGGCAGGCCCGCGATCCCTACTATGAACAGGTGTTGGCCTTTGGGGGGGAGGAGCGTCCCTTTCTGATCACTCGTCGCCAGTCCCAGCAGGAGCCGCCCAATCTCTTTTATTACCGGCGCTGGCAGGAGGCCCGGCCCCTGGCCTTGACCGAGCATGGCGATCGCGCCCCCCAATTCGCCGCCGTTCGCAAGGAGTTGCTAACCTACCGCCGAGCCGACGGCGTGGCCCTCTCGGCGACCCTCTACCTGCCCCCGGATTACAACCCAGAGGCGGGCCCCTTGCCGACCCTGTTCTGGGTCTACCCGGAGGAGTTCCGGGACCCAGAGACGGCTGGCCAAGTCACAACGACGACCAATACTTTTAGTCGCCCCTTCCGGGCTTCAGTGCTGTACCTACTCTTACAGGGCTATGCGGTGGTGTTAAATCCCTCGTTACCCATCGTGGGAGTGGGGGAGCAGGAGCCGAATGATACCTATGTGGAGCAACTGGTGGCGGGGATGACGGCAGTTGTGGATACCCTAGTGGAGCGGGGCCTTGCGGACCCCCAACGGCTGCTCGTGGGGGGTCATTCCTACGGGGCCTTCACGGCGGCGAATTTGTTGGCCCATACAGACCGCTTTTGTGCAGGCATGGCCCTGAGTGGGGCCTACAACCGTACCCTGACGCCCTTTGGGTTTCAGGGGGAGCAGCGCAACTTTTGGGAGGCGCAGGAAACGTATTTACGCATGTCGCCGTTTACCCATGCGGATCGGATCACCCGTCCCCTGCTGCTTATCCACGGCGGCGCAGATGAGAACATGGGAACCTATCCGCTCCAGAGTGAGCGCTTTTACGAGGCGCTCAAAGGCCTGGGGGGAACGGTGCGCTGGGTAGAATTGCCCTTTGAGGGGCATGGCTATGCAGCGCGGGAGAGTGTAGCCCAAGTGCTCTGGGAGCTGATCCAGTGGGGCGATCGCCACGGCTGTGGGCCCTAGCACGCATCCTCTTGGTGGTGGAGCGTGGCTGGCGATAACCTCAAGCTCGCAGCCCGACAATCTGACGAACCATTAGTGCGCTGGATCGCCCTGAAACTCGTCGGGCATCTGATCGAAGCTGCCACCCACGCCGAGGCCAAGAGTCTGGTACAGGTCAGCATCGGCCAGTTGCGTGCCTTCATCCATGAGCGCATCGGTCAAGTCGGCAGCGATCAGCGTTGCTCCCGAGAAGTCGGTGGCTGTCAGGTTAGCACCGCGAAGGCTAGCGTTGGTCATAAAGGCATCGCTCAACAGGGCTCCGGTGAGATCGGCTCCGGTGAGATCCGCGCCTTCCAGGTTCGCGCCCCGCAGATCCGCCCCAGCCAAATTGGCCTGCCGCAAATCAGCGCCGATGAGATGCGCGCCGGACAGATCCTCGTCGGCGAGATCACAGCCAGCACAAAGATTGGTCGTCAGCAGGCGAACGACGTGGTGAGGATCGCCAGCGCGAGCAGTGCTGCCCAAGAGCAAGGGGACTGCCAAGGATGCCGCCGCGATCATGCCTAGCCGTTTCATGGGTTCAGTCTCCCTTGCTACCTTTCACACTTTATATTGTACTGAACTCCGTGGTCCTACCGGCGGGGATTGACAGTAGGGTTAACCGACTGTAACAATCAGAGGTTTTTCCCTGCATCGAGCCGGTATGCTTTGAGTCCGTCCCTAGCTACTACAACCGCCCCGAGGGCGATTCCTGCTGCGAGCAGGTCCTAGGGTTCCAAGGGCGGGCAGTCGCACACTAGGCCGTTGAGGAAATCCTGAATAATCGCCAGGGGCATCGCCAGATCCGTCCTCACATTGCTCACCAGGTCGCTGAGACGGCGTACCAGTTGCGCCAGCTCGACCCCATCCAGATACAGTTGTTGGGTGGGGTAGTTCTGAAAAAAAGATAAGGGGGTTAACGTGCCCTCTTGACTTAAGGGCAGCAGCACCGCAGCTCGCAGGGATTGGATATTAGCCCGCCGTGACTTGGTGTGGACCACCTTGCCGATTTCATAGAGTAGGTATTCCCCCGGCAGGCTGTTGAGCAGACGGTGCATGAGCATGAAATCCAGCTTTAGCTCATGGCTCAATAACCGGCGCACCGCCTCCGGGTCTTGGCCGGACAGGCGCAGCAGGTAGCGGATTTCGTTGGACTGCTCTCCGGTTTCGGCAAACCGCTCGAGGTTGCGGACATCAATAACTTGCTCGATCGGGCCGTAGGTCAGCACTAATTCATCGGCGGCCCGCACGGACTCCGGCGCGAGCAGGACGCTGCTACCGGTACTCAACAAGCAGAGGCTGAGCAGTGGCAGCCAGCGCTGCATAGCAGCCGCAAAGCGGGGACGGCGCGATCGCCCAAATAAAGCCATAGTTACCCTGTTCATCGCTGAAAATTTTGCCAATTCACCCCTGTAGATCGCTGGCCGGGTCTGGGCCGGCGGGAGAGCCTGCCAGCACCCCGCCCGTGGGCCCTAGGGACCCTCACTTTAGCGTTGGTGGGCAGCAGCCTCGACAGTCTCTAGGTGGGTGAGCCAGTCCAACAGCGCCGCTTGCTGACAGGCCGCACGTCCCCCCGTCGGCAGAGTCGCCTGGGGATCGCCCTCCGTCGCCTCTGCTTCGGCCTCGGGCTGGACCTCCGTGGCAGCTGGTGCGGTCCCAGGATCGCAGTCACAAATCAAGTCTTGTAAAAAGTCCTTGGCCACCCGTAGGGCCGGCTCGACGCGCTCGATGAAGTTGCTGACGCGCACATAGGCCAATTGCAGGCCGTTGAGATTGACGCGCAGGGTGTCCCCCGGATAGCGATCAATCAATTCCAGCAGGGAAAGCGCGCCATCGTCGAGGACGGCGGACTCGATCGAGCGTCGCAGGGCGTCAATATTGGCTTCGGGGCTGCCGCTGTTCATAGCTTGGTCTAATTGGATCAAGATGAACTCGCCGATGGAGGTTTCCAAGGTGCTGCGGATGAAGTCTTGGCCGACGCGGATTTCCCGGCCGAGCACCTCCGGTAAAAGTTCCGACAAATTGCCTAAATTTCCCAAAAAGTCACTTAGTTCAGCTGGGGCTGTCCCGGAGTTTACATAATCTCGCAGGGTTTGGATCGAAACTCGCTGCTCTTGGTTGCCGTGTTGGAGGATGACAGTTTCCACGGCGGTGGCGCTGCTACCCCAACAGAGCAGGCTGGCTCCGGTCCCGAGGATAAACGCACGCCCCAGCGCGATCGCGCGCTGCCTGAAAATCGGTGCGTGTCCCTGAATCTTGATGGTCATAACAGACTCCTCTCCTAAACCAGCATCAGCCCTGACAAGCTAAGTATTGCCAAAGACTGGTGTTTAGGATACAGGACTTTGTGAACGGTGACATCCGTTAAAGCTGAAGTTATTCCCTCAGGGGAGCCAGCAGCCCTCGGAACGTTTGCTCGTTTAGGCTAGTCTTAGCCAGCTAACGTTAGTTCCGACTGACAACTGGGGATATTAGTGATCGCAGAGATTGCCGGTGAGGTCATAATGCTTGTGCGCGAATCGATGCTTGGTAAGGTTCAAATTCTGCCCGGTGCGATCGCCGAAATTGTCGCCAAGAGTAGCGAAACGGGCTACCTGACCTTGGCGGATCGCTATGGTCTCATGGCGGCGATCGCCGACGAATCTCTCAGCGAAGATGAACGCCGCGCCATCAACCGGCTCTTACGGCTGGTGCAGCGCGGCCACATTGCCACCCTGGACTGAGGGTGCTTGTAGAGGGGGGGTCCGGTAAGCGAGAAAGTAGGTGCGTGACTCCCCAAAGCGAGCAAACCAGCCGGTGACGGCCTCGAGGGAGGCGGGGGTGTAGCCTTGGGCGCGCAACCCCGCTTGCAAGGCTTGCACGGCGGCCCCATCGTCAAACACCGCGACGGGGGCCGGCGCGGTGGCAAAGGCCGCCAGGAGGTCGGTGGGTTCATCTTCCCCAAAGGCGCGATAGGGATGCCCCGTCTGAGCGACATAGAAGGGCAAACTGGGGAGATCAAAGTTGCGGGCAAAGAGCACTTCGGTCTGGGGGGTGGCGATCGCCGTGATCGCCTGAGCAACGCGCTGGGTGGCCGAGTGGTGGCGCTCCAGCACCGGCATCAGGCTGCCCCAAGCCAGCAGCAGGAGCAGGGGCCCACTGAGGGCGGCGATCGCTAAGCCCCGTTGCCAGCGGCGGCGCTGCCAGGCCCAGAAGGCGGCGCTCGCCAGACCCGCCAGGGCTCCGGCCACCAAGCTCCCAGCCACGAGGGCCCCCGGGTCCAGCTCCAGGCTGTGAGCCGCCACGAGGGGCAGGGCGATCGCCACACTCCAGGCGACGACGAGGAACAGGTACTGCCCACCGCGCACCCAGGGCGATCGCTGCCAGAGGGCCGGCTCCACCAAGTAGCGAGCTAGGACCAGGGCCAGGGCCGGGTAGGCCCCCAAGGCGTAGGCCGGGAGCTTACTAGGGATCAATTCATAGAACAGCCAGCCTGCTGCTAACCAGGCGACCAGGGCCTGGGCCTCGGGCTGCCGTTGCCAGCATTGCCGCCCGAGGTGGACGAGGGCCCCGGGCAGAAAGGCGAGCCAGGGCAAGAAGGCGAGGGCCAGCACCGCCAGGTAGTAGCCCGGCGGACCGGATTGCCCAAAGACCGTGCCCCCGGTGGCGCGGTCGAGCACGTACCAATCCAGCAACCAGCGCACAAATTCGCCGTCATCGGCCTGCCAGGCCAGGCGGCCCCAGAGCAGCAGCGGCCCGGTGGCGCTGGCCAGCGTCAGCCCCAAGGGCCAATCCCAGAAGCGACGGCGCGGCGGCGCGAGCAGCAGGAGCCCGAACCAGATCCCGCCACACAGCAGCACAATCGGCGGCCCCTTAGCGAGCAGCCCGAGGCTGACGGCCACCCAGAGGAGCAGCAGCCAGGGCCAGCGCGGTTGCCGCAGGTAGTGGAGCAGGGCCAGGGCGGCCACGGTCTGCATCAGCAACAGGGGCGCATCCGTGAGGGCGATCTTGGCTAGGTTCGGCAACAGCAAGGAGCTACTGGCGATCAGGGCCGCCGCCCAAGCGACTTCGCGGCCAAATAGGGAGCGCCCGAGCAGGATCAGGGCGGCAATCGTGCCGCTCACGGCCAGGAGGCCGGGCAGGCGAGCGGCAAATTCAGTCTCGCCGCAGAGCTGGAAGGCGAGGGCGATCGCCCAAAACAGCAGCGGTGTCTTGCGGTGAGCCTCCGACCAGAGAAAGTCAGGGACAACCCAGTTCCCCGTAGCTCGCATGGTGTGGGCAAAACCCGCGTAGGCGGCTTCGTCCTGATCCCAGAGGGAAATGGCATCGTTGTTCAGGATCAAGGTCAGCAGGCTGAGGCTGAAGAGAGTGCCAAGCAGCCAACGGTTGCCAACGAGTGCTTGCATGGGCAAAAGAAAACGAAGGTAAGGGGCCAAAAATAGGGTTACTTCAAGCAATTTTGGGACGCTTCAACACCGCGTTGAGGTCGGGACCCTCAACCCGTTGCCGCCCTCACCCTCAATCCCTCTCGCACCTGGGGAGAGGGACTTCTGGCTCCCCGGCTCCCAAGCTTGGGAGCCGGGACTGGGGGATGTAGACGCGCAGCGACTTCTCAAAGCGTGAGCCTCGCTGTCCATCTGTTTCATGCTTGGCTGAAATAACCAGAGCTGCCGACCCGAGGCCGGCAGCCTGATTCCATTGAGCCCCAGGGGGCGATCGCCCCGCGCTGCCCGTGGGCCACTTTTGCCGCTGGGCTGCCTGCGGGCCTGAAGCGGTTGGAGGGGGAGTCGAGAACGCAAGGCAAAGGCTCTGTCCCCACAGGGGAGCAGAGCCTTGGGGCGACTACTGACGGCAGTTACCGCCCGACCACTTCAACCAGAGGAGGCTCCAGCCCGGGGCAGTTCCCTGGGCGAATCCTAGGGACCACGGCGGTCGGGAAGGGGACGGTTGAGCCGCCGCAGCGGGCTCATTACTCGCTCCGTTGGCTGGCTGTTTGGATATAAAGGATCAACAAAAAGACCGTCGGCACTAGCACGAACAGAATGCTAGCTACAAATCCCAGATTATTAACTTGCATATCGCCTCCGCCTCAAAATTCAGTAACACAATTTACCCTCAGCATATCAGAGGCGGGTCAGCGATCCCCTATCGCTTGGGCTTCGTGAGCACCCGCACGGGGCCGTTGGCCAAGGTCTGGCAGGCTAAGCGGTAGTTTTCTGGATACTTCCGTAGCTTACGCTCCTCAACCTCGGTGCGCGGGGAAAGGTTTTCGAGGCCGGACTCAATCGCGACGATGCAGGTGCCGCATTGGCCGTAGCCGCCACAGTTCATCAACTTGCCCTTGAGCGTGTAGAGGTCAATGCCATTTTGCAGGGCCTTCTCGCGAATATTAGCGCCATCAGCCGCGATGATTTCTTTTTCCTCTTGGACAAACGTAATGTTAGCCATTGACCCTCCTGACGAGTGTTATCCATTCCATTTTATGAAGAAATGTTAAAGGATAGCGGGCGATCGCGCTAGAGTCGTCCCCACAATGGAAATAGTGATTCAGCCCTCGCCAAGCCCGTGCTCGACTACGATTCCCTCTTCCAAACCATTCGTGATCTCGTTCTCTGCCACTCCCCCAGTGGTTGTGAGCAGGAAATCGATGCCTTCCTGCTGGCCCGCCTGGCGACCCTGGGAGTTGAGCACTGGCAGGATTGGGCCGGGAATATCATCATCAAGCGCCCGGGTCAGGAGGCCACCCAGCCCCTCGCGATTACGGCTCACAAGGACGAGATCGGCGCCCTGGTTAAGGCGGTTCGCCCCGATGGCAGTCTCAGCGTGCGGCCCCTGGGGGGCTCCTTTCCCTGGGTTTATGGCGAAGGGGTGGTGGATGTGCTGGGCGATCGCGCCACCCTCCCCGGCATTCTCAGCTTTGGCTCCCGCCATGTTTCCCACGAGTCGCCCCAGCAGGCTCTGCAAGACAAGGTCCCCCTGCGCTGGGAGCAGGCCTGGGTGGAGACGAAACACACCCCTGCGGCCCTGATGACAGCGGGGGTGCGCCCCGGCACGCGCGTCGTTGTCGGCAAACATCGCAAACAGCCCCTGCGGCTTCAGGACTACATCGCCAGCTACACCCTGGACAACAAAGCGTCCGTGGCGATTCTCCTCGCCCTGGCGGAGATGGTGACGCAGCCCCGCCAGGATCTCTACCTGGTGGCCTCCGCGAAAGAAGAGGTGGGGGCCCTGGGAGCCCTCTACTTTGCTCAGCAGCAGCCCTTGGCCGCCCTGATTGCCCTAGAGATTTGTCCCCTAGCGCGGGAGTATCCCGTTCAGCCCGGGTCTGCGCCCGTGGTGCTGTCCCAAGACGGCTACGGTCTCTACGACGATGATTTGAACCTGGCCCTCCAAGCGACCGCTGACCGCCTTCGCATTCCCCTGCAATTCGCCGCTATCAGCGGCTTCGGCAGTGATGCCTCGATCGCTATGAAGTTTGGCCATGTCCCCCGAGCCGCCTGCCTGAGCTTTCCCACGGAGAATACCCACGGCTACGAGATTGCTCACTTGGGGGCGATCGCCAACTGTGCCCGCCTCCTGGCGGATTTTTGCCACGCTTGAGACCCTAGGACCACCCCTAAGGCCTTCCCGCCACTATACTGTGAGGGGAGAAGAAGACTAAATTGAGAACCCGAAAAACAGAGGGCGAGTGATGGGATTCGAACCCACGCATGGTGGAACCACAATCCACTGCCTTGACCTCTTGGCTACACTCGCCGCGTGCATCGGTTTCTCACTATAGCATGAAAGTGCGTCGCTGCGTCCTGTCTGAACCTGGCGATCGCCGGGAAGCAAAGCTATGAAAGGTTGGCCTGGGATCACGGCTGGCAGCAGCCTCATCGTAGCCGTCGTCGGCAGTGCGCTGGTCATCACCAACCCCAGCCAGCGCGACTATGAAGAGTATGCGGTGGAGCAGCTTGGCCATCATCTACGGACCAGCCTCTGCGACCAACTCCCCCAGGATCTAGTGCACCTCACGCCCCAGTGCCGCTCCCTGGGCCAAACCGTCATTGATGTGGGCCGGCCCCAGTTGAAGCAACTCATCTTTGAGCAGACCGAGCGCCGGAACTACTTCTTCTTTAGCGTCTACCGCACTCGCCTTGCCTTCAGCACCCTGACCCCGATCTACCAGTTTCACACCCTCGGCGTTCTGCAAAAGTTTTACGTCTACGACATCCAGGAACTCTGACCCCTCTCCCCACGCCGCTACTAGGTGGCTAGGAGTGGCAGCCCGACCGAGTTTTATGAGTGTGCCCTAGTCAACCCCCCGGTTTTTATTGCGAAATATCACAAATCCATTGCCTTGGAGAGCCCCTTCCGAGCTTCGTGCTACCTTCAATGAGGATAAAAAAATTCGTTGAAAGCGAGAGAGGAACACGGTTTTGGTCACTCAGTCTCCCCGTCCGATCACGACGCTGCCCAGCGAAGACATTAGCCACTACGTCGCTGAGCTGCAACTCCACATGACGTTACAAGCACGTAACCTGATTCCCACCCTTTCAGAGTACGACGACAGCCGCCACCAACTACTGCGGGAATCCCAAGCTGAGCTAGAGAAGTTGGCCTCGCGTCAGGATATCTTCAGCGGCCGCTCCTAACCGATTGCTAGGGCTCTCACGGCCCGACGTAGGCCCGGAGTCCTGAAGAATGAGTGGGCTGGGTTGACCCAAGCACCCCAAACGATTGCCCTCCTGTCCCCAAGGCTGGGAGCAAGGGAGCCAGAACTTCCTAGCCCAAGATTGGGAAAGGAATTGGGACTGTTGGCGTAGCCTATTTCCTGGCAACGTAGGGCTGCGAAACTAGTAGTGACCCCTGGGGCTAGGGCCAGCAATTAGCCCGCTCTGCTCAGAGCTTAGGACTGCCAAAGCAAGATAGTCCCAAGACTTGGCCTATCGCCGGCGAGGACGCTCCGGGCTTGGGCAGCCTTTCGGGAGTGGATGAAGAAAAGCGCGGCTCTCCTGAATCTTAAGCGATGGTTCAAGGAGCAGAGTGTAGCCCTCTTCAGTGTTACGGGGCCCTCATCCCCCGCCCCCTTCTCCCAAGCTGGGCTACTAATAAGTACACACATCTCGTAACAGCCCCAACTGACCGTTTTTAGCCCCCCTAGCCCCCCGATTTCGGGGGGGAACGGAATTAATTCCCCGTCCCTCAGAATTGGGGGATCTAGGGGGCAAACGAGGGAAAAATGAAGCCAAACATGACTTGTGTGTAGGTAGTAGCCCAAAGCTGGGAGAAGGGGAGTTAGAAGTCCCTCTCCCAACTTGGGAGAGGGGTTGGGGTGAGGGCTGAGCTAAGGAGTACCAACATCCCGCGTAAAATGTCGTTCTGGCCTTTTCGCGACTGCCCTTCATGCCTTCTCCCGACCTACTCAGCAGCGGCAATCTCGCAACGGTGAGCCTCGCACTCTACCGCCAGCATTTTCGTGCCTATGCCCTCGTTTCGTTGCAGTCGCTGCTTTGGTACTTCATTCCCCTCTATGGTTGGGCTAAGGGCGCTCAGCTTCAGGCCCTGATTGCCCGCCAGGCCTACAGCGAACTAATCGAGCAACCCGAGACCCTCGCGGCGATTCGCCAGCGGTTTCAGTACTTCACCTGGGATATTGGGGCGATTCACCTGCTGGTGGGGCTGGCAAGCTTGGGGCTGAATATTGTCTTTTTCTTTCTGGGGGTGGTGATCTCGATCGGCATCGGCATTCCGGCGGCTATTTTGGTAGCCGCATCCGGCGGGAGTGTCATCCTGACGCTGTTGCTTCAGCTCCTCCAAGTGGCGATCACACTCCTGCAATGGGCGGCGCTCTTCTGGTTCTACTGTCGCTTTTTGAGCGCGGAGCTGGTTTTGCTGGTGGAGCCTCGGGCTCACGCTTGGTCAGCGCTGAGCCGCAGTTGGCGCTTGACGAAGCGGGGCCACTGGCGCGTGCAACTGGCGGCCTCGAGCCTGTTTTTGATGACCTTGCCTCTCTGGCTGTTGGCCACCTCGCTTACGTCGGCGATCGCCACCGCCATTACCCTGCGTCTTCAGGCAGAGGTTGACCCGATTGCCCTGTCGAGCGTCTTGGGTTGGGGGATTGCCCTCCTTTTCGGCCTGTTCCTGTTGGTGCTGTTAGGGGTGACGGTGCTCACAGTTCCCCTTTGGCAAGCCCTTAAGGCGGCCGTGTACTTTGACCTGCTCAATCGCCGCGAGGGACGGGATCTACACCTGCGTTCGGGCCGCGTCCCGGCCGATTCTCAGCCCCCAACTCCTTAGTTCCATGTAGACACGGCCCGCAGTTCCTCAGGGATCACGGTGTCGGGCGGGAACTCGAGCTGAGTTTCCCCACTGCCCAAATAGCCCGCCTCGGCAAAGGCCAACAGCATCCGCTTCAGGGCAACCCAAACGACGGCATCAAATTCCCAGTCCCCCCCATAGGCTGCATGACAGCTAATGGACTTTAGGGCCCAGAAGTAGCTGTTCCGGACGACGGAGCCGGCCTTTTTGTAGCGGGGGAGGTCGTCGCCGTGAATGGTCACGATTTGATCCTGTAAGGTTGCGCGCATCGGTAGCAAGGGCGTTGAACTGGATACAGTTTATAAGGAGTTTTCTCCTCGACCGTGGGCACGCTCCCTCTCGTTGCCCGTAGCTGTGAGGATGACGCCAACCTCTCTGCTCGACCTTGGAGATCGCCCCGTGCTGACGATGGCGGCGGCTCAGCCCGTGAGTCAGGCGATCGCCTACCTGCAAGCCACCCGCCACGATTACCTCCTGGCTCTGGATCAAGGGCAGGTCGTCGGCCTGCTGACGGCCGACGCGGCCTTGCACTGGGGGTTGGCTGCTAGTTTTGGGTCACGCGCTGCCCCCTCCCCCCCCAGGCGGCGGGTCACGGCCCTGAGGGTCCTGGCGGGGCCGCTTCTGTGCTAAAGCTAGGAGTGCAGTCTACGAGCAGGTAGCCGATGGTGGAGCATATTGTCTGGTTTAAGTGGCAGCCGGAGGCGAGTCCAGCGGCGATCGCCGCTGCCATGGCTGCTCTGCGAGCGATGCAGGGTCAGATCGAACTCATTATCGATTTGACCTGCGGCGAAGATTTTTCCGGACGCTCCCGGGGGTTTCAGCACGGGCTGGTGGTGCGGCTGCGCGATCGCGCGTCCCTAGCCGTCTACCAGGAGCACCCGGTTCACCAGGCCGTGGTCAAGACCCATATCCAGCCCATCGCGGCGGAGATCATGGCCCTGGACTACGAGATCGAGGACCCGGCCTAGGGCTGGGTGACTATCTACTGACTGACACAAAACCCTGATTTCAGACGCTAGATCTGTCTAGCTCCAGAAGCTCGCTTTAATTGAGAGGACTCCTGACTTTGGCAGCCTTCCCCCTTACATAACTCAAGATCCTCGCTCGCTGAATCGCAATCTACCAAACTGGATGAGAGTCAAGCTGAACAAGGCTTGCCAATCCTTGAGACATGCCATAGAAGTGGACGCCAATCCAAGATAGCAAAACCACCTAATATCCCTCTTGTGTTATTCTGAGAAATCCCCACGAATTTCCGCCATTACAGCCGACGAAAAATCAGCGTTTCACTCCGATCTGACACAAGAGGAATAGCAAGGGTTTTAGGACTTGTGTATACACAGTAGCCCAGAGGGCGAGGGGCTTTAGCTGTATTGCACTCGGCTAAGGACCGCTTTAACTGAAGTCATTCCTTGAGTAGCAAGGTAGAAAAATTTCCTTAAGCTCTCAGATAAATTAATTAATTAATTAATGAATAAATTTGTTAAGTTCTTGCACCAATAAATGTACTGTCGTAGAAGGATTGTTTTTACTGGAAATAGGAGGATTATATTGCTTGAGCAAATTTGTGGCGTTTCTAATAGCGACAGGTTGTTTGTCAAATAGCTCATCATAAATTGTTTCACTATTTTTCTTGTATTGTCGGCTAAGGAGAAGATTCAGTTTCTGAAGATAGTCACACCGAGGAATACCAGTATTGAGAAACTCAAAGTGTAGGACGTACCATAACTCAAATGCCTCGTTGGAATAAGCTATGTGGAAGCCTTGATTGTTAGCACGTTGGATAGCGTTATTAAAATCTTCTGGAGTCCAAGAGTCTCGATCAAAAACACACCAAACTTGATCATACTCTTCTTGTTCTTTCAACTCTTTGGCGCTATTAACTAATTTACTAGGGTTTTCTCCCAATCCTTGAACATCTATCTCAACAACGTTTCTTGGAACACGAAAACTTCTGAAGTAGTTAGGTTCCGTTTTTTCTCCCTCACATACAATTAAAAATCTTTGCCTAACTTCCCTCGTATTGACTTTTCTTGGGGAATATCCACGAGAGCTTGATTTCTTTCTAGGCATGGGCATCGATCAGATTGTTTAAATTGCCGATGTACGGAATCGCACCATACTTTCCTTTAATGTAATCACTCTCAAATGATGCATCATTACGCACTTTATATTCTGCCAAAGAGTATAGATCTGTTGCACCATACCTATTTTTTTCAGCGAACCAAATTTGATCCCTACGAAAAAGTTTGTTGCTAAGCAGATTGGTATCATGCGTCATAAATATTAATTGAGCGTTGTTGGGATTCGTTTCATTAGAATTAAATAATTCAACAATTGCACGGCTAATTAAAGGATGAATTCGAGCATCAAATTCATCAATGATTAGGACTTCGCCATCCTTCAATGTATCCACAAGAGGACCTGCGAGAGCGAAGACTTTTTGGGTTCCCTCAGATTCCTGATCGTACAGATCAAATAACTCTGTAGATACAGAATTCCCCTTCTCATCAAATTTTCGATGCATGGTCTGAATCGATGTTAATTTTCCTCCTCCATTCTTTAAGATAAAACTCTTAATTTCATCGGGGAGTTCACCAGGCAAAAGGTCAGCAGTGATTTCACTTTCTTCTACTTTGACATCACTGAATCCTAAATCTAATCTTTTAAGCAATTGAAGAATTTCGTCTTTGTTCTCATCATCCATTAAGCAACTAGTTGTATAGCCTCGATATCCTCTATCATCTAAGCCTGAAACGACTTTAACCCTACTTGTCAACCAGCCTAAAATGCTTGCTGCGATCTCAACGTTAAATTGAGCAGACACAGATAGAAAAAGAGCATTGCGTCTCGTTTTTCGTGTGATTCCATCAGCCTTATATGTTTTAGAGACGCTAAAACTATCAGACTTCCGCTCAAAAAGCTTGGTTTCTCTTGATTTAGGAACGTAAAATAGCCATTCTGACATAACTTCATCACGAGTTGTTTCAAACCCATACCGATATTTCTTTTGATTCATTAAAAACACAATCTCAAAAAAAGTTGGTTTGGCACTAGTTTCAGTGCTGAGTTTAAATCGTTCAACTCCTATTTTCTCAGTACTCTGAGTTTCTTTGGATGAATTAATCATGAACCATTTCATGAAGCCTAAAGCTTTAGCCAAGTTGCTTTTACCACTGGCATTTGCACCATATATTGCAGCACTCTTAAGCAGATCGAGTTCATTATCGACTGTAAAGACGTTATTTTCGTCAAGTTTTTTGTCTTTTGATACAAGACTAGCTGCCACCATACTAAAAGTGACTTGATCCTTGAACGATCTGTAATTACCAACACTAAACTCGATAAGCATAGCTCATCTCTTGGCCTTAAATAGCTGATTCGTGAAAAAATCACATATACATAGTTTAAGGTTAACAGTAATTGGCTTAGAAGGCCAAAGTATAAGATTGTCTTACTTCGTACATAAGTACTACTGCAATACCCGCAACATAACAATACCTACGCACCCAATGTCAAAGGTTGACTGTTGAGCGTTCAAGGTTATCTGCGGCGGGTGATGGGTACCGTTGTAGTTGCGCTTTAGCGCTCCAGTACAACTACATTGATAGCCTCTGTCTCGAGAAACTGAAAGCGAGCATCTGCCTCGGAAGCCTCGTCACCAGTTGCGCCAGCGACCGGCCTTGCTAGCGGTTGCAAAGGTCTGGGGTGGCCCCTGCAAGAGGTGATGGTAATCTGGGGAGCGGGCCCAGCGGTCGATCTCCCGGGCGCGCAGCACGGGCAGCGGGTGCGTCAGTTGGGTCACTTGGGCCGTTTTCAGCAGGCTGCCCAGTTCATGGTTGTCGATGGCATCGTAGTCGCGGGCTTGGTCGATGAAGGCGTCAAGGTTCAACTGGGGCGCTAGGCTGGGGGACCCCCCGGCCAGCTTCATCAGTACGGACATGACCGCTCGGGGCTCCTGGGTGGCGAGCAGGGCCGCGCGATCGCAGCTCAGCTCGGCACAGCGCAGCCACTGCAACAGCCGCTCTTGTAACTGTTGGGCAATGAGCGTGCCCCAGGTTGGCAAGAGATTGGAGGCCAGCACGAGGAGGTTCGCCAGCGTTAAATAGACCCCGTGTTCACATTTGAGGTGTCCCAGCTCGTGGGCGATGACGGCCTGAATCTCCGCCGGGGTCAGCAGGTCAATCAACGAGGTGTGCAGCACGATGAAGGGCTGGCGGCCGCGCATCGCGAAGGTGTAGGCGTTGGGGGACGGGTTTTGCTGCACGTAGAGCTGTGGCGGCTCCAGGTCCAGCACCTGGCAGGCCTCGAGCAGCAGGGCGTGCAGGTGGGGCAGTTGGCGATCGCCCACGCGGACACTCGCGCCAATATTGTTGAGATAGAAAAACTGTTCCCCCACGGGCCCCAGCAGGCTACGAATCGCCAGGTCAAAGCCAGGGAACTGCTGGAGCGATCGCGTCGCCGCCTGATCCAGGGGATGGCGGAATTGGTCGGCCCGGAGACCGAGCAGCCGCGTTTTTTCCGTCAGCATCGCTAACCTCCCAGCAGCCACGCTTGCACGCGCAGCAGACTCGCCCACTCCGGCCGGCGCTCGAGGCCATCGGCGATGTTTTCTTCGATCTCGTTGCGGGTATCGCTATCCAAGGCCATAATCCGCTGGGCCGCTTCGATATGTTCTCGGACGCCCGTGGTGTTGGTTTCCAGCATGGCGATCGCCAAGTTCAGCCGTGCCTGAGCCGAGCTGCGGTCCAGCTTGACACTCCGCTGAGCCGCCTTGAGGGCCGGCTGGGGCTTGTCGGCGAGGAGATAGAGCCAAGCCAGGCTGCACCAAGCGGGCGAGTTTTTCGTAGAGCGCTCACAGATTTCTTTGAACAGCGGAATCAGGGCTTGGGGATCTTCCCCCGCCCGGTAGCGCTCCAGCCCGGATTCATAAAGAGTTGCCAGTGATTCGGTCATAGCAGTAGGGATAAAAACCGATGACAACATCAGCCGCTCCCAGAGCTGAAGCCCAGCTTCAGGCTCTGGCGCAACGGTGATGAGGAGCCATGAGCCTAGGGTCTAGACCCCAAAGGACTTGCCACAGCCACAGGTCTGGTTGGCGTTGGGGTTGGTGAACTGGAAGCCGCCACCAATCAGAGCATTACTATAGTCCAGCATCAAACCATAGAGGTAGAGCAGGCTTTTAGGGTCACAAATGATCTGGAAGCCTTCGTAGTCAAATACTTCGTCGTCGTCCCGGATGTTGCTACGGCTCTCGAAGTCCATAGTGTAGGACATCCCCGAGCAGCCACCGCCCCGCACGCCGACGCGCAAGCACAGGTCGTCGCCCTGCTGCTCGCGGAGGGCTAGCAGATGTTGCAGTGCGTTATCGCTCAATTGAATGCCCTTCTGGGGGGATTGTATGGCCTGGGTCATGGGTCTACCAAACTCCTAGCACGGTTTGCGTCACTTTCGGCATTACGAACAGATTGACCGCTCAAGTCAGCTTCAGTCATCTGTACCCCGGCATAGCTTTTGGGGTAGCGTTTTCCCCCATCTTAGCAGCGATACCCAGCCATGATCGTGACTTCACGGGCTCTGGGCCCAGGTTCTGGGGCGAGGCAAGGCTGGCTAGCGTCTGGCAGAGTCATCCCCCCTGGGTTGCCAAAGTCTAAAAATTCTGGGCAAGGCCAAGAGACTCCCCCCTCAGCACCCTCCGCTCAGCCAAGGGAGCGCCCGGTCTGAGATAAGCTGAAACGAAGTGTCGGCCCTCCCTCGCCCACCCCATTTCCAGCGTCTGAACTATGTCCAGCCCGACTTCCTCAGGGCCTGACCTCGCCCTCCGACACCTTCAAACGAATCGGGTGCTGCCCTTGCCGACGGCCCCGCGCTCCCTGCTCCTTGGCAAGCCCCAGGGGTCGCGATCGCCCGACCTGGACCTGACCCAGTTTCCCCACGCGGAGATCGTCTCTCGCCGCCATGCCGAGATTCGCTGGGAGGGCGATCGCTACTGGCTCGTAGACCTTGGCAGCGCCAATGGCACTTTTATCAACCAACTGAAATTAACCCCCGGCCAGCCCTGCCCGCTCCAAATCGGCGACCAGATTGACCTGGGCCAGGGCGCTCACGTCACCTTTATCGTCCAGGAGCCGGCCCCCCAAGCCGTCGCCGGGCTGCTGACCCGGCTCCAAGCCACCGTCAGCGCCTCGGCCCAGACCACTACCGAGGCCGTCCCCAAGATCTTGGGTCTCGCCCTGATGGTCGCTGGGATCGTCTTCTTGGCCTCCCGCGTGCGCCTCGGCATCTACATCGGCCTGCCGGGCGTGCTCCTCTGCGGGCTGGGGATCGTGCTGCTCTGTCAGCCCCGCACCTATCGTCCTTGGGGCTGGCTGGCGATCGCCGGCGGCCTCGGCATCATGGTGTTCTCAGGGGGAATGTTCGCCTCCGTGAACCTGCTCACGGCCCTGGTGGCCGGCGGGCTGATCCTGCTGGGTCAGCAACTGGCCTCGGGACGACTCAAGCTCTGGTAAGTTCCTCCGGGCGACGCGAAAACATCCTTAAAGAATCGACCTAGGGAAGCATCTCGGCGTATGGTTAACGGCGAACTCGATTACTTCGACGTAAGGGACGGAACCTGATGTTAGACAAATACCAAGCCCCGATTGATGAAATCGCTGCCCGCGAAATCCTCGACTCCCGTGGCCGCCCCACCGTCGAAGCCGAGGTGCGTCTTGAGAGCGGCTGCTGCGGCATCGCCCAAGTCCCCAGCGGCGCTTCGACCGGCAGCTTTGAAGCCCATGAACTGCGTGATGATGACCAGCGCCGCTACGGAGGCAAAGGCGTCCTCAAGGCCGTTCGTAACATTGAAGAAACCATCAGCCGCGAACTCATCGGCCTCGATGCGTTCGATCAGGTCAACATTGATCGCCTGATGCTGGACCGGGACGGCTCCCCCAACAAGGCCAATCTTGGGGCGAACGCGATCCTGGCCGTCTCCCTCGCCACCGCCAAGGCGGCTGCCGAAGAATCCGGCTTGCCCCTCTACCGCTACCTGGGGGGTCCCCTGGCGACGGTGTTGCCGATCCCGTTCATGAACGTGATCAACGGCGGCGCCCACGCCGATAACAATGTGGACTTTCAGGAGTTCATGATCGTGCCCTTGGGCGCGCCTACCTTTGCCGAGGCTCTGCGCTGGGGGGCAGAAGTCTTCGCCTCCCTCTCCAAAGTGCTGAAGGAAAAGGGGCTGCTCTCAGGGGTTGGTGATGAAGGCGGCTATGCCCCGAACCTGGAATCCAACAAGGCGGCCCTGGACTTGCTGATGGGCGCGATCGCACAAGCGGGCTACCAACCAGGGGAGCAGGTGGCCCTGGCGATGGATGTGGCGGCCAGCGAGTTTTACCGGGACGGACAGTATCACTACGATGGCTCGCCCCACAGCGGCGCGGAGTTTGTCACTTATCTGGCGCAACTGGTGGAGCAGTACCCGATTATCTCCATCGAAGACGGTTTGCATGAGGATGACTGGGATACTTGGAAACTGTTGACCGAGACGCTGGGCCACAAGGTGCAACTAGTGGGGGATGACCTGTTCGTGACCAATCGCCAGCGCTTGCAGAAGGGGATTGATATGGGGGTTGCCAATTCGATCTTGATCAAGCTCAACCAGATTGGCACCCTGACGGAGACCCTGGAAACCATCGCCCTGGCGACGAGCAAGCAGTACACCTGCATGATCTCGCACCGCTCCGGCGAGACGGAGGACACCACGATCGCCGACCTAGCGGTGGCGACGCGGGCCGGCCAGATCAAAACGGGCTCTCTCTGCCGCAGTGAGCGGGTGGCGAAGTACAACCGCTTGCTCCGCATTGAGGAGGAATTAGGCCAAATGGCTGTTTATGCTGGCAAACTGGCCCACGGTTTCGGGCGCTAGGTTCGGGAGGGTCGTTAGCATCAGGAGCAGTGGCGCGATCGCCCCGGCTGCCGGAGCCCGCTGGAGCCCTGATCCAGGGTCTCACGCTTCGGGTCAGGTCGTCCCGGGATGGCCGACAAGCCGCGATCGCTCCCTAGCTCTAGACTCACGACCGGTTCTAACCGTCCAGCAAGTTGCCATGAAAGCTCCTCTTGTCACCCTGGCCTTGGGGGCGATCGCCCTGTTCAGCGCCGCTTTGCCGGCCCAGGCCTTCAACCCCGAGCACCTCGAACAACTCCAGCGCACCAAGCAGTGCCGCGACTGCGACCTTTCGGGGGCGGATCTCAGCGGCCTGGATTTAACCCGCGCAGAGCTACGCTTTGCCGACCTCAGCGGCGCAAATCTGCGCGGGGCGAACCTATTGCAGGCGGCCCTGCGCGGGGCAAATTTAACCCAGGCCTCTCTCCAGGAGGCCAACCTAACCCAGGTCAGCCTGCGGAGCGCCACCCTCAGCGGCGCTGATTTGACCGGGGCCGACTTGACCAATGCTGACCTGAGCACCAGTGTTCTGGATGGTGCGGACTTCAGCTACGCTAACCTGACGCGGGCGATTTTGATGACGGCGCGATCGCTCGCGGGCACGAATTTCAGCCACGCTACGCTGATGCGGACCAACTTCGCCGGCCTCGACCTGCGGGACGCCATCTTTACCGGGGCGGCCTTCAGCGAAACGAACTTGTCGCTCGCGAACCTGGAGGGCTTGGTGCTGCTCGACACGAGCTTGGACAACACCTTCACCTGTGGCGCGATCCTCCCCGATGGCAGCCGCGCTCCCTACTGCCAGTAGCACGGGTGCAATAACTCCCACAAGAGAACCGGGTTTCTGGCTGAGAAACCCGGTTCTTCCTTTCAGAGCCGTACTCCCTAGCCGACCAGCTCTTCCCCAGGGGGCGGCATGACGGCTGGCGGTGTTACCGCCGTCGCTTCCTCCAGCACCATCAGGTAGAAAAACCCAGCCAATAGGGCCCCCAGAATGGGCGCGAGCCAAAATAACCACACTTGGCTAAACAGGGCCGGTCCGGCGAACAGGGCCGGTCCGAGGCTCCGAGCTGGGTTCACGGAGGTATTGGTAATCGGAATGCTGATCAGGTGAATGAGGGTCAGCGCCAGGCCGATGGCTATGGGGGCGAAGCCTTGGGGCGCGCGCCGATCCGTGGCCCCCAAGATCACTAGCAAGAAGATGAACGTCAGCAGCACTTCTGCCACAAAACAGGCGAGCAGGGAATAGCCTCCGGGGGAGTGGGGGCCAAAACCGTTGGTAGCCAGGGGATTTGAGCCGCTGAGTTCAAAGCCCGCCCGGCCGCTGGCGATCAGGTATAGGGTTCCAGCCGCGGCGATCGCCCCCAAAACTTGGGCAATAATATAGGGCAACAATTCCCCACCCGGAAAGCGTTTGCCGGCCCAAAGACCAAAGGAAACAGCCGGGTTAAAGTGGCCGCCAGAAATGGGGCCTACAGCATAGGCCATGGTGAGCACCGTTAGGCCGAAGGCGAGGGAAACACCCACTAAACCGATGCCCAAGGGATTGCTATCCTCGCCATAGGGAAAGACTGCCGCCAGCACCGCACTTCCGCAGCCCCCAAAGACCAGCCAAAAAGTGCCGATAAACTCGGCAATACTACGCTTGATTAAACTCATGGGTCTTAAACTCGTTTCGATACCATGCTTGGATAGTATCAGAAACCAGGCGACCTGACGGACCGACACAACTCCGAAAACCCTTGAAAATTCCTAGAGCAGGCTCGGCTGATTCGTGAAACATGAATCTCCCTGCCCCCTGAGCAAGGGGGTTCAAGACACCCTCTTCAAGTCCCCCTTACCAAGGGGGATTCAGAATTTCCCTGCTCCCTTAGCAAGGAGGTTCAAGAGGATCGCTTTCAAGTCCCCCTTGCCAAGGGGGATTTAGGGGGATTCCCCTTCTAGGGATGTGTTAGGCCGTCAGCCAGGCGGCTCCCGATCCCACGCCATCCATAACCGACTAGTGGGGAACTTGGCTCAACAGGGCGCGACCGCGATCGCTGAGGCGAAAGTAGGTAATGCTAGCAGGGGAATCATCCCCCCGCGCCTCCACATAACCCAACTGCTGAAGCTGCCAGTAGTAGCTAGCGGCGGCGCTTTGTTGTCCCAGTTGGTAGGCCTGCTCTTGCTGGGCTACTTGCCGTAGCCAAAACCAGAGGCCGGGGGTCAATTCAAACTCATCCACAGGCTCGGCCTGACGGGCTACGATCAGGTCGCCGAGGTCATCGCGCAACTGCTTCAACTCACTGAGGCTCCAGGCGGCTAATTCCGTCTGAAGGCCCTCGATCAGGAGTTGAGAGCGTGTCGGTTCTAAGGTTTCGGCCTCTTCAGGCTGACTCGCTGGTTTCGGGTCAGCGGCATTTTCAGTCATGGTCCAGGATGGGCAGCACAATTTCCCTAGCCTATCATGGGTCTCCCCGATCGCCAGCCAGGCTACAGTACCAGCCTCGGTGGCCCGTCTAGAATAAGCGCTAGCAATTCAACCTCCCCTTACATTCATGGACAACCTAAAAGCAGTCATCATCGGTGCTGGCATTGGCGGCCTCACAACCGGGATCGCGCTGCGGCGTGCTGGCTACTCCGTGGAGATCTACGACAAAACTCGCGAACTACGACCGGCCGGGGCGGGCATTTCCCTCTGGTCCAATGGCGTTAAGGTGTTGAATGCCTTGGGCTTGGGCGATCGCCTAGCGGCCCTCGGGGGGCGCATGGATCGGATCGAATACCGCAGCCACCGGGACGAATTGCTCAGCCACATTTCCCTAGAGCCCCTGGTCGCAACCCTGGGCCAGCGTCCCTACCCCGTGGCGCGCACGGATTTACAGGCCTTGCTGCGGGACGCCTTCGGCCCCCACGCGATCCAGCTCGGACAGCGCTGTGTGGCCGTCGAGCAAACCGAGACCCAGGCGATCGCGCACTTTGCCGATGGCAGCGTCGCGACGGGAGAGGTGCTGATCGGAGCCGACGGCCTCCACTCCACCGTGCGCCCTCACCTCCTGGGCTACGACCCAGCCCCGCGCTACGCCGGCTATGTGAATTGGAATGGACTCGTCCCGATTAGCTCCGAACTCGGCGATGCCAATACCTGGGTGCTCTATGTAGGCGAAGGCAAGCGCGCCTCCTTGATGCCCGTCGGGGGCGATCGCTTCTACTTCTTCTTTGGCAGTCCCCTGCCCCTGGGGACGACGGTGGAGCCGGCCCAGCGCCGCGATGAGTTGGCCCAGCTCTTTGCGGGCTGGCCCGCCCCGGTCCAGCGGCTGATTGAAAGCCTAGACCCCTGGCAGACCAATCGGCTCGAAATTCATGACCTCGATCCCCTGGAGCACTGGGTTAAAGGGCGGATCGCGCTCCTAGGAGATGCGGCCCATGCCACCACGCCGACCCTTGGCCAGGGCGGCTGCCAAGCCATCGAAGACGCGGAGCTGCTCTGGCGATCGCTCGTCACCACCAACCTCAGCGTGGCCGACGCCCTCCAGCGCTACGAACGGGCCCGCCGCGAGCGGGCGACTCACCTCGTGCTCAAGGCCCGCAAGCGCACCGATACCATCTACGGCAAAGACCCCGCCCGTACCCAGGCCTGGTACGAGCAACTGAAAACTGAACCGGCCAGCGCCGTCACCACCGCCCTAGCCGAGGTGATCCTGGGCGGGCCCTACGGTTAGCGCCGGAACGAGTCCCGGCCGGGGTCTAGGTCAACGCCGCCGCCTCCGGCTGCGTCGTACCGCGCAGCAGATCGACAATCTCGGCGACGTAGTGCTGGAACGGACCCTGGCGCTTGATGCGGTAGTCGCGATCGCCCGGCAAGTCGATCCGGTACTCCCGCTCGATCTCCCCCGGCTGAGTACGGAGCACATAGACCCGCTGGGCGAGAAACACGGCCTCCTCAACATCGTGGGTAATTTGGAAAATGGTGCAGTGGGTGCGCTGCCACAGTTCCAGCAAAAATTGCTGCATCGTCTCCTTCGTCTGCACATCCAGGGCCCCAAAGGGCTCATCCAGGAGTAAAATCTTCGGCTCGCAGGCGAGGGCCCGGGCGATCGCCACCCGCTGCTTCATGCCGCCAGAGAGTTCCTTGGGCCAGGCTCGGGCAAAGGAGCCCAGGCCGACCACGTTGAGAAAGTAGGCCGCCTGCTCTCGCCGCACCTTGGGGGCAACCCCCTGCAACTTGAGCCCAAATTCGACATTCTGTTGCACCGTCAGCCAAGGGTAGAGCGTGTAGCGCTGAAACACCAGGCCGCGATCGGCCCCCGGCCCCGTGATGACCACCCCATCCACCACGATGCTGCCGGAGCTGGGCTGATCTAAACCCGCAATTAAGCGCAGCAGGGTCGATTTTCCCGAGCCCGAAGCCCCGACCGCACAGACCAGCTCCCCAGAATCGACGCGCAGATTGATATTGTTCAAGGCCAAGAGCGGCCCGTGCTGGGTGGGGAAATATTTGCAG
The DNA here is from genome assembly GCA_964397305.1 of uncultured bacterium. Lineage (GTDB taxonomy): Bacteria > Cyanobacteriota > Cyanobacteriia > Cyanobacteriales > Spirulinaceae > JAAUTY01. Next base: position 27,439 of record CAYNIP010000021.1, read on the forward strand.
ACCTGGCGGATTTCTAGGTGCATGGTGGTGATTTTCAGAGTGATTCAGTTCGAGTGCATCTCAGTTAGGCAAGTTTGCCCCCTCTGGGAGCAGCGGCCGCGCAGCTACCTCCCCCGGCCCTGGTTCCCCAGGGGGGCGAAGGGGAGTCTCCAAAGTGAGATACACCCATTCAGTTCTGTTACAGCAGGTTAATCGAAAGCCCATTGACAACGCCAGCGCAAGACGGCGCGGAAGACGAGATCAAGGGTGAAACCAATCAGCCCTAGCACTAACAGACAGGCAAAAATCTCATCCGTGCGGAGAAACTTTTGGGCGATCGTAATCCGCTTACCGAGGCCAACATCGGCCGCGACCAACTCGGCAACTACGACCAGATTCCAGCCCGCTGCAATGTTAATCCGCAGGGCGTCGATGATGCTGGGGACAACGTAGGGCACGATCACCTGGCGAAGCACTTGCCAGCGACTACCTCCGAGAGTATAGGTTGTTTCGATCAAGTCTTTGGGCACAAATTTGACTGCATCCATGATCATCAGCGTGTTAAAAAACAGGGTTCCGATGAAGATCAGGACAATCTTAGGGGCTTCATCAATACCCAGGTAGAGAATGAGCAGCGGGATAAAGGCAGGAGCTGGCATATAGCGCAGGATGCCGATCACGGGCTCCCCCAGGGCCCGGATGCTGGCAAAGGCTCCCATCCCGATGCCCAGGGGTACAGCGAGGAGGGCCCCCAAGGAGAAGCCAACCGTCACACGCAGAAAGCTGGCGATCGCATCCTGAAGCAGAACGCCATTTTGCCAGAGGGTGAGCGTCGCTTGGAGCACGGCGGGGGGAGCGGGCAGAAAGCGGGAGTTAAGGGCGATCGCCATCAGCCACCAGAGCGCCAAGGGTATCACTACCGACAGAGCCACCAAGGCCCAATAGAGCCCGGTCGGAATATCCTCAGCAATTCGCCAGAAGATGGTAGGTCTCAAGGGCTTCGGCCTGGTCGCTGGCATCATAATTTCATCTCCAACAGGAGCAGTAGTTTCAAGCTCAGGGGGTACAGCTCAACCCCGGCGGCCTGACTTCTTCCCGCCCTTTCACCAATCATACAAAACGATCTCAAAGTCCCTCTCTCGCTCTGGGCTCCTGCCTACACACAAGTCCTGCGGTTCCCAGGGCGGGAGCCAGGGAGCTGGGGTGCATCTCAGTTAGGCAAGTTTGCCCCCCCTGGGAGAAGCCGCTGCGTGTCTACAGCCCCCGGCCCCTGATTCCAGGTAGGGCGAAGGGGAATCTCCACAGTGAGATGTACCCTTCTTGATGGAAATAACCCGATCCCTCTTGGGTTATTCTGGGAAATTCCCATGAATTTCCGCCATGACAGCCGACGAAAAATCAGCGTTTCACCCCGATCTGACATAAGAGGGCTATAGCCAGCCGCCTCGCAAAACGACGCACCTTGCCGCTTGCCCCAGCTCGACCCAGGGCAGCCAGCGCAAACCCAGTCCCTCGTTCTGGCGTGCGGCGGGCGCCGGGTAGAGCGAGACGCGACGCCAAATTTGTCGCTCATGGGGTGGACGAAAAAAAAGCGCGGCTCCCCTAAATTTTGAGCGACGGTTCAAGGAGCAGAGGGTCGCCCTCTATCGCTCCGCGACGCTAGCGCGAACAGCGTTACCGGGCCCTCATCCCCCGGCCCCTTCTCCCAAGGCTGGGAGAAGGGAAGCTAGAAGTCCCACTCCCAAGTTTGGGAGTGGGATTTAGGGTGAGGTCTGAGCAAGGTAGTACAAACATCCCGCGCAAAATTTCGTTCACCCGTCGCCCATGGGTCGCGTCGTCGGTTTGGGCTTGCAGGTAGCAGGGATATAGTCTGCTGAAGTTCGACGAGGGTGCGATAGAGGATTCGGTTGTTTGGACTTCAGGGCAATATCAGGTATATGGTGTCCCGGCTCAACGGGTGTATCTCACTTTGGAGACTCCCCTTCGCCCTACTTGGGAGAAGGGGCCGGGGGATGAGGGTAAACCGGCCAAACTGAGATGCACCCCGGCTCAACTAGGCAGCAGACGATTTTTTTTGACAGGGCAGCACATCTAGGCTGAAGGTCCTTAGCTTTAGTCACGAGGAACCGCAGCTTGGGCCACCTGGAGCCAAGCTGCGGTTCCTCACGGGAGCCCTCACGATTCGGCTCTCCAGGATTCACGGTGGTGTCGCTCAGCCAAGCAACCGTTGCCTTTGGCGGAGTTTGGTCTCTAAACTCCTGGCAGACCTGGACTTGGGGCTGAGCCCCTACCCGCTCGATCGGCCATTTCCACAACAGATCTTGGAGAGCCACGATCTCCAGCTCAAGCATGAGCGATTTTGAGGCTTGCGGTTCCCGTTGCTGCGTTAAAGATCGCCGCCATTGAAGGCGAGAAGGAACACGACGACCGGCCCTGCGATCAGAATCAGGCTGACGAACAGCAGTTGAAAAATTACTTCCCAGTTAATGCTTGCTAAGAATTCCATAGGTGTCCTTCACTACCCAACCCAGTGTTCGGCCAAGAGCAATTAGCCAGTTCATATAGTAGCGGTCGCGCTGACCCCTTTCTGAGTTTTCCTGAGGCAGCGATACAAAACTCAACAAAACGGCCTCTGAGCTTGAATCTCAGGGCTTCCGGGGAAGTTTCGACCAAAGTCTAATGACGCCCAGCCTGGCGATCGCCCTACCCTAAACGCTATCACCCCCAAACTGAGTGAGCCTTTGCCAGTCAGGCTGGAGCGCGGGCGTGAGCCCTAGAGCAACAGTACGCAGAACGCTTCGGAACGATCGTGATGGTGAGCGCGCCCCGCAAAGCCGCGTAGTTGCCAGCCGCGCGCATCCCGGCTGGCCCCGTAGTTCGCAGATCCTTATTCTGAGTAAAAGTTATGGCGAGACTTGATTACTTTGCCCCCGGCGTTTATATCGAAGAGGTCAATCGTGGCAGTCGCCCGATTGAGGGTGTACCGACGGCCGTAGCAGGCTTCTTGGGCTTTACTGAGGACGTGCGTGGCGGCGCGGAACTCTTCAAGCCCATGCTCGTGACCACCTGGGATCAGTACCTGCAATACTTCGGTAAACCCAACTCCGACGGCTTCACCGACTTCAATGCCTACCTGCCCTTCGCCGTCTATGGCTGGTTCCTTAATGGCGGCGGCCGCTGCTGGATTACCAGTATCGGCACGCAACTGCCTGGCACGCCCGCGCCGCCGCTGACCGAGACCGGCACCCAGGTTGAAAACCGGGGGCGTCGCCCCAGCCTGCGCTTCTCCCTGCGCCAGGAACCGACCGATAGCCTGACGACAGGCAGCAACGGCTACCTCCCCGTCGGCGTTGACAACTCCCTGAAAGTCCGCATCGTTGAAGGCAGCCCGAAACCCAGTGAGGGCGATGACGGCCCGGCTCGCGATACCGGGGAGTTCTTCTCCGTCGTGATCACTCGGGGCGGCGAAACCCTGGAGCGCTACGACCACCTGACCATGAACTCTCAGGTTGAAACGGCCGTAGCCGACTACGTGGTTACAGCCCTGGAAGCCTCGGAATATACCATCGTCACCGACATTTCTCGCAGCGGCAGCCCCTTGTCTCGCCGCCCGGCCAACGGTCTCTACGAAATCAGCCCGCCACCTCTAGCGCCCCGCCCGGAAACCTTCCCTCGGGAAGTCGAGGGGGTACGCGACGACCGCACGGGCGTGCGCGGCCTGTTTGAAATCGACGAGATCACCATCCTGGCCTTCCCCGACTTGATGCGGATCTACGAGGCAGGCCTCATGAGCATTGCCCAGATCCACGGCGTTATGGAGCTGATGGTCAGTATGTGCGAAGGGGCGGCCGCCGGGGACATCCCCAACCCCCCCAATCGCATGATTGTCCTCGACCCGCCGCCGGATCGGGTGAAGCCCCAAGATGTGAGCGAGTGGCTGGGAGATGAGTTTGCACGGCGATCGCAATTCGCCGCCCTCTACTACCCTTGGCTCTACGTGCCCAACCCCCGCAGCCAGGGCCGTCCGATCGCTGTGCCCCCCTGCGGCCACATCACCGGCGTTTGGGCCCGCACCGATGAGACCCGCGGCGTCTACAAAGCCCCCGCCAACGAAGTACCGCGCGGCGTCATTGGCCTCGCCTATGACTGCAACTTCCGCGAGCAAGAACTGCTCAACCCCCAAGGAATCAACTGCATCCGCAGCTTCCCCAATCGCGGCATCCGCATCTGGGGCGCACGCACCTTGGTGGAACCGGAAGTTACCGAATGGCGCTACATCAACGTCCGTCGCCTGATGAGCTACATCGAGAAGTCCGTGGAAATCGGCACCCAGTGGGCGGTCTTCGAGCCCAACGATGAGGACCTCTGGTCCCGCGTCACCCGCACAGTCACCAACTTCCTGACGGACCTCTGGCGGCAAGGGGCGCTGATGGGTGGTAGCCCCCGGGAGGCCTTCTACGTCAAGTGTGACAACGAGCTGAACACCCCGGACACGATGATCCTCGGTCGCCTGATTGTGGAAGTGGGCGTTGCGCCCGTCCGCCCGGCCGAGTTTGTCATCTTCCGCTTCAGCCAGTGGACTAGCCAAGACGAATAATCCCGATCCGGGGGAAGGGTGCTCACTGCGTCCCTCCCCCAACTCATCCCCCTCAACCGAGCACTGCAAGGAGCTAGCAAGCCATGCCCAACACCACGGCCAGTCTGTTTTATATCGAGTTTGAAGGTCTCGATCCGTTGCCGATTCGCAGCGTTACTGAAGTCAAGTTTGAGGCCCAAGTGGCCGGGGCGGACACGGAAATCGAATGCACCAAAGGCGGCCGCACCCAGCGCCAAGCGACCTCATCCGGTTTCCAAACCACCCCATCCATGACCATCGAAGTCAACATGAGTGGCGACTCCCTCAGCGCCAGCCGCATCATCTACGACTGGTTCAACGAGTCTCTGCCGGCCTCCGCTGGGGGCGGGTCTAACTGGGTCGGAGCCCGCAAGAGCGTCGGCATCACGGTCTACGATCCCGACGGCAATAAGCAAGTGATGCGCTGGGATGTACGGAATGCCTGGGTGAAGAGCTATTCCATTGTCGATACCGATGCCGCTGGCAGCGACCTGATGGTGGAGTCCTACGAGTTTGTGGCGGAAGACATCCAGAAGACGGTCTCCATGGAGCAGGTCTTCTCGGCAGCCTAGGGTCGCCCCATTCCTAGAGAACAGACTCGGCTCAGGTCGGCTGGAGCGCCTCTTGCTCCTGACTAACGCATCCCCAAGGGTTTTCAGCCGTTGCGGTGTGACCTCTCTCTAGCTCTTTTAGCGGCCTAGATGCTGGCACGACTGTTAACGGCAAACTGCTTCTTATTTACTGAACGTAACCGTTGAAATCATGGCACAGACTCCTGAATATTTGACCACTTCCAAGTTCTACTTTGAACTCAGCGGCGGTGCGGTAGGCGCGATGCAGCTTTTGCCGGTCAAGAAAGTGAGCGGCCTTAGCATTACGGTGAACCCGGCTGGCGAAGGAGAGTCCTCCGGCGTCACCAAGGGCTCGATCAGCGATGTCCAAACGACTGTAGCGGGGGTTTCTACCAACAATGTCACCCTCGAATTCAACGCCGATCCCCGCAATGATGTGCTCCAGCGCTGGTTCCGCTCGGTTCATGCGCCGGCGAAGCAAGGGGGCGGCACGGAATGGGCTAGCAACCGTTGCGAAGCCTCTCTGGTGGTCTACAAACTCAACAATGAGGAAGGGGCCCGCTTTAACTTTGTCGATGCGATTCCGGTCAACTACACAACTACGAAGCTAGAGGCGGGCAGTACAGAACTGTTCGGCGAGAGCATCGAAATCTATCACGCTGGCTTGAACCGCGTGAAGTAGTGCTGACTGGGTTGATCTTGTTGTAACAAACCGGTCAGGCCATGCTAACCACGCCCGAGATTCTCACCAATTCCCGCTTTTATGTCGGCCTCTTTCTGGATGGCAGCCAAGAGCCTGTGGATGCGTTTTTCCGCGAGTGCAAAGGCTTCAAATATAGCCAGGAAGTGGTGGAAATTCAGGAGGTCGCCCCCCAAGCTTGGGGGGCTGCGGAGGCCAAGGCAAAAGTGGGGCGCTTGATCACCACGAAGTTACCCGGCAACCTGAAGCTGAATAACTTCACCTTGACCCGTAGCCTCACCGCTTCGCAGACGATCTGGAGCTGGATCGCGGCGGTGCAGGCGGGGGGCTGGGCCCAACAGCGCCGTAATGGCTTTTTGGTGGTCTACCGCAACAATGCGGAAGAGGGAGCGCGGTTCGTATTTGAGAACGCCTGGCCGGCTAGTTACAAGTTCTCCGATGTCAAGGCGGGGGGCAAGGATCTGGCGATCGAGGAGTTAGAGATTGTCTGCGAACTCTTTGAGCGGGTTGAGTTGTCGAATAATGAGCAATAGGCGGCTTTTCAGGATTCACGCCGCGGGCCGTCAGCTTGACCCTGTTGGTCGCGGCCGAGAATCGGCGGCTCAACCTTCAGTCCCTCTGGACCTGTCTGCCCAATTCCGCACGGTCCGACCGGCTATGAGCGGCGCTATTCCTGCCGGGACGATTCGCGAACAGGGTGTTGTCACCGATGTTGCAAACCGAGTTTGAATTTACCCTGCCCAAGGGGTATCTCGATGCCAGTAACAATCTGCACCGGGTTGGGGTTATGCGCCTAGCGCGGGCGATGGATGAGATTGTGCCCATGAGCGATCCTCGGGTGCGGGCTAATCCGGCCTACGCCACTGTGATCATTTTGGCGCGGGTGATTGTCAAGCTGGGAGCCTTGGAGGAAATTACCCCGGCGGTTATTGAAGGGATGTTTGCTGGTGACTTGGACTATCTGCAAACGTTCTATCGGCAGATCAATGGTCTGGAGGAGATGGGATGAGCCAGGACGACGCACCTCGAATTTCCTTCTGCTTACCCCAGGGTTTGCTGGCTTCTACGGGCCACTGGCAGCGCGAGGGGTTTCTGCGCCTGGCTACTGGGGCTGATGAGCTTTATGTCAGCCGCCAGCCTCAGGCCCAGGCCAATCCGGCCTATGCGAGGCTGCTGATGCTGGCGCGGACGGTGGAGCAGGTGGGGGAGTGGCGATCGCCCACAGCAGAGCAGCTAGGGACCCTGTTTTTGCCCGACTTTACCTACCTGATCGAGCTATTCAACCGCTGGAACCCGCCCGCCGCGAGGCGGTTGGGGGAGCCGCTGGCTACCCGCTCGAGCGGCTCTACCGCGAGGTAGCCATCATTGCCTATCACTTCCACTGGAGCCGCGCCGAAATCCTCGCCCTCGACCATGCCGAGCGGCAACGCTGGGTCGAAGAAGTGCTCAAAATCCTGACGCGACAAACCAACCAAGGCCCCGATGAGTAACTACCTGGCGATCGCCACCGTCACTGCTACCTTGCAGCGCCTGCTGCAAGCGACCATTCAGGCGGACGTGAGCGGGGCCCGCGTGACCACCATTCGCCCTGAGTACCTGGAGAGCGGCGCGCCGGAGTCGGGGGTCAACCTGTTTTTGTACCAGATCGAATCGAACCCCGCTTGGGGCAACTCCCATACTCCGGCCCGCCAGCGGCGCGGTGAGGTCTCCCGCCAATCCCAAGCAGCCCTCGACCTGCACTACCTCTTCAGCTTCTACGGCAATGATGTGGAGCTGGAGCCCCAGCGCCTCCTTGGCAGTGTCGTGCGGACTCTTGAAGATTCTGGAACCCTGACAGCGGACTTGATCCGCGACACGGTGAACGACAGTAGCTACCCTTTCCTCGCCGATTCGGATCTCGCAGAGCAGCCCGATGCAATTCGGGTGGAAATGGGGGACCTGGATCTCGACGACCTGTCTGGTCTCTGGGGGAGCTTCTTCCAGATTCCCTACGTCCTTTCCGTGGCCTACAAAGTTACGGTGGTGCTGGTCGAAGGGGACTCCCCGGCCGCGCGGGCCCTCCCCGTGGGGAGCACCCAGCCCAGCCTCGCGCCCTTTGGCCAACGGCCGGCGATCGCTCAGATCCTCCCCGCCGCCGGTCGCTACCAACCCATCAGTCGCACCAGTGTGCTCAGCATTCGCGGCCGCAACCTCGCGGCGGCGCAAACCCAGGTGCGTCTCAGGGGCGTCCTGGTCACGCCGCCCCGCGTTACTAGCACGGAAATTCTCCTTCCCCTCGAGCTCCTGCCGGCTGAGGCCCTCCGGGCCGGTGTGCAAAGCCTACAAGTGATCCACCCAGCAACGGCCGTGAATCCCGTGGAGCGCCGCCGCGCCGAAACTCTCCCGGGTCGCCCGGGCTTGCAGACCCAGCGGGAAACTCAGTTGGCGATCGCCAGTGAATCCAACGTCGAGGCCTTCGTCCTTCGGCCCACCATCGTCACCTTGGCAGTTCAGGACCTGGAAGAGAGCGAGCGCGAGGGTTTCAATGGCCAAGTGGTGATCACGGCCGACCTGCCCATCAGTGCCACCCAGACCGTAGCCCTGGTGCTCAATCAGCGGGCTGCCCGCGACCCGGCCACCTACCAATTCGCCGCCGGTAAGCGGGAGACCGACAGCACCACCGTGGCGATCGCCATCCGCGATGTGAAACCGGGTCAATACCTCACCCGCCTGCTGGTAGACGGGGCCGAAAGCTTGCTCAATCAGGATCGCGACCCCCAAAGCCCTACCTTTGAGCAATACATCAGCCCGCTGCTGATCCTTCCCTAAGGCTCAACTGCTCTATGCTCAGCTCGCCCCCGGATCTCTGGCACGCTTGGAATCAGCGCCGCGTGACCAACGCCCTTGGTCCCCTCGGTCGCTCCCTGGCCCAGCACGCGCAGGCCCAGCAGCAGGCTCCGCTGTCCCTGGTGCAACGGCGACGGAGTACGGCCCAGGTGCGCTGGCAGCTCGAGCTGAACTTGGGGATTGACTTGCTGGGAACCCTGCTCTGGGCTCCCCCGGCTCTGGCAACGGTCGGCGATCGCTTCGGCCTCACCGCCGGGGAACGGGACCTGCTGCTGCTCTGTGCAGGGGTGGAGCTGGAAGCGAGCTGGGGTCCCCTCTGTGCCTTGGCCCAGGGCGATCCCCAGCGTACCTATCCCACCTTCAGCCTCGCCCTCGCCCTGCTACCGCACCTCGGCTGGGCGGCGATCGCCCCCGAGGGGCCCCTCCGCCGCTGGCAGTTGCTCAACGTGGATACGGAGGCCAGCCGCCAACTGGTCCATAGCCCCCTCCGCCTCGAGGAGCGCCTCCTACACTACCTCCTGGGCCTCTCGGGTCTGGACAAGCGGCTGCTGGATTGGGTCGAGCCCGCGACCGGGAAGAACGACCTCGTGCCCTCTCAGCGGGCGATCGCCCAGCAACTGATCGCCGCCTGGGAGCAGGCCCCGGAGGGCCGCGATCGCCCGGTCCTGCAACTCTGCGGTGAAGACCGCAGCGGCAAACAGGCGATCGCCCAGGCCCTCAGCCGCCACTACCGCCTCCCCCTCTACCGACTCAATGCCGCCATGCTGCCCACCGCGCCCCAGGAGCTTCAGTCCTGCCTACGGCTCTGGGAGCGGGAATACCGGCTCGCCCCCAGCGTCCTGTGGCTGACCTGCGAGACGGCGGATCGCACGGAAGCCGCCCGGGAAGCGGCGATCACCTACTGGATCGAGCACCTGGACGCCGCTCTAATCATCAGCAACCGCGATCGCCGCCCGCCCCAAGAGCGCCCCCTGCTCGGCTTTGATGTCGGCCCTCCCACCTCCCAAGAACAGCGCCAACTCTGGTGCGACAGCCTCGGCCCCGCCGCCGTGGCCGACCTCAACGGCCACGTAGACATCCTGGTATCTCAATTCAACCTCCCCGCCCCCGCCATCCGCGCCACCAGCGCCACCGCCCTCAGCCACCAGGCCCAAGAACCCCAGCAATCCCTAGCCCAGGCCCTCTGGCAAGCCTGCCGCACCCAAGCTCGTCCACGCCTTGACGACCTGGCCCAGCGCATCACCTCCAACTCCCACTGGGATGACCTCGTGCTGCCCGAAGGGCAAAAAATCGTCCTGCGCGAGATCGCCGCCCACGTCCGCCAGCGGGCCAAAGTTTATGAAGAATGGGGCTTTGGGGGCGACTCGGGGCGGGGTCTCGGCATCAGTGCCCTCTTTGCCGGAGCCAGCGGCACAGGCAAAACCATGGCCGCCGATGTCTTGGCCAATGAACTGCGGCTCGACCTCTATCGCATTGACCTCAGTGCCGTAGTCAGCAAGTACATCGGCGAAACGGAAAAGAACTTACGGCGAGTGTTTGACGCCGCCGAAACGGGCGGCGCGATTCTCCTCTTTGATGAGGCCGATGCCCTCTTTGGCAAGCGGTCAGAAGTGAAGGATTCCCACGACCGCCACGCCAATATTGAAGTCAGTTATCTCCTGCAACGCATGGAAGCTTATCGCGGTTTAGCAATCTTAACCACAAACCTCAAAGATGCTCTCGATCAGGCTTTTTTACGCCGCATTCGCTTCACCGTGCGCTTTGCGTTTCCAGACGCCGAGCAACGGGAGGCCATCTGGCAGCGCGTGTTCCCAAGCCGTGTCCCAGTCCAGGATCTCGACCCGAAGAAGTTGGCCAAACTCAGCGTTGCCGGGGGCAATATCCGCAATATTGCTCTCAATGCCGCCTTCCTCGCTGCTGATGCCAACGAGCCGCTACAGATGAAGCACATTCTCCTCGCCGCTAAGAGCGAGTATGTGAAGCTGGAAAAACCGATGACCGACGCGGAAGTGAAGGGCTGGATCTAGGCCCAGGATAAACCCAGCAGCCAGAATCCCCGACCCAGCGACGCGATCCGATCACCTCGAATTTCCGTCCCGGCCTAGACCTATAGCCCCACGGGCTTTTGGCTGAGAGGGCCCTAGGGGTGCATTGCACTTTGGAGACTCCCCTTCGCCCTAATTGGGAGAAGGGGCCGGGGGATGAGGGCCGACTTGCCTAACCGAGATGCACCCGGGCCCTAGGGAGTGGCCCCGTTGGCCACCAGGGCCGCTGCCAAGACCGCCGCTGGAACCGGCTCGAGGCGGGGGGGCGTGCCGATCCCCGTGGGCAAGAGGAAGCGAACCTGACCGGCGGTCACTTTTTTATCTCCCTGGAAAATCGCGGCCACCGTCAGAGAGCGGGGAATTGCCGTCGGGAGGTGGGCCTGCTTCACGCCAAAAGTTGAGCCAACCTAGTAAAAAATTGCTGGACATCTTCGTGGATTTCATCTGGAAGCATACTAGCGGCAACCATTTCACGAGTCAGCTCCAAGACCGAAGTTGGTGGTATTGGTAAATCACAAGCTTTAAGGCGTTGAAAAAGGGAGTTAGAATTCTCAAAGAGTAACTTCTTGCCATTAACAACTTGAAAGACATTTGCTCTGACATTTTTCCAGGACTGACCAGGCGGAAGAGTTAGATTTTCACTGGCAAAGAAATCTTCGACTAGCGCCCGAATTGGACCCGAAAAAATCTCATCATCACTAACACCTGCTTGGCGTAAAGCTGCCCTTAACCAAGCATCTGAGACCAGTAAATAATTTTCAATATTTTTGCGTTGCCATTCATACAATACTGGGTTGTCTTTTTCTGGATGAAAAGTATTTTCTTCATCATAATCCAAGAGTACAAGACGTTTCGCCTCAGGAATAATTTGCTTTACTCCAGCAAAATGTTGATTGCTATCATCTCTCATTTTATCCTTGGAGCCCCCTCGCATCACGCGAAAGCAAACCTGATTTAGTACATCTTGTCTGTTCAAGGGAGTAGACCAGCCCCTTAAAAGACGCTCATCAGTTTCTCCTTCAACATATAAAAGTATTGGTATAGAAAGCTCAGAGAGCTGAGTAATCTCCAAATTAGAAACATCGGACATTGCTGTTAAAATAGCGGGGGTTGACTCTACACGCTTAGGTACTTTGTCAAGTAATGAAATAATTTGACCAACATCAACACCTTGAATAAGTTCTTCAGCATGGGTTGCAATGATAAATTGAGTGTTTCCTTGAAGTGACTTCTGGTTTTTGAAATAGTCTAAAATCTCTCGCTGTAGATTAACATGGAGATGCGCGTCAGGCTCATCCAGTAAGATAGTCGTAGGTTTGTATCCATAAAAGAAGGCCAAGAGGGTTAATGCTTGATGAAAACCACTCCCTCCAGAAATAATATCGTAGGATTTCTCCCCCTGCTTGTATTCACAGATGATCTGTGTATCAACTCCTCGCTCATAACGAGGAGGCCTTAAATCAACGTTGAACCAATTTTTGATAATTTTTCCAATCTCAGACCAATCTTCTTTGCTTTCTTCCCAAACGCGAAGCAGGAGATTTCTTAACACACTTCCCGGTTGAGCTTTACCGACCTGTTTGCGTAAAGGTCCATCATCTCGCCACTCTTCGCTAGGCTCTAAGCCCGAGAAAGGTGGGACATAAGCAATAACCGGTAAATGGGAATCTGACTGGCTTGGATGTTCTTCCAACGCTCGGAAATGCTCCCATCCCTCCGCAGGAATAGCATAGATTGTTTGAGGAGAGCCGTAACGTAACTTAACCCCGAACGAGTGTGCTTGGGGTTTAAGACCATCGGTGATCCAAGTTACATGGATTTCCACCAAAATGAATTCCTGTTTCTTGGAACCATTGACGTTAGGGTATCGGCGATCCGTTTTCTCTCTCCAGAGAAGGTTGAATTCAGGGACGGGAAGAGCTGTGAAATTAGGAAGAACAACTTGTTTTCCGGTTTTGCCTCGGCGCTTAGCCCGCTTGAATTCATCAACACAGAACTGCCAGATGGTCAGGGCTTGCAGGATAGTGCTTTTACCACTATTATTACGTCCTACCAGAAGATCAAATTGATCAAACTCGTAGGTTTGTTCTGCAATGCTCTTAAAGTTTTTTAAGGTTAGTCTGATGATCACAGGGCTATATTAATGGGTAATCTTTGGGAAAAAGATTGAGTGTGAGAGTACAGCAGTTTTTAGCCTAGTGCAATACAGCTAAAGTCCCTCGCCCTCTGGGAGAGGGGTTTGGGGTGAGGGCTACGTACTTTACTAGCGAGAAAAATGCTGTAATGTCTCCAGGGACTTCAAAATAAGCTGTAACAAAGCTTTCCAGTTTGAGTTGCAAGCATTCCCTCGGGTGTATCTCAACTTTGGAGACTCCCCTTCGCCCTACCGGGGAAAAGGGGCCGGGGGATGGGGGCCGACTTGCCTCACGGCGATGCACCCGATACTCCACAAAACCCACGAACTCTTTAATGATCGCCAATTCCAAGGGGGTCCTAGGGAGTGGCCCCCTTGGCCACCAGGGTCGCTGCCAAGACCGCCGCTGGAACCGGCTCGAGGCGGGGGGGCGTGCCGATCCCCGTGGGCAAGATGAAGCGGACCTGGCCGGCGGCCACTTTTTTATCTCCCTGGAGGGCCTGGAGAATCGCGGCCACCGTCAGGGAGTGGGGGATCGTCGTCGGGAGCTGGGCCCGCTGGAGCAGGGTGAGTTGGCGCTGGGCGTCGGCGGCGGTCCAGAGGCCCAGGTGCTGGGCGATCGCCCCCACCGCGACCATCCCCAGGGCCACGGCCTCCCCGTGAACGAATTGTTGGTAGTGGGTGAGGCTTTCGACCGCGTGACCGACCGTGTGGCCGTAGTTCAGAATTGCCCGCAACCCCGCTTCCCTCTCATCCTTGGCTACCACCTCAGCCTTGGCTTGGCAGGAGCGGCAGAGGATGGTCTGAAGCAGTTCCGGGCTCAGGGCCTGGACGTGATCCAGATCCAGAGGCGGGGCGGCCTCGAGCTGTTGAAACAGGTCCGCATCCCAAATCACGCCGTACTTGATCACCTCGGCCAGCCCAGCTCGGAACTCGCGCTCCGGCAGGGTCGCCAGCACCGCTGGGTCGATGTACACGGCTCGCGGTTGGTAGAAGGCCCCGATCAGGTTTTTGCCCTGGGGGTGGTTGACCCCGGTTTTGCCGCCGATCGCGGCATCGACCATCGCCAGGAGGGTGGTGGGAACCTGGATGAAATTCACGCCCCGCAGCCAGGTCGCGGCGGCAAAGCCTGTGAGATCGCCCACGACGCCACCCCCGAGGGCCACGAGGGTCGAGCGGCGCTCGAGGCGGTGCTCATAGGCCGCATTGTAGAGGGTTTGCAGGGAGGCGAGGGTCTTGTGCTGCTCTCCGGCCGGGAGGATGTGGTGGGCGACGCTAAATCCAGCGGCCTCGAGGGAGGCGAGCACGGTGGGGCCGTAGTGGGGAAATACGTTGTCATCGGAGACCAGCAATAGGCGCGGCGTGAGCTGGAGGGCCCGGAGGCGATCGCCCAACTGCTCCAGGGTTCCGGGGGCGATCGTCACGGCGTAGGGGTGTTGGGGCAGAGCAACAGAAATTGTGGCTGGCATAGAGTTTTCGGTTGAACAGCGGGCGGAACGGGCAGACCCTGGGATGGGTGGCCAGGAGCCGGGCGCGGGATCACGCTCAGTCCGCGCGGGAGCAGTAGGCAAGGGGGGGAGGGGCGGGTTATGCTCAGGGGGCGATGACCCTGAACGGTCTCCCCATTCCCGTTCTTGCTCCCGAGTTTGGAATCATGAAACCTAGATCCTTGCCAAGCCAACTCCTGGGGCCTGGTCTGACGGTTGGTTTAGCGCTCCTCCTGGGGGGGAGTGGCGGGTTGGTGGGCCCTGCGATCGCCCCGGCTCCGGCCCAGGCTACCACAGCCCGCACCCAGATCGCCCTCACCCGCCAGGGCACGGAAACCTATGGGGCGCTGCTGCGGCGGGCCGAGGCGATCGCCCGGGCGGCGGCCCAGCGAGCTTTTGACAGCGATGTGCTGATCGCTTCCGTGTCGATCACCGTTGTGGGTCAGAATAGCGGGGCAATCGCCCCGATTCTGCGCCTAGAGGTCGATCGCCAGAGCTGGCGGCAGCAACCCGATCCCCAACGCTGGTCTCGGTACTTCCCCATGTCGAAGCTACTCCTCGGCTTCGAGTAAGCTCCCCTAGAGCCAGTTACCCACGAGCACAAAGGCAGCCCAGAAGTAGGGATGGCTATAACGCGGTTCCTGCAAGAGCCGGAGCTGGGCCTGACGTAAGGCTTCAGCACGGCTGAGCGTCCTGCCCTGGAGCTGCTGGTAAAAACTCACCATCAGCTCCGAGGTGGAGGCATCGTTGACAGACCAGAGACTGGCCAAGGTGCTCCGGGCCCCCGAGCGCACGGCAAACCCGGCGAGACCGAGGGCTGCCCGTTCATCCCCCGAGGCCGTCTGGCAGGCACTGAGGACCAGCAATTCTAGGGGCACATCATTGACCAATTCTCGCTGGCGTAGGATCGCTGCGAGGGCTTCCACATCCATGGGCCCATCCCAGGTGAGCAGGTAGGTATCTTCACGGCGGGAGCTGAACTGGCCGTGGGTCGCCAAGTGAATCGCCGGGGCCGGGAGGCTTTGAATTCGCTGGGCCAGCAGGCTGTGGGTGAAGTCCTCGTTGAGGTAGATATGCGAGGGCATGGTCTGGTGGATGGCGGCCACTTCCGCCTCGACGGCGGGCAAATCTGAGTAGCCATGACGCCCTTGGCTGAGGCCACCGGTCAGGGCGCTGAATTGGTATTCTTGGAGCGCTCGCGGCTCGACCAACTGCAAACCAGGGGTCAGGGCGAGGCTGTAGCGTTCCACCAAGTACTGCTCACCATCGTGCAGGGCGGCCATGGGCACATTGCGGAAGGGCCCATCCAGGACAAAGACGAGCGTGCGAATGGGCTGCTTAGCCCCCGTCGCCCCTTGGGGTTGAAAATAGCGCGCTTCGGCTGGCCGGATTACCCAGTCGTAGATCTCCTGGGCCAAGGCCTGGTTGCGCCCCGGCGACACCGCCAAATTGAACGAGCGCCGGAAGCGGCGTAGGGTTTGCGTGACCTGCTCCCGGCTGAGGGGTTGGGAGTAGTGCTCCAGCCGGTAGGAGGTCGCTGGGGGGGCTCCTGGGCCTTGCTTGGCCGCGGCCGGGTCGCCCGTGGCCGTCGGCAGGGAGACGATAATTTCCAGTCGGTCGGGTAGGACGATGGGGTAAAGAACCGCTGTTTGGTTATCTCGGGCGGCGACTTCATCCAGCCGCTCGGCCTTGGCCGCCACGCAGGGCTGGCGGAAGAAATCGTTTAGCTCCTGGATTTGTAGGTCTTCGATCACCTGCTGAGCCCGCTGGAGGTACTGCTGCTGCTGAGGCTCGCTCTTGGGCTCGGCCTTCAGCAGGAGGCTGATTAGGTTGCGGTAGATCGGTTCCACGTCCTGACGAAAGGAAAACTGAACATCGCCGCCCAGAGTGGTGGTCAAAGCTTGTAGCAAGTTCACGGCGCGTTGGTTCAGGGCGATCGCCCCCTCCAGATCCCCCTGCTGCTGCCGGATCTGGGCCAACTGTCCCAGCCAGCGGGCTTGGAGTTCCTGGGACTGGCTGACCACGGCGAGATCAAAGGCTTGCTGAGTGGCCTGCTGGGCGGCGGCCCAGTGGCCTGCCAGTTCGTCCAGACGGCCCTGCCAGCCGAGGACGTTGGACTGGGCGCGGGGGTCTTGGTGAGCCTGGGCGGTGGCTCGGGCGATCGCCACATGATGAGCGGCTAGATCGCGGTAGGGGGTTTCCGGCCAGGCCAGGAGCTGCCGGACGAAGCTGAGGCGGCTATAGAGGGTCTGACCCGGGGGCTGGGCGGCCAGTTGGGCAGCAATGGCGGCGATCAGGGGGGCAAACTCCGACGGCTCCCCGATCTTTTGGAGGATGTCCAATTGATTAAGGCGGGCCTGGAGTAGGGCCGCCTCAATCGGTGGGTTCACCGTCGCCCCTTGCCCGAGCTGGATCGCGGCATGGTAGTGCTCCTGGGCCGTTTCCCCGTTGCTCAACAGGCCCTCGAGGTTGCCCAGTTGCAGGTGAGCGGCCATCTGGTGGGCGATCGCCCCTTGGCGCGTCGCGATCGCCAGGCTGCGGGTCAGCAAGACCTGGGAACGGGGCAGGGCATCCCGGGCCTGGAGAGCAAGCCCCCAATAGTAGAAACTCGCGGCCTGGAGGTTGAGGGGCAGGCGGGGCTCTAGGTCGTCGAGGAGCTGGGTGAACTGGGCCTCGCTCAACCGGTTGGGATCGGCCACGTCGCCGCAACTGTATTCCGAGAGCCCCAAGGCCTGGAGCACTTGCTCGCAGGCAAGATTGTAGGCTCCCTGGGTGCGGAGTTGGGCGTCGATCTGGTTGAGCTGGCTTCCGAGCACGCCTTCGGCATCGTTGAGCTGCCGGTAGAGTTGCTCGGCCTGCTTCCAGGCGGCGATCGCGGCAGGGCCCCGACCTTGGGCCTGGTGGAGGTGGGCTTGGGTGTCGAGGGCCTGGGCCAGGAGGGCCGCCGGGCCGCCGGTTGCTTGCAGGAGTGCTAGGCTCTGGGCGATCGCCTGCTCGGCTTGGGGATAATCCCCCGCATCTTGGTAAGCCCAGGCCGACCGCAGCCACTGCTGGGCTGGCGGTAGGGTAGGGGACTGTTGGCTCAGGGCGGGGAGCCCAAGGGCGATCGCCACTAGGGTGGCTACAAACAAGCTCAGAAAGCGTCGCCAGGGAAATCGCGGCATGGGGAGGTTCTTGCTCTGGAGATAGCCTGAGGTTTCTGCACGAACACCCTGAGCAGGTGGGCTCATGGCCCGACTCTCTCCCCCATTGTGTCCTGCGGGGCGAGAATGTGCCAGACTTAAAACCCACTGCGCGAAAGTGATAAGCTCGCAGCGAGGGGGTCCTCTGGGGAAGTATCCCTGCTTGGCGGCTTTCCTCCTCAGTCCCTCTGCCAATCTTGAGAGAGGGACCCCTCGCTCCCCGACTCCCAGCCTTGGGAGCTGGAGCCGGGGGATGAGGGCCAACGGGAGGCCTCCGCCCTCGGGCAACTGTTGACGCTGGCTAGGCGTCAGGGGCTGAGTCCGCCAATGGGCGATCGCAACATTTCTGTGCTTCAATCCTCATGCTCAAACTGGGAACGCAAGCGCTACCTCAACCCACCTGCTGGTGTCATGGGTTCCCGTCGGCGACGGCGGGACAGACACGGCTGCTCGTATGGGTGCTGCTCTTGGGGCTAGGGTTGGCTCTCTTGGAGGTGATCGCCAGCCACCGGAGCCATAGCCTCGCGCTCTTCGCCGACGCTAGCCACCTCGCCGGAGACGCGATCGCCGTCGGCCTAGCTCTGCTAGCCTCGGTGCTCGCCCGCCACGCCCCTCGGCCCACCCAGTCCCAACGCATTACCGCGCTGGCGGCAGGCTGCAATGGCCTGGGCCTGACCCTCATGGCAGTGGCGATCGCCAGCGAGGCTTGGCACCATTTGCAAGCCCCCGCCACCACGATCCTCAGCGGCCCCATGCTCCTCACGGCCCTCCTAGGCCTGCTCATCAACGGCTTTAACGCTCTCCTGCTCGCCCGCGCCAGTCGGCAGGATCTCAATCTGCGAGGGGTCTTCTGGCACATCTTGGCCGATGCGGCTAGTGCCAGTGGTACGCTGGTCGCGGCCCTAGCGATTCATTTCTGGGGCTGGTGCTGGCTGGATGCCCTGCTGGGCTTCGGGGTTGCCACCCTCATGGCGAGTGGCGCCCTGCCGCTGGTGCGCCAAAGTTGGCAGGCCTGGCGCACCGCCCCCTCACCGCCATCTCTGCAAGCGTTGGGATTTTACGAGCTCGGGCGCACGGATTTGCGCCAGGTCCTGGGCCAGGGAAATCCCGAAACAAAGCGCTAAAACCTTCAGGTTCACTATTCTCTGACAAGGGGATTTCTGGGTACACTGGTGGTTAGGTGAAGAATCGAGGGGTCAATGCTGCCACCTGAGTTTCTGCTCCAGATTGCCAGGGCCTATCAGCTATCCCCTCAGCAACGCGCGATTTTCCTGAGGCGGTTTAGTAGCCATAAGGATGCTAATACCATCGCCACGGAGCTACACATTTCTCGCCGCAGCCTTGACCAACGCCTGGTGGAGATCTGCCGCCGCTTCAGTATCGATGGCCGCCAGTTTCACGACAGCGAGGCGTTGTTGGCCTTCCTGAAGGATCAACACCAGGCCGTGGCCAAGCGCAACGGGACGGCCACAGCTCAGGCGATCGCCGCTGAACCTCTGCTCCCCCCGGAACGCAATGGTCACTCGCTCGCTGCCGCTACCATGCCTGATCTGCCGCCCCCCAAGCCGCCCCAACCCCTGACCCAGCTCCACTTTGACGACTTACTCACTGAGCTGCGCGCTCGCTGTCGCACCCGCGTCCTGGAGCGCTACGCCCGGGCGACCTTGCTCAACGGCCGCTATGCTGAGGCCCACCAGTGGTCTCTCGATGTTTACACCCAAGCAAAACTGGCGCGGGAGTCCTACTCCCAGATGACCGATCTGCTAGTGGGCTTCGACCAGCAACGCAATTTTGAGCGTTTTGGCCTCGCACCTCAGGGTGAGCGCCTGCCAGGCCTGGAGGCCGCCGCTCGCTATCCGCGCCTGATGGTGCTGGGACGGCCTGGAGCGGGGAGAAGTACGTTTCTCCGCAGCTTGGCGATCGCCTGTGCGCGGGGGGAATTTCTCCCCGACAGCTTCCCGGTGCTGCTCGATCTACCCAGTCTCCACCGCGAGGAATTGCCCCCGGAGTTTTCGCTCCAAGACCAAGTGCAACTCGAGCTGGGCCTCAGCCATTCTCTCCACGCTGAGCGTGTCCTCGGCTCCGGCAAGATGCTGCTGATTCTAGATGGTGTCGATGAGTTGCCCGAAAAGTTGCGCCGCCTCGTTCAACACCAGATTCGGGATTTTGTGCTTAGGCATTCTAATGATCGCTTCGTGCTCAGTTGTCACACCCAGCTTACGGACTACTCATTTCCCACCTTTGAGTATGTCGAAATTGCGGAACTGAGCGATGAGCAGATTACCGATTTCAGCCGGGTTTGGTTCTCCGCATCCATTCCTGACCCTGATGAATCTGAACGCCAAACCCAAGCCTTTCTCCTGCGCTTGCGCTCCCCCGAGGCCCAAAAGATCGCAGCCGTCGCCAATACACCGACCTTGTTGAGTTTTGCCTGCTTTGTCTACAGTGAGTTGCAGATCCTGCCGCTACAACTCTATGACCTCTACGAATACTGCCTGAACTTTCTCCTCGATGTGCCACCAGCCCTGGATGCTTTGGCGAAGCAAACTGCCTATGAAGAGCTCGACCTCCAGCGCCGCTATGAGTTGATGAGCCATGTAGCGATCGCAACGTTTGAAAAAGCCCACTTCTTCTTTACCCAGCAAGAACTCGTACAGCGAATTGCCGAATATCTAGCCGTCTGTAGTAATGCTGAAACGTTAACTGGCGAGACACTCCTGCACCAAAGTTATGCCATCTTGCGAGCCTTTACCAAGCACTACAAACTACTAGCAGAGCGGGCTCCCCGTCTCTACTCCTTCGTGCATCTAACTGTTCATGAATACCTGGTTGAGCGGTCGATTCTTGCCCACTTCCAAGCCGAGAATTTGGACGCTCGCTTCAATAACTTTATCCGTAAACCCTGGCGAGATGTCTTTATCTCCGCGGTGAATACTCTGCAAACAGCCGATGAGTTGCTATTGCAGATCAAGCGCCGCATTGATGCGATTATTTCAGCCGATAAAAAGCTGCAAATTTTCCTTTCTTGGGTCAATCAAAAGGCCCTGCTTGCGGATGCCACCTATAAGCCGCCCGCCGTGCGCGCCTTCTACTTTGCCCAGGCCGTGGCGCGTACTTTTGAGCCTCGCCTTGCCCGACCCCTGGATTTCTCCCATGCCGTCTATCGTGCTCTCAAATCGGACCTGCACGATCGCTCCCTTGCTCGGCGCTTGGACATTGATCTAGACTATGCCTTCAGCAGTCAGCCTCTGGAGAACTTAGCCTCTGATTTGCTGATTGACACGATCCTCGATTGCCTCTTGGTCACTTACGCTCGAGATCTGAGTTTGTTTATGACCTTTGCGCGCGATCGCTCTCTCCCTATGGAAAGTGAACTGTCCCAGGCCCTCAACCGCTTCAAGGAACAGTTACCCGATGCTGAGCACGACGAGGCCGGTTATCAAAAATGGTGGCGCGAGAGTAGCGAAATCTGGACACGGAACCTGCGGTTGACGATTATCACCCACCGTAATATTGGCTATGACTGGCAGTTCGATGAGCAACAGCACGCTGCCCTGCGCCAGTATTCAGAAGCCAATCGACTCTTGGTAGACTGTCTCGAAAGCTCCCTGAAAGTGAGTGAAGATGTACGCGAGGGTATCAAAGCAACCCTCCTCTTACCCATTGCTGAAATTGAGAAGTTCCGACGCGGTATCTAGCGTTAGGCAATGCTGCCACGCTTGCGCGTTTCCTTATAGGACGTGCCGACATTGCGGAGGCCGGCGCGGATCATTTGCTGCTCGAGGAGGGAGAAGAAACGTGCGCGATCGCCCCCCCGCACCACTGCTTGGTTGTGCGCTTCTGCCAGGGCCACCGGGTAGCCATAGCCCTTGTAAACTTGCCCTAGCATGATACTCAGGGCTTCCTTCAAGCGCGCGGGGTCCGCCGCCACCCAAGCTGGGACTTCGATGCGGGCAACTTCCGAGCCGACGTGGACATAGCAGAAGTAAATTCGCAACGGTTCGCCATAGAGGTCGAGGATCTTCGCGGAACTGCTCCAGAGGGGGCCGCGCTGGCCCGGTTCGAGTTGGCTAGCCCAGAGCACCGTATCCCGCAGGGGATCGATCACCTGGCAAGGGAGGCGATCGCTCCGATCGCCACAGTGAGCCGCACAATTCGGCGTGTCAAAGGGGCAGGCCTCCAGCCGCAAAAAGTTAGTCGCCTCGCTGCTGCGGGAGGCACTCAGGTAGCCCAGCAGCGGCACGCCAGCCGTCCGCAGTCGCTCCCAGGCCGTGAGGATGGGCGGCAAGAGGCGATCGCGGGCTTCTCCTGGCAAGCTCTCCAAAAACCAGTAGATCAACGAACCATCCACCATCGCCAAAATCGGCAGATCCGTGACACGCTCAGAGGCCACCCATTGGCTCGCCAAGTCCGCCAAAACCTCGGCCTCAGAAACGGTACGCCGATAGCCCATCCATTCTTCAGTCCGAATGCCCCATTGCCGAGAAATATAGAGGTCTTCAGGTTTATAAAAAACTTCCGGTAAGCTATCGAGGAGGGGATGGCGACCCTGGCCGTAGTGAAGCGCGATGCGGCCGATATTCAGCAAATAGCAATAGGCGATCTCGTGGTGAGAGGGAGAGATTTGGGAGCCGTCAGTCGCAAAGACCGTATGTTGCTCTGGGGGCGCGCTCAGGTCATAGCGGGCCTCGAGGGGTTCTAAGGGGCTGGCCGCCGCGAAGAGGAAGCGATCGCGCCACTGCTGCTGAGCCGTGGTCAGGCGAGGCTGGTGCGTCGCCGCCGCCGCGAGCAAGCCCTGAGCCAGCTCCAAACGCTGGCGGTTGGCTTTCGCCTCAAGTTGCAGGTGTTTGCCGATCGGGGGCAGTTGGCCGGCGAGCTTGGCGAGGTCGAGCATCAGGGAAATTTAGAGCGGCTCTGCTCATTATAGCAGCTACCGTTTCAGATAGCCGGGGTGGGGCGATCGCCAATTCAGCGTGTTAAGATCCATTTGGTAATGCACAGTGGCAAGACGCACACAATCATGGTCAACAAAATCAGCAAACCCGAGCAAGAGTGGCGCGAAAAATTGACTCCCGAACAGTTCCGCGTCGCTCGCAAAAAGGGAACAGAGCGAGCCTTTACTGGCGAGTATCACGACAACAAAGCCAAGGGAATTTACAAGTGCGTCTGTTGTGGGACTGAGCTTTTTAGTTCGGAGGCTAAGTTCGACTCGGGCACGGGCTGGCCTTCCTTCTGGGAACCGATTCAGCCGGATCATGTAGCTTGTGAACAAGACAACAGCCTCTTCATGCGGCGCACCGAGGTTCTCTGTGCCGTCTGTGATGCCCACCTCGGCCATGTCTTCAACGACGGGCCGCGCCCCACAGGCCAGCGTTACTGCATCAACTCCGTGTCCCTCCAATTTGAACCCACCAGCTAAGATTGAGGAGGAAAGCTCTAGTAGACGGTGGCGTAAATGGCGACAGGATTCGAGCAGCAAGTCGGTTAGGTTGAGGTCCGGGAATCCCGCCGGGACGCTGCGCGAACGCTAAGCGTCTCCGCAGGGGAGAACCCAACTCAACCGGGAGCCGGACTGGAATCGTAGCTGTTTTTCTGCGGCCGAGTGATAGGTTGGCAGCCCTCCCCTCCAAATTCCTTCCCTAGTCCTGAGCCAGAAACCTCTAGCCCTCCTTCTCCCAGCTCTGGGAGAAGAAGGGCGAAGGGGGGTTTCTAGAGTGAGATGCACTCTCTTCAATCAGTTCTCAAGAGTCATGAAACCATACCCAGTGAACTTTCGACAAAAAATCATTGACACTTATGAAAGCGAGCCGCTTTCTCAGCGCCAGTTAGCAAAGCGGTTTGGAGTTACCTTGAGCTTTGTCCAGAAGCTGTTGAAGCAATATCGGACGACCGGAGACATTACACCAAAAGTACGGCAAGCGCAAACACCCAGTAAGCTCAATCCTGAGCAGCTTGAGAAGCTAGCGCAAATGGTCGCCGAGAAACAGGATGCAACCTTGAAGGAGTTGCGCGAGCGAATCGAGCAGGAGCTTCATGTCCAAGTAGGCTTAACGACTGTGAGCCGAATGTTGAGGAGGCTCAATCTTCCTCGCAAGTAAAACCGTCTATCCAACCCATTAAGGAACGAAAGTTTACGCGGGATGTTGGTGATCCTTAGCTCAGCCCTCACCCCAACCCCTCTCCCAACTTGGAAGCGCGATTGAGGGTGAGGACTGCAACGGGTTGAGGTTCCCGACCTTAACGCTGTTCTGGGGTATAGTCGTTTCAGTTAAGGATGAGACGGGTCAACCACGAAATCCTTGCCAAGCAAGAATTGCAGCCATTTCAGAGAGTCTCAAAATTGTTTGAGACAACTATATGTTTGAAAAGTCGGCTGAAGCCCTTGGGAGGGTTGGCTTGCAGAGAATTGCGAACAGAGGGCTGAAACTCTAATACTCGGCCGCGGAAAAAAGGCTACGATTCCAGTCAAGCTCTCGGTTGAGTTGGGTTATCTTCTGCGGAGACGCTTGGCGTTCGCGCCGCGTCCCGGCGGGATTCCCGGGCCTCAACCCAACCTACCTGCTGCTCGAATTCTGTCGCCATTTACGCCGTCGTCTACTAATCAGCTCTCGATTCTGGGAAACTTCTCAAACCCGCTCTGAAGTGTCTCAAAATTGCTTGCAATGACCCTACCTTGGCTGAACCCTTCCGATAATCAGGCTTGCTGTCACGTTGGTCATTACGACTGAAGCACTCCCCAAATCCCTACAGAAAGAAGGGTTGCTTGGGTGCATCTCAGTTAGGCAAGTTTACCCACTCTGCGAGAAGCCGCTGCGCGTCTACATCCCCCGGCCCCTTCTCCCAAGTAGGGCGAAGGGGAGTCTCCAAAGTGAGATGCACCCTAGAAGGGGTGCTTGGCTAGGGTGCTGCCCAAACGGAATGCTCTGGACCTCGCTAGTGACCGGCCATCGCGGCCCCGATCGCGACCCGATCGGTGGTAGCACTTTCGCTCTCGTAGACAATGCGCCCATCGCTGATCGCCAGGAGCCGATCGGTCAGGGTAAGCAATTCGTCTAAATCTTCGCTCACCAGCAGGATCGCGACGCCCCGATTGCGGGCGGCGATGAGCTGGTTGTGAATGTAGTCCACGGCGGCAAAATCGAGGCCGAAGCAGGGGTTGGCCGCGATGAGTAACTGGGTGTCGTCGGCTGAGAGTTCCCGGGCGAGCACGGCTCGCTGGATGTTGCCGCCGGAGAGGTGGGCGATCGGGGTCTCGGGGGAGGGGGTCTTGATCGCAAAGGTGGTGATCAAGGTGGTGGCTAGACGCCGGAGCGCTGATAATACCAACCACCAGCCCCACCGTGCTTGGGGGGGCTGGTCAAAGGTACGAAGGGACATATTCTCGGCTACGCTCATGGTGGGCATACAGGCGTTGTGGAGGGGCTCTTCTGGCAGCGCAAAGACGCGGTGGCGATACATTTCCGCTCGCGTGGCCGTGTAGCGATCGCCATTCACCCGAATCTCCCCGGCGATGGGCGATCGCTGGCCGGCCAGCACTTCCACCAGTTCCTTCTGCCCATTGCCTGAGACGCCAGCAATCCCGACGATTTCGCCGCGATGGACCGTGAGGTCCAGGCTCCGCAGCGCTTCCAAGCCATTATCCCGGTTGGCCCGCAATCCCCGCACTTCTAACACCGGCTGAGCCGTTGGGGGCGATGTTTTCGCCATCGGCTTGGTTTCCCGTGCCGCTCCCAGCATCATGGCCGCCATGTCATTCACCGTCAGGTCAGCCACCCGGCCCTGGCCTGCCAGCCGCCCCTTCCGCAGTACCGTCACCTCATCCGCGAAGCGGGTCACTTCCCGGAACTTGTGGGTGATCAGAAGGACGCTCAGCTTGCCGGCCTGGACCTGCTCCTGAAGTAGGCCCAGCACTTCGTCCGCTTCCTGGGGGGTCAGCACCGAAGTAGGTTCGTCTAAAATCAGAATCGTGCTCTGGAGGTAGAGCTGCTTGAGGATCTCGAGTTTTTGCTTCTGGCCGGCTGCGAGGTCGGCGATCGCCACCTCCAGGGGCACTTGAAACGGGGCCTCGGCCATGAAGGCCTCGAGCTGCTCCCGCTCGCGCTTCCAGTCAATCCGAAAGGTCGAGTCGTAGCGCGAGAGCACTAAGTTTTCCGCCACGGTCATCGCGGGCACAGAGGTGAAATGCTGGTAAACCATGCCCACGCCGTAGTGGTGAGCATCGCGGGGACTGGCAATGCGGCGCGATCGCCCGCCGATGAGAATATCACCCCGATTCGGATGGTAGAAACCCATCACACACTTGACCAAGGTGCTTTTGCCGGCGCCATTCTCCCCCAGCAGGGCATGAAAGCTGCCCGGCGTCACCTTCATCGATACAGCATCCAAAGCCACCAAGGGCCCAAAGGTTTTGGTGAGGTTCACGACTTCGAGTTCAGTCGGGGTCTGAGTCAGAGCGATCGCCATCGGCGCGAAGAAACGGTTAAATGGTCTCTTATTCTAGCCCCAACCGACCCTCGCCAACGGTAGCCTCCCTAGCAGCGGAGGATGAATCCCACAGGCCGCCGCTCCCTCCCTCCGGCTAGCGATACATTCCTGGTCTGGTACACCCGTGTCGGCCCTCACTCCCGCCGTCCTCCGGACTAGGGACGCGAGGGAGGCTAGCGAGGGCTCCCGCCCTAGGAGCCGAGGGGGGAGGATGGGAGAAAGCCTGAAGTTGTAGGGGTTTCAAAACTTAGGGGTCCTGGGAACCGGTCTGGGGCAGAGAACTTCTAGTTCCCTTGCTCCCCGCTTGGGGAGCAGGGACTCGAGCAGGAGGGCTTGACCAGCCCTAGCATCCTGGGGGATACACCCAGAAAAGGGCGGATCAAGCGAGCCGTGTTGATCAAGGCTGGGCCTTAATCCACCGAGGATTTCGAGTCAGCGTCCGTGGCCTCAGCCTCGCTAGTCTCCGGTTCCGTGAGGATTTGCCAGGCAGCATTCACCGCCCGATCCAGCCGGTTGCCCATCGCTTGAATATCAGACAGCAGGGTTTCCCAGCGCTGGGTCGCGACATCTTCGATGCCGGCTAGGGAGCGCTCCAGGGTCGAGCGCTGCTCTTCAAACAGCTCGCCGGTCTTCTGGAGGGTGTCTTGGGCCTGGCGCAGCGCACTCACATAGGCATCGCGGGTGATGTCCTCAGCGGAGTTGATCTGGGTTTCGGCCCGCTGCTTGATCGCATCGATCAGGGCCATGAGGTGCTGTTTGATTTCGTCAGACTCCTCCGGCAACCGCTGCTCGACGAGCGATCGCGTCTCCGGACTGACTGTTTCGGAACCTTCAGCCGTCGGGGGGGGGGTTGGGGGCGTATTGGTCTCAGACATGGGGTTCCTCCGCAACAACAGTAGGGGAGCACGGTGGCGGCGGCCACCGCGCACTCTCCCTCCCTATCCTAGCGACTGCTGGCAGCGGACCCGAGGGCGGAGTCTCAGGAGTCTTGGAGGATGGTCTTAGAGACGATGCGGGTGCGCTTGCGGTCGGCCTCCGATAGCTCTTCCCCCGCTTGTAATTGGGTGGCACTGTGTTGGAGCACGGTGGCAGCTCCTTGGTCGCCCAGTTGCAGCGCTGTATTAGCCGCCGTCTGGAGCATGGTGGCCGCCCCGGCCTTGTCCCCTTGTTGCAGCTTGGTTTCAGCGATCTGGGTTTGGCGGTACTTAGCCAAGGCGAGGATCGACTTCTGCACCTGCGTGTCGGGAGCTGGCTGGTAGGCGGTTTGTACCTCGACGTTGATCGGGATTGCTTCCGAGACTAGGCCGGTTTCGCCCCGGGCGGGATCGTCGTAGCGGACTTGTATCCGGGCGATCGCCTGGGAGCCGGGGGCCAGTTGACCAATGTAGAGATTTGCCAGCAGCACCCGTTCCTCCGTCATTAAGTCCCCGAGGCGCACGAGCCACTGGGAGCCTTCCTGTTGAACGGGCAGCTCGATCGTCTCCGGCGCAACTTGGGCAATGGGCTTTAGCTCGGCCAAGCGGACCTGGGGCAGGAGTTCTAGGAGCAGATAGGCATTGGTGAGGCCGACGGATTGGGCGCGGGTGAAGAGGCGCTCAAAGGTTTGGGTCGCTTCCTCCGGCTCGGCGATGTAGGCGAGGGTTCCGGTGGCCGTATCGGCAATTTTTTCCAGTACGTCTTGGTTCCAGTGACTGCCAAAGCCCAAGGTGTTGAGGGTGATGTTGGACTCGGAGGCCAGTTGGGCCAGCTTCAGGCAGCGCTGATTGTCGCCGTGCTCGTTTTCGCCGTCAGTCAGCAAAAAGATTTGGGAGGCGGTGTCGCGGCTGCCCTTGGCGATTTCCTCCATGCCCAGCTTGAGGCCTTCGTCAATGGCGGTGCCGCCGTCGGCCTGGAGGCCTTGGATGCACCGCCGGATGCTGGCGAGGTCCTTAGTGGTTTGATTGTCTACGAGAACCTTGGCCCGGTGGTCGAAGGCGACGACGGCAATCCGATCGCGCGGTCCGAGGCCTTCGAGTAATTGGCTGGCGGCCTGTTTCACGGTCTCGAGGGGTCTGCCACTCATGGAGCCGCTGTGGTCGAGGATCAGGCAAAGGTTGAGGGGAAGATTGGTGTCACCACCGTTGGCGGTGGCGGCGATCGCCAGGGAGAGTTGGCGTTGGCTACTGGCCTGGTGGGCATCCAGGTGGGAGTCACTGAGGCTGGGGTGCAGACTAACTTGCATGGGCTGAAACTCCGGCGCAGGGGGTCGAATCTCGAATTCGGTCGTGGTTGCTCTCAGGATAGCTTGGCAGTGGCGGGGATGCTAGGCAGCCTGGCCAAGCGGGGAAAGCAGCGATTAGCTAGGCGTTAGCTCCAGGCCGGATCGGTCAGTTTCCGCAGTACGGCAGTTAGAGTTTGCGGTCGAGGCGGATGGCGAGGTCGAGGGCGGCTTTTTCGCGGGCGCGCCGGGCGTAGGGCTCGAGGCGCTCCACACTCCAGCCGCTCAGAATGCTGAGATCCTCTAGGGTGATGCCCTTCATCAGCATCTCGACACACCAAGTTTGGCGGGCTTGGGCGAGCTGGGGGGGCTGCTGCTCGGGGGTGAGGAGTCCCCGAATGCAGCGTTGCCAGACCGTCTGCAAGTCGTTCAGCGTCAGGGGTTGCGCCTCGGCGTTGAGGAAGAGGGCCGGGTGGTCATCGTGGCGACTCTTGAGCCATTGAGTCAGGGGGTTATTGGTGTAGGAGCCGTAGCGTTTGCCCAGAATCCATTGATTGATCGGCACTTGGCGCACGGCTCCTTGGGTAATTTGCACAAGGTGTTGGCTGGCATTGCTGAGGGAGTGCGATCGCTCTAGGGCGATGATTTCCGTCGGCAGGAGCCCCGCCCCCAAGAGCAGGTAGGCGATCGCATAGTCCTGGGGATCATGCTGCTTCGCCTGTTGCAAGAGGGCGCGCACCAGGTCGGCCGGCAAGTCGGCCACGCGGTCTTCCCCAGGCCCACCAATCGCGAGCGTGCTCTCAGTGCTCTCAGCCCCCGGAGGGGTTCCCAAAGCGCCGTAGAGGCAGAGACTCGCTAAGCGTTGGACAAAGACCTCGCGATCAGGCCAGAGGCCGTAGTGCTCGGTAATGAGTTCGATGGCTAAATAGCCAAATATTAAAACATCCAGTAGATTCGCTAGGTCTGGGGCCGGCAGACGTGAGGTTAACTCGTTAGGGGTCATGGCTGGTTTCAGGTAGTGGGTCAATTCACGATTCGCCGCCGCCATGGCTTTCCCCAGCGCTTGCCGGTTTTCCACCGTGTAGTGACCTGATTCGCCGACAATCGAGCGCAGAAGTTCGGGAAATTGGCTCAGGGTTTGCAGGCGATCGCGGGCGTAGTGCTGGATCACAGCCTCCGGCGGGCTGGACTCCGCCAGCGTCGCTGTCAGGGCCTCCCAGTCACAGGCAAAGAGACCGGAGTTGGCGATCGCCGTCAAAAGCAAGTCATGCTTGCTGCCAAAATTACGAAAGAGCGTCACCTCATTCACCTGGGCCAGCTCAGCAATCTGACGGGTGGTTGCCTCGCCAAAGCCCCGCTCCGAGAAGAGTTGTAACGCCGCATCGAGTAAGCGCTGTCGGGCGGAGGAGCGATGTCGGGTCATGATTTCAATGTAAGTATGACTTGCCTGTTTGGTGCATCTGGAGTTAGACTCAGAGTATATAAGCAAGCAACACTTGCATAAAGGATTCACGCTCGTAAGCTTCTCCTATCCTAGAAGACCCGATATTATGACTCAGCCCCTACTTCTGTCTCAGCCCCCCCACCAGCCCGCTGCCCTGAAGGTGCAATGGGTTACGGTAGCCTTTTTCGTCACCTTCCATCTCCTCGCCCTCCTGGCCCTGGGGTGCTTTTCCTGGCCAGCCCTCGGTCTCACCGTCTTTCTTCACTGGCTCACGGGTAGTATTGGCATTTGCTTGGGCTACCATCGCCTCCTCGCCCACCGCAGCCTGCGGGTTCCCAAATGGCTGGAGTATATTTTGGCCACGATCGGCACTCTCGCGATCCAAGGTGGACCGATCTTCTGGGTTGCCGGCCATCGCCAGCACCATGCCCACACCGAAGATATCGACAAAGACCCCT
This sequence comes from uncultured bacterium, assembly GCA_964397305.1. Classification (GTDB taxonomy): domain Bacteria; phylum Cyanobacteriota; class Cyanobacteriia; order Cyanobacteriales; family Spirulinaceae; genus JAAUTY01. The sequence continues at coordinate 57,562 of CAYNIP010000021.1, forward strand.
ATTCAGCAGCGCGCGGCTTCTGGTGGAGCCATATGCTCTGGCTGTTCTACCAAAAGCCTCAGGTTTTTGACTACGAGCAGTACAAGCGCTACGCCCGCGACCTCGACCGCGACCCCTACCTGCGTTGGCTCAACCGCAACCACCTACTGCCCCAAGTCGTTCTAGGTCTCGTGCTCTACCTGATCGGGGGCTGGCCCTTTGTGATCTACGGGATCTTCTTGCGATCTGTACTCATGTGGCACAGCACTTGGCTGATCAACTCAGCGTCGCATATGTTCGGCTATCGCAGCTTTGAGGCCAATGACAACGCGCGTAACCTCTGGTGGGCCGCACTTCTGACCTATGGCGAAGGCTGGCACAACAACCACCACGCTCAACCCCATGTCGCCCGGGCAGGTCGGCGCTGGTGGGAAATCGATATGACCTGGTGGGCGATTCAACTCCTGGCTCGCTTGGGCCTCGCGACCCACATCGTCCAGCCCCCCTCAGCAACCGCTGATTGAAACGGCGGGTTGGGAACCGGGGAGTGGGAAGGCCTGGCTGCTTGGGTCATCCCGCTCTCGGTCGTCGCCACTGTCTCTCGGGAGAAGGGTGGCGAAACTAGCGGTTAGCGCTATCATGCAGGTGACGGTCGTTCCGTGCGGCAAGCCATGACTTACACCACTGAGCAACTGATCCGAATCCTCGACCGGGAAATGCAGGCCGGTTGGCGGGGCGAGCGAGTGTTGCTGTCAGCGGGCGATCGCCTCAATGACCCCGTCCTCGCCCGTGCCCTCGGCTCCGATCGCATCAGCAAAGTCTATGCCTACCGTGAATTCCGAGAGCAGGTCCACGACTACCAACGCCGCCACCACGTTTCTGGCCTGATCTGGCGCGAGTGCCGCTTTCAGGGACACACCGTTACCTACCCTGAGCTGCACAACCAACTCACCGCAATTCCCAACGACAAACAATGCCTACAAGCAGCAAAGCCAGCCCTCCTCGACTTCTGGCGCGCTGCGACGGTCGGACTCTCCCTCTGGCTCGCTAGCGATGATCCCCAGGTGATGAACCGAGAAACCATCGAACAATTGGCTCAGGATGCTGAATGGGCGGAGGCGGACGCCACCCGCCAAGAACTCTACCTCGGTCTCTGTTGGGGCAATCCCCAAGAGTACCATTACCGCTGGGCCTTCCCAGAATCAGGCTGCCGCCGCTTCGTCGCCGCCGAGCACTATCCTCAAAACATTAAAGTCTAAGCGGCCTGAGCAGCCCCTCCGTGCTCCTGTTACCCTAGCGACCATAGCCTGCCACCAAGAGTCGTCGGTGGCCTGACCCCTGAGTTCAGCCAGTTCTCAGCCGGACTTCAGCGAGGTTTCAGCTCGGCCGCTGACACTAGCCTCAAGCCAACCTGAAGGAACAGCGCCGCTATGCTATACCGCCCTGGGGCGATCGCCAGCCTCACCCTCGCCAGCCTCACCCTCGCCGCCCTCGTAGCCCAGGCCGGCGGCTGGGACGATTTCAAACTCCGCTACTTCTCTTTAACTCGCTTCCTCCACGGCGAGGATCTCGCCCAAATCGATCCCCCCCACCAGGCCCAAGCGCCCGAGCGAGCTGCCCGGATTGATCTCGCCGAATTGCTCCCCGGCGGTCCCCCGAAAGACGGCATTCCCAGCCTGGACAGCCCCCAGTTCGAGACCGCCGCCACAACCCCCTTTCGCGCCGAGGACGCGGTGATTGGCCTGGTGATTCATGGAGAAGCCAAGGCCTATCCCCTGGGGGTGATGAACTGGCACGAAATCGTCAACGATACGGTAGGCGGTGTGCCCGTCGCCGTGACCTATTGCCCCCTGTGCGATACCGCGATCGTGTTTGAGCGCGGCGCGACGACCTTGGGCGTTTCCGGCCAGCTCTACCAAAGCTGTCTGGTGATGTACGACCGCGACGACGATACCTTCTACGCGCAGCCCTGGGGGCTCGGGATCGCTGGCCCGCAGGTGAATCGGAGCCTCCAGCGGCAGCCCGCCGTGAAGACAACCCTAGGCCGGTGGTTGCAGGCCCATCCTGAAAGCAAGATTCTGTCCACCCAAACGGGGCATCGTCGGGACTATTTACGCTACCCCTACGGAAGTTATGACACCAACGAGCAGTTGATCTTTCCGGCCCGTCATCAAGATCAGCGGGAACTACACCCCAAGGCCAGCCTCAGTTACATCTGGGAGGCGGACTCAATGACGCCCCACAACCAATTCTCTGGAGCCAGCCAGGCCTTTTCTCACACAGCCGTGCAGCAGCAAGGGGAGCAAGTCGTCCTATTCAACGGTCGCTCCGTGCGGGCTGTTTGGGATGCGGCCTTAGCCACGGTGCGCGTGGAAGACCTAGACGGCCGGGAGATTCCCAGTGCGACGGCCTTTGCCTTTGTCTATCCGGCCTATTTCGGCTCGGGCCTTGGGACCAAGGAGTAGGGATTTCTCGCCGCTGGGAGCGTTACAGCATCGCTGACGGGACTGGCTGCCGCTCCTAGGGACGCGGGCGGTCTTGAGAAAAGAGGCGATCGCGCTCCCAAACCTCCGGGGCAATAAAAATCACCGTCTTCTGCCGGTAGCGCACTAAGTGCAAAAAGCGCGGCTCGGCCTCGTCGGCCTGGGGCTCCAGCCGGTAAACCCGAAAACCACGCTCATCCGTCTGGGGAGAGTCCGCGATCTTGACCCCCGCCCGCTCCAGCAGCTCCGGATAGGCCTCGCTCACCCGCTGAATCCGATCGGGAGTATTGAAGGCGACACGATCTAAGGACGGAGGCAGCAGCCCCACAGAGCCGACTAGGGCCCGCCCCGTACCTGGCGAGCGATAGATCGGCACCCGATTTTCAGCATTCGGGGGCAGGCGGCGGGCTAGCTCTGGGGACGATGCCGGCGTCGGGGGAGGGCTCGCAACCGGAGCCGGACTCGGCGGCGGGGCACTCGCGGCGGGGGCTGGAGCCGGACTCGGGGCCGGGGCACTCGCAGCCGGAGCCGGACTCGGGGCCGGGGCGCTTGCGGCGGGGGCTGGAGCCGGGCTGGGCGATGGGGCACTCGCCGGAGTCACGGCGGGTAAATCGCTCAGGCTCCTGGGTGGTGGGGAACTGGCGGGAGCCGCTGCCCTCGCTGGGGCAGCGGCGGCGGTTGGGCGGTTGGCAGGCCTGGGGGGCGGGGTTGTCCGGGCGCCGACGGGACCGGTTCTGGAGCTGGGGCTCGGACTTGGCTCCGGGTTAGTAGCTGCTCGCTCCCCACGCAGCTCCGCCATGCGCTGCCGAGCTCGCTCGAGCTTCCGCATCGTGCTGCTAGAAATCTCAGTGTCTGCATCCCCTTTGGGGTTAGTGCTGCCCTTGGCGCTCTTGGCCGCTGGACTCGAGGAGCCCCCCCCACTAGTATCAAAACCATCCGCCCCCAAAGCGGCATCGGAGTCGTAGGCGAGGCCCTCGCGGGCGTCAAAGTCAAAATCTTCAGCGAACTCGGCCGTGTCGCGGTCGGCGGTAGCCTCAAGGTCTACTGTGACCCCGGTGGTCTCGTCCTCAGTACCGGAACCAGCCGCCAGGGGAATAGCCAGCGCGGCGACGTGAATGAGCAACGCTAACAACAGGGCGGGCCGCAGGACTAACTTCAGGGGTGCGAGCAGGATAGCGACGAGGAGGGATTGACGCATGGCGGGCAGCAACGTGAGGTCCTAGGAGAGTTCATTCCCTACTTTAAGGCGCTCACTCCGTACTGTCAGTCGAGCGTATCACAGCGGAGTCCGCCAAACGGCGGTTCTGTAGGGTGTAAAGATGCGGGGGCTGTTGCCGGGATTTTGGGCTGAATGACCTAGGCCCCTGACTGGTGGCCCATCTCAGGGCTGGGGGAGGAGGACTGGGCAACGGTCCTGGTATCCCTGGGCTGCACCCTGTTGTGTCAAGCAATCAGCCCGAGGATGCGCCTTATTTCCGGGTGTCTGTGTTGTCTGTCCCCACCATGGTCAACAATAGAGAGTAAGCTACAGTATCGTGAAAGTCATCGCTACGATTGGGTTATGCCGACTTACTACTACGTTGCCGCCAGCCAGAAGTTTTTGCTTGAAGACGAGCCCTTTGAGGAAGTCTTGCGCGAGCGCGAGCGCTACTATCGTGAGCATGAGCAGGAGAAAGACTTTTGGCTCGTGGTACAGCCGGCTTTTTTAGACGCTCCGGAGTTGGCGGCGGTGAAGGCCAAATGCCCCCAGCCGGCCGCAGCGGTCATCTCCACCAATCAATCGTTTATTACGTGGCTGAAGTTGCGCCTAGAATATGTCCTCACGGGACAATTTGACGCCCCCTCAGCGACGATTCCTGATCCTTTGGCTTCCTTGGCAACAGCGCCTTAGGCCCTGGTCATCACCGCCGTGCCGATTGCTTGTGGCCTGAGGGCCGAGGATAGGGTTAGCGAATGCAGGAATCCCCACTCTCAAAATGGTGGCGTGAACGGGAAGGGTTGGTGGTGCTACTGCTTACGGGGGCGGCGATCGCCCTCTGGCTCGGCGGCCTCGGAGAGGTGCCGCTGCGGGATTGGGACGAGGGCTCCCATGCCCTAGCCGCTCGAGAGCTCTATCGCACCGGTCGCTGGCTACACCTCACTCTCTTCGATGACCCCTACTGGTACAAGCCCCCTTGCGGCTACTGGTTGATTGCCGCCAGTTATTGGGTCCAGGGAACTGTGACGGAATGGTCGTCGCGCTTGCCCCTGGCCCTGGTGACAGCGCTGGGGGTTCCTCTGCTCTACGGTCTCGGTCGCGAGCTTTTCCAGGGCCGCCAACCCGCTTTCTTGGGGGCGGCGACGTACCTGACGCTGCTGCCCGTGGTACGTCACGGCCGGTTGGTGATGCTAGATGGTGTGACCAATACCTTCTTCATCGCCCTGCTCTACTGCTTGGCGCGCTCCCGGCGGCAGCGGCCCTGGGCCTTGGGGATCGGGCTGGCCCTGGGGGCGATCGCCCTGACGAAGAGCGTGATCGTTCTGGCGCTGTGGGCGATCGCCGGTCTCTGGGTGCTCCTCGACCGCGACTGGGCCCTGTTTCGCAATCCCTGGGCCTGGCTGGGATTGTTGCTGGGCGGTGGCGGTACGGTGGCTTGGTATGCGGCCCAGGGAGCCCATTACGGCCCGATCTTTTGGGAGATTCATCTCCAGGCCCAGGGGTTTGATCGCCTCTCAGAAGCCGTTGAGGGCAACCAGGGCCCCCCTTGGTACTACGGGCTGGAGTTACTGAAGTCGGCCTGGCCCTGGCTGCTATTTTGGCCGGGGGGTCTCTGGCTGGCCTGGCGGCAGCGATCGCAGACCTGGGCGCGCCTGGTGCTCAGCGGCTCTGCCCTCTTTTTCACCACGATCTCGCTCATGGGCACGAAGCTGCCCTGGTATATCCAGCCGCTTTACCCCTTGTTTGCTTTGACGGTAGGGGCGCAATTGGCCCAATTCTGGCAGCAACCGCCCCGCTCCCGTCGTTGGGTTCTCCCCTTTCTCCTGTTGGCCTTAGCAGGAGTCGCGGGGCTAGGGTACTTTCTGATCGCGGAGCCGCAGCCGGTGCTGATCCTGCTGGGGATCACCCTGACGGGGGTGATGCTGGCGGTGGCGGTGCAGGTCGGGCGGGGCGATCGCCACTTCCTTGCCACCCTTGTGGCGGGAAGCTATCTCTGCCTTGGACTTTTTTTGCACTCCTCCGTCTGGAATTGGGAACTGAATGAAACCTTTGCCGCGCCCCCCGTCGGCGCCCTGATTCGCACGGCAACCCCGGAAACAGCGGTGGTCTATACCTCCTTTGCGTACCACCGGCCCAGTGTGGAGTTTTATGGCGATCGCCGTGTCATTCCCGCCGGCGGTCCGGAGTTGGCAGCTCATGGGCGAGCGGGGCACTACCTGCTCGTGGATGAGCCGACCTTTGCTTGGCTCAACCTCCGCCAACCCAGGATTCTGGGTCGAGCTGAGGGGTTTATCCTGCTGGCTCCCATAACACCCTAAAAGACCCAAGTTCGAGTGACCGGCTCACAGCAGCGGAGGGCCTCCCCCCACGGGAACCTCGCCGTTGGGCAGCCCTCCCCCTAAGCCCTGCTCCCAAGTTAAGAGAGGGGCTTCTAACTCCCCTTCTCCCACCCTTGGGAGAAGGGGCCGGGGGATGTAGACGCGCAGCGGCTTCTCGCAGAGTGGGCCCGATAACACTGAAGCGGGCGGCCCTCTGCTCCTTGAGCAAGCGCTCAAAATTCAGGGGAGCCGCGCTTTTTTTCGTTCACCCCCGATTTTCGGGTGGACGAAATTTTACGCGGGATGTTGGTACTCCTTCGCTCAGCCCTCACCCCAACCCCTCTCCCAAGTTGGGAGAGGGGCTTCTAACTCCCCTTCTCCCAGCCTTGGGAGAAGGGGCCGGGGGATGTAGACGCGCAGCGGCTTCTCGAAGAGTGGGCCCCCGTAACCCTAAAGAGGGCGACCCTCTGCTCCTTGAGCAAGCGCTCAAAATTCAGGAGAGCCGCGCTTTTTTTCGTTCACCCCCGATTTTCGGGCCTGCGCCCGGTTTTCCCGGCCCGTGCTAGGATGGATCGGCGAGGTTTAGGGGAGTAGTCCCCAGCCTAACCACGGGATGTAGCGCAGCTTGGTAGCGCACTTCGTTCGGGACGAAGGGGCCGCTGGTTCGAATCCAGTCATCCCGATGCTTCTAAAACCGATGGCGGCAGCCCCCTGTAGCCGACCGGCTACCCTGGGAACAAGCGGCAGACCCCTGCCTCTGTACGAAGTGTCTCAAAATTGCTTGCAATAACCAGCGTAAGTGGAAATTCCCGGCTCCCCATTCCTCCCCAGGAGCGCGGCGAGCAACCTGCTATAGTGAGAGCACTAGGGTTGACTGCCACTCACCTCCTCCCCGCTTCGGTGAGCCTCGGGGGAGCCTCGGAGCACCCGCCATTGAGTTGAAACCGGCGCGCGCGATCGCGACTGTGCATGGGCACTATCCGCACCCAGACCATTCAGGGCGTTGACTATTTCTACTGGTGTCCGCAGCCTCGCCGCCGTTCTGCACCCTCAGGCGAGCCAGCGGGCGCGGCCTACCGCATTGGTCGCCAACCCAAAGGGGGCTACTTGCCCTACTACTTTTGGCGCGGCGATATTGACCTCGAGGCCTACATCAAAGCCTATCTGAAGTGGCTGCATCAGGCCTGGCGTTTGCCCCCGGACCTGGCGATCCGGGTGCGAGCGGGTAAGGTGGGCCTGCGATCGCGCCAAGGCCACTACGACTGCCGCAGCGCCGAGGCCCGGGCCCTGCGCCAACGCTTGCGGAGCGAGATCGCCGATATCTACTACAGCGCCGAACTCGTCCGACGCGGCCTTGAACGGGCCCAGCACTGCCGCCAACAGGCCGAGCGCCTGCGCCAGCAGGCTACGGAGCCGCGGCCCCTCGTTCCTGCCGGCTTTGGTCCCGCGCCGCGACCCCTCGAGGACCGCGCCCAGGAGCAAGTCGAGGTCTCAACCGCTACGGCTGCCCACCTAGAGGGCGAAATCCTCAAAAGTGTTGCCTACCTGCTGCGCTTCTGTCCTCCAGCCGCCCGCTCCACCTTTCGCGGCGAACTTGCCCAGGCCATCTGGCCGTCCGGGGCAACGGGTTGATCGGCCACTGAGCTTGATACACTGATTGCTTGGAGTGAACCACCGGATATTGAACTACCCATGACTACTCACACCGAGGGCATTGCGCCGCACGGCGGCCACCTGGTCCAGCGTCTGGCAGCCGCTGCGGAGCGTCAAGAATTTTTGGCTCAAGCTGAGCAACTACCTCGGGTGCAACTCGATGAACGGGCCCTTTCTGATCTCATCATGATCGCCATCGGCGGCTTCAGCCCCCTGACCGGCTTCATGGAGCAGTCTGACTACGAGCCCGTGGTCACGGAGATGCGACTCGTCAACGGTCTGCCTTGGTCGATCCCCGTCACCCTCTCCGTCAGCGAAGCGGTGGCCGAGCCTCTCAGGGAAGGGAGCTGGGTGCGGCTGGATGATGCCACCGGCCGCTTTGTCGGGGTGCTGGAACTCACGCAAAAATACCGCTACAACAAGGCTCACGAGGTCATTAACGTCTACCGCACCGATGAAGCCAAGCACCCTGGGGTGCAGGTGGTTTATGACCAGGGGCCGATCAATTTGGCAGGGCCCGTCTGGCTGCTGGAGCGCGACCCTCATCCCCTATTTCCCAAGTACCAAATCGATCCCGCTGAGTCGCGCCGCCTGTTTGTGGAGCGGGGCTGGCAAACGGTGGTCGGCTTCCAGACCCGCAACCCGATTCACCGGGCCCACGAATACATTCAAAAATGTGCCCTGGAAACGGTGGACGGTCTCTTTCTCCACCCGCTGGTGGGGGCGACAAAGAGTGATGATATTCCTGCTGATGTGCGGATGCGTTGCTATGAGTTGATGATGGAGCACTATTTCCCCTCCCAGCGGGTCATCCTGGCGATCAATCCCTCGGCCATGCGCTATGCCGGCCCCCGGGAGGCGATCTTCCATGCTCTAGTGCGGAAGAACTATGGTTGCACCCATTTCATCGTCGGTCGCGACCATGCCGGGGTCGGGGATTATTATGGAACCTACGACGCTCAGCATATTTTTGATGAATTTGCCCCCGGGGAGCTGGGCATCATCCCGATGAAGTTTGAGCACGCTTTTTATTGCAAACGCACGGGGCAAATGGCGACCAGCAAGACGAGCCCTAGCGGCCCGGAGGATCGGGTTCACTTGTCGGGGACGAAGGTGCGCGAGTTGCTACGGCGCGGGGAACTGCCGCCGCCGGAGTTTTCGCGGCCGGAAGTGGCGGCGGAACTGGCGCGGGCGATGCACCAAAACTAGCGTCGCTGCTCGGGTGCTGTTTCTGGCTTGGGCGGTAAACCGAGGGAACCTGCAAAACCTGCTAGGCTGATAGCGAGTAGAGGAACTGAGCGGGTTATGGGACTGGATCGGCGGACGTTCTTGCAGCGTGCGGGACTAGCCGCCCTAACGTTGGGGGCTGGACTGGTAGCCCAGGGTCGGTGGAGCGCCCGAGGGTGGGCAACAACGCTGCTCGATCATTATGGGCAAGCGCTGGCGCAGCCGAATGCGCGTAAGTTGGCCTTGCTGGTGGGGGTGAACCAGTACCCCTACACCCCCAGCCTGACTGGGTGTGTTACGGATGTGGAATTGCAGCGGGAGTTACTGGTGCATCGCTTCGGCTTCCAGCCGAGTGATGTGCTAGTGCTGACGGATCGTGAGGCCTCGCGGGACAATATTGAAACGGCCTTTCTGGAGCATTTGACCCAGCAGGCCCAGGAGGGCGATGTGGTCGTCTTCCACTTCAGTGGCTATGGGGGTCAGGTGCAGTGGCAGCCCCTCGAGGGGGAAGCGGCGGAACCGCGCTTGGTGCGAAGTTTGCTGCCGGGGGACAGTGTGCTGCTGACGAAGGGGCGGCCGGCGGGCAACGATCTGCTCGAGGGGACTTTGGTCCTGTTGGCGCGATCGCTCGCGACGCGCAAGCTCACCCTGGTGCTTGATACCAGTGCCACCCTGGGGGCGCGATCGCTCCAGGGGAATTTGCGCTCCCGCTCCAGCCCGGCTCTGCCGGCGGAGCACCCCGCTCCGGGGGAGTTGGCCTTCCAGGAAAAACTACTCCAGCGCCCTAAGGTACGACCCAAGGAGGAGCGGGGCCGCTTGGGGCGGGCCCAGGTTCCTGGCATTGTCTTGGCGGCGGCGGGGGAGGAACAACAGGCCCTGGAGGCCAAGTGGGATGGCTTTAGTGCCGGCCTGTTCACCTATGCCCTGACTCAGTACCTCTGGCAGGCCGTGCCAGCGAGCACGATCCTCACGAGCCTGACGCGGACGGCGGAGCGGGTGGAGCCGGTCGTGTCCCAACAGCCCCAGCTGGCCGGGAAGTTGCGCCCCGAGCAACAACCGTTGTTGACCTACTATGCTTTGCCCCCGGCCCGCCCCGGAGCCGAGGGGGTGGCGATCGCCGTCGAAGAGGACGGCTACGCGCGCGTGCAACTGGCTGGGTTGCCGGCCCTGGTGCTGGAATACTACAGCCCCAACTCGCGCCTCTTGGTCGGTCCGACCACCCAGGCCGACACCGCTCCTTTTGCCGCCGATAGCGCCCAGGTGCAGGTTCGCAGCCGCGAAGGGCTGGTGGCCCGGGTGCGCCGTGTGCCAGCGACGGGCCCGGCGGACTACAAGCTGGCGGCGGGGCATCTGGTGCAGGAGTGGGTGCGGGTCTGGCCGCGTCACGTGGGGCTGGTGGTAGCCTTGGATGCAACGCTGGAGCGCATTGAGCGAGTCGATGCCACCAGCGCCTTTGCGAACATTGCCGCCGTCACTTCAGTCGTCACGGCCGGGGAGCAACTGGCGGACTGCTTGTTTGGCCGGGCCAACCCGACCCCCCGGGAGGCAGCGGGCTACGGCCTCTTTTCCGTGGGGCGGGTGGTGCTGCCGAGCACCGTGGGGACGGCCGAGGAGGCGGTCAAGTCGGCCGTCCATCGCCTCGGGTCTCGCTTGCAGACGCTCCAGGCCGTGAAGTTGCTGCGCCTGACGGTGAACGAAGGGTCCTCGCGCCTGGGGGCTCGGGTCTCCCTCGTGGCGACGAAGCCCCAACCGAAGCTCCTGTTGCAACGGACAACGGGGCGAGCCCTGCCGGCGGCCTGGCTGGCGGCGGCTGATTTGGGGCCGACCCCGACGCCAGCTAAGGCCGGCGCCGAGGCCGTGGTGCAAGTTCCCCTGGGAACTCAAGTGCGCTACCAGATCGACAATGCTAGCGATCGCCCCCTTTATGTGCTCCTGGTAGGCCTGGATGCGACGGGCACGGCGATCGCCCTACACGTCCCGCCGGCCGAGGGCGGACGCTCCCAGCCCGAGGCCCTGCGGCTCGAGCCCCAGGGCCGGCTTACCTTACCCCGATCGCCCAACCTCAACTGGTTGGTCTCGATCGCCCCGGGCTTCGTGGAGATTCTGGCGATTTTCAGCACCGCCCCCTTTCAGCAGGCCCTCACAACCCTCGCCGCCAGCCGCGAGCGCCTGGGAGATAGCGAACGGCTATTGGCGATCGCCAACCCCCTCGAGTTTGCCCGAGCGGTCTTGGCGGATCTCCAAACCGCGAGCCCAGTTGACCTGACCTCTACGGATACCTACGCCTTAGATGTGCGCCATTGGGCAACCCTGCAACTCGTCTACCAGGTAGTCTAAGCGTACTCCAGGAAATCAATTATCCCCAGGTCGGTAATGAGCTGTGGATGGCGACAGCCCCCGGCCCTCAGCCCGATAATCGGACAGACCATTATTTCGTTGGATTACCCTTCGGGAGCGCTGAAGCGCCACCACGGGGGTTGTCACTGAGAGTGTGTTTGAAAAGCCATAGAGGCAAGAAGAGAGCCTCTCAAAATAAAGACCAGCCTACGACACCGACCTCACCGAGAGCCAGTGGGCACTGCTCGCAAATATCTACCCATAACTAGCGCAATCCTGCTCTATGCTGCTAGGGTTAACATCATGGTGCGCCGCCTCGCCTAAACTTTTCGGTAGGGTCCAAATTTGGTAATGATGCTTGGCTGAATCCCTCTGTTAAGGAGACTTTCGGTCGCGTCGGTCATTACTGCTAGGGCACTCCCAACTGTTCAAGCACGCTCTAAGGATTCACGACGGACGAAGCTCCCCGCCGCCAGCGCCGCCCCCAAGCTTGCAGATAGATCCGGAGGGGGAACTGATACACTTCCAGACTGAGCCAGAGCAGGCAAGCCAAATGGGCCACCGCCGTCGCCACCACCCAAGCGCTGGGTAGCCAGGCTAACGGACTCCCCGGCAGGGGCGGAAATAGGTAAGCCCCCGTCGCCACCAAACTGGTCGGCAGCACCACAAAGCCCAACGCCAAGGGTGCGTAGAGCCAATTCACCGTGGTCAGGCCCTGAGACTGACGCTGCCAAGCGCAGCCCGTCCAGCGCCAAGTGAAGGGTGTTGCAGTATCCACCAGCTCGAGACCGGGGCGATCGCTCGTAGGGACAAAAATATGCTCACAGGCCTGACAACTTACAGCCTCCATCAGCGGCAGTTCCGCCAGGGAGCGACTGCCACACAACGGGCAAGGACAGGCCGTAGTCAACCAAGGGGAGGGCTGAGCAGGGGGGATCATAGCGCTGACGAGGTAGTGAAGACATCAAGAAATTAACCCGTGCAAGTCTCGGCAAACTCGGGAGCTTACAGCCTAACGCTCTCAGCCATGAAATGCTAGCTGAGCCGGCTGAAACCCAACAGCAGCAGGGATTACGTTGAGTTTCCTGTCGTCAAACTAACCCACGAATCGGCAAAGGTTTGGAGCATTGGGTCAGATAATCAGCGTAATAAACCAGAAATGTTGAATGATGGGATATTTTTCCCAAAAAAGGCACCTAAATTGGTAAACTGGGAGCCAGAGAATCAATATTTATAATCAGGATCTATGATGTTTAACTTCCCCAAAATCGTCAAGCGCCATCTTAGCCACCTGCCGAAAGACGACTATCCCGTACTCAACACCTTTCTCTTCGTCTCAACTTGGCTGCACTTCGTGCTGGATCAAGGCGAGACGAGTATGAGAAGCGTATTCAGGCGACTGAATGTTCGAGGTATTAACGTGAACATATCAACCTTCTCGAAAGCCAGCAAGAAGCGAGATCCGCAGGTTTTCTACCAATTATTCTTACAGCTAAAAGATCAGCTAAGAAAGCAAAGTAAAGCTTTAAAGGAATTGAAGATGTTTCCCCTTGACTCAACGATTGTTACGCTGACCAGCAAACTACTATGGCATCAAGGTTTCCACCAAGTGAAGCTCTTCAGCGGCTTGAATCTCTCCATCGGAGAACCGGATGGCGTCTTAATTCACTTTGGACAAGGACACGACAACAAATATGGGGATGAGACCATTGATGCCAATCCTGAAAACGGGCTCAGCATAATGGATAGAGGCTTTTGCAAGCTCAAGAGAATTGTAGAGTTAATGGCGAAAGAGAGTCGTTTTTTTCTATTGCGAATCAACAACAAAATCACGTTAGAGATGTTGTCAGACGATCAATTTTTGATTGGGAAAGGCAAAGATCAAGTAAAAGCTAGAGTGGTTAACTTTTGCGATCTAGAGACCCAGTGCGAATTCCGGCTAGTCACGAACTTGACCGGACCTGACGAAGAGGGTTTTAGCAATGAAGAGGTTGGTGATTTTTACCGCCAACGCTGGCAAATTGAGTTACTTTGGAAGTTTCTCAAGATGCATCTTAAGCTAGACAGATTAATCACAAAAAACACGAACGGAATCGAGATTCAGATCTACGCCTGTTTGATCGGATATGTCTTGCTGCAATTGGTTGAGATTCCGAAAGAGTTTGGCTCTAAGTTGTTAGATAGACTGCGATATATGCAGGCTTTTATGTGTGAGAATATCAGCTACGTGCATTGGTTTAAGAGGATAGTTCTAAGTTGTTGAATGAGGTTACTGATAGGATTAATATACCCTTTTTTAAGTAGTTCAAGAGTACCGTTCAACATTTCTGGAAAAAGGGATAATCCTTCTCCATTTTTATTGTAGGTTTCGGATGGGGTTGACTGACCCATAATAATGTCTACAAAATTAGATAGCTTTTCAATAGTCCATCCATTCGGCAAATCAAAATCATAAAGATTCAGAGGATTCATCCTATCAGTTTGAATACATAATTCAGATCACCAGCTTGCATATTTTATTATTAAAGCAGGTCTTTCAAGTCTCTTAAGACTTCTGAAATCATCGTTTTTAACTGAGGTACATCTTCCTGAACCGCTTTCCAAATAATTTCTGTATTTGTATTGAAATAATCATGAATTAGTTTATCTCGCATTCCAGCAATATCACGCCAGGGAATGTCAGGATATTGGCTTCTCACTGAATCGGGGATGCGCTTTACGGCTTCACCAATAATTTCGATCGCCCTTGAAACCGCAAACACCTTCTCCAAATTTTGCGAGAAAGCTTCAAACTCAATACCAGAAATGTTGAACGGTACATTTGAACTATTTAAAAAAGGGTATATTAATCCT
>CAYNIP010000022.1:0-70625 GCA_964397305.1 uncultured bacterium
GAGCCCCGCTTGACCTGGGAGCAGGCCCCGCCGCCCCCCGCTCCGGCCCCCCGTTCCCCTAGTGCCCTGGAGGGAACCGCGCCCCTCGTAGCCAAAACGATCCGCCTCGACTTGGAGCAACTGGAGCACCTCAACTACCTCGTGGCGGAGCTGTCGATTAACCAAAACCAACTCACGCTCCGCGATCAGCAATTCCAACAGGCTGCCCAGAAGCTGGACAACTGGCTGAAGCGCCACCGCGCTACCTTGACGCAGTTGCGCGATCGCCTCCTGGAAACGGCTACCACCCTCACCCCCAGCCAAAAGCTCGCCTTCACCGCCCTGGAAGAAACCGGGCAATTGCTGCAAGCGGCCGAAGATATTAACCTGCTGGCCCGCACGGCGGCTGCTACCGTCGAGCGCGAGCAGCGCCTATCCTCGCAACTGCGGGATAACATGCAGGCGGCCCGCATGGTTCCCATCGCCACCGTGCTCAACCGCTTTCCGCCCCTGATCAAGCAACTGAAGACGGCCTACGGCAAGGCCGCCACCCTCGACCTCCAAGGCACGAAGGTGATGGTGGACAAAACCATTGTCGAAAACCTCTACGATGCCCTCCTGCACCTGGTTCGCAATGCCTTTGCCCACGGCCTGGAGTCCGATGCGGAGCGCCGCCTTGCCGGCAAGCCCGTCCCAGGCCAAATCGCCATCCAGGCCTACTACCAAGGCAACCGCACGATCATTGATGTCCGCGACGACGGCCGCGGCCTCGACCTCGAGGGCATTTGCCGCCAGGCGGTGGCCCAAGGCCTGATTTCCGCCGCCCAGGCCCAGGCGATTCGCCGCCAGCCCCATCCAGAAGCGGCGGTGCTGGAGTTGCTCTGTGAGCCGGGTTTTTCTACCCGCACCCAGACCGATGACCTGGCCGGTCGTGGGGTCGGCCTGGATGTGGTCAAGACGCAACTAGCGGCGATCAAAGGAACGCTGACGGTGCGATCGCAACCCGGCCAGGGCACAATCTTCTCGCTCCAGATCCGCGAGTCGCTGATGAGCGCCCGCCTCCTCGTCTGTGAGGCCGGCTCTGGAACCTATAGCTTCGTTTCCAACGAGATCGAGCAAGTCCTGATCCCCACCAATGGCTACGCCCTGCACCAGCTTGCCCAGCGCCGCGTGCTCGACTGGCGGCAAAATGGTCGTGATATCACCGTGCCAGTCTACGACTTGACCCAGTTGCTCCACTACCCCAGCCAACGCCTAGAGCGGTTGCGCCGCTTGACCGCAGGCAGCGACGGGGAGATCAGCCCCCTGCTGAGCACCCCGGCGAATGTTGCCCCAATTCTGCTGCTCCGGGCTGGCAGTGGCCTCGTGGGCCTGGAAGTGAGCCGGGTGATTGAGGAGCAAGAATTGGTCATCAAACCCCTCGCCAGCACCCTAGTGCCGCCGCCCTATGTTTGCGGGTGCAGCATCCTCGCCAATGGTCAACTGACCCTGGTTCTCGATGGTACGGTGCTGGTCAGCCAGGTTCAGACCCTGCCGGCCCCGCCGGCCTTGCCGACGGGCGCCAGGCCTCCGGCCCTCCCGGCGGCTCCAGCGAGCCTAGAGCCGGAATCGAGCCGCTTCTCGACGGCGAATCTGGGCCTGTTCGTCCCGGACAACCTAGGGGCAACTCCGGCGGCCACCGTGGCCCTCGAGCCGCCCCAGCCTTCTCCGACGCAGCCAACGGTTTTGGTTGTGGATGACTCCCTCACGGAGCGCCAGACCCTCTCGCTGATCTTGCAGCGGGCTGGCTATCGGGTGCTCCAGGCCAAGGACGGTCTTGAGGCGGTGGAGCTGTTGCAGCAGGGGGTGGGGGTGAATATAGTGCTCTGTGATATTGAGATGCCCCGGA
Source organism: uncultured bacterium (assembly GCA_964397305.1). Lineage (GTDB taxonomy): Bacteria > Cyanobacteriota > Cyanobacteriia > Cyanobacteriales > Spirulinaceae > JAAUTY01. The sequence continues at coordinate 1,868 of CAYNIP010000022.1, forward strand.
TGAATGGGCTGGAGTTTCTCAGTTGGCTGAAACAAGAGGTCCGGGGCCGGGAACTACCGATCGCGATCCTCTCGTCCCGCAGCCGCGATCGGTTCCAACCCCTGGTGCTGGAAATGGGGGCCACGGCCTACTTGACCAAGCCCTATCTGGAGCAGGAGATCCTGGCGGTGATTCGCGAGGCCCTCCGTTAACGATGACTAATTCACTGGGAGCTTCTCGGCATCATGGCTGACCGTCTGCCAGAAACCATCCGCGCGATCGCCTTCCCCACGGCCGGCTATCTGTTCGCCCTGCCGATGCAGGCGATCCTGAAGGTGATTCGCACCGTCCCGGGAACCCAACAGAGCTTCGACGATGTGGGCCTGCTCAGCTTGGGCTCGGAGGCGATCGCCCTGCTAGACCTCGAGGCCCGTTTGGGCCTGGCGACAGGAGCTGCCCCAGCCCGCAAGCCTTTTGCCATGCTCGCACGGGCCCCTGGCGGCAACCTCTATGCGATCCAGATTGAGGATCTGCCGAATATGTTGGACTTGCCCGCCGCCAACATCCAGCCCCTGCCCGAGACGGCACGGCGATCGCCCCTGCGTCGGGTCGCTCGTTATGCAGCCCTCTGGCAGACTCCCGACCAAGAGACCCTGATCTTCCTCCTCGATCTTCAGCTCGCCACCCAGGCCCTCAGTCGCCGGACTTAGACGATTGCGACGCTTCTTCGCCCGCCGCTGGCTTCCGTTGCTGAGCCTGCAAGTACTGGTTGATTTCTTCCAGGAGCAGGGCCTTCTCGTGCGATCGCAGCCAAGTGCCAAAGAGGACAGCCTCCTGCTCCAGGACCAAGGCACAGGTTGAGACGGGGCGATCGCGAAAATCCTTGAAGGCTTCCCGGAATTCAGCCCGTTGCAGACTGGCAGTTTTGCCCCGGACCTCGTAGCGATAGCCCAGGTAAAACCAGGTCAGGAGAAAATCCTCCCGGTCAAAGCGCAGCTCCAACTGCCCGATCAGGGTCCACAGCAGTTGTGGCTGATAGGTCGCCGTTGCCACCAGGATGACAAGGATGAGGGGCCAGAACCACCAGGCCAGCAATGCACCCACCAGGACCAAACTGGGCAGCACGAGGGAAGACCGGTTAGCGAGGACCTCCAGCCGCAGGATATCCGCCGCTGTGGCCACTTGAATACGGCTATGGGGTCGCTGCACTTTTTGCCCTGGCTGGGCATCGGGCGGCTGCTGGGTGGCGAGAAAGTGCTGGATTTCACTGTGGAGCCAGGTGCGTTCGGCGACGGTCAAGGCGGAGCCAAACCGGTAACTCAGGGGGCGGGCGAGCCGCTGAGCCCAGCCCCACTGCGATCGCCGCGTCGGTTCCCAAATCGCGCTGCAATGCCACTCGAGAAACTGCTGGTCCGGGATGAGGCGGAGTTCCACATCCTGAGTCGCGGCCCGCAGGGTCACTTGCAGGGGCCAAAACTGATAGTGCAACTCAGCCCGCTGCGGCGTGACCGTCAGGGTGACGCGATCGCCCTTCAAAAGCCGCAAAAATTTCCACAACACCCAGGACCCACAGCCCAAGAACAGGATCGGAATCCCCAAAATCAGGGCGACCCCCAGGGCGATCCCCAGGGTCTCATCTCGAAAGACGAAGCCCATCGCCAGCCCCAGAAAGGCGATCGCGGGCAGGGCGAGCAAATTCCACAGCCAATTACTGATCAACAGCGCCAGTCGCCCTCCCTGCCACCAAGTGCCACTGGGAATTTTCACCTGCAACTGCTGCGGGCGACGGACCAACTGCACGGAGCTATTCCGAGGGCGACTGGTCGTGAGGCGAGGTGTGCCGGGTAGGGCCGCCAAGTCCACCAGCGCGGCCTGGGCCGCCGTGGCCGACGGAAAGCGATCCTCCAGGGCCGGCTCTAGTAACTGCTCCAGCCAATCCGCAAAGGCTGGAGAAACCGCAACCTCGGGGCGAAAATCGAGCTTGAGGCGCTGCTGGGGTAGATCAGCCGGCGACTGGCCCGAGAGCAAGTACACCAACGTCGCCCCTAGGCTGTAAAGATCCGAGGCCGGCACGGTCTGACCTCGAAACTGCTCCGGCGGCATATAGCCCAAGGTGCCGACAAAGGTGGCACTGCGGCTCAGGGTGGCCCGATAGGCTGCTTGTACCGCGCCAAAGTCCACTAGCACCACGCGACCATTGGCCTCTCGGATCAGGTTCTCGGGCTTGATGTCACGGTGAACGACGGGGGGGCTCAGGCTGTGAATGTAAGCCAGGATCGCGAGCACTTGCTGGGCGATCGCCACGGCCTCCGCCTCACTCGGCCGCCAGCCCGTCTCGCTCAGGGCCAGCAAGGACGATCCTTCCACCAGCTCTTGAATCAGGTAAAACCGGCGATCATCCGGCGTGTCTAGATCAAAATAATCGATGTAGCGCGGAATTCCTGGGTGCTGCAAGGTTTCTAGCACCTGGGCCTCCCGGGCAAAGAGGTCGAGAACCTTCCACTCCGTCGCCTGCCGCAGCGACACCACTTTCATCGCCACCCGCTGCGAGGTATGCACATCCACAGCAGCATAGGTCGTTCCCATCGAGCCCTGACCCAAGCGGGTAACAATCTGGTAACGCGCGGCCACCAACTCGCCTTGGCTATGCAGTCCGAGCATTGCGGCGCTTGTCTTCCTCCCCACAGCAGCCTCTGGGCCTATTGTGACGGAATTTGGCCGCTACGCCCAGCCCGAGACCGCTGCTGGGCTCGTCGGGCCAAGGGCGAGCCGGTCCAAGCTGGACTGTACCCCGAGCTGGTCCCCTAAACTATAGTGAAGGTTAAACCTGGGTGCATCTCCCTTTGGAGACTCCCCTTCGCCCTCCTTGGGAGAAGGGTCCGGGGGAGGAGGGCAAACTTGCCTAACTGAGATGCACCCGCTTAAACCCGCTCTTAGTAACCTTGGTGCTTTCTCTACTTCCCGGCTGCAATGGGTAAGCTGACACCCCTCACCGCAGACTCCTGCCTGAGTGATCTGCCGCTCCACTATTTTCAGGTCAGTCCCACTGCTCCGAGCAGTGCCGTGGCGGCTCAGTTTGAACAAGAGCCCTGGCTGCCGGGGGCCATCGTTGCTGAAAAAGGCAAGCTGCACGGCTTGATCTCGCGCCGCCGCTTTGCTACCTGGCTCAGTTCCCCCTATGGGCTCGAGGTTTTTCTGGACCGCCCGATCGAGATTTTTCTCAACCTCAGTCAGCAGCAGTCTAGCGTGTTGCAACTCCCCGACACGGAAAAGGTGACAGCGGCGATTGAATACGCCCTAGATCGCAGCGCCGATGAAATCTACGATCCGATCGTGGTGTTCTCCCAGGATGTCAATCTGCCGGAGGCCTGTCTCTACTTTTTGCTCGGCTTTCAGACGCTGGTGCGGGCCCAGTCGCAGATTTCTAGCTACGTCGGCCGCGAGATCCAGAAGCAGCGCCTCGAGGCGAAGCGCTACCAAATTAAGTACGAGCAGGAGCAGGCTCGCAACGCGAAGTATCGCCGTATCGTCCACAGCCAGCGGGGGGCCCTGGCCGAGCGCCAGACCCTCGCCAGTCGCCAGGCGGAGCAGGAGCAACAGTACCAAGACCTCCGCACGCTGCTTCAGCGCTTTGTTCGCACGGGTCAACTGGGGACCCACCAGGGGCAGCGGGCCTTTCAGGGCGCGCTGGCCAGCATTGACGCCCTGCTCCGCAACACCTATCAAATTGCTGACATTGCCCGCTTGCTGGGGGAGGAACTGGACAAGATCCGCACCCTCTCGCAGTTGGTCAGCACGGTTAGTCAGCAGGTCCGTCACTTGGCCGTGCAATCGGCGATCGCCATCAACCAGTCCGGAACCCAACTCAGTGGCTTTAGCCAAATCGCCAGCGAGATCGGCAAGCTCGGGAGCCGCACCGTCGAAGCCGGGCGGGAGCTGGATCGCATCGCTGGGCAATTTGCCACCAAAATTCAGGAGTTGACCGGCTCCACCCAGGCGGGGATGCGGGTGGCGCGATCGCTGATCAAAAAGATCGAACGGGCCGAGATTGCCCTGACTGACCTCGAGGAGCTGATGGCCTCGGAAGAACTCAATAGCCTGCTCCCCGTGGACGCGGAGGAGCCTGTTACCCCTACGTCCACCCTGCCCGATTCAGGGGATACCCTCTTTGACTACCCCGACAACTTGCAGGTCTTGGTGCAGCGTATTGTCTCCGCCGAACGCACCCTCTCCCACCTCGCCGCTGTGGATCGCCTGGATCATTCCACGGCCTTGGTCCGAACCATCGAGCAGGCCTTGGCAAAACATCGCCAATTGGTCGGCCAAGCCCAGCGACCTTCGGGTTCTTAGCCTCGGGAGGGGGGAGCTTGGTGAACAAACCCCAGCCGCCGTCAGGATTGCGGGGGCGGGGCCCAGGCAACCCAACCGCCCGAACGGGTGAACGAAAAAAAGCGCGGCTCCCCTGAATTTTGAGCGCTGGTTCAAGGAGCAGAGGGTCGCCCTCTATCGCTCCGCGACGCTAGCGCGAACAGCGTTACCGGGCCCTCATCCCCCGGCCCCTGCTCCCAAAGCTGGGAGAAGGGGAGCTAGAAGCCCCTCTCCCAAGTTGGGAGAGGGGTTGGGGTGAGGGCTTAGCTAAGGAGTACCAACATCCCGCGTAAAATTTCGTCCACCCCCGCCCGAACTTTGCTCAGCGTTGCTGGGCCCTCATCCCCCGGCCCCTTCTCCCAAAGCTGGGAGAAGGGGAGCTAGTTGCTGGGCCCTCATCCCCCGGCCCCTTCTCCCAAAGCTGGGAGAAGAGGAGCTAGAAGCCCCTCTCCCAACTTGGGAGAGGGGTTGGGGTGAGGGCTTAGCTAAGGAGTACCAACATCCCGCGTAAAATTTCGTCCACCCCCGCCCGAACTTTGCACCGAACACGCACCAGAGAACGCGATAGACTGTTGAATTAGTGTCCGCCCTACCCGTGCCCTGCAACCATGCCGGATTTTTTGTTGGAAATTGGCACCGAAGAACTGCCCGCCAGTTTCATTGACAGCGCGATCGCCCAGTGGCAAGCGGTGATCCCTGCTAGCCTAGCCGCCCAGAACCTGGTCCCCCACCACTGCCAGGTCTATGCTACCCCCCGTCGCTTAGCCGTCGTGCTCACGGGCTTACCCGACCGCCAGCCTGATCGCCAAGAGGAGGTCAAGGGCCCCCCAGCCCAGGCCGCCTTCAAAAACGGTCAGCCAACAGCGGCCGCGGCGGGGTTTGCCCGCAAGCAGGGCCTGACCCTCGAGAGCCTCGTCATTCGCAGCACGGACAAAGGAGAGTTTGTCTTTGGGACCAAGCAGAGCGTGGGTCAGCCCGTGGCCGACCTGTTGCCGTCCCTTGCTCACCAGTGGATCACCGGGCTGGAGGGTCAACGCTTCATGCGCTGGGGGGACGGCGACTTGCGGTTTCCGCGCCCCATCCGCTGGCTGGTGGCCCTGCTGGATGACGCCGTGTTACCCCTAGAACTGGTCAACGGCGCGACGACGGTGGCGAGCGATCGCCACACTCGTGGCCACCGCATCCTCCACCCCGAGCCCGTCCCAATTCCCCGAGCCGCCGCCTATGCCGACTGCCTGCGGGCTGCCAGTGTCGCTGTGGACCCTGCCGCCCGTCGCGCCCAGATTGAGACACAAGTGCAGCAGGTGGCCGCCCAGGTCCAGGGTCACGCCGTCCTCTATCCTGACCTGCTGGCCGAAGTTACCCAGTTGGTCGAGTGGCCGACGGCGGTGCTGGGGGAGTTTGACGCGGCCTATCTGGAATTGCCCTCAGAAGTGATCACTACGGTGATGGTGAGGCACCAGCGCTATTTTCCCGTGCGCGCGGCGGCGGCCGATAGCCCCTTGCGGCCCTACTTCATCACGATTGCCAATGGCGACCCTGCTAAGGCGGCGGCGATCGCCACCGGCAACGCCCGGGTGATTCGCGCGCGCCTGGCCGATGCCCAGTTCTTCTACCGCGCCGACTGCACCGAGCCCCTGGAAGCTTTCTTGCCGCAGTTGGAGGATGTCACCTTTCAGGAAGACTTGGGCTCCATGCACGATAAGGTCGAGCGTATTATCGAAGCCAGCGAGGCGATCGCCAGCCAGCTCCACCTCCATGACACGGAGCGGGAAGCCGTCGAGCGGGCGGCCCTCCTGTGCAAGGCCGATCTGGTCTCGCAAATGGTCTACGAGTTCCCCGAACTCCAAGGGATTATGGGCCAGAAATACGCCCTGGCCAGTGGTGAAGCCGGGGCCGTGGCGACGGCGATCTACGAGCACTACCTCCCCCGCACGGCCGACGACCTGCTGCCCGCGACTTTGGTAGGCCAAGTGGTGGGCCTGGCCGATCGCTTGGACACCCTGGTGAGCATTTTCGGTCTGGGCCTGATTCCCACCGGTTCCTCCGACCCCTTTGCGCTCCGCCGCGCAGCCAATGCGGTGATCAATATCACCTGGCACGCCAATCTGAACCTGGATCTGGTCGAGCTTCTGGCGCAACTGGCCGCTGACTTCGTAGACGCCCAGCCGGAGCGGCAGTCGCCCCTCGAGCCGCTGGCGGACTTTTTTCTTCAGCGGGTGCAGACCCTGCTGCAAGACGAGCTGGGGATTGACTACGATTTAGTCCATGCCGTCTTGGGCGAAGCCGACCGGGACTATGCGGAGCGGGCCCTGCATGACTTGCTGGATGCACGCGATCGCGCCCGCTTCCTCCAGGAAATTCGCAACGACGGCCAACTAGCGGCCATTTACGAAACTGTCAACCGCTCCACCCGCCTCGCAGCCAAGGGCCACCTCGACCGCCACCGCCTTGACCCTGGGGGCCTTGTACAGCCGGAACGCTTCGAGCAGGCCTCGGAACGAGCCTTCTACGAAGCTCTGGTAAACTTGGTTCCGGAAACGGAGGCCGCCCGGACAGAGCGCAACTATCAGCGCCTCGTGAGTAACCTGGCAAAAATTGCCCCCACGGTCAGCCGCTTCTTTGATGGTGAGGACAGCGTGCTGGTGATGGCCGATGACCCCGAGGTGCAGAGCAACCGGCTCAACTTGCTGGGCCTGCTCCGGAACCACGCCCTTGTCTTGGCTGACTTCGGCGCGATCGTCAAGTAGCCCCGAGGCGGGCTGACTCCTTGACCTTGAACACCGCAACGATTGAGCATCACGGACCATGACTGAACACGAGAGCCCCACCCCTGAGACCCCAACGCCGGCCGAAACCCCCGTCGAGCCGCCGCCGACGTTTGGCTTCAATGCCTACGCGGAACGGCTGAACGGTCGCTTTGCCATGATCGGATTCACGATTCTGTTGCTGCTCGAGGTGCTCACGGGGCAAGACCTCTTTACCTGGCTGGGCCTCCGCTAAGCCCGCTGCTCAGGCGGCTAGCCCTTGCCCACGGGCCCATTGAAACCGGAGCCTCGGCCTAGAGAATTGCTCGAGGAATTTACCCTGGGCCTGAACCGGTCTACGGGCTAAGCCCGGGGGCGCAGGAGGCCGAAGACGGAGGTGTAGCCGTGGAGGAAGGTTTCGCCCCCCACGGGGCCGATCTCGCCGTTGCAGAAGCAGCCTCCTAGGGGGATCGGCCCTAAGTGCTCGTGGAAGAGGCCAGAGTCGAAGTTGGCCTGGCCATACAGGCCGCTGCCGCGACCGAGGCAGGCAAACATGAGGGCTCCGAGGGGCACGGGCTGGCCAGCCTGCTGTTGCCGGTAGACGGTGAGTAGGGTGGTCAAATCCTCGGCGGAAGTCTGGCGATCGCGCAGGTGAAATTGCAGCCGCTGCCCTACGCGCACCCGATCGCCAATGGCGATCGCCCCCACCTTCGGGTCTACACCGATCAGGTTGCGAATTAAGAAATCCCCCGGTCCTAAATCCAGCTTGAACGCATCCCGCGCGACGCCGACGAACAGGGAATGCTGGGCCAGCTCGCGATCCGCCGGGGACAAGCGCTGGATCGCATCCCGCAACACTTGCAGCGGTGGGCGGGCCTCGGCCTGCTCCCCCGCTGATACCGGCTCCGCCAGCTCGAGCACAACGTTGCGCTCTCCCTGGGCCACCACGTAGGGTTGCCCGATCGGCCGGCAGCCCTGGGCCACGATCGCCTCCAAAAGCACGGTTCCCCCGAGGGCCAACCCCACCGCTCCCTCGCGATGCCATTGATCAACGCCATGGCGGGTGCAGAAGAGGCCGCTGGGCAATCCCGGCAGGCCGGAACTCGCCAAGCCCCCTACCTTGGTGGCCTGGGGATACGCATAGTCCAGGCCCGTGATCAGCTCGGAGAGGTTGGGGGAGAGGGGGTCTAACAGCAAGATAAACCCCAAGGGTGCGGCCGGGGCGACGCCGGTTAGGGCCTGCCAGGCGTCGGGGGGACTGTCGAGATCGGGTAATTCCTGGGTGCTGAGGTGAAAGGCCTCTACCGTGGCTCCGGGCAGGCTGGCAACGCTCAGGCTAAGGGCTGGGCCGTCCTCGACTTCCTCAGCAGGACGGCCGGGGTTGCTGCCGACTAGGCCGGCGCCGCCGCCGCCAATTAGGGTTGGCAGGGGCAGGCGATCGCGCAGCAGGGGCAGGAGACGCGGGTACTCGCTGGCAAAGCTGGCGGAGATGAAGACTAGGCCCAGGTCAGGGGGGGCCGTTAAGGCCGGCTGAAGGGTAGCCACGACCTCGTTAACGGCGGCCTCCAGGGATACCTGGGTTGAAAAAGCATTGATCCACTGCATAGGCGTTGGCTCCTCACGACTGGCAAGGCGGCGATCGCTCCTCCAAACGTCAAAAAATCTTAAAAAATGGCGAACGTTGCTACGGCTGGCTATTAGCTAGGATAAGACAGAAAGGGAAACGGCTTCGCCTTCGCAGTCAGAGCCCCTCGGTCGCGGCGATGGTGATCGCTCCTATCCCCCAAATCACGAGTGACCCCAAAACGAGCGCTTGCAGCGAGTTACTGGATATTTACATGATGACCAACAAAATTACCGACCAGATTGACCAAGAGCGCCAGAATGCGCGTCAGGTATGCGATACGTCTGGCGAGGCCTCTAGCGAGTGCGCTGCTGCCTGGGACGCCGTTGAAGAGCTTCAAGCCGAAGCCGCCCACCAACGGGAGCACGAACCCAAGTCCTCCTTTGAGAAGTACTGCGACGACAACCCCGATGCGGTGGAGTGCCGCGTCTACGACGACTAAACCCCTCCTAGACGCCGCCTGAGCGCCACGAGCACGGCTGAGGCGGCAGTTGGCTCCCTAGGTTAGCGGCTCAGGCGGCTTACCGAGACTGAACTGAGCCGATCTGGGCGCGGTTCAGGCCCTAGCGGGGCGGAGTTGAGACTCCGCCCCGCAGCTTTTGAGCCCATGTTGAGCGAAGCTTCTGGCAGCGGCTGGTTACAGCCAGGCTCGGAGGCCCAGCCCCCGAGGGGCTGGGGACTGGGCAACGCTCCTGGCAGCCCCGGCCTACCCCGATCCAGGAACCTGAACAGCCGCTGCCCATGGGGGATGCACCTGCTGCCTCATCCCCTCCGATGAAGTTATAGGCTTTCATGATGTCTCGGACTCCCCCAACCCTCCCTCAGGTCGCGGCCTGCGGTCAGCGCAGTCCGATCGGCAAGGTCTTGCCTCAGGCCCTCTATGTTCACGTCAGCGCGATCGCCCACCTTGATCCCTGCTTGCAGGCCTGCGATCGCCTCGCCCGCCCCTGGCTTGATCCGCAGTTTCGACCCACGCTGGTGAAGTTCAGCTTCGAGAAGCCGCAACTCTCCTACCTGGCCTATCCAGACTTCGACCGGGAGCCCCACCCCGCTCTCCAGGCTAGCTATCAGGTGAACTGGCAGAGCGGTGAGCATGGCTACCGTGACTACAGCGATGCCGCCAACCCCCCGGTGCTGCACCGCAAGGAAACCTTTGTCCACCCGGACTATCCGGGGTATGAGACCTTCCAGCACCTCAGCCGCCAGCAGGAGGCCCTGGGCCTGCTGGAGGACTCCCGCTCCATCGGCTCCCGTCTGGGTTGGGAGCAGCGTCTGGCTGCTCGGGGCCTCGAACTTTGGGATCACGCCCTCGCCTGCCCCCTCCGTCACCGGCCGACGGAGGCGCAACCGGCGATCGCCCGACACAAGGCGGCGATCGTCCGCCGGGAGCTATCAAAACCAGCCCGCCTCGCCGTGGCCGCAGGCCTCTTGCCGCCAGGAACCACCTTCTTTGACTATGGCTGTGGTCATGGGTCCGACAGCCGCCTGCTGAGCCAACAGGGCTGCCTCACCAACGGCTGGGACCCTTACTATCAACCCGACAGCCCCCGCCAACCGGCTCAGGTCGTCAATTTGGGCTATGTGATCAATGTGATCGAAGATCCGGCCGAACGCCGCGAGGCCTTGGTGCAGGCCTGGGCCCTGGCGGAGGACGTTTTAATCGTGGCGGCCCAGGTTCTGGTGAGCGATCGCACCCAAGGCCTGCTCGCCTACGGTGACGGCATCATCACCAGCCGCAACACCTTTCAGAAGTACTACGATCAAGACGAGTTAAAAGCCTACATTGACCAAGGGCTGGGAGTTGATGCGATTCCTGTAGCCCTGGGCATCTATTTCGTCTTTCGCGATCCTGCCCGGGCGGAGCAATGTCGCGCCTCCCGCTTCCGTTCCCGCGCCACCACGCCCCGGGTCTGCCTCCAGGTGAAGCGGTTTGAGGACTACCAAACCCTGCTCCAGCCCTTGATGGATTTCTACCTCGAGCGGGGTCGCTTGCCCGTCGGGGAGGAGGGGCAGCAGGAGGTTTTTGCTCCCGCCCAGGCAGAATTTGGTAGCCTCCGGCGAGCCTTCAAGCTAGTGCTGCAAGCGACCCGGACCAGCGACTGGGAGGCGATCGCCGAGAAACGCCGCCAAGATCTGCTCATTTACCTAGCCCTGAGCCGCTTTGACCGCCGCCCTCGGTTCTGTGATCTGGCGCCAGCCGTGCAGCAGGACATCAAGACCCTGCTCGGCAGCTATGCGGAGGCCTGTATAGCGGCGGATTTGCTCCTGGCCAGCTTGGGGCAGCAAGCGGCGATCACCGCAGCCTGTCACCGGAGCCCCCTAGGCCAACAGCGCCCCCATTCCCTCTGGGTGCATATCAGCGCCCTCGAGAACCTGGAGCCGCTCCTGCGGCTCTACGAAGGCTGTGCCGCTCAAGTCTTTGGCCGGCCGGAAACGGCGACCCTCGTGAAGCTCCACACCCACAAACCCCAGATCACCTACCTAGAATGCCCCGACTTTGACCGCCTGCCCCACCCCCCGATCCAGGCCAGTATGCAGATTCACCTGCGAGAGCAGCAGGTAAACTATCGCGACTACCGCACCAGCGACGATCCGCCCCTGTTGCACCAGAAGGAGCAGACGCTTGCCCCGGATTACCCCCTGTACGAGAAGTTTGCCAAACTCAGCCAACAGGAGCAGAGCTGGGGGCTCCTCGATGATTTGCCGGCCATTTTTAGCGAGAGCGGCTGGCAACGCTGCCTCGCTGCCCACGGTGCGATGCTGAAAGGCCATCGGGTTGTCTGGCGCCAGGACGCCGATCCCTCCTTGGTCAAGCGCCAACGAGCACGGCGGCGCTCGATGACGGCTGCTAACGCTTAGGGCTGTCACTCTAAACAGCTAGGAGCTTGCTGAGCCAGTTCCTCAACGAGGAAGAATGGGGGGTGAGGGTAAACGGTTGCCGCCCACGCGAGCCTGCCTAGGACTGAATTGGCTGAAGTCACCGCTGCTCCTCGCCTTGAGGCCAGTCACCATCTCGATGGCTGCGGGGCTCGCTGCTAAGACGGATCGCCCTTGAGCAGCCAGCAACAGCCTTCAAAGACGGGAGACCAACGGCTGTAGGCTTTGAGTGGATAGTGGCGCGCCGGGTTGACGGTCAACCCAAACCGACCTAGGACGCTGGTTAAGATGCGGGGTTTTCCGACTGTGCTCTCTCCACCCCACCCCTCACCTTGAGTCACGGCTGCAAAACAACTCAAAGCTCGCTCGGATCGATCCCCAGCTCCCTGAGCTTGGCAAAAGCGCGATCGCGTTCTGCGTGGGCGCGATCGCGTTCCGCTTGGGCGCGATCACGTTCCGCCGCAAACTCACTAGGGTCTTTGAACGGCTCGCCATCCGGGTAAAACACCGCCAACCCATCCTCAAACAATTCAAAACGAATCTGCAAGATTGGCGAAATCCAAGGCAAGTGCAAAGGCGTAACCAAGCGGCAATCCTGCTCGCGGCTCTCCCGCACAAAGCCCCAAAAATTTTGACTGTCGGGATCGTAGAAATACATCTCCAAAACCCCATACTTAGCATAGAAAATCTGCTTCGTCGCGATCTCCTTGTGCGTATTGCTCGGGGACAAAATTTCAAACACAACTTGGGGCGCAATGTCGTCCTCTTCCCACTGCTTGTAGCTACCGCGATCGCCATCTGGGCGACCCAGCACCACCATGGCGTCGGGTGCTTGGCAGGGAGCGGGGGGGTCCGTGACTTGGATGGGATACCACAACAAATCCCCGGCCACAAACGCGACTTGCTCCTTGAGCAACCGCCGCAAATTAGTGACAAGCCTGACGATCCAGCGGTACTGCACTGTGTTGTCCGCCATCGGCTTACCGTCAGAATCAGGGTAGAGATTTTGGGAGGCTGGATAGTGATAAACCATGAGTCCCAGGAGGATTCGTAGCCTTAATTTTACCGCAGTTGCCAGCATCGGAGCATCCCAGAAGTAGCCTCCGATAAGTTCAGCCCCTGCCTAACGGGTGCATCTCACTTTGGAGACCCCCCTTCGCCCTACTTGGGCCAGGAGATGTAGACGCACAGCGGCTTCTCGCAGAGTGGGCAAACTTGCCGGGTGCATCTCACTTTGGAGACTCCCCTTCGCCCTACTTGGGAGAAGAAGGGGCCGGGGGATGAGGGTAAACTGGCCTAACTGAGATGCACCCTGGGCGATCGCCTCTAGGTCATCTCTCACCGACAGCCGGCCAATTTTACGCAGCACTGTAAAGTTCTAGTGAGTTTAATGGCTTGCATTAGGAGCCGCCACATCCAGAGGATAGCAGTTAGAGACTCGGTGTGCTTCCTCGGAGGCCGTGGGTATCAAGCGGCCGTCGGGCAAGCGCTGCCAACCATCGGCTTCGACACTGGGAGGGGTGGCGGGAACGGCGGCGGCTTCGCGCTCGAGTTCGCCGTCGTCGAGGTCAGTCCAGGGGGTCACGACGGCTGAGCCGGGCACTTCATCGGGGCCGGGGGCGATGCCGCCGGAGCCAGTTACTTGGAAGGAACTGGGGTCTGTGCCGTCGGGATCAGTGGTGTTGCTGACGTAGCAGCCTTCGACGGGCGGTGCTTCGGGGAATTGGGTGGGCAGGGGAATGTCGGGCTGAACACTTGCGCCTTCGATGGTCACGCTGCCGTCGATGCCGAGGGCGGAGCTGGCGGTGAAGTCGCTCTCGTCGGTGCGGCGATCGCGGAACTGCCGAAAACCAAACACGCCCTGAGCCCGCGCGTAGATCGTGCCGCCTTCGCCTTCGTAGGCGTTGGCCACGATGTCGCTGTTTTCGGGCAGCACAGCCCAAATAAAGCCACCTGCTTCCATCCTGATGTTGCCGCCGTTGCTTGCCCCAAAGGCTTCGGCGGAGATTTCGCTGTTGTGGCGTAGGTTGATGTCGCGGGCGACGCGCAGGTTGATGTTGCCGCCTTCGCTGGCGGAGGTGGTGGCGCGCAGGCTGCCTTGGTTGTTGAGAAAAATGGAACCAGCATTCACTTCCAGGTCGCCGGAACGACCGCTGCCGCTACCGCTGACGGTGACAGTTCCGCCATTTTCAGCGGCGAGGCGACCGGTGTTGATGATGATGCCACGCGCGTCGCCTGCGCCGCGACTGTCGAAGTAAAGTCCGCTGGCAAAGTTGCCGTTGGTGCCGTCAATCTCAATCGCGTCGGCGTTCACGGAGAGAATGCCGCCGCGCCCCTGGTTTGAGGTACTGGCAGAAATTTGCCCGCCATTCCGCACGCGCAATTGCCCGGCGTTGATGCTCAGTTGCCCGGCATCGCCTGCGCCGCGACTATCGAAGTAGAGTCCGCTGGCAAAGTCGCCGTTAGTGCCGTCAATCTCAATCGCGTCGGCGTTCACGGAGAGAATGCCGCCGCGTCCAGTTCCTGAGGTGGTTGCAATAATTTGCCCACCATCGCTGACCATAAGACGGTTTGTGTCAATCTGAATTTCTCCTGCATTACCAGATCCGGTAGTACTTCCTAGTATCTGTCCGCCGTTCTGAAGTGCAAGATATGGAGTTGATAGAGTTAACTGACCTGCATTCCCCGATCCTCGTGAATCGAAGCTGATAGACGATCTGTGCTCTGTTGCGCTCGATAGAGCAACTGAACTGCGAGCATTAATATGAATATCTCCGGCTGCTCCTTTTCCATCTGTCAAGGCTCCAATACCAGCACCATCTCTGATCGAGAGATCGTAGGCTTCAATCCTTAAATCTCCAGCGTTACCATACCCCAAGGTATTTGTGAAAAGCCCACTAGCTGCCAAGTTTCCTTTAAGATCGCGTATCCGAGAAGATCGCCCCGTTAACTCCAGAATCCCTGTAACATTCACCTGAAGTGAACCGCCGTTACCTAGGCCAGAGGTGGATGTTTGAACCTGCGAACCCCCAAGGATACTTAAATTGGTGGCATCGATAGACAGATTGCCCGCCCGCCCAGAACTTGGCGAATATGCTGATGTTCCGATAATAGAGCCTTGGTTTGCGACTAAGTTAAGGGCATTGATGCTAATATGACCAGCATCACCCTGACCAGATGTACTGCTGGCAATAAAACCAAGATTGTTAATAGTTAACCTTTGACTTGCATTAATAAATATGTTGCCAGCACGACCAGTGCCAAAAGTACCAGCAACAATTTGTGCTCCATCCAAAACTTCTAAGTGATCGGTATTAATGGCTAAATCACCGGCCCTACCAAAACTCCCAGGTCGAGCATCAGATCTTATTTGCGTAGGACCATTAGTTCCAATACCAGAGAGAACTAAGTTCTGAGATGAAATTGTGATGTTACCAGCATTACCAATACCTGAGGTTTCGGCAGAGAGAATGGCTCCACCTCCTAAACTAAATCTATTTGAGAAAATCTCTATGTTGCCAGCGTCGCCAGTATCAGCCGTTTTACTGAACAGCGCGCTCCTCTCACCAAGGTTCGACTCGCCATAGATCTCAATGCTTTCTAAAGCATTGATCCGAATCAAACCACCCCTACCAGAACCGAACGTGCCAGAAGCTACTTGCCCCCCATCTCTAATTACAAATTCACTAGTGTTGATGATAAGCTCTCCGGAGTTTCCAGTCGCCCCAGGGGTAACTTGGTCGGTTCTTATATTACTAAAGAAAAGCTCACCGTCAGAGGCTCCACCCACTTCTATTCTGTCCTTTGCATTAATGATTACAGCTCCTGAATTGCCCGATGCACGACTGACTGAAGCAAGTCTACCTCCATTCGTTATACTCAGATAATCAACATTAACGGTTAAGTCACCAGCGTTTCCAGCTCCAGATTGTGAATTGCTAAAGATGGCACTTGGAGTTGTTTCTGATAGGTCGGTGCCATTTATGCTGAAAATCCTAGTTTCAACTGAAATATTCCCTGCATTCGAATCGCCAAAAGTAGCTGTGCCTACGAGTGCTCCATTGTTGACTGATATAGTATCTCCTTGAAGGCTTAGGTCACCACTTGTAGATGTAGTATTGCCGTGAGTCTCAGTTAGAATACTATTGTTAATAAACAAGCCTGCACCTGTATCGAGACTAATCGAACCACTGAGCAACCCTCGTGATGTTACAATTCCATTGATTCTTGTATCCTCTTGAGCAAGAATCTTAATATTGCCACCGTTTCCAAAGTAATTACCAGAAAATGCAAGTGCTGATGCTGCAAGGTTGCCATTCACGCGGACTGAGCTACGAGAATCTAAAACTATTTCACCGCCTTGGAAAGCATCTCCAGTCACGATAGCTGAACCGGGAAAAACAGCAGGGAGTGTTGGATTGACCTCAATATCACCACTCAAGCTATAATTTGGTTCGTATTGATTGGTTAACAGAACATCTCCTTTTTGATTACTGGTAAAGTCGTTAAAGAAAATTGTACCAACCCTGATAGTTGCACTGCTGGGTATAGTTGTCGTACCGGAAGGAGCAAAAAATGTCCCAGTGCCTTCTAGTGTCGGACCAACGGTCAATAAGGGATTGACACCAGCACGGATGTCAACTGTTGGTTCAATCTTTCCATTGATAGAAAAAACACTACCGTCTGACAGCGGTACTGCTTCTACCAGTGCATAAGTAGGATCTGCGCCCGTAATCCAGATATATTGTGGGATTGTTACTGCGCCACCAGCTAAGATATGTAATGATGCCCCTCTGTAGGCAGAAATTAAGACATCGCCGCTAGCACGAATAATCGGATCGTAAGGACTATGCAAATCCCCCAACTCGCCGTCCAATTGTTCCACCCGAAAACTACCGCCGCTCCAGTAGTGAGCATCGCCACCTACTGCATTGCTGCTGCGTAGCACCAGATCGCCACCAGCATAGAAGCCGCTGTCAGGATGATTGAGCGCAAAAATATCAACTTGTGCGTTACCTTGCACCAACAAATTACCGCCTGCTGCGGCAACAAACGGAGCGGTTTCCGTATCGCGAATTCGTAGTGTTTCTAAGGCTTCTAAAGTTAAATGACCGCCCGCTTGCAAGTGTCCCTGAAGCTCGAGATGGCCTGCTTGCAGCGTCAGGTCGCCGCCTGTCACCAGAGTTCCTTGACTGGCAATGCTGGCCTGATTTGCTGTCCCGTACTGCAAACCCGGCGTTACATTCACCGTCAGTAATGGTGAGGGTGCTTCTGGATTTGTTGCGCTGAATTCTAGGCCATTCTCAAACACCCAGCGATCGGCTGTCGAAGCGAAAAACGAGCCCGCAATATCCAAGCGAGCATTCGGCCCGAAGAGAATGCCGTTAGGATTGAGCAAGAAGAGATTGGCGCCGCCATCCACGCCTAACGTGCCGAGAATATTGGAGGGATTGCCCCCAGTGACACGGCTAAAAATGTTGGCGATACTGTCAGGATTGGCGAAATAGACCCGCTGGAGAGCGCTAACGTTAAAGTCTTGGAAACTGTGGAAAAGGTTGGAGCCGCGCAGGGCGCCGCCTTGGATTAAGTCAGCGGGCAAGCCATGGACGGTAGCGTTGGAGATAACTTGGCTGCTCTCTGCGCCGAGGGTGGCGTCTGGGATGAGCTGGGCGATCGCCCCCTCCGGACTCGACCCCACCGCGATCGCCCCCAACGCCAGCCACCAGTAACGCTCCATCCGCTTCATCTCCAGAATAACAGCCAGTCAAGCGCCCAGCCCAGCTAGGGCTCTTCAAAGTCTCGCTGTAAGATGGGGCAATTTACGCAGTCGCGCCAAAATTGTCACATAACGTTACAAACCGGTGCAGTGTCAGATAATTTTCTCTGCTCTGCATAAAACTTCTGCATCCCTAACGAGATAACCTCAGAAGCGCTCAAGGGACATTGCCGCTAAGGGTAAGCGCGCATTAAATTCGGCCTGTCCAGTTGCTTCTGAACTCAGACTTCTTACCAGGAGAATCCATGAAACCTTCCGAGCAAAACACTCCATCGCGAGCGCCGCTGCCTGCCACGCCGCAGACCTTCATTTTGGAACCTATTCTCACGCCGAGCGGCATTATTGATGCAGGGGATGATGGGGTTGATTTGGCGATCGCCGATCTCGAGATCGACTTTGAAAATATCGATTTAGCTGAAGCCGCTCCCGAAGCAACCGATGCAGTTAGCGATCTACCGGACGACCTGCAAGAGCTGCCCTGGCTCGAGCAAGCGAGCACAACACCGACGCAAGCTAGCGATCTGTTTGACTCAGGTGTCTTCACCGTCGGCGAGTCGGGCGAGGTCGAATTTGACTTCCTCTTCGACGGTGGTAAATACAAGGGCGAACTTGGCGTCTTCAGCCTCGAAGGGATGGAGCAATTTGAACCCGGTTCTGAAGACTTCATTCAGGAAGCAGCTCGCCGCGCTCTATCCGGCTCTGAGGACGGTCATGTTGTTATCTCCGATCGCTATGAAGGCGCCAAGTTTAGCGGCGATCTGGGCGAGCCTAAAGACTGGAATACGGGCGAATATTGGGAAGATAAGCCAGCTTTTACCATGCGTCCGGGCGATCGCTTTGGCTTGATCTTCGTCCCGAATGGCAGTATGGAGCAAGTTTGGGAAAACCCTAACATTGGCGGTAGCAAAGCGCCCCTATTCTCCATGTCCACCGCGAATCCAGATGATTTCTTCCACATGGGTCAGATTGCCGATGTGACGGGTGAAGGTCACACCTTTGTCTTGGAAGATATGCGAATCAGTGCTGGCTCTGACGGTGACTATAACGACTTTGTATTCCAGGTGCGCGGTGCAACTTCCGATAGCACGAGTCTTGAGGAGCTGGCAGCTAACCACCACTGGAATGGTTCGGAAATCGGTCAGGAAATCCTCGACTATACCGACCAGAGTATCGCTGAATACGAAGCGCTGATCGAGCAACAAACGGAGCAAATGTTGGCTGACATTGACGCCGCGATCGAGGAATTATTACCAGACGGATCGGCGGCGGATGTTGAGGCAGTTCCGGAGGCAGAAGTTGAGGCGGCTTTAGAAGCAGAGGTACAAAGTCTGACTGACGAGTTGACTGCAACAGACGATCGCCTGATCGACGACCTCGAACCAACAATCGCTGACGCCGATGCAACCTTCGCAACTCTCTCAGATCGTGCGATCGAAGCCTTGGAGCAAACCCTCGCGCAGCCTAGCGAAGCGGAACCGGACGCGATCGCCACTCTCGCCAAAACCTACCAATTTGCTCCCGAAGATCAGCCGGTCATTGGCATTCTCGATACTGACTTCACGGCTGATAATCCTGACATTAATACCGACAATCTGACGGTTGGCAACGACTTCATTGAAGGCGACAGCGATCCGTTTGTCGCTCCGAGCACTGCCAAGAGCCACGGCACGACGATTCTAGAAACCATTGCCGCGATTCAAGACAACGATCTCGGTCAGGATGGCATCAACGACGACGTGCGGCTCTGGCTGGCGCGCAGCACGGGCTCGGGTCGCTGGGCGGAAGCGCTGGTGGACTTTGTGGAGGCAGCGAAGCAGTCGGGGCAGCCGAATGCGATCGCCAATCTCAGCTTCGATCTCACGCAGATTGACAGTGAGGGCAATGTCAGCACTCGCCTAGATCTGACGGCGAACGAGCGCGCGGCGCTGGAGTATGCCCGCGCCAATAATGTGCTGGTTGTCGCGGCGGCTGGCAACAATAATGGCGCAATGTCGGCGCTGGGTCAGGCTTCAAGCGAGTTCGAGAATTTGATTACTGTGGGTGCGGCTGAGGGGGGCGATCGCGCCGACTACTCCAGCTACGGCGAGGGGCTTGATCTGTTGGCTCCGGGCCAAGCAGCAACCGGCGAATCAGGCAGCTCGATCGCGGCTGCCAAGGTGTCAGGAATTGCCTCGCTGGCCTGGGCGGCGAATCCAGAGTTGAGTGCCGCAGAAATTGCTGAAATCCTGACAGCAACAGCGACGGATCTGGATGCACCGGGCTGGGATGCGACGACGGGCATGGGTCTGGTCAATCTGGCGGCAGCGGTGACGGCGGCGAAGGCGGCGACACCGACAGGTTTACCGTCGGAGGCAACGATCCCGCCACCCAGTTTCAGTCCGCCTGAATCGTCGGCGAGCGAGCGGGCAACGTTCTGGCCGAGCCGTTTCAAGCCGGTGCAGCAGCGACTGCGCGATGCGATGAATCGGGCGAAGCAGCGCGCGGCAGCAGCAGTTCGCCAGAGGCTCAGCGCGGCAACAAGCCGTTTGGCGAGTGCAGGTCGCAAACGGGTTGGCAATTTTGTCAGTCGCGTTCGCAACACGTTCAGTTCAGCAACGAATGTTGTTCGTCAAGGTATCCGCCGCGTGACCGCACCAATCACGAATGCATTCAAGCGTTCCGCGCAGAAATTCCCCTTTGTTTACAAGCTCAAGAACAATGTTTCTGGCTTAGTCAACAGGCTGAAAGATGCCTTCAATAAGCTGATTGGGCAACATCAAGATGCTAAGGATGAGGAAGTGCAGAATAATGGCTTCCATGCCACTAGCTTCAGTGGTTGGGTCGGTCCTGGGATCGGAGTTGCTCTTCGGAATAGTCCAAACCACGATGATAAGAGTGGTCTAGCAGAGCCATATCGCAAGACGCTGTACTTTGATGGTTGGATGTATGGTGGTGTTGTGAGCGATCTCTGGACGAATCAGCCGGATGCTCTCTGGTATCGCTACTGGCGCGATGGCAAAGCCTACTGGGTTCCCAGTGCTTATATCTACGGCTATCCTAGCCCGCGCCCGCCGCTGTTGCCACCTTCTAATCCAACTCCGCCGCCACCGCCACCGCCGCCAACCGAGCCTGGTTATGTCAACAGTAATATTGGTAGTGTGTCGCTGAATTTTCGCTCCGGAGCTTATGTTGGCGCAACAATTATTGGTCGCCTGGGAATCGGTACCAAAGTGGAAATTTTGGAGAAAGTGACAGGCGGTCTCTATCAACCGGGCAATCGCAATGATTGGTACAAGGTGAAGGTTGGCTCGAAGACGGGTTATGTTGCGGCTTACTTCATTACTAAGGGTAATCCTCCAGCAACGAGTTCCTGGCAGAATCCTTTACCTGGATATCCAGTGACAAGTGGATATGGCTGGCGTCGCGATCCGGCAACTGGCCAACAGAAGTTTCACTATGGAATCGATATTGGTGCGCCTTACGGCACGCCTATCAAAGCGGCGAAGAGTGGCACCATCATCAAGGCTGGTTGGGATACGACAGGCTATGGCAATCTCGTTATCATCCAGCACGATGATGGTACGCGCAGCTACTACGCACATATGTCGGGTTTCTCTGTTGGTGTTAATCAGCGCGTGAGTGCTGGTCAACGGATTGGATCTGTGGGTAGCACAGGTTATTCCACTGGCAACCATCTGCACTTTGAAATTCGCGTTGCTCCTTACCGCTGGCAAACAGATAACCGCAATCCAAGGAATTATGTCAACTTCTAGTTGACTTTTACTAAAGCTGTCTACATGGCTTTTCAAGCTTAGATACTCTGGCTACCAGCGATCGCCCTCACCCGGCGATCGCTTCTCTGCATCCTTTAACCGAAACGACTCACAGCTCGCTCGGATCGATCCCCAGCTCCCTGAGCTTGGCAAAAGCGCGATCGCGTTCCTCCGCAAACTCACTAGGGTCTTTGAACGGTTCGCCATCCGGGTAAAACACCGCCAACCCATCCTCAAACAATTCAAAACGAATCTGCAAGATTGGCGAAATCCAAGGCAAGTGCAAAGGCGTAACCAAGCGGCAATCCTGCTCGCGGCTCTCCCGCACAAAGCCCCAAAAATTTTGACTGTCGGGATCGTAGAAATACATCTCCAAAACCCCATACTTAGCATAGAAAATCTGCTTCGTCGCGATCTCCTTGTGCGTATTGCTCGGGGACAAAATTTCAAACACAACTTGGGGCGCAATGTCGTCCTCTTCCCACTGCTTGTAGCTACCGCGATCGCCATCTGGGCGACCCAGCACCACCATGGCGTCGGGTGCTTGGCAGGGAGCGGGGGGGTCCGTGACTTGGATGGGATACCACAACAAATCCCCGGCCACAAACGCGACTTGCTCCTTGAGCAACCGCCGCAAATTAGTGACAAGCCTGACGATCCAGCGGTACTGCACTGTGTTGTCCGCCATCGGCTTACCGTCAGAATCAGGGTAGAGATTTTGGGAGGCTGGATAGTGATAAACCATGAGTCCCAGGAGGATTCGTAGCTTTAATTTTACCGCAGGGGGTGCATCCCAACTTTGGCATGACCGTTGCCCTCATCCCCCGGCCCCTTCTCCCAGGGCGGGAGAAGGGGAGTTAGAAGTCCCTCTCCCAGCTTGGGAGAGGGATTTAGAGTGAGGGCTGCCAATTTGGGATGCTCCCACCGCAGTTGCAAGGAGCGCGATCGCCCCAGAAGTGTCCTTGATGGATCGACACAACCCTGTGTTAGGCCGTCAAGTGTTGCCTCCTTTCCCTCAGACCAGCGATCGCCCCCCGCTAAACTAAAAACAGTGACCCGCCGCCCCTTTTTCCCTCATGATCGCCGTCCCCCACTACATCAGCCCCGCTGACTACCTCGCCCTCGAAGGCCAAAACCCGATCCGCCACGAATACCGGCGCGGCCTGGTCTACGCCATGACTGGCGGCAGCGATCGCCACGCTCGCATTGCCTTCAATTTCCTGCGCGAAATCGATAATCACCTGGGCGATTCGCCCTGCCGCTTCTACGGCAGCGATGTTAAGGTCAATTACGCCGAGGATTTTTACTACTATCCCGATGCTTTTGTCACCTGCGATCCGCGCGATCGCGGTGATCGCTACGTCAAGCGCCATCCCCAACTCATTGCCGAAGTCCTTTCCCCGGCCACCGAAGCCTTCGATCGGCAGGATAAATTTGACGACTACCGCCAAATTGGTAGCCTAGAAGAATATGTTTTGATCTCGCAAGAAAGCCCGTGCGTTGAAGTCCGTCGCCGCGTTGCAGGCGACCGTTGGGAAACCATTGTTTTCGAGATGGGCGATCGCGTCGTCCTTGCTAGCCTGGAGCTAGAATTTCCCATCGCGGCGCTCTATCGGGGTATTGACTAACCCCGCTGCGTTCGCGTAGCGTCCCGGAGAGATTATCGCCCCCCCGCTAAACTTAAAGACAGCAACCCGAGGCCCATTCCACCGATGATCGCCGTCCCCCACTACATCAGCCCCGCCGACTACCTCGCCCTCGAAGGCCAAAACCCGATCCGCCACGAATACCGGCGCGGCCTGGTCTACGCCATGACTGGCGGCAGCGATCGCCACGCTCGCATTGCCTTCAATTTCCTGCGCGAAATCGATAATCACCTGGGCGATTCGCCCTGCCGCTTCTACGGCAGCGATGTTAAGGTCAATTACGCCGAGGATTTTTACTACTATCCCGATGCTTTTGTCACCTGCGATCCGCGCGATCGCGGTGATCGCTACGTCAAGCGCCATCCCCAACTCATTGCCGAAGTCCTTTCCCCGGCCACCGAAGCCTTCGATCGGCAGGATAAATTTGACGACTACCGCCAAATTGGTAGCCTAGAAGAATATGTTTTGATCTCGCAAGAAAGCCCGTGCGTTGAAGTCCGTCGCCGCGTTGCAGGCGACCGTTGGGAAACCATTGTTTTCGAGATGGGCGATCGCGTCGTCCTTGCTAGCCTGGAGCTGGAATTTCCCATTACGATCCTCTATCGCGGTATTGACTGAGCCCGCAGCGAATAGTTGGCTTTGAATCCTGGTCGCGGGCGATTCGCGCCTCCCCTCAAACATTCAGTCATCATTAGAGTAGAGCAACTGGAGGTACAATGATGCCAATCTCAAAAGCAACGCCAATGGGCAAAATTATCACGACGTTAACCATCACCAACCGGATCGACCAAGCCAATGCGAGACAGGGGTTAATTCCTGCTGAGGAAGTGCGATCGCTCATCCTCGACAACGTTCTCATCGATACCGGTGCAACGACCTTATGCTTACCCTCCGATGTGATCGCGAAACTCGGCCTAGAGTTGCTCAAAGAAGTGGATGTCGCAACGGCGAATGGCTTCAGTAAAGCTAGAGTTTTTCAGGATGCGCGAATTTCCTTACTCGGTCGAGAAGGCACGTTTGAATGCCTAGAATTACCGGGGGGACGCGATCCCCTGCTAGGGGTTTTGCCGCTCGAAGCCTTGGGGATTGAACTCGATTTACGCAACCAGCAATTGAAAGTCTTACCCGATACATCAATGGACACCTATTTGACGATTCTGTGATGCTGTGGTGATTGGATTGTAGCGAAGGCGATCGCCCCTCGAGCCTCAATATATTGCTGCTCCTACTTACCTGGTAGTGGTGCGTTTAGTGGCCAGGTCTCTTAGGAGCGCGATCGCGCCTCCCCTCAAACATCAGTCATAATCAGAGTAGAGGAACTGGGAGTACAATGATGCCAATCTCAAAAGCAACGCCAATGGGCAAAATTATCACGACGTTAACCATCACCAACCGGATCGACCAAGCCAATGCGAGACAGGGGTTAATTCCTGCTGAGGAAGTGCGATCGCTCATCCTCGACAACGTTCTCATCGATACCGGTGCAACGACCTTATGCTTACCCTCCGATGTGATCGCGAAACTCGGCCTAGAGTTGCTCAAAGAAGTGGATGTCGCAACGGCGAATGGCTTCAGTAAAGCTAGAGTTTTTCAGGATGCGCGAATTTCCTTACTCGGTCGAGAAGGCACGTTTGAATGCCTAGAATTACCGGGGGGACGCGATCCCCTGCTAGGGGTTTTGCCGCTCGAAGCCTTGGGGATTGAACTCGATTTACGCAACCAGCAATTGAAAGTCTTACCCGATACATCAATGGACACCTATTTGACGATTCTGTGATGCTTCGGGATTCCCAGTCCCTCAGAATTGGGGGATCTAGGGGGCAAAAGAGGGAAAAATGAAGCCA
This sequence comes from uncultured bacterium, assembly GCA_964397305.1. GTDB lineage: Bacteria > Cyanobacteriota > Cyanobacteriia > Cyanobacteriales > Spirulinaceae > JAAUTY01. The sequence goes on from CAYNIP010000022.1 coordinate 26,481, forward strand.
AACATGACTGGCGTGTATCTAGTAGCCCAAGTAGGGCGAAGGGGAGTCTCCCAAGTGAGATGCACCCCAATCAGCCTACGGGGTCAGCGTCTTGCTAGCTTCTCCTAGGGCAAGGAGGCAGGGGAGAGGTAGAGTCCGATGCCGTTGTGGACACGGGCAGCGGTGGGGTTGGGGCGGTCGATCAGGTTCTCCCCCAAAAATAGGGAGGTTGAGCTACCGCCGTCGAGATTGAGAGCATCGGTGAAGCCCAAGCGCTGGAGCATTTGCGCTGTCTGGGCTAGGGTGGGGCCCCGGCCGCTACGGCTAACGTGGAAGGCTGCCAAAACCACCGTGCCATCCGCGCGGCGGCCGATGATGCTGCGGGGAGCTGCCTGGCGGGCGAAGGCCTCGCTGAAGCCTTCGGCCTGGGCATTGAGGACAATCTGGCGGTTTTGGAGTAGCAGGGGCCCCGCGCCGACGACCTGGGGCAAGGTGGCAAACTCTGGCGGATTCACCTGGGTTTCCAGCTCTAGTCGCACTCCCGGAGCCAAAACTTGTGGGGATGCACCCCGGCTGCGGATCGTGAGCAGATAGCCGTCCGGAGGGATCGGAAAGGCCTGGGTCTGGGCGGCTCCCGCTTGGTACTGCTCCACGACCGTATCGCCGCGCACGAGGCTGATCACTTCTTGGTCGGTAATGGGCGTGTAGCTGGGGCCCCAGCCAGGGGTGTAGCGGGCGACGCCGGCTTGGACATAGCCGCTGTTGAGGTGCAGGAGGTGCAAAACCTGTCGCTCACTGGTGACGAGGCGTTCCCGCCAGCCGAGGCGGGCTATGCGGAAGTTGCCGGTGTCATCCCAGGCGATCGCGCCACGATTCAAAATCGGCCCCGAAAGCCAGAGGCCGTCCCGGCGCAGGGCCCCGAGGGGGATACGGCGATCGCGATTGAAAAAGCCACCATTGATCGCCGCTGCTACCCGCCAGCGCCGCGCCATCGTCACCAACGGCTCCGTTCCCGTCATCCCCGTGGGGGCGCTCCAGATCGGCCGCAGCACGATCGCCGACTGCTGAGGGACAAATTCCAGGGCCGTCATCGGGAACGTCAGGTCCCCCAGAGTGACAGCTTGGCGCTGCCAGCGGAGTCCCCCAGCCCAACTCCCCTGCCCGGGGGTGAAAGGGGGGGTCGGAGTTTGGGCGAAGGCCGGGGGGTGGAAGCTGCCGCGGCCCAGGAGGGTGAGAGTCGCGAGGGCGATCGCCAGATTGCGGCGGCGGTAGGGCTTTGGCCTAGCCTGCTTGGCAGGACCAGATCGCCCTTGAGTCAACCTGTGCATGGGTCGGCAAGTATCCAGAAACAATAACTCGGGGCCGGCGAGCCGTCGCCAACTTCCTGGGGCCTGCTGGCCAATCGTCCTTAGAATGTAAATTAGCCTTGGCATTTATACAATATGGATTGCGAGTTCGTATTACAATCAAAAGTCCGAGCACTTAGGCTTTCTGCAGCGCCTAGTAGCTGCCTCTTCTCTTGAGCCCCCAAACGTATGCGTGCAGCCTTTAGGGGCAGAGGTTGGCCGATCGAGAGCTTTGCCGCCGCCGCCAACAAGTACTGGGTCATTGCAACCCCTTCGGGAAGGATCGCCCGGATCGCTTAACCACAAGTCAGTGAACGCTATGCAGGACTACCAACCGATTGCCGTCCCCCAGCCCAATGCTGCCTACCCCGGCCCTCCCTGGCTCGTGACCGAGCGTGATAGCTGTGGTGTGGGCTTCATCGCCACCACCGACGGCCAGGCGACCCACAACCTGATCGAGCAAGCCTTGGCGGCCCTGGGCTGCTTGGAGCACCGGGGCGGTTGCAGTGCCGACCGTGATTCCGGCGACGGTGCGGGTTTACTGACGGGCATCCCCCTGGCCGTGTTTCAGCCCTGGTTTACAGAGCGCCAGTTGCCCCTGCCGGCGCCGGGAACCCTGGGTGTCGGCATGGCTTTCCTGCCCCAAGCGACTGAGGCGGCGGCCCAGCGGCGTCAGTTTGTGGAGCAAGTGGTACAGGCTACTGGCCTGACGGTGCTCGGCTGGCGCGCCGTGCCGGTGCGCCCAGAAGTGCTCGGCCTCCAAGCGCGGGAGTACCAGCCCCGGATTGAGCAAATCTTCGTCACCAGCCCCCACCTGCGCGGGGCGGACCTCGACCACCTGCTCTATATTGCTCGCTCTCGCATCGGCAAGGAACTGGCGGACGACTTCTACATCTGCTCCTTCTCCTGTCGCACCATTGTTTACAAGGGTATGGTGCGCTCGGCCGTGCTGGGGAACTTCTACAGCGATTTACAAAACCCCGAGTTCACCAGTCAATTCGCGGTCTATCACCGCCGCTTCAGCACCAACACAATGCCCAAGTGGTATCTGGCGCAGCCCATGCGCCTGCTAGGGCACAATGGCGAGATCAACACCCTTCTGGGCAATATCAACTGGATGGCGGCTCGGGAGTTGAATCTGGCGGCCGAGGGCTGGACCGCGGACGAAATTGAGCAACTCAAGCCGATCGTCAATGTGCAAAACAGCGACTCGGCCAACCTGGATAGTGTCATGGAGCTGCTGGTGCGGACTGGGCGATCGCCCCTCGAAGCGGCCATGCTCTTGGTTCCGGAGGCCTACCAAAACCAGCCCGACCTCGACGCCTATCCCGAAATCGTGGACTTCTACGACTACCACAGCGGTCTGCAAGAACCCTGGGACGGTCCCGCCATGCTGGTCTTCTGCGACGGCCACACCGTCGGGGCGACCCTGGATCGCAACGGCCTGCGACCGGCTCGCTACTGCATCACCCGGGATGGTTACGTGGTTGTGGCCTCGGAAGCGGGTGTTGTGCCTCTGGACGAGGCGGAGATTGTGGAAAAGGGCCGCCTCGGCCCCGGCCAACTGATCGCTGTCGATCTCGAACGCCGCGAAATTCTCAAGAACTGGGACATTAAGCAACGCATTGCCCACCAACACCCCTACGGCGACTGGGTACGCCAGTTCCGGGTTGAGATCAAACCCCAGGCCTTTGCCACCGCAGCGACCCTCACGCCAGCGCAACTGCTGCAACAGCAAACCGCCTTTGGCTATACCGCTGAAGATGTGGATTTGATCGTCGTGGCTATGGCCGCCCAGGCCAAGGAGCCTACCTTCTGCATGGGCGACGATATTCCCCTGGCGGCCTTGTCCGATAAGCCCCGCCTACTCTACGACTACTTCAAGCAGCGCTTTGCTCAAGTGACCAACCCCCCCATTGACCCCCTGCGGGAGAGCTTGGTCATGTCCCTGCGGACCCAACTGGGCAAGCGCGGTAATTTACTCGCGACGCAACCGGACGATGCCCGCTTGTTGAAGCTCGACACGCCGATCCTCAACGACGCGGAGCTGGCGGCGGTGAAGGCGGCTCCCTTTGGGGCGCGGGAGCTCCTGACGCTGTTTGACTTCAGCAGCGGCCCGGCGGGCTTGGCGGCGGCCCTGGATCACCTCTGCCAGGCTGCCAGTGCGGCGGTTGCAGCGGGGAGCGAGATTCTGATCCTGAGCGATCGCGAGACCACAGGCCTCCGGGAAACTCAAACCTACATTCCCCCCCTCCTGGCCGTCGGCGCGGTTCACCACCACCTGATCGCCCAAGGCCTGCGCCTGAAGGCTTCTCTGGTCGTCGATACGGCTCAGTGCTGGAGCACCCACCACTTCGCCTGCCTGATCGGCTATGGGGCCTCGGCGATCTGCCCCTACTTGGCCCTAGAAACCGTGCGGAACTGGTGGCAGGACGAAAAGACCCAAAAGCTGATGGCCCACGAGAAGCTGCCGGCCTTGACCCTGGCCCAAGCCCAGGAAAACTACCGCCGCGCGGTGGAGGCCGGTCTGCTGAAGATCCTCTCCAAGATGGGCATCTCTCTGCTCTCCTCCTACCACGGGGCCCAGATTTTCGAGGCCATTGGTCTGGGGGCGGAGATCATTGATCGCTGCTTCCGGGGCACCACCTCGCGGTTAGGCGGCCTGAGTCTGGCGGAACTGGCGCAAGAAATCATCGCCTTCCACGAGCGCGCCTTCCCGCTGACGGCGAAGAAGCTGGCGAACTATGGCTTCGTTAACTACAAGCCTGGCGGTGAGTACCACATGAATTCCCCCGAAATGGCCAAGGCTCTGCACAAGGCGGTGGCGGGGCGGGACTATGACCACTACGAGGTCTACCGTCAGTACCTGGAAGGGCGGCCAGCCACGGCCCTGCGGGATTTGCTCGATTTTCGCAGCGATCGCCCCCCCATCCCCCTGGCAGAAGTCGAGCCTGTGGAAACAATTGTCCAGCGCTTTTGCACCGGGGCCATGTCCCTGGGCTCTCTCTCTCGGGAGGCCCACGAGACCTTGGCGATCGCCATGAACCGCCTCGGGGGCAAGTCCAACTCGGGGGAAGGCGGCGAAGATCCCCAGCGCTTTAACCCGATCACCGATGTGGATGCAGACGGCCACTCCCCCACCTTTGCCCACCTGAAAGGACTGCAAAATGGCGATATCGCCAGCTCAGCCGTGAAGCAGGTGGCTTCGGGCCGCTTCGGCGTCACGCCGGAGTACCTGATGAGCGGCCGACAGGTAGAAATTAAGGTTTCCCAAGGGGCGAAGCCCGGCGAAGGCGGTCAGCTTCCGGGCAAGAAGGTCAGCCCCTACATCGCCATGCTGCGCCGCTCAAAGCCCGGTGTGCCCCTGATCTCGCCGCCCCCCCACCACGACATCTACTCGATCGAAGACCTGGCCCAGCTGATCTTTGACCTGCACCAGATTAATCCGACTGCTAAGGTCTCGGTGAAGCTGGTGGCCGAAATTGGCATCGGCACGGTGGCGGCGGGGGTTGCCAAGGCCAATGCCGATGTGATCCAAATTTCCGGCCATGACGGCGGCACGGGAGCCTCGCCCCTGAGTTCGATCAAGCACGCTGGCGTACCCTGGGAGCTGGGGGTGACGGAGGTGCATCGGGTGCTGCTGGAAAATCAGTTGCGCGATCGCGTCCTCCTGCGAGCCGACGGCGGCTTCAAAACCGGCTACGACGTGGTTGTGGCCGCCTTAATGGGAGCAGAAGAGTACGGCTTCGGCTCCGTGTCAATGATCGCGGAAGGCTGCATCATGGCTCGCATTTGCCATACGAATAATTGCCCGGTAGGCGTCGCCACCCAGCAAGAAAAATTGCGCCAGCGCTTCCCCGGCACTCCCGGCCATGTGGTCAACTTCTTCTACTTCATCGCTGAGGAAGTGCGGCAACTGCTCGCCCGCCTCGGCTACCGCCAGCTCACGGAGGTCATCGGCCGCTCCGATCTCCTGACCCCCCGGACTGACGCAGGGGTCACGAAAACCCAAGGCCTCGACCTGACCCCGCTAACCCAGCCCCCGGTGACAGACACCCGCGACTGGCTGGAGCACGAAGCGGTTCATGACAACGGCCTCGTCCTCGACGATGAACTGCTGCGCGATCCCCAGTTGCAAGCCGCGATCCGCGACCAGGGCAGCTACCGCAAGACGGTGACAGCCATCAATACCGACCGCACGATCGGCGCGCGCATCGCGGGTCAGATTGCCAAACAGTATGGGAATGATGGCTTTGAGGGCGAGATTGCCTTGACCTTTACTGGCTCAGCCGGCCAGAGCTTCGGGGCCTTCAACCTGCCAGGAATGACCCTGCACCTGTTTGGGGAAGCCAACGACTATGTGGGCAAAGGAATGCACGGCGGCGAGATCATCATCCACCCCCCGGAAGACAGCACCTATGACCCGGCGATGAACGCGATCATCGGCAACACCTGTCTCTACGGCGCGACGGGCGGCGTGCTCTACGCCAACGGGCGAGCCGGAGAGCGCTTTGCTGTGCGTAACTCCCTGGGCCGGGCGGTGATTGAGGGCGCGGGCGACCACTGTTGCGAGTATATGACCGGCGGCGTGGTCGTGGTCCTGGGGGCCGTCGGCCGCAACGTCGGCGCTGGCATGACTGGCGGCCTCGCCTACTTCCTCGACGAGGACGGCAAGTTTCCCCAACGGGTAAACCCAGAAATCGTCAAGCTCCAGCGGGTCGTCACAGCGGCTGGCGAAGCTCAGCTCAAGGCCCTGATCACCGCCCACGCCGAACGCACTGGCAGCCCCAAGGCCCAGACCATTCTCGCTGACTGGTCGCACTACTTAGGCCAGTTCTGGCAGGTGGTTCCGCCCAGCGAAGCCGACTCTCCCGAGGCCAAGGCCGATACCACGGTGGGCAAGGCCCTCAGTTCGGTGCAGTAAACCAGCTCAGCGATGCTCCAGCCCCGGTTTTGTGGCGAAACCAGGGATTTTCGCGAGGCAGGGCGAGCGGGCGCAGGGTTGTCGGAGATGACCGCCCGTTTACCCACGCCGGCCTCTGCTCCGAAGGTTAGGAGCGGGATTGAGGGGGGCGCATCTCCCTTCAAGGACTCCCCTTCTCCCAAGTAGGGCGAAGGAGCCGGGGGATGTAGGCGCGCAGCGGCTTCTCGCAGAGTGGGCAAACTTGCCTAACTGAGATGCACCCCAAGTTGACTACCTTCACTCTCAATCTCTCTCACAAGCAGCAGGGTCTTTGGCTTTCCTGTTTTCGGTAGGAGAAGGGGCTGGGAATGAGGGCAACGGTGATGCTTAGTTGGGCTGCGATTTCTGTGGCGATCGCGCTCTAAATTTCTCCTAGAAAATACGACCGAGCCGTTCGCGCAACTCGGTTGCGGCCGCTTTTAAGTGCTCTGGAGTATGTCCAGTTGTCTCAATGGAGACAGCCATTTTCGCCTTCTCGCTGTCGCATAAATGCAGCCATAAAACTTTGCGACCATCATCGAGATCGCGCGGTGAGCCTTTAACGGCATTCTTGGGAGCAGAAAAGGCTTGTTGATCGAAGCGAACTAAATCAACCCAGGGCAAATCTTTCAGGATCTGAGCGACTTTTTTCCAACTTTTGGGGCGATGGTGGCCTTGTTTTTCTGCTTGGAGTTGAAGCACTTGATCGCGCGATCGCCCGGATTCTGGCAAGGTGGCGCGGGAATAGCTCTTGACCTCAGGTTGTCCGCTGGTGTTGATATAGGGTAAATACACCAAGGCTTTGTAGGCTTCGTGAATGTAGCATACTGGTACGCCAAGGGCATTGCCAACGAGCCCCATAACCATGGTTTGCGCCTTGAAGCCCCCTGTGGCCGCGAGCGTCACGAGCCCGCTCTCTTGAGCTTGCTTGATGTGCTGTCGCAGGAGCTTGGCCATTTGCTCCAGGGGAGAGCCAGCTTCATCCAACTCGTAGTTAATATCGGGAATGGGCTCGATATTGACCTGCTGCTGTCCGAGCTGTTCCTGAAAATAGACTTGCAGGACTTCAGCGCATTCTTGCCCGGATTCTGTCGCGGAGTAGAGCAGGAGGAGGCGATCACTCGGCTCTGGGTCAAGTCGCCACAATGTGTTGGTTTCGGCGCTGATCAGCTCCAGTTCAGCAGTCTGCATCCAAGCTAGCGGTTCTTCTGGAGTCGCGAAAATTCGACAGTCCTCAAACTTATCTTTACGCGCAACCCAGGGACGCTTTTTCTCGTTGGGGAGGTCGCGATCGCCGTTGGTACGCAGGGATGTGCCGACAGTCATGATAATGGTTTGCATGGGTTTTATATAGCCTGACTTAATTGCAGTAAAAACTCGCAAGAATTTCGTATTTCCTTGGCAGAATTTGCCGTATAATACAATAATTCTTCAACGACTTATTGAATGCGATTGGGATTCAATTCAAATCCATAGCAATGAATAACGACAGGGCGAAATCCTCGATACTAATTAAGTAGACTAGGGTTGGTGCTGTGGACTATATTATAACGAACCGTTGCCACGATCGAATCCCAGCGTCAGCAAGGGTTTTGGGTTGATCAGCCCAATGGTTCTAGTGCTGCAATTCTAGCCTGACCTACTTAACAGCATCATCCGGTAGAGCAGGCGTTGCAGCCCTGACATAGATTTTAAGTCCGTCAGCTAGACAAGTTGCGATCTCTTAAAACTCTGGCTCTTCGGCACTTGGTATGTAAACTCAATCAAAACTCAAGCCTGAGATGCTTGCTGTGTAAAGATTTTAGGTTTCTAAACACTTGATTAGGGCGCAAAATCGCTGGAAACCATGCCAGGAGCAGAATTCAGCGATTTTTACCATACTAAGTACTGAAGAACTAAAACTCTTTATTGAGGCAAATTATTGCCTGAAGGCATTGGCCTCAGGCCCGGTTAGTACGGAGAGGGTGGGATTCGAACCCACGGACCTTGCAGTCATCCGATTTCAAGTCGGACGCAATCGACCACTCTGCCACCTCTCCCGGAGTTGCTGGAACCATAGCGCTAACGATCCATGATAGCAAGCGGTGCTCGCTCCCTCGCAGCCCTGGCGGGGGGAATTGGCTCTAAACTGGAGGATGGATTCCAGGGTTGCAGCTCCTCCCAGCTCCCTCTCCTAAGGCGGTCTACTCGGTACATACGTCTTCGGTCCCCTGCTCCCCAAAATGGGCGCGGGGGATGAGCAGAAAGCCGGAACCGTAAGGGTTTCAGGACCGATGGGTACCCAGTCGCCCACGCTGGGGAGAGCAATTGAGGGTGAGTGCTGCTCGACTGGGCCTATTCCTCTAGTTGCTTGCCATGTCCGCTACTATCGCGCTCATTGCCCATGACTCTAAAAAGCCGGATATTGTCAGCTTGGCCCAGCGCCATGCTCCCGTGCTCCGGCGCTACCACCTGATCGCGACGGGGACGACCGGCCAGCGGCTCCTGGAGCAAACGGAGTTAACCGTGGAGCGGTTGCTCTCGGGACCCCTGGGGGGCGATGCTCAGATCGCGGCGCGGGTGGCGGTTGGGGAAGTGCGGGCTGTGATTTTTCTCATCGATCCCCTCTATGCCCAGCCCCATGAGCCGGATATCCGAGCCCTGCTGCGGGTTTGTGAGGTGCATGATGTGGCGATCGCCACCAACCTAGTCACCGCCGACATTGTGCTGGGCCACCTAGCCCGCTTGCGGCGGGCGGTGCTGATCTTCAACCCCGCCACCGGGAGCGATCGCGCCAGCCAGGACTTACAACTGCTCCAGGACCAGCTCGGACCTCACCTGAACCTGCAAGTCCAGGAAACCACCCTAGAACTGGGAGCGGCCATTCTTGCCCGGGAGGCTCGGGAGGCCGAAGCCGACCTAGTGATCGCGGCTGGGGGTGATGGCACGGTCTCGGCGGTGGCCGGGGAACTGTTGGAGAGCGGGATTCCCCTAGGGATCATTCCCCGGGGCACGGCCAATGCGTTTGCGGCGGCCCTGGGCTTTCCTAAGCTCAACCCCCTCCGCAGCGCCTGCCAGCTCATCTTGCAGGGTCACACCCGGGTCATCGACGCCGCCCGCTGCAATGGCAAGCCGCTGATTTTGCTGGCGGGCATTGGCTACGAGGCAGAAGTTGTGGCGAAAACGACTCGCGAGCTGAAGGATCAATGGGGAGTGCTGGCCTACTTGATGTCCGGCTGGCAGCAGCTCAAGGAGCAGGAACTGTTCCAGGCGGCGATCACGGTCGGGGAGCGCACCTACGAGGTGGAAGCTGGGGCGATCGCCGTGGCCAATGCTGCCCCCGCTACCTCGTTCCTCGCCCAGGGGACGGGGGAGGTCGTGCTGGATGATGGCCTGCTGGATGTCACGGTGGCGACGGTCCAGAGCCGCATCCAGGCGGTGACGGCGATGGCGGAAATGTTGGGAGCAGCCCTAGTCAAAGGGGATGTGGGGAACCCCCAGGTTCGTCACAGCCGGGTGTCTCACCTGCGAATCGAAACCCAGCCGCCCCAGAAAGTGGTGGTCGATGGCGACTTGATCGGCACCACGCCGGTCACACTGGAGTGTTTGCCCCAGAGTTTGGTCGTCTTTGCGCCGCCTGAGGCCTAGGGGGCTTCAGCCGTGGGATTCAGGCCGCCGCGAAAGTGGTAAGATACCGCAGTAAGGTTGTTTCCCCCTACTGTCCTGTGGTCTCGCCGCGTAAGCCACTGCTACTGTCTCTGCGATCGCCCGCCCTAGCGGACTTCGAGCGGCACGTCCATCGCTGGCTGGGCCCCCGGCCCTCGGGGCGGTTGCTCCTCTGGGGTGGGAGCGCCGCCGGAACCCTCACCCTCCTGGCCTGGAACTGGAAGTTGGTGCTCGCCACCGGCCTGGGTATGATCGCCATGCGGGGAGCCTATAGCCTGCAAACCCAGCCTTGGTCCCGCTACTGGGCGCAATTCTATAACTATTGGCAGCGACCCCAGCGGCAATTGGTGATCGCCGTGGGGGCTGGTAGTTTCGCCACCCTGGGGGCCTACGTCGCCCTCACGGTCTGGGTGCAAGCGCCGAACCGTTGGCTCGCGGTGGGGGCGATCGCCCAGAGCAGCGCGACCCTCCTCACCCTCGCGCTCCTGGCCTGGCAACTGGCCGGCCGCCACCTCAGCCAAGACCATGAGCGCTATGAACGGCTGCTCCTGGCCCTGACCCAGCCCCAACCCCTACAACGCCTGATCGCTGTCCGCCAGTTGCGGCAACTGAGCCCCGCCCTGACCTCCGAGCAGCGCCAGCAGCTACGCGAATACTTCCGCCTACTCCTCTCGGATGAGCCCCAGGAACGGGTGCGGGCTGCGCTCTTGGATAACCTGCGCGACTTGGATGATCCCCGCCCAGCGTCGCCGCTGCAAATGCCCTTGACCTTGGAGCGATCGCCCCAAGGCCTCCGTGAACCCCGCTAGTCCAGGGATTTCCTCATGACCCATGAGCCCAACGACTTTGCCCCCGAGCCTGCCGCTGCCCCCGAGCCCGCCCAGGGAAACACGGCCCTTAAAATCGGGCTGATCGTTGGCGGTCTCGGCTGTGGCTGCCTGGGGCTGATCGGGGTAGGGCTCATCGCGGCGATCACCCTGCCGTCCTTCCTCAGTTCCGCCAACCGCGCCCGCGAGTCAGAAGCCCGTCTCAAGGTCGCATCCTTGGCTCGGGCCCAACAGGCCTACTTCCTCGAGCGGGGGGAGTTCGCCACAACTCCAGAGCCTCTGGGGCTCAGCCTGCCGCTCGAGGGAGAACACTACCGCTACAGCCTCGAAGTCGCCGGGGAGGGCGTGACGGTTCGGGCGGTCCCGCAAATCGAGGGGCTCCGGGGCTATGTCAGCGGCGTATTTGCGATGGGAACTCCGGGAGATTCCATCACCATCACCGGCCTTTGTGAAACGGAGACCCCCACGGTTGAGCCTCCCCCCGCCCCGACCTGGGAACCCGGCGAGCCGCCGCAGGTGCTCTGTGGGCCTGGAACCCGATCGCGCTAACCCGCTTAAAAGTCTCCCAGCTCGCCCCGAGGCGAGAGGCGACGACTAACGACAAAGCCAATGGGGCGCTCGAGGGCCAGCATTCGCTCAGCCTTGCCCGCATCGGCTGGACTGACGGACAAATCGGCTAGCACAAAACTGAGCGCGACGGTGCAGATCACGCTCAAACAAAGGTTGCACAGAAAAATTGTGGTCATGGTAGGGTCTCCAGCAGCAGCCCTGAGCAAGCCAGCAGCCTATCATTGTCAGGGGCAGCCCACCGGCCGAGAGCCTTGTCCCCTCTAGAGTAAGCGAGGGTGATTTTCAAAAACAGGGTAGCTCTACCAGAATCGCAAGTTCCAGGGGCCGCCGCCTTGTCCGCAATTCCTCCCAGGAACTCAGGCCCAATCGACCGCGCCTAGGGTCGAAAGCGTCAGAATCGAGACTTTCCCCGCAACGCGAGGCGATCGCCCGGCACAACAAAAATCCCGGCCCGTAGTTGCGCTTCAGCGCTCCCCGTCAGCCAGCCCAAGCAGGACACAACCCAACAACACCAGCCTTGCCCAAGCCTCCCGCGACCCAAATCCCGGTCCCGTCTCAAAGCTCCTCGCTCTCAGGCTCCTCGGCGGGCTCCTCGTTGGAGGGCTTGCCGAGTTCTTCCTTAAAGCCGCGCAGGGTCTTGCCAAGCGCACTGCCTAGCTCGGGGATCTTCTTGGGACCAAAAATCAAGAAGCCCAGGGCCGCAATGATCGCCACTTCAGGCCAACCGAGACCGAACATAGAAATTCTTGCCTCCAATTCAGGCGTGCTCGTATTGACAAGCTCGCCAAGTCAGCCTCAGTATAACGTTATCAGTCCCTCGCTCGGCTTACCTTCACCCTATGCCTGCTATCCCCCACGAATCGACCTCCTCTAGCTTGCGTGCCGATCAGCACCCCTTGATTCAACAATTGGCGGCTGCTATTGTGGCGACTTGGGAGCAACACCTGGACCTGTCGCCTTACCCGCTGCCCGAGGAGTTTGGCTATGTTGAGGGGCGGCTTGAGGGCGATCGCCTGCGGATCGAGAACTGCTGCTACCAGAGCCGGGAATTTCGCAAGCTGCACCTCGAGCTGGCCAAGGTTGGAACTGTGCTGGATATTCTGCACTGCGTCATGTTTCCCCGCCTGGATTACGCGCTGCCGATGTTTGGCTGTGACCTGGTGGGGGGCCGGGGCCGCATCAGCGCGGCGATCGCCGACCTCTCCCCCACCCAAGCCGATCGACAACTCCCCGCCGCCTATCGCGCCGCCCTCGCCCGTCCCGCCGCGCCAGGCTTTTCCCAAGTGCGCGACTTGCCCGCCTGGGGGGATATTTTTTCTGACTACTGCCTCTTTGTGCAGCCAGCGGATCAAGCGGAGGAAGCCCTGTTTCTCCAGCACACCCAAGGCCTGCTAACCACCCATTGCCAACTCGCGATCCAGACCCCGGCCCTGGCGACGGCGGCCGAGCGGGAGGCCAACTTAGCCGGCCAACACCATTACTGCACCCAGCAGCAGCAAAACGATAAGACGCGCCGGGTCCTGGAAAAGGCCTTTGGAGCCGACTGGGCCGAGCACTACATGACGACGGTGCTCTTTGACATTCCCTCAGCTTGAGAGAGCAGCCCAGATGAGCAACGCTCACCCCCGGCTCGTCTCTCCGCCCCCCTAGGGAGACAATCCCCTCAAACCCAGACTTCAGCAGGGATCGAGCGCGAAGACCCCGTCCCTCCTCGCCGCCCTTGTGTTGGCCGCCCTCGTTTTGGTACAGGGTCTCGCGGTCGGGGCAAGGTTCACACCAGCCCGGGTCCTGCCCGGAGCGAGCCGGGCGGTTCGCAGCCAGGGCAGGGGGCGGCGGAGGGTTCTTGACCTCAGGACACCGCCGCTTTCTTTTGTTGCTTGCGAGCCTGCTCCTTCTCGCGCTGTTTGGCGCGCTTCGCCGCCTGCTTCGCTGCTTGCTCGTCTGCTGCTTGGCGCTGGTGTTCCTGCTCGCGTTCTTCCTCCAGCTTGTCCAAGTAGTAGTGGTAGTCGCCGCGATAGACCCGGAACTCGCCATCGCGGATCTCCACAATCTTGGTAGCGACTTGAGAGATGAAATAGCGGTCGTGGGAGACCAAGATCGCTGTGCCGTCGTAATGTTGGAGGGCATTTTCCAGCATCTCTTTGGCCGGAATATCGAGGTGGTTGGTCGGCTCGTCCAGGATCAGCAGGTTGGCAGGCCGCAGCAACATCTTTGCTAGGGCGAGACGCGCTTTTTCACCGCCGCTCAGGGCTGCCACGGGCTTGAACACCGTCTCGCCGCTGAACAGGAACCGCCCCAACAGGGTTCGCACCTCCTCATTTTTCCAGTCCGGCACTTCGTCGTGGATCGTGTCCAGGACGCGCTTGGTGAGATCCAGGGCTTCAGCTTGGTTTTGCTCGAAGTAGCCCGGAATCACATTATGCTTACCCAAGGCGACCGTGCCTTCATCGTAGGGCTCCAGGCCCATGATGAAGCGGAGCAGGGTGGATTTGCCACAGCCATTGGGGCCGAGGAAGGCAATGCGATCGCCCCGCTCGATCAACAATTCCGCCCCCAAAAATAGAATCTTCTCGCCGTAGCTGTGAGTGAGATTCTGGATCTCCACCACCTCGCGGCCACTGCGGGGGGCCGGGGGAAAGCGGAAATGCAGAGCCCGCAGACTGGCCGTTGGCGCCTCGAGGACCTCCATTTTTTGCAACTGCTTTTCGCGACTTTTGGCCTGGGTGCTGCGGGTCGCGCTGGCCCGGAAGCGCTCCACGAACTGTTGCTGCTTGGCGATTTCTTTTTGCTGGCGCTCGTAGGTGCTCTGTTGCGTGGCTTGGGTCTCAACTTTTTGGGTCAAGTAGGCTGAGTAGTTGCCGAGGTAGGTGGTTGAAACCCCCCGCTCGGTCTCGACGATTTGGGTACAGAGGCGGTCGAGAAACTCGCGGTCATGGGAGACGATCACCATGGGCGTATTTAGGCCCTTGAGGTAAGTCTCCAGCCACTCAATGGTCTGCAAATCGAGGTGGTTGGTGGGCTCGTCCAAGAGCAGGAGGTCGGGATTTTGGAGCAGGATTTTCCCCAGTCCCATCCGCATCTGCCAGCCGCCGCTAAAGGCGCTGACGGGGCGATCGCCATCCTCCGGCTCAAACCCCAGCTCCGGCAAAATCTTCTCGATTTCTGCCTCCAGACTATAGCCCCCCAGGCCCTCGAACTGACGCTGGCAGCGATCCAGGTCGTGGATCAGGTCTTCCAACTGGTCTGGGTCGGCCGACTCCATGGCGTGGGTGACGTGGAGAATCTGGTCATGAATCTCCGCCGCTACGGCAAAGGCCCGCCACAGTTCCTCGCGCACCGTGCGCCCATGCTCGACATCAAACTCTTGGCTCAGGTAGGCGACGTGGAGATCGGCCGGCCGGATGACTTCCCCCGCCGTGGGCTCGATATCGCCATTGATGATCTTCAACTGGGTCGATTTGCCCGCGCCATTGACGCCCACGAGGCCGATGCGATCGCCCGGCTTCACCTCCCAGGTGACATCTTTCAACACTTCGCCAGTGGGGTAAATCTTGCTGATTCGTTCGAGTCGCAACATGAGGATGCCTACAGTCCGCCGTAGCCACTTTAACAATCTTCACAATCCACCGACAAGGCCAGGTGGTGCAGAGCCGCCGCCAAGTCAGCCGGGGTGTGGACGAGAAAATCCGGCTGGTGCTCCCCCAGAACCACCGCATCATTGAAGCCCCAAGTGACTGCGATCGCGGCGGCCTGACAGCGTTTGGCGGCGTCGATGTCGCGGGTTTCGTCGCCAATGTAGACCAGGTCCGCTGAGGTGAGGCAGAGATGGGCGAGAATGCGGCGGATCAGGCGGTCCTTGCCAAAGAGGGTGCTGTCGGAGTGGATGAACTCGAAGCAATCTTGCAGTTGATGGCCCTCAAGAAAGGCCTGGACATTCACCACTAAATTGGAGGTGAGAATGCCGAGGCGGAGGGAGGCCGGTAGGGAGCGCAGCACGGCTTCCATGCCGGCGATCGGGGCGACGCTGGCTATTTCCTTCGCCAGCTCCTCCTTGGCCCGCCGCAGCAGGAAGGGAATCTTAAAGGGGGAAATTTTGGACTGGAGGACGATCTGGCGTGAACTCAAGCCCCGTAGGCGCTCGACCTCAGCGGGGCTGGCGGGCGGGTAGCCAAATTCGTCGGCCAGGCGGTTGAGGATGGCGATGAAGTTGCCATGGGTGTCGGCGATCGTGCCGTCGAAGTCGAAGAGGGCGAGTTGAATCGGCATGATGGCTGGGGGAGGGCGATCGCCCGCTCCCCTCCCCTAGGATTCAGGACTCATCAGGTTGGCGGTGCTGGAGATTGGCGCGGGCATTGCGTCGCCACAGGGCCGGTTTGATGCGGCGCAGGGCCGAGGCTCGGAAGCGGCGATCCCAGTCGGCCTCGGACAGGTCCGCTAACTCTTTTAAGTGTGGCGCAAGATTGTCAGGATAGGGGTGGAAGTCCGCAATATCCGTGACTTGGGCAAAGCGTTGATTCCAGGGGCAGACATCCTGGCAAATATCGCAGCCAGCGACCCAGCCCTGAAGATGGGGGGTAATCGCCGCTGGCAATTCGGCAGCCCGGTTTTCGATCGTGTGGTAAGCGATGCAGCGGTTGGCATCGACCACAAAGGGCTGGGCGATCGCCCCCGTGGGACAGGCCTCCAGGCAGCGGGTACAAGTGCCGCAGTGCTGGCTGTGGGGGGCATCGGGCGTCAAGGCTGCATTGGTCAGCACTTCGCCGAGAAAGAGCCAGCTCCCATACTCGCGGCTAATCAGGTTGCCATTTTTAGCGATCCAGCCCAGACCGGCCCGCTCGGCCCAGACCTTATCAGCCACCGGCCCAGTGTCGGCATAATAACGAGTCTGGAGGCCCTCCCCCTGGGCCTGGAGCCAGGTACAGAAGGCCTTGAGCCGCTTGTGCATGACTAAGTGGTAATCACGCCCCCAGCCGTAGCGGGAGATTTTGCCGTGCTCTGGGTGGGGGGAGTGGGAGTGCGGCGTGTAGTAGTTGAGGGCGACACAGATGACGGACTGCACCCCCGGCAGGCATTGCTGGAGGTCTTGGCGTTTTGGGTTCTGCATCCAGGCCATGTCGGCGTGGTAGCCGAGGGCGAGCCAGGCCTGGAGGCGATCGCGAGCGAGGGTGTCATCTCGGTCTGGGTCAACGGCCCGAGCGATGCCGACCTGGTGGAAACCGAGGGCCAGGGCCTGCTGCTTGAGGCGATCGCTATTCAGAGGCAGTGGGGTTGGCTGTGACATGGATCGCAATTGATTAAGGAGCACTTATGAAAAGTATAGGCAAGTCTTGTTTGCATTTCTTTACAAAAGTTTGCATACTGTAATCAATGCAAGGACGAGACGAGTAGTTCACCTGCTCGCGACCTCAGCGCCTTCCTGCAACGTAACCAAACGGAAACCATGACTTTCACAACAGCCAATTATTCCACCGCGACGCCTGCTACTACTGCTGTCGCTACCGTTACCGCGCAGATCAAGCGCCTCGGTGCTGATGACCAACTCGCCCTGCTCTGGTTCGCCTACACCCAAATGGGTCGCTCCATCACCCCGGCGGCTCCGGGCGCAGCTCGCCTCCAGTTCGCCCAAGGCTTGCTCGAGCAGTTCAAAGCGATGTCCCACGGTGAGCAAATGCAAGCGATGCGTGACCTAGTGAATCAGGTAAGCTCGCCGGTCAGCCGTGCCTACGGTGTGTTCAGCGTCAACACCAAGCTGGCTTTCTGGTATCGCCTCTCGGAACTGATGACCGAAGGCATCGTCGCCCCCGTGCCGATCACCTACAGCATGAACGAAATCACGAACCGCGCCTTCACCGCGCTCCAGCGCCTCGAATTCGGTCAGCAGATCGCTGTGCTGCGCGCTGTGGTCGTCAACATGGGCGTTGACCCCCTCGCCTAAGGGTTAACGCTTGCCAGGGACGGGCTTTGAGCCAGCCCTGGCCTTCTCCCTAGCTGAACTACACTCTCCCGCTGATGCCTGGTCGGTTGCCGATTTACGGCAGCCCTGGGCATCAGCGCTTGCTATCTGCCTGGTTCAACCCTAGCACAGGCTTCTGAGCCGGCCAGGGGGGCAGGATAGGCTCCCCCACCCTTGTCCCAGGCGGAGCGTTAGCGCTCCAGCGACCGAGAGCCGCCGCCCCGGGAACCGAGACTTGACTGCACTTCACGTTTGGAGATTCGCTGATGACGACTGCGATCGCCCCGCAGACGCTGCCCAATCTACTCGTGCCCACCCTCAGCCGCTACTTTGAAGCCTTCAATGGGGGTGACTTTGAGACCGTCGCCCAATTGTTTGCCCCGGCCGGTCAGTTGCGACCCCCCTTTGAGGAGCCCGTGCAGGGGCCCGCGGCCATCGCCCACTATCTCCAACAGGAGGCCGCCGGCTTTCGCTGCCAGCCCCAGTCAGCGCAGTACTGCGGCGAAGCGATCCAGGTTCGCGGCCAGGTTCACGCGCCCTGCTTCAGCCTCAATGTCGTTTGGCAGTTTACCCTGCACCCGGATCAGACCCTAGCGAGCCTCCAGATCGAGCTCCAAGCCAGCCTAGAAGATTTATTCCATCTGGCCCGTTAACCATCGTTCCTGGGCCTTAATCCACGCCGATGTCCACCCGCCGATTGCGCTGGCGGTTGGCGGCGGTGTCGTTGGGAACGAGGGGCCGAGAGTCGCCAAAGCCGATCGGAATCCAGGTGTAGCGATCGCTCTCCGGCAGTTCCCGCCGCAAGTACTGCTCCAGAACCCCTGCCAATTCTAGGGAGCGCTGACGCTGGGTTGCCGGCGCCTCGCCCCGATCAAGGTGAACCCCGATGCGAACCGTCGCGCCGGGGTATTTGCGTAACTCCTGGACGAGATGAAAGAGCTGGCGCTGGCCTTGGTCGGAGATGGTGTCGTCTTCAGCCAGGAGCGAATCAAGATCGTAGGGCGATCGCAAGCGCTGCCCCAAGCGCAAGTTGGCATTGCTAGCCAGGGGGGGCAACTCCGGCGGCGGTGGCTCCGGAGCTGGGGGAAGGGTGCGAACCCGTTGCCGCAGGGCCTCGAGGCGATCGGGCAGGGTCTGGTCGCCGGCCTCGAGACCGAAGCGCTCTTCCAGGGCCTCGGTGTCAGTGAAGACCCCTTCAAACTGCTGGCGCAAACCGAGCACCTGCTGTTCGAGTTGACGGCGCTGCTCCGGGGTCACAGTTCCCGGCGGTGGTGATGGCGGGGCGGTGGGAGTCGGGGAGGGCAGGGGCGTGGGCACGGCGGCCAAGTCGGGAGTCTGCCAATTCTCCCAAGCCGTGAGGAAGTAGGGCTTGGCCGCCGTGTCTCGGGGCTGGTTGATCGCCCAGAGAATCCCGGCGGCGGCCCCAGCACTGCCCAAAATTCCTAACAGGAGCAGACGCACCAACAGGCCGAACAACCAGGCGAGGGGCCGGAAGGCCCGCGATGGGGGTTGGGCTTGCAGCGAAGTATCGGGGGAAGTCTGAGTCACAGGCTCTAGCCGCTAGCAGTCACGGCATGAATTTTAGCTGATTTGGTGGGAGGCTCCGCGCCCGCCCCGGACGAACCTTCAGAGATTCGCCAGCGCCGCTCCCCGACAAGCCGCAGGAGCAGCCCGCCTGGTACGGCGCTAACGGCCAGGGCCGAGAGTCGATCACGGCAGCCAACGGGGATCAACCCCTGCCCCCACCTCGCGCGGGGGCTGGAAATTGACATAGGCCCGAGGACCGCTGAGGTCTGGCAACTTCAGGGACCAGATCGTGCCCAGAATTTCTGGGTCGGCCAGCTCGGATGCGGGCTCGGAGCGCAGGACTTGATCGAAGAGCAGGGCGCGACCGTCAGGCGATAGGCTCATGCGGACGTTGGGATCGTCCGTCAGGGCAATGAGCGGGACGGATTCGGCTCCGGCCACCTCTACCAGGCTGAGAAAATGGCTGTCACCGCTCGCCTCAGACTCCGGGGGCTCCGTGTGCAGGCAGTAAAGATAGGTTTCCCGGCGGGGCTCAAAGGCACAGTCCAGGAAACGCCCCTGGGTCTGCATCAACTCCGTGGCTCGGCCGTTGCCCTGGAGGAGGTAGAGGGACTGGGTGCGATCGCGGTTGTCGCGGACCATCACCTTCGTCCGGGTATCCTGCCGCGAGAAGGCCAACACTGCCTGATAGCCGGGAAAAAATTGCCAGGTTCCTGCCGATTGCAGCAGGGGAACCAGGGCGACTCCCTGCTCTTGGGCGATCGCCACCGCATCGCCCGTCGGGGTGAGCTTAAAGCGATTGCTCTGCACCCCGAGGGAGCGGGGCGCTCCCGTTGGGGGCAACACCCAGAGGCTAGCCTCCTCACGGTTGCGGCGGTTGACCCGCTGCACGAGGGCGATCTCGCCTTGGGCGGCCAAATCAAAGTTCAGGTTCTGGTGCTCGTCCGCTGCGAGGAGAAGTTCGATGCGGCCAGGACGCTCGCGCCGGGACCCGCGACCCAGGCCGGTGCTGACGGTGTAGAGCTGCTGCTCGGCGACTCCTTGGCCTTGGTGACGCTCATAGGCTGAGAAGAGAATGCGATCGCCACTGGCATAGGGCTCAAAGTTCGTGACCACCAGATCCCCAGGCGTCAGTTCGATCGTCTGGTCGCGGGTCTCGTTCCGCAAGATCAGACGACCGGCCGCCTCGCCCTCCAGGCCCAGGTAGGCAAAGGTCAGATCGCGGGTGGTGAAGCTCATTTCCCGGGGTGGCAGCAACCGCGCCGACTGCTGGGGCGATCGCGGCGGTGCTTCGGCCGCCTCTAGGCGCAGGGTGTAGTCCGTACCATAGGCCGGCAAATCAGTCAGGGTATAGGCCAGGGTGCGACCGGCCCAACTGATTTTGCCCGGCAGGGGCGGATCAATCTCTAGGCCTGCCACGACCGTCTCCCAAGCCATGGGCTGGTCAAAGGTCAGCGTAAAGCTATCATCGCCACGCCCCACGCGCTGGTCCGCCCAACTGAAGGCCAGCAAGCGGGGCTGGGCGCGATCGCCCGCAAACACCACCCCCGCTAAGGCAAGGGCCAGCACTCCCATCGCCGCAAAAGCCGCGCGCTCCATGGGCAGCAAGCGCGCGAAAAACCTCATCCCTCGTAATCTCAACCGTAATGTCAACTTCATAACAGCTCTGGAGCGAGTAGCGGTAGGGGTGTGAGGGACGGTGAGTGTGGAGCCAGAGACCCGAAAGAATTACGGGCCTCAAGCGCGCGCTGGCCCTCAAAAGACAGTTTTGGCAAACGCTGAAGCTGCCGAGGGGTGAACGAAGTTTTACGCAGGATGTTGGTACTCCTTAGCTTAGCCTTCACCCCAACCGCTCTCCTAAGTCGAGAGCGGGGCTTCTAGCTCCCCTGCTCCCAGTTTTGGGAGCAGGGGCCGGGGGATATAAACGCGCAGCGGCTTCTCGTAGAGTGGACCCCGTAACCCTGTTCGCGCTAGCGTCGCGTAGCGATAGAGGGTTACACTCTGCTCCTGGAACCAGCGCTCAAAATTCAGGAGAGCCGCGCTTTTTTTCCTCCACCCGCTGGCCTGGGCCTTAGGCCAGGGATGCTACCGCTATGCTAGCGCCTGAGGCAGCCTAGGCGCGGGAAGCCAGGGGAGTAAGGGGCTGGGTTGAGCGCGATCGCAACAACAACCCATATTCAATCCCCTCCACCACGGCTTGATAGGACGCATCAATGATGTTGGTTGAAACGCCTACCGTCGTCCAGCGCTGCTCCCCGTCGCTGGATTCGATCAGCACCCGCGTGGTCGCTGAGGTCCCCGCATGGCCGTCGAGAATGCGGACTTTGTAATCCGTCAGGTGGAAGTCAGCAATCTCAGGATAGACCTTGACCAAGGCCTTCCGGAGCGCCGCATCCAGGGCGGACACCGGACCATTGCCCTCAGCCGCCTCCAGCATTTCTTCGCCTTTCACCTCCACTTTGATCGTTGCCAAAGCATTTTTATAGGGATTACTCGCCCCCTGCAAAATGTCGCAGGTCACTTGGAAGCCCTCGATCCGGAACCAATCCGGTCGGCAATCCAGCGCCCGCCGCATCAGGAGTTCAAAGCTGGCTTCGGCCGCTTCAAACTGATAGCCATTGTTCTCCAGCTCCTTCAACTGTTGCAAAATCTGGCGGCAGGTGGGGTCTTGGGGCTCCAGCTCCAGGCCGAAGCTCCGAGCCTTGGCCAGCACATTGCTCAGGCCCGACTGATCGGAGATCACGATCCGGCGCTCATTGCCCACGGCCTCCGGGGCGATGTGCTCGTAGGTGAGGGGATTGCGAGCGACGGCCGAAACATGGATGCCGCCCTTGTGGGCAAAGGCAGAGCGGCCTACAAAGGGAGCATGGTCATCGGGGGCCAAGTTGACCATTTCGCTGATCGTGCGGCTGGCAGCCGTCAACTGCGACAGTTGGTCGGGTTCAATGCAGGGGTGGCCCAGCTTGAGCTGCAAGTTGGGGATCAGGGTGCAGAGGTTAGCATTGCCACAACGCTCGCCGTAGCCGTTGATCGTGCCCTGGACCATCTGGGCTCCGGCCTGGACAGCGGCGATCGCATTAGCCACCGCTGTGCCCGCATCGTTGTGAGTATGAATGCCCAACTTCGGCCCTGGTCCGGGGGCCGCTAGGACGGGAAAGGCGGCGACGACGGCGGTGGTAATGGTACTCACTTCCTGGGGCAGCGTGCCGCCATTGGTATCGCAGAGGGTCAGCCAGTCGGCCCCGGCCGCCAGGGCCGTGGCCAGCGTCTCCAGAGCATAGTCAGGATTTTGTTTGTAACCATCAAACCAGTGCTCGGCATCGTAGATGATGCGGCGACCTTGGCTCCGCAGGTAGGCAATGGTATCACCGATCATCGCCAAGTTTTCCGCCAGGGTGGTCTGCAAGCCCTCGGTGACGTGGAGATCCCAGGATTTGCCAAACAGCGTGACCCAGAGGGTATTGGCCGCCAGAATCGCCTGCAACATTTTGTCGTTTTCTGCGGCGACCTGGGGGCGACGGGTGGAGCAGAAGGCGACAACTTCGGCCTGTTTCAGGGGCGTTTCCCGCAGTTTCCAGAAAAATTGCACATCCTTGGGATTGGCTCCAGGCCAGCCCCCTTCAATGAAGGGAAGGCCCAAATCGTCGAGTTTGCGAGCAATGCGTAGCTTGTCGTCCAGAGAGAGGGCCAGGCCTTCGCGCTGAGCGCCGTCGCGGAGGGTGGTGTCGTAGAGCCAGATCCGTGGTGCCGTGGTCATGGGGAAGCGAGCGTTACACTAGTTAACAGTAGGAGTATTGAGAGGACACACCGAACTATGCCGACAGTAAAAGCCCAGGGTCAGACGTTTACTTGCGATCGCGGCGCAAACCTCCGTAACGTTCTATTAGAGCATGGTATCGAGGTTTACAACGGCGCGGCAAAAAACCTGAATTGCCACGGTCTCGGAACCTGCGGCACTTGTGCCGTCGCGGTCCAGGGGGAGGTCTCGGAGGCCAGTTGGCGCGAAAAGGCCCGCCTCGGGCTGCCCCCCCACTCCGCCGCCCGTGGCCTGCGGTTGTCCTGCCAGACTCAGGTTCTCGGGGATGTGGAAGTGACCAAGTACGAGGGCTTCTGGGGCCAGGGCGACCAGCCCCAGTGGCAGCCGGCTAGCTAGTCGGTGGTCTTCGGAGAGCGGTAGGAGGGCTGGGGTGCTCCGGCTCCCTCCTGCCCTCTTGTCCCCAGGGTCTCAGGACTTGCAGAATTGCACCACACCATCGCCCCTTGCGGTTCGACCATGACACCGATCACGCCGACGACCCCCGTTGATTTGCCCGCAACCTTTCGGATCTCCCCGCTAATCCGGATCACGCTGCTGCTGCTGTACCTGGCCTTGACCCTGCCGCTACCGTTTCTAGCGGCGGTGACAGCGGCGCCGCTCCCGCCTGCGGGCTTAGGCTTGGCGATCGCCCTAGGCTTCCTTCTCCTCTACGGGATGCTGAGCGAGCGGGTGATTGTGGATGACCAGGGAATTCGCGTGACCTCCCCCCCCTGGTGGCCCGTTCCCTTCCGGCGGGGCTGGGCCCTCGCTTGGACGGACATTGCGGCGCTCAAGCTGCGGACGACGGGCCAAGGGGGGCTCGTCTACTACTTTGTGACGGCGGAGCAATCGCGTGCCTACTTGTTGCCCATGCGGGTGGCGGGGTTCGCTCGCCTCACCCGCCTGATCCAGGCCCAGACTCAGCTTGACTTAACAGATGTCCGCCCCCTAGCGCAACCGTGGATGTATGGCCTCCTGCTCGGCTGTGCCAGCTTGTTGCTGCTGGTGGATGCCTGGGCGATCGCCACGGCCGTGAGCTTGGGGGCGATCGCGGGGGGCTAGTCCTCGTGATCCTCAAAGGGGTCGCCCAATTCGGCCGCCGGCGCCCCGAAGGAGAGGTAGATCGAGTAGGCCGTGACCGCAATCACCAGGGCCCCGATACCGAGGATCAAAACCATTGAATTTTCCATAGTTGCGCCTAAAGCTGGGTTTCCGTCTTCCTCTATAATAATATTGCGGAACTTTAACAAAGACAGTTAGCACACCGACGGACTGAGAAACCTATGGCACAGCGTACTTGGTTGGGCGATCGCCTGAAGCCCCTGAACTCGGAGTACGGCAAAGTTGTCCCCGGCTGGGGAACAACGCCGCTGATGGCCGTTTTCATGGGTCTATTCTTCGTCTTCCTGCTGATCATCTTGCAGATCTACAACGCCGATCTGATCCTGACCAGCTTCGACCTCAACTGGGGCGGCTAACCCTCGCCGACTCGAGGCCCTGGGCCTCTTCCATGACAGCCCCCGCTCCCCGGGGGTTGTTTGCCATGTTAACGTGAGAGGTTCAGCCTTAGGCTACCTCCCTGAGGGCCCGTCCCCAAGCCGACAACCCTTGATAACCTGTAGATTGGGTTGAACCGCAGGAAACCCAACGCAACCCGGCTGCTGTTGGGTTTTACCAGACTCAGCCCCCTCTCCGATCGAGACCTGTCAGGCCGTCCGGCGACCTCCTAGCTTGTACTCGCAAAACATCCCATGAATATCTTTGGTATCGGTTTGCCCGAAATGGCGCTCATTTTTGTCATAGCGCTCCTTATTTTCGGGCCCAAAAAGCTCCCGGAAATTGGTCGCAGTCTCGGCAAAGCGATTCGCAGCTTCCAAGAGGCCTCCAGCGAATTTCAAAACGAGTTCAAGCGGGAGGCAGAGAAGGTCGAGAATACGATCAAAATGCAGGCTCGCCTGGAAGCAGCCGATGGTGAGGTTGCCGCGCCCCCAACGGACCCGGGGGCGACGACAACGGCCGAGCCCGCTGAGGCCTCGGAAGAAGCCCCGGCGAGGGAGTCCAGCAGCAGCTAGCTGGGGCCCCAGCATCGCCACGGTGGCGGGCTGATGAAAGCTCAGCCCGCCAAGGCCCCTACGGGGCATCCCCCGATCCTAACCCGGAGTTTCTTCCGGGCCAGGGATTTCAAAGCGGTAGCCGTAGCCGCGCACCGTCTTGATCAGCGAAGGCTTGGAGCCGTCGATGTCGATCTTCTTGCGGATCTGCCCGATGTGAACATCGACCACGCGCTGGTCGCCCACCATTTGGTCGTAGTCCCAGACGGCATTGATCAGTTTGGGGCGGCTCAGGGCTTGGCCGGGGTGGCTGGCTAGGAAATACAGGAGATCAAACTCCAGGGCCGTGAGCGGCACTGATTTGTCATCGACTCGCACCTCCCGCCGCTCCGGATCAATCGTCAGGTGGCCGAACACCATCGCCTGGTTATCCGGCTCATTCGTCACGGCTCGCTGACGCTTTAGAATTGCCCCAACCCGAAATTCCAGTTCCAGCAGGTCAAAGGGTTTGGTCAAATAGTCATCCGCCCCTTTCCGAAACCCAATCGCCTTGTCCTCGGTATCCGTGCGGCTGGTGAGCATGAGCACAAAGACATCGGTGCGGCTCTGCATCTGCTCACAGAGGTTGTAGCCTAGGGAGTCGGGCAGATTGACATCCAGAATCACGAGGTCGGGATTGAAGGCATCGAAGCTCATGAGGGCAGACTCCCCATCGGCCGCTGATTCGACTTGATAGCCCTTCTGGCTCAAAAAACGAATCACAAGATTCCGGATCGCCGGGTCGTCGTCAACAACAAGAATCTTGGCGGGGGCAGTAGCCATAGCTTTTTACGGCAGTGAAGGCGAACTCTCAGGAGGCAAGGCATTGCGAAGTCGCGGGGGCGCGTACCCAGCATTCTACTAGACCAGTGTAGGCCAACGGCGGGTTCGAGTATGCAAGCGGCGCAGCTATTGCCATCATAGACTGGGTTGAGGGCTGGTCTGCACCCCTACTCAGGCCGGTCAAGGAGCCAAGGCTAGGCTAGGCTAGGGGCTCAGCTATTTTAGCGGGATGTTTTGGTATTGGGTGGCACTAAAGAGGGTGAGGGCTGATGGCGATCGCCACAGGTCGCGATCGCCTACCCTACAATGATGAGGATGCAGCAGGCGGGTCCCAGCCTGCCTCGCCTCGGGTTAGACTAACGGAAGAGAGTAGGGTTAAGGTTGGCTGTGATTGGCCTTTTGTCAACCCTGAGACGGTCTTCAGTCGCCGTCTCGCTTTAAGGTCGAGTCATGTAAGGTTGAGTCATGTTTAGGAGTCCCAGGCCGAGACGGGAGGATCTCAAGAGTTGGAAATGAGCAACCAAAATCCATACGAAACACTTGGCGTTGCGCCGGATGCTTCCTTCGAGGAAATCCAGAACGCTCGGACTCGCCTGAGCCAACAGCACCAAGACGATACCAAGTTAGTCGAGACCGTCGAGGCGGCCTACGATGCCATCATTATGGAGCGCCTCAAACTGCGCCAGGAAGGCAAGATCAAGGTTCCCGAACGGATTCGCTTTCCGGAGCGGAGCGCTGATGTGCCCCCCAGCCCCCTGGCAGCCCCCACCGCAGCCCCCCCCGCTTGGCTGCAATCGTTTTTGGATACCCCCACCCGGGCGGATATCCTGCTCCCGACCGGCCTCTTTCTCGCCCTCGCCGTCTTAACTTTCTTTGCCCAAGGAGATGCCCAAGCCCAATCCCTAGTCTCCCTGGTGTTGGCCCTGGGTTTTGGAGCTACCATTTACCTTGTGAGCCGGAAGGAGAATCGCTTCGGCCGTGCCTTCCTGATGGCCCTGGCGAGCTTGCTGCTGGGGATCGGTCTAGGCTTTTTGTTGGCAGGCCTAATGACCACCCCCGTGGGCAATGGCGGCCTGGCGGCTGAGCAGGTGGCAGCCCTGGTAGCCCTCTTCCTCTTCTGGTTGGTCAGTGCCTTCCTCCGCTAGGGGGTGGGCAAGAGGGCCCTTTCAAGAATCAGATCCGCCGCCTCTGCGAGGTTGCCGACCAGGAAATTCGGCTGGTAGTAGCTGAGTTGCTCGCGATCGCGAATCCCCGAGAGCACCGCGATCATCGAAATCTGTTGCGCCTGGGCGGCGAGCACATCGGCCTCCGTGTCCCCGACCATCCAGGCTTGGGTCGCAGGAGCTAGCTCGGCCACGGCCCGCGCGAGCAGCGTCGGCTTCTCCTGCACATCCTGCTGCCGTACCTGCCAATCCCCAATGCAGAAGCGCCGCTCCGGGGGAAAGAAGCGCCCTAGGTCGTAGCGCTCTAGGGGAACGGCGAGTTCGCGATCGCGCCGCATCGTCACGACCGCCAGCTCAACCCCATGGGCCTGCAAACGCTCCAGGGCTGCCACGGCCCCAGGAATCAACGTATCGAGGTTGAGATAGCGCAGGGCGTGGATCGTATCGCGGCGCAGGCGAGCAAAGTGGTGCGCCTGGTCCGTCGAGAGACCCGATCGCTCCCCGATCTGCCGCTCCGGAACCCGCGCCCGCTTCAAGCGCCAGAACTCAGCCTTGGACAGGAGGGTGATCGCCTGGCCGGGAGGGCGACAGCGACCGAGGCAGTGTTGATAGACACGGTAGTAGCGGTCGGAGACATCGGCAATGGGCCCATCGAAATCAGTGAATAGCCGCAGCATGAGAATTAAGCCTTCCTTCAACCTCTCCCCTCCAGTATGAAGTTTTGTGATCATTCCTTCAGCGGGTCGCGACCCGGTATCGTCGGATCGGTGGGGAGCAGTGCGGACAAAATCAGCGCGGGGCATGACCCAGGAGTGAATCACCATGAGCAAACAGGTCCTAGTCACGGGGGGAACCGGTTTTGTGGGCGCGAACTTGGTGCGCCGCTTGTTGCAGGAAGGGCACGCGGTTCACCTGCTGGTGCGGCCTGGGTATCGGCCCTGGCGGATTGAGGCCCTGCGGGCCGATCTGCGGCTCCATGTCGTGGAGCTGGCTGATGCGGCCGGGGTGCAGGCGGTCGTCCAGGCAGTCCGGCCGGACTGGATCTTTCACCTGGCGGTCCACGGGGCCTACTCCGATCAAACCGATGTCGGGCAGATCGTCCAGACCAATATTCTCGGCACGGTCAATCTCGTGCAAGCGGCCCTGACAACTGGGTTTGAGGCCTTTGTCAATACGGGCTCCTCCTCGGAGTACGGCTACAAAGACTTTGCGCCCGTGGAAACCACCTGGCTGGAGCCCAACAGCTACTATGCCGTCGCTAAGGCCGCGGCGACCCTCTTTTGTCGCTACACCGCCCAGCACCACCAGGTCCGCCTACCCACCCTGCGCCTCTACTCGGTCTACGGCCCCTACGAGGAGCCGAAGCGCCTGATCCCGACCCTGATCCGGGAGGGCTTGCAGGGGCGCTTGCCGCCGTTGGTCAACCCGAAGATTGCCCGCGACTATATCTATGTGGAGGATGTAACGACGGCCTACCTGCTGGCCTGCACCCAACCCCTGGCCGATCTGGGGGCGGTCTACAACGTCGGGACGGGGGTGCAGACGACCCTGGGGGAGATCGTGGCGATCGCCCGCCAGACCCTGGCGATCCCGGCGGAACCCCAGTGGGGCTCGATGCCGGATCGCCACTGGGATACCACCGTCTGGGTGGCCGACAGCCGCAAGCTGCAACAGGACCTCGGCTGGCAACCCCGCTACAGTGTTGTCGAGGGATTTCAGGCCACAGTAGCCTGGCAGCAAGCCCCGGCCCACCCCTAAACAGTTGGTTTGCCGTTTGTAGTGCGAACTTCAGTCCGCCTCAGGACCTTAGGAGCAAGCAGCCGCAACGAGAACTCTATATCCGCTGCAAGGTGAGCCGCCGCGTACATCTGGTAAAGAATGCAGCAGACACCCTGGAAGGGTTTTTGCAAAATGGTTAAACTCATTTGTTAAGCCATTGTTGAGGAGAAAGCGCGTGAATGCTGCGGAACAAGCCACAAGTTTTAACCTGGCCGCCAAGATCGCCAGCGTCGTCACCTTGTTTAAGGCCCAGTTTCCGGATGCGCGAGCGGACCTGAAGCCCTGGCTCAATGAACCTGAAACCCTGGAGCTGGTTGATCCGGACTCGATCGACATTGGCTTTCATCTGCCGGGCTGGAGTCCCCGCTTTCAGGGTCGCAGCCTCTTGGTGCAAATCCGGTTCTACCGCGACCCCAGCGATGGGCAGCAGCGGTTGATCGGCTTGGAAACGGCCGCCTTCAACCACGAAGGCGAGGCTTGGCGACTCTCTACCATTGGCTGCTGGCAAATCGAGGGCAGCTATCGGCCGGCGGCGGAGGTGAGCGATCGCCTCCAAGAGTTCTGCCGCCAAGTGTTCAAGCTCTTCGAGCCCGCCCCTTAGGGTGGCCCCGCCCGCGCTCTTTCCCAAACCTTGGCCCAATGGCATCATAGGGAGGCACGCAAGTCCTCACCTCCTCTCCCCGCACTGCCCCTGTGACCATTAAACGGCTAATCTTGATCTTCCTCACCGTGCTGGCGGTGGGGCGCATTGCCTTGGCGCTGACGGCGAGCTTCTCGGAGCCCCAAGTGCAAGCGCAACTGGAACTGTACCAAACGGATTTGGTGCTGCGGGCGACGGCATGGCAACCGGCAGCGGACAGCCCCTTCCAGCGCCCCGACCTGCGACAAGCCCTCCTCGGGGCCGATCCCTACGGCAAGGCCCAAAAGCAGTACGAGCAAGCCCGAGGGCAAGTTCAGGCAGAGCAGGCCCAGCTGGCCGCCCAGCTCGCGGCAGCGGGCGAGACCAAGCTGTTGGGTCAACCCGTGACGACCTTGCAGCTCTCCCCGGAGGCCGTGCAAGCCGTCCAGGCGCAACAGGGTCGCCTCCAGCGTCGCCAAGCCCAGCTCGACCTCGAAATCGGCTTGCTCCAGGCCGAGCAAGCGAACGAGACGGCGGCCCAGGCCACCTGGGGTCAGGTAGCTGCCCAGGGACCGACGGAAGCGCTGATGGCGACGGCCGAAGTCCTTCAGGCCCTCTGGCAGGAGCCGCCCCAGGTGACGGCCCGGGCGGAGTCGGCGATCGAGGCCAATTTGCATGGCTGGTTTCGCGATCGCGCCCGTCGCCGTCTCTACCGGGTCCGGGACCAGCCCGAGGCCCTGGCGGCGCTGCTCCAGGCGCAACAGCAGGCCGCCCAGCGGGCGGTGGTGAAGCTGTTGGTTGTCGGCACGGTTCCCCTGCTGGGGGGGCTTTTGGGGGTGGGCCTGGCGATCGCCCTGCTGCTCCAGTGGGCCTTCCAGCGCGAGACCGCGATCTTGGCGAGAAATGCGGAGTCTGTCTGGTCTGTGCCCTGGGATGGCGAGACGGCTTGGCAGGTGATCATTGTTGGCTTTTGTTTCTGGGGCCAGTTCGTGCTGCCGCTGCTGCTGCCGCTGGCCGTTTCGGTCCTGGGCCTCTCCCTGGGTCAGGCAGATGTGCGACTGCGGGCGGTCTACATCCTGATCAGCTATCTCCTCCTGGCGGCGGGGGCCCTGGGGGTGCTCTACGGGTCGATCCGCGCCTACCGACCCCTGCCCCCCGACTGGTTTCGCCTGCGTGGGTGGAGTTCCTGGCCGCTCTGGGGTCTGGGGGGGTATTTAATCGCAGTTCCCCTGGTGCTGGTGGTCTCGTTGCTCAACCAGCAGCTCTGGCAGGGCCGGGGGGGCAGCAATCCTCTGATCTTGCTGGCCCTCCAGGCCCAGGACCAGGTGGCCTTGGCGATCTTTTTTGGCACAGCGGCGATCGCCGCGCCCCTGTTTGAAGAACTTATCTTCCGGGGCTTCCTGCTGCCATCCCTGACGCGCTACCTGTCCGTAACGCCAGCGATTCTGGTGAGTAGCTTGATCTTTGCGATCGCCCACCTCAGCCTGGCGGAAGTCTTGCCCCTGCTGGCCCTCGGTCTGGTGCTGGGGGTGGTGTACACGCGATCACGGAGCCTCTTGGCGCCGATGCTCCTGCACAGCCTCTGGAACAGCGGCACCCTCGTGAGCCTCTTTGTGCTCGGCAGTGGCTAGGGCGGGTCGCTCGTTTCCCCAGGCCTTCGGCGGGAGACAAGGTTAAGCAATCCCTGGATCGCAAGGCTTTAAGGGCCTTCCTGGTAGGCGATCGCCACAGCCCCGCCGCGCCGGGGATCGCCGGCCCCCTGGAATTCCCCCGCCAGATTCCGCCCCACCGCATGAACTCCCCCGAAAAACATACTCGGCTGCTGCCAGGGCAACACCACCGTTCCCGCCGGTAAGCTGGCGGGGTCGAGGGGTTCGCCGTGGGGCGGTTCCAGGTTGAAGGTCCCTGCTTCCCAATGCACCCGCGGCCGGGCCACCGCCTCCGGCAGGGACTGCTGGTAGTCCAGGAGATTGGAGAGTACCTGGGCGATCGCCGTGCGGATGCGATTGGAGCCCCCAGACCCCAGCACCACCTCGGGTCGGCCCCCTTGCAAGACCAAGGTGGGAGCCATCATCGACGACAGACGCTGCTGAGGCGGCCACTGGTGAAAGCCCAAAGGATTCAAGTCCGCCTCCCCCAGCATATTGTTCACCATGATCCCCGTACCGGGGATCACATAGCCCGAGCCCTCGCCGTTGGAGGTCGTGACGCTGGCAGCGTTGCCCTCGGCATCTAGGACACTGATGTGAGTCGTGCTGCCCCACTTGTTCAGATAGTCCCCGAACCGCTGCTGGTAGGGGGCCAACCGTGGCGCTGCTAGGAATTGGTCTGCCCAGCCAGGTTCGTAGAGGTAGCGGTCATAGCCCGTGGCCCGGGCCTCGTTGGTCAGGGCCATCACCTGAGCCCAGGCCTGGCGGTGGGCAGCGCTACCCCAGGGCAAGGCCGCAAGGTCGATCGCCGCCAAGAGTTGCAGGGTGAAGGCCATCAGGGCTCCCCCGGAACTGGGGGGCGGATTGGTCAAGAGCTGCCAGCCGCGATAGTGACAGGTTAAGGGGGGACGGATTTGGACCTGGTAGTTCTGCAAGTCAGCTTGGGTCAAGTGACCTCCTTGGGCTTGGCAGTCGGCCACGAGCTGCTGGGCGATCGCCCCTTGATAAAACCCGCGCGGTCCTTCCTGCACCCACTGCTCCAGGCTGGCGGCCAAGTCCGGCAAGGCCAACACCTCCCCCGCCCGGGGCAAGGACCCCTGAGGGGCAAAGAGACGGCGGCTGGCGGGGGTCGCGAGCAAGATCGGGGCCAGCAACTGGTGAAAGCAAAAATCCTGAAACGGGCTCAAGGGCTCCCCCTGACGGGCAGCGGCGATCGCCGGTTGCGCCACCTCCCGCAGGGGCAACCGGCCCAGGCGCTTCTGCACGGTCCAGAGGCCGGCTACGGTTCCCGGCACGGCCATCGTCCCCAGGCCGATATGGAAGAGCTGTTGCGCGTCGCCAAAGTCCACGGCCACGGGGTAAAAATCGAGGTCAGCCACCGGGCGCGGCTGCTGGGGCGTTTGGGTAAAGAAGTCGAAGAGCCAACGGTCTCCGGCGGCTGTCTGGGCCAGCAAAAAGCCGCCCCCGGCTAAGGAAGTCAAGGTCGGCTCGACCACGCAGGCCATGAGCACGGCGGCCACGGCTGCATCAAAGGCATTGCCGCCAGCGGCGAGGATCGCCTGCCCAGCGGCGGCCGTGCGGCGATCGCCAGCCGCCACAATTCCCCGAATCGGTTTTGTCATCTCAACTCTAGCGGTTTGGACCCCGCCTGGGGGGTGGCATAAAACATGGGAAACTGCTAGTCTAGCGGCTTTTAGCCTTTCCTCTCCTCAGGGAGCGACCCGCCGCTGCGCTGCCTGCTTTTGCCATGAGCCCCCGACGTTATCAGGCTTACCTCAAGCTCGCCAATGCCCTCCTGGACTGTCAGCCCGGCCACGAGCAAGCGGTTCTGGCCAGTCATCCCGAGCTCCTGGATCAGGGCCTCGATCAGACTCTCCGGCAACTGGTCCGGGAACGGCGGCAGCGCGGTGATCAGGTCGAGGTCGAACGCCTCGAGGACTTGCTGAACCACTTAAAGCTTCACCCGGCCTACGCCCCGGGCCGCTCCACTCCCCTAGCTCCGGCAACGGCTCCGCTCATGCAGGCAGCCGATCGCCTCTTTCGGCAGGGCAGTGAGTGCTACCAAGCCAGCCAATTTCACACGGCCCGGCAAATCTGGCAGCAGACCTTGACCCTCTACCAGGAGGTGGGAGATCCTCAGGGCGAAGCCCATACCCTCGATAGCCTCAGTGTGGCCTGCCAGTCCTTGGGGCAGTATGAGACGGCGCTACAACGGGCCCACCAGGCCCTGGCCCTGCGGCGGGAAAGTTACCTAGGGCCCCAGGGCGATCGCCCCCGGAGTCGGGTGGGGCAGGAAGCTCGGCTCGAGCGCCCCTTGCTCCCCCCGAGCCACCACAGCCAGGGGGAGTATTCCCTGGCGGTCAAGCTCGCCATCGACCACTTCCAAAAGCAGCTGGCCTTGACCGAAGCCGTGGGCGATCGCCTCAGCGCCGCCAACACTTGGACACACTTAGGCCAGGCTTATTTCTCCCTGGGTCAATACACCCAGGCCCAAGCCGCCTACCAACGGGCCCTGGCCTTGCAAGTTGCCCTAGGAGACCCCCTCAGTCAGGCGCGATCGCTCTTGGGGCTCGCGGAGGCCTGCGAGGCCTTGGCCCAGGACGAGGCGGCCCTCGCGTACTACCACCAGTACCTGGACCTCCTCCACCATACCCACCGAGCCAGCAGTCCGCCCCCAATGAGCTTGGCGGCGGCCCTCACTCGCCGCGCTCGTCTCTATGACCGTCTGGGCAACAATGAGCGGGCGCTCCAGGATTACCGCGAGGCCCTGGCCATTGCTCGGGCCCAGGAGGATGACTACTATGCGGCGATCGCCTGGAGTGGCCTCGGCAACGCCCACTACAGCCTCGGCAACGCCACGGAGGCCCTCACCGCCTACGAGCACGCCCTCGATCTCAAAAGCGAGCTGGGCGATCGCTTTGGGGCCGCGATTCAGCTCCAGAATCTCAGCCAGGTTTACCGGGTCCTCGGCGACCGTTGGCGAGCCCATCAACTTCAAAGTCATGCCCTGATTCTGAAGCGAACCCTCAGTTCTCTGAACGAACCGGGCTAGTATTGATGGTTAGTAATTGCGCGACTGCTCGCTGACCAATTGATTTATGGAGATCCAGATCGCCACGCGCGCCGATATTCGTATTGCGGCCCTCCAGGGGGATGTCAATGCGAGCACGGCTGCTGAGATTCAGCGATATATGTTGCCCTTTGCCACCACCGGCGAGAAGATCGTGCTGGATTTCACGCAAGTGAGTTATATGTCCAGTGCCGGCCTACGGATGCTTTTGTCCTTGTACCGTCAGGCAGCCGCCAAGCAGGGTCGGCTGGTACTCGTTGGTTTATCGGATAATATTCGCGATACGATGTCGATGACCGGCCTCTTGAATTACTTCACGACCTGCGAAAACCTTGACGCTGGCTTAGCGATCCTGGGCTGGTCGGCTTCTTGCTAGCGTGTCGGTCTTCTTAGAACCGTCACTCTCATGGGCCAGGACTGCACCAACTCTGACGCCGATTCCTGCCAGCAGGAACTCGAAGGCCTGCGGGCTGAAGTTGCTAGCCTCCGCCGGGAGCACCAAGTCTTGGCAGCGCAACGCACGCTCTTGGCCGAGTTTGTGGCGATCGCCCGCTCCCAGACCGGTGAGCACGCCCGGGAGCACTTTCTGCAACGAGTTCTGGACTTGGCCGCGACCCTAGTGGCGGCGGATAAGGGGAGCATTTTCCTCCTCGACGACCACGGCCGCATCGAAGCCGCGATCCTGACTCGCCAAGAGGCCGATAGCGACTACCGCCAGCAACTCATTCACACCGTCTTGGATCACGGCCTCGCGGGCTGGGTGCGCCAGCAGCGGCAGGTGGGCTGGGTGCGCGACACCGCCACCGATCCCCGCTGGTTGCAACTCCCTGACCAGCCCTATACGGCTCGCTCGGCCCTCGTCATCCCCATCCTTCACGGCGAGGGGCTCCTGGGCCTGTTGACCCTGCTGCACGCCCAGCCCAACTGGTTTGAGCCGGCTACGATCCCGGTCCTGGAGGCCACGGCCAACCAGATCGGGCTGGTCCTGGACAATGCCCGCCTCTACAGCACCCTGGAGCAATACTCCCGCGCCCTCGACAATGAGTTGGCCAAAGGACGGCGGATGCAGATCAACTTTTTGCCCAGGGAGCTGCCCCCTTGCCCCGGCTGGGACATTGCGGTGCAGTTTCAGCCGGCCCGGGAGCTGTCGGGGGACTTCTACGACCTGTTTGCCCTGCCGGGGCAACGCCTGGGGATTGCGATCGCCGATGTCTGCGACAAAGGAGCGGGGGCCGCGCTGTTTATGGGCCTGTTTCGCAGCCTCCTGCGGATCTTCTCCGGGCAGACGGCCCTCGAAGGCTTGACCCTCAAGGCGCCGGCCGCCACCACCATCGCTGCTGATTCCCCCTTGGAGGCCGTGCGCCTGGCCAATGACTACGTGGCCCGCAATCACGGCGATCTGGTCATGTTCGCCACCATCTTCTTCGGGGTGCTGGAGCCAGCGACGGGTCGGTTGGCCTATGTCAGCGGCGGCCACGAGCCTCTGCTGATCCTCAGTCCCGACGGGCGGATTCGGGCTGAACTGCCGTCTACAGGCCCCATTGTCGGCGCGCTGCCCGAAGCAGAATTTGACATCGGCCGTGCTACGCTGGCTCCGGGTGAAACCCTGTTCGCCTACACCGATGGCATCCCGGAGGCCCGGGCTCCCGATGGCACTTTTTTCGGCCGCGAGGCCCTGCTAGGGGCCTTGAGTGAGGGGGTGACAACGGCCAGTAACTTGCTCGCGCGGGTGGCGACCCGGGCGATCGCCCACGCCAGCAGCCGCGATCAATCCGATGACATCACCCTCCTCGCCCTGCGGCGTTTGCCCTTGGCCGCGGAGGAGCCGCGCTCAGACGCCGCGTGAGCACTGTCCTATTCTGGAAGGGAGGGAGCCATGCAACCCGTGATTCTACCAGCGACCATGGCCGCACTCTACAAAGTTTCGGAGTATGTCATGGCGGCGGCGACGGCCGCGCAACTGAGCAAGAAGGCGGCCTATTGCTTACGTTTGGCGGTGGATGAGACGGCGACGAACATCATCACCCACGGCTACGGCGATCAAGTCCAGGGCAAACTCTACCTGGCCGCTTGCTGTGAGGCGCATCAGTTGGCGATCACCCTGGAAGATACGGCCCCGCCCTACAATCCCCTCGAGGCCTTGGCGGCCGCCGAACGCACCCTGCATCTCCCCCCGGAGGAGCGCCCGATTGGCGGTCTGGGGGTGTACATTGCCTGGCAGAGTGCCGATGAATTTCACTATGAGCAGGTGGGCGATCGCAATCGCAACACGTTCATCATGTATCGCCCACCACCACGCTGAAGTGAATGCCTCTACCGTGCGAAATAATCCGGCGTGAAAATTGTCCTGTCAACCGGGTTATAAAATGCTGGTCTGGGTTTGCTAGAGCCAAAACCAAATTGGATGAGTCAACTGCTATTTAAGGGGATATTGTGCCAGCGCCACCAACAGAAACGTTCTACCATGAACAGCCCGGGCCTGAGGTGCTCAAGACCCTGGCCAGTGACCTAGAACTGGGTCTCGCGGCTGAAGCCGTCGCTAGCCGCTACGAAACCTACGGCCGTAATGAACTGCCTGTCAAACCGGGCAAGCCGTTCTGGCTGCGGCTTCTACTACAATTTCATCAACCACTCCTCTATATTCTGCTCGTTGCTGGCCTGATCAAGGCCTTTCTCGGTTCTTGGACGAATGCCGCCGTGATCTGGGGGGTGACGGTGCTCAACGCCATCATTGGCTATGTCCAAGAGGCCAAGGCCGAAGGGGCGATCGCCTCCCTGGCCAAAGCGGTCACGACAGAAGCCACCGTGGTGCGGGAAGGGCAAAAACTGCAAATCCCCTCCCAGGATCTCGTCCCCGGCGATGTTGTTCTGCTCACCTCCGGCGATAAAGTGCCCGCGGACCTGCGGCTCCTGAAAACCACGAACCTCCAAGTGGATGAGTCGGCCCTGACGGGGGAATCAGTGCCCGTCGAGAAGGCACCACAACCCCTGCCCCGCGACACCCCCCTGGCGGAGCGCACCAACCTGGCCTACGCGGGGAGCTTCGTCACGTTTGGCCAGGGCCTCGGCCTCGTGGTCGCCACCGGGTCCGCGACGGAAGTGGGCAAAATCTCTCAGTCCATGGAGCAGAGCGTCAACCTCGCCACGCCCCTCACCCGCAAATTTGCCAAGTTTAGCCGCATCCTGCTCTATGCCATTTTGGCGGTGGCCACCTTCACCTTCGCCATCGGCCTAGGACGGGGGGGATCGTGGGCGGCCATGTTCGAGGCGGCGGTGGCCTTGGCCGTGAGTGCGATCCCAGAAGGACTCCCGGCCGTGGTCACGATTACCCTCGCTATTGGCGTCAACCGTATGGCTAAGCGGAATGCCATCATCCGCAAGTTGCCGGCCGTGGAAGCCCTCGGCAGTGCCACGGTTATTTGCTCTGACAAAACCGGAACGCTGACCGAAAACCAGATGACAGTGCAGGTGATCGAGGCGGGCGGCGATCGCTACCAGGTCAGCGGCAGTGGCTACAGTCCGGAGGGAACGATCCGACGGGCGACGGATTCGGAATCGGCGGATGTTTTGAGCCAGGGATTGCCCCCGGCCTTGGCGGAAGGCCTGACGGCCGGAGTCCTGTGCAATGATGCCCAACTGAAGCAGAGCGGCGAGCACTGGTCTGTGGTCGGCGACCCGACGGAAGGAGCCTTACTCACCGCCGCCGCTAAGGCCGACTTGAGCCAGGCTGGCTTGGAGGCGGCGAGGCCGCGCTTGGACTCGGTTCCTTTTGAGTCCCAGTACCAGTACATGGCAACTCTCCACGAGGCTGAGCCCCGCACGATCTACGTCAAGGGCTCGGTGGAGGCCCTGCTGAGCCGCTGCTCTCAGGCCCTGGGACCCGACGGCCAGGCCCAGGCTCTTGATCCCCAGGCTGTGGAAGCGACTGTCGCGGCGATGACCGTGAAGGGTCTGCGGGTACTGGCCTTTGCGAAAAAGATCGTCGCGCCGCACCAACATACGGTAGACCATGAGGATCTTCAAACTGACCTGGTGTTTCTGGGGCTCCAGGGGATGATCGATCCGCCGCGCCCGGAGGCGATCGCCGCGATCCGGGCCTGCCAGTCGGCCGGGATTCAGGTCAAGATGATCACCGGCGACCACATTGCCACGGCCCGGGCGATCGCCCAGCGCATGGGTCTTCAGCAGGGAGAGAGCATTGTGGCCTTTGAGGGGCGCGAGTTGGCAACGATGGATGACGCCCAACTTGCCCAGGCTGTGGGCGACGGTGATGTGTTTGCCCGCGTGGCCCCCGCCCAAAAGCTGCGGCTGGTCGAAGCTCTCCAGGTCCGGGGCGAAATCGTGGCGATGACTGGCGACGGCGTGAACGATGCCCCAGCGCTCAAGCAGGCGGACATCGGCATCGCGATGGGGAAGGGAGGCACGGAGGTGGCCCGGGAAGCGGCGGATATGCTGCTCACGGACGATAACTTTGCGTCGATTGAAGCGGCGGTGGAAGAGGGGCGAACGGTCTATCAAAACCTGCGTAAGGCGATCGCCTTCCTCCTGCCGGTCAATGGTGGCGAATCGATGACCATTTTGATCAGTGCCCTCTTAGCCCGGGAGCTGCCGATTCTCTCCCTCCAAGTGCTCTGGCTCAACTTGATCAACTCCCTGACGATGACTGTGCCCCTCGCCTTTGAGCCCAAGTCAGCGGGCCTGATGCAGCAGCCCCCCCGAAACCCTCGGGAGCCCCTCATTACCGCCCGGCTCCTGCGGCGCATCTTGGCGGTCTCGGTGTTTAACTGGATTCTGATCTTCGGCATCTTTGAGTGGATTGAAACCACGACGGGGGACCTAGCCCTGGCTCGGACGATGGCAATTCAATCTCTGGTGGCAGCGCGGGTTGTCTACCTGCTGAGCATTAGCCAACTGGGCCGGAGTTTGTTGCAATACCTCTGCCGCCGCACCCAAACCATTACCAATGCCCCGATACTCTTAATCGGTTTAGGCGCAGCCATCGGGTTGCAGATTGTGTTTAGCCAAGGGCCGGCGATGAATCTGCTGTTCAAAACCGCCCCCCTGAACTGGCAGCAGGGGCTGATCTGCCTGATCCCCATGCTGCCGATGCTGCCCCTCGCCATCTTTGCGAACTGGCTCGACCGACCGGCCCGCTAGCCGTGAGCGGCGGGTTGGGCGCATCTCACTCGTTCGTGGCTGAAATAACGATCGCTCCACGTAATCTCTCCGTCTGCATGAGTTACATCCTGGTGGTTGATGATGTTGCCGACAATTTAATCCTGGTTCAGGCGGCCCTGGAGCAGGAGGGGTATCGCCTGCGACTCACTACCAGCGGCGCCGCCGCTCTGCATTACGTCGAGGAAGAAGCGCCCGATCTGATCGTCCTGGATGTGAGGATGCCAGGGATGGACGGCTTCGAGGTGACGCGCCGCCTGCGCCAGAATCGCCGCCTGCCCTACATTCCGATTTTGCTCATCACCGCCCATGACAAACCGAGTGTTGTGAAGGGGTTGGACAGTGGAGCGGATGACTTCATTCGGAAGCCGGTCAAACTGGACGAGTTGCAGGCGCGGGCGCGATCGCTCCTACGCCTGAAGCAAAGCATTGACCAGCGGCAAAACTTTGTCCACTGCTTGACCCACGATCTGCGAACCCCCCTAGTGGCGGCGAACCGGATGCTGGACTTGGCCCAGCAGGCGGCCTTTGGCCCCGTGACTCCCGAGCTGGAGCAGGCCTTGGGCACTGTGATCAGTAGCAACCATAACCTGCTGAATCTCCTCAACAATCTTCTGGAAGTCTACAGTCACGAGGTGGGGGAAAAGGTTTTCAGTTTCATTCGCTTTGACCTGGTGGTCTTAACGGCAACGGTGATCCAAGAATTGAGCCCTTTGGCCCAGGCCAAGGGCTTGAGTTTGAGTCAGGCTGCTGCCTCGCCCGCCGTGGTGGTGGTGGGCGATCGCCTCGAGCTGCGCCGCGTGCTGGTGAACTTGATCGGTAATGCCATCAAATTTACCGAGGCGGGTTGGGTTCAAGTTCATCTCCAGGCGGACCCGCAACAGGTGCAGATCAAGGTTCAAGACACCGGCCTTGGGATGACTCCGGCGACTCAGGCGCTCATCTTCGAGCGCTTTCGTCAGGGCGATCGCAAGCGCGCCGGCCAGGGCCTCGGTCTCTACCTCTGCCGCCAGATCGTTGAGGTCCACGGGGGAACGTTGAGGGTGGCCTCCCAGCTCGGCCAGGGCAGCACCTTTACCGTAACCCTGCCCCAGGCTGCGTCGGGCTCTGAATCCCAGTAAGACAGCGACTCAAATCTCCGGCTCGCTCGCTCCTTCCGGCTCTGACGCGACGGGGCTTGACAATCTGCCGGAGTGGTATCGTAATGGCACGGGTCGCATCCTGATCGATCTTCAGCCCTGGCTTCTCCCTATGCCTACCCGTTTTCTGCTCGGTTGCTTTGGCTCCCCCGCACTGCTGGCGCTGCTGGCGATCGCTGGAACTCCCCGGCGCGCTCAGGCCGAGGAGCCGCCGCCATCTCCCTACGACCGGATCGAGGCGGCAGAGGTTACTGTTGCAGAGGTGACAAGCGCATCGTCCCTAGGCGATGCCCGTTGGGTCAAGCGATCAAAGGCTCCCCAGCCCTGGCAGGAGGAGCCCCCGGCGGCTGTCACGGCCCCCCCCGCCCCGGCCGATTTCGATCCACCGTCGGATGACAGCGATGGGCCGGGCAGTTCCCAACCCCCCCCAGAACTCCCTGGGGGGGAGGATTGGGCGCGACCTGCCGGTGTCGAAGCCTTAGCGGCGGCCCCCCTCCTCTGGGAGCCAGGGCTGCCGCCCCCGCTCGCGACCGTCACGCAGCCGCCCTCCCTCCGACCAGACCGCTGGTTTGCTGACTGGCAGCAGCCGCCTTCAACCCTCCAGAGCCAAAGCTCGCCCCTGCCGCCCCGAGACGGTCGCCCAGAGGAACCGAGGGTGCCGCCGCCTCTCCTGCCGGAGGAGTTGCCAGAGCCCTTGCCGGATCTGGAGCCGGCCCCCACTCCCCCGGGGGAGCCGGTAATTCCGGATGCTTTTGCCATTCCGGCCGAGATTTTTGTCGAGCGCTTTGAGGTTGTCGGCAGTACGATCTTCAGCGAGGCGGAGTTGGCGGCCTTGACCCAGGACTATGAGGGGCGATCGCTCTCGTTTCCCGAATTGCTGGAAGTCCGCGACCGAATCACTCAGTACTACACAGAGCGCGGCTACCTCACGACGGGAGCCCTGATTCCGCGCCAGCCCTTGACCACGGGCACGGTGACGATCCAGGTGGTCGAAGGACGGCTCGAGGCGATCGTGGTTCAGGGTACTCGTCGGCTCCATCCCAACTATGTCCGCAGTCGCTTGGCGATCGCCACCCGCCCCCCCCTCCAGATCGATCGCCTGCGGGACGCCCTGCAACTGCTCCAGCTCGATCCCCTGATCAGCACCCTGGACTCGGAACTGACGGCGGGCACGGAGCTAGGGACGAATCGCCTGATCGTCCGGGTGCGGGAAGCCAAAAGCTTCAGCGCCAGCTTGCCGATCAACAACAATCGCTCCCCCAGTGTGGGCAGTCTGCGGCGGGGCGCGGGCCTCACGGAAGCGAACCTGCTGGGGTTGGGCGATAGCATGAGCCTCAACTATGGCAACACCGATGGCAGCGATAGCCTGGATATCAGCTACCTGCTCCCCGTGAATCCTCGCAATGGGACCCTGCGCCTCGCCTACGGCACGACGGCGAGCCAGGTGATCGAAGATCCCTTTGATATTCTCGACATCCGCTCCACCTCGCGGTACTACGAGCTGGGCTTCCGTCAGCCTCTTTGGCAAACCCCGGCCGAGGAGTTTGCCCTGGGCTTGAATTTTTCCCGCCAAGAGAGTGAGACTTCGCTACTGGGGATTCCTTTTCCGTTTCCCTTCACGGGAGCCGATGACGAGGGGCAAGTGCGGATCTCGGCCCTGCGCTTTTACCAAGAGTGGACCAACCGCAGCGAGCGGCAGGTCTTGGCGGCGCGATCGCAGTTTAGCCTGGGGGTCGATTGGCTGGGGGCTACGGTGAATCGCGAGCCCCCAGACACGCGCTTCTTCTCTTGGCGCGGCCAGGGGCAGTGGGTGCGGCTTCTGGCCCCGGACACGCTGCTGGTGATGCGGGGCGACCTGCAACTGGGCGATCGCCCGCTGCCGTCTCTGGAACGCTTCGGCCTCGGGGGCCAAGATACGGTGCGCGGCTACCGCCAAGACACCCTCCTGGCGGACAACGGCCTTCTGGCTTCTGTGGAACTCCGCTGGCCTGTGCTGCGCTGGCCAGAGGCCCGGAGCCTGCTGCAAATTGCGCCCTTTGCAGACTTCGGCTATGGCTGGAATAATTCTGAGGACAACCCCGTGATTACCAACGCCATCAGCAGCATCGGCCTCGGGCTGCGCTGGCAACTCGGTAGTTTTCTGACGGCCCGCTTTGACTGGGGTCTTCCCCTCACGTCGCTCAATACGCGGGCTAGAACCTGGCAGGAAAACGGCCTCTACTTCTCCATCGTCGTGAACCCCTTCTAAAGCGCCCCTAGGGAGCACCGCTGCCGAGGTCATGCCCGGGCGGGGGCGGCACGGGATTATGGAGGGAGGGGGCCGACTCCTGGCGGTTCATAATTAGGTGGCTCATGGCCTCGGTCATTGCTTTCGGGTCCATGAAGATGATCTTAGAATTGGAGCTACCCCCTAACTTTTCATTGGCTTCCACGTAGCGCTGTGTGACCAGAAAATTCAGCACCTCTTGGGCATTGTTCTGCGTTTTCAGGGCCTCCGAGAGCATCTCAATGGAGCGCACGGTCCCCTCGGTTTCGAGCAGCGTCGCCCGGCGCTTGCTCTCCGCTGCTCGCTCAAGCTCCAGGGATTCCATCACTGTTTTAGCGGGGGCAATTTCTCGCACCTCAACCCGCGTCACCTTCACCCCCCAATTGGCGGTAGCTTCATCGAGTTGCTCGAGCAAGGCCTGATTGATGCGATCGCGAGACGAGTAAGTTTCCTCCAAAACTAGCCGCCCGATGGCTGAGCGCAGCGTTGTGACGACCAAGTTTTCAATCGCCGATTTAATATCTTCCACAACATAAAAGGTCTTCTCCAGATCGATGATCTGCCAGTAGACCACAGCATCAATTTTTAGCGACACATTATCGGTCGTAATGGCGCTTTGGGGCTCAATTCCCAGCACCTTTTCCCGCATCGTTTCTTCCACAACGATGGAATCTAGTAGCGGCACCACAAAGTTCAAGCCCGGCTCCAGCTTTTTGTGATACCGCCCTAGGCGCTCGACCAGGGCTTCGTTTCCTTCATTGATGATCTTGAGGGAGGCAAACGCATAACCAATGCTGCCCAGGGCAAGGGTAATAATGGCGTAGAATAGGGCATCCATAGCATAACCTCAACCGAGCGCAGCCAGCGCCCCTCAGGGCAAAATCGGTAAAGGGGAGCCAGAAATATAATCTTCTGTGCTAATCTTCCTAGCATTAGCGCCCTTGTTCACTTCCTTCGGTTGTAGCACAGTGCGGCGCGATCGCCCCGCAGGGATGCACCCTTCCCGCTTCAGACCCCATGCCCGCTCGCCAGGTTTTTGAAAACACCATCCACATCAACGCCAGCGCCACAGTCGTGGAGCGCTGCTGCACGGACCTGAGCTTAATGCAGCGCTGGCTGCACCCAGCCCTACGCTGTGAGCCCGTAGGGGAATGGAGTGCGGCGGCCGGCAGCCGCAGCCGCTTCACGATTCAGATCCCGCTCCTGCGACCGACCCTGGATAATGTGGTGAGTGAGCGAGAACCCGGGCTGATCGTCTGGGAGTTTCAGGGCTTTTTCCAGGGGCGCGATCGCTGGGAGTGCCAGCCCAGTGATCAGGGAACGATCTTGCTCAACCGCTTTGAGTTTGAGATCCCCAATCCTCTCGTGCGCTGGGGCTTCGAGCAATTGGCCGCCCCCTGGACGCGCCAGGACATGAAGGCCCAACTCCGACGCCTCAAACGAGTCGCGGAGGAGCTTCAGCAACTCCAACCGTGAGGCCGAGGGGCGCGTTGCAGCCCAACCTCAAGCTGGCAACCAAAGCTGGGAGCAGGGGAGCTAAGCGTTACGGGGCCCTCATCCCCCGGCCCCTGCTCCCAAGCTGGGAGCAGGGGAGTTAGAAGCCCCTCTCCCAATTTGGGAGAGGGATTGGGGTGAGGGCTGAGCCAAGGAGTACCAACATCCCGCGCAAAATTTCGTTCACCCCCTAAGCCCAGGGTGGACGAAAAAAAGCGCGGCTCCTGAATTTTGAGTGATTGTTCAAGGAGCAGAGGGTCGTCCTCTTCAGCGTTACCGGGCCCTCATCCCCCGGCCCCTGCTCCCAAGCTGGGAGCAGGGGAGTTAGAAGCC
>CAYNIP010000023.1:0-69405 GCA_964397305.1 uncultured bacterium
GAACTCCGGCAGGCTGACCTCTTGGGGCAGGTGTATGAATACTTCCTGGGAGAGTCTGCCCTAGCCGAAGGGAAGAAGGGCGGCCAGTTCTACACCCCAGAAGCGGTGGTGCGGGTGCTGGTGGAGATGCTGGAGCCGTACCAGGGAAGGGTGTTTGACCCCTGCTGCGGGTCTGGGGGAATGTTCGTTCAGAGTGAGAAGTTTGTCAGCCACCACCAGGGGCGGCTGGATGACATCTCTATTTACGGCCAAGAGAGCAACGAGACGACTTATAAGCTGTGCCGGATGAACTTAGCCATTCGGGGGATTGATGGCTCAAATATTCGCTGGAACCCAGAGGGATCGTTTTTGAACGATGCCCACAAGGACTTGAAGGCGGACTTTGTAATTGCCAATCCACCCTTTAACGACAGCGACTGGGGGGTGACTTACTCCGTCAGGATGGCCGCTGGAAGTATGGAGTGCCGCCAGTGGGCAATGCTAACTTTGCCTGGGTGCAGCATTTCCTCTACCACCTGGCCCCAACGGGGGCGGCGAGGTTTGTGTTGTCGAATGGGTCGTTATCGTCAAATACGAGTGGCGAGGGCGAGATTCGCAAGGCTTTAGTTGAGGCGGACTTGGTGGATTGCATTGTCATGTTACCGACCCAGTTGTTCTACAATACGGGGATTCCTGCCTGTCTCTGGTTTCTCAGTCGGTATAAGAACGGCAACAAGAATCGGAACCGCAAAGGAGA
The DNA here is from genome assembly GCA_964397305.1 of uncultured bacterium. Classification (GTDB taxonomy): domain Bacteria; phylum Cyanobacteriota; class Cyanobacteriia; order Cyanobacteriales; family Spirulinaceae; genus JAAUTY01. The sequence continues at coordinate 737 of CAYNIP010000023.1, forward strand.
GGTGTTGTTTATTGATGCCTCTGAACTGGGTTACATGGTGAACCGCCGCAACCGAACCTTTTCTGATGAGGACATTCAGCGAATTTCCGGCATCTATCACGAATGGAAACGGGATGGCGGCGACTATAAGGACATCAAGGGGTTCTGTAAATCGGCCACCCTCGCAAACATCGAGAAGCATAACTTTGTCCTGACACCGGGGCGCTATGTGGGCATTCCTGATGAAGAAGATGACGGAGTGCTGTTTGAGGAGAAGATGGCGGCGTTGACGACGGAACTGGCGGCGCAGATGAAGGAAGCGGAGGCGCTGGATAAAGAGATTAAGGTACAGTTGGCGAAGGTGGGCTTTGATTTGGAGGGGATAACCTGATGACCCTGTTGGCAACCTTGCAGAACAAACGAGAGCAAATTTTGGATATTGCCGCCAAGCATGGAGCCTACAACGTCCGGGTGTTTGGCTCGGTGGTGCGGGGCGAAGATACCCCAGAGAGCGACATCGACTTCTTGATTGACTACGACTTAGAAAAAATCACGCCCTGGTTTCCAGTGGGGTTGATTCACGATTTGCGGGACTTTTTAGGGCGAGATGTGGATGTGGTGGCGGCTAAGTCGTTGCACTACTACATCAAAGAGCGGGTACTGTCGGAGGCGAAGCCCCTGTGACTGCTCAAGCGGCAGAGGATGACATCGCGACCCTGACCGGGATCTCGTATCGTGAATTATGGGTTCTACCAGGCTGAGCAACTCTGCTCGATTGGCTCAGGGGCCGTAGAGTCGGCAGTCAAACAGATTGGGCGACGCTTACAAATTTCGGGTGCCCGCTGGAATACGGCCTCCGTCAATCCGATGTTGAGCCTGCGCTGTGCCTACCTCAATGGGCTGCTTGCCAGTTGACTATTTTGTCGAAAGTGGGATGCTCCCCGCTGTGGTCCGGGAACGGGCAAACCTGAGAGCAGGGGCGAAGGCTTTTTCGCCCCGATTAACGCCCGGCCTGGGTGACTCACAGCTCTGAGGAGCTGGAGGTGCAGACGCGCAGCCGCCTCTTGTAGGCGGTGGAGGCGCGGGAAATTCAACCGCCCTCGGGGCAAACCCCGATTCGCTGGCGGTTGCTAACCACCCATCCCCTCCGGTCGTTAGAAGCCGCTTTAGGGGTCATTCATTGGTACAGTTGGCGCTGGCGCCTTGAGCAGCTCTTTCGTGCAAAATTCAGGGGAGCCGCGCTTTTTTCGTCCACTCCTTAGCTGAATCCGAGCGGGGGAGCTGCTTCTTAGTGCTGCGCGTTACCCCCTCAGAGATTCTCCCCCGCTGCTCCCGCCATGCAGAGCCAAACCCTGACCTTTGAGCCCCTCACGGCGGCCCAGGTTGAGGAACTGTACCCAGTGCTGACCACCCCCGCCGCCCTCGCCTGGATCGAGCCCCCCGGCTACCGGCCGACTTTGGAGGAGTTCCGGGCGGATTATGCGCTCCGAGCCCGAGGGTTCTTGCCCGGTGCTCCAACGGCGTCATGGTTCAACGTCGTGATTCGCCTCCAAGAACCACCAGCCCCCGCCATTGGTCGCCTTGAGGCTGCCTGCTGGGGTGAGTGGGGGGAGGTGGCCTACCTGCTCGGAGAGGTTTGTTGGGGCCAGGGGCTCGCGTTTGAGGCGATGAGCTGGTGGCAGGAGTACTTGGTGGTGGCGGCCCCGGGAACGGAGTGGTGGGCTGCGGTGTATTCGGAAAACTCCCGCAGCCTCCGTCTCTTAGCCCGTTTGGGCTGGGAGGAGCGGCCTCGGAGCCAAGCCCCGAACCTCAGCTCCTATGATCCGGGCGATACGCTCCTGTGCAGCAAGCGACGCTAGTGCTGCTTCGGGCCCTCGGCCTGAGCTAGGGCGGCCTCGATCGGGTCTCGATCAACGTTGCCGAAGCCATGGCCGAGACATTGCCGAGACATTGCACAGACTGGCAACTCCTAGGAGCTAGCGGCTTCTTGGGGGGCGGCGATTTCGCTGCACACATCGTAGAACTTGGTCTCCGGTGGGGTGACGAAGAGGTGGTTCATTTCCCGCAGGAGCGCATCTTGCACGGCGTTGCGATTGGCGTCCATGTCGTCGCGGTTGTCCCAGAAGATGATCGCGATCCCCTTGTCCGTATCCGGTTCTTGTAACAGGTAGGCCCCTTCAAACCCTTGGCTATAGGTCGAGACCGCTTTGATAAACAGTTGCTCTGCTTCAGCAAACTTACCGGGCTTGAACTCGCCGATGGCGACATAGGCCCACTTGTGGCGCAGGAAATCGAGAAATTCGCTCATAAGGGCAAGGCTCCTCAACACTGGCAACGATTCTACGCGATCTGTTCCCCGTCCTGTTGACGGTTGCGAAACCCTCGCGGACGATCGAGACACCCGTTCCCTAACTGCCATGTTTTTCTTTCTCTCCAAGCTGCTGCCCCTCTTCATTTATCCCCTTGGCCTCGCTTGTGGGCTCTTGGGGGCGGCCCTGGTGCTCTGGTGGCTAAAGTCTCGCTGGACACCCTGGCCTGTGGCGATCGCCCTCCTCGTTCTCTGGGTCGCCAGCAGCAGCCTGGGCAACGAGGGGCTGATCCGTAGCCTGGAATGGCAGCACATCCCCGAGGGGGACCTGCCCCCGGCGGAGGCGATCGTCCTCTTGGGGGGCTGCACCAAGTCCCAGGAGCCGCCGCGTCCCATGGTGGATGTCACAGAAGGGGGCGATCGCGTCCTCTACACCGCCCAGCTCTACCGCCAAGGCAAAGCCCCAGTCATCATCGCCTCGGGGGGCCGCATCGACTGGAGCCCGAGCGGGGCTCCAGAGGCGGCGGACATGGCGGCGCTACTGGAGTTTATGCAAGTGCCCCCGGCTGCGATCGTGCAGGAGCCTGATTCCCGCAACACCTACGAGAATGCAGTGAATGTGAAGCGCCTGCTCGAGGAGCGCCAAATCCAGCGAGTGCTCCTCGTCACGTCGGCCATGCACATGCCTCGGGCCCTCCGCATTTTCCAACGCCAGGGCCTGGACGTGATCCCTGCCCCTACCGATTTCCTCACCACGGCGGTGGACCCTGACGCACCGCCCGCCAGCCTCGAGGCGCAACTCCTCGCGGCCCTGCCCGATGCTGGCCGTCTGGCTACTACCACGCTGGCCCTGAAGGAATACGTGGGCCTGGTTGTCTACCGTCTGCGGGGCTGGGCCTAATCCCGCTGGGGTTACGTTGAGGGATTTGCACGGATTGCCGCCAGCAAAGCGACTGCACGACTACAACTTATGCGGAAGTCCCTGGAGAGAATGGTTGCCCAGCGCAAACCCTTGATGTATCTGAATTCTAGGGATTTCCCTACTTTTCGCTGAAAGCTTGGCGTAGTTGGGCTGGAGCCCTCTTGGGGAGCGCTGAAGTGCAACAACAGTGCTTAGTTGTGGGGCTCCCCTGCTTTCCCCCTGGGGGAGGCAGGATACTGCGCGGCGGCAATACCCTGCCTGGGGGGTTCAGGGCCGGGGGGTGGCGAGTCGGGGGCAATCTACAGTTGCTTCACTTCCGCCACGAGGGAATCGATCATGTCCTTGGCGCTGCCAAAGAGCATCATCGAGCGGTCTTGGAAGAATAGCTCATTTTGCACTCCGGAGAAGCCCGCGCCCATACCGCGCTTGATGATGATGGTGTGCTTGGCTTTGTCCACTTCTAAGATCGGCATCCCGTAGATCGGGCTGCTGCGATCATGGCGGGCAGCGGGGTTTACTACGTCATTCGCGCCAATCACCAAGGCGACATCGGTCTGTTCAAACTGAGGATTGATGTCCTCCATGTCGCAGAGTTGCGGGTAGGGGACATTGGCCTCGGCGAGCAGTACGTTCATGTGGCCGGGCATCCGGCCGGCGACGGGGTGAATGGCGTACTTAACTTCCACTCCCAGGCGTTCGAGCTGGTTGGCCAACTCTCGGACTGAGTGCTGAGCCTGGGCCACCGCCATGCCGTAGCCGGGAACGATCACAACGGAGCGGGCATAGCCGAGCATCATCGCTCCTTCTTCTGGACCGATGCTACGCACGGTGCGATCGCCCTGGACGCCACTGCTCCCCGTCCCGGCCGTGCTGTCGCTCCCAAAGGCCGCAAAGAGCACGTTCGCAAGGGAGCGGTTCATGCCTTTGCACATGATGTTGGTCAGGATCAGGCCGGAGGCTCCGACCAGGGCCCCGGCGATGATCAACATATTGTTGTTGACCACGAAGCCGGCGGCCGCGGCGGCGAGGCCAGAGTAGGAGTTGAGCAGCGAGATCACCACGGGCATATCGCCGCCGCCGATGGGGATCGTGAACAGGACGCCGAGAATCAGGGAGACGACGATCAGGCCCAGGAAAACCGGTAGCGTGTCGGGGGCGAGGGTGAAATAGACGCTACTGGCCAGAAAGATGGCCAGGATCAGGAAGTTAAAGGGCTGCTGCAAGGGAAACTGAATCGGTTTTCCCGTCAGGAGGCCCTGAAGTTTCGCGAAGGCCACGAAGCTCCCGGTGAGGGTGATGCCGCCGATCAAGACCCCCAGGATGATCACAATCAGGGAGGTTATGGTCAAGGGCCCGCCGATCTGGAGCAGCCGCCAGAACTCGGCGATCGCCACCAGGGCTGAAGCCCCCCCCCCGAGGCCGTTGAAAATACCGACCATTTGGGGCATGGCGGTCATTTCGACCTTGATCGCGGCGATCGCCCCGATGATGCTGCCCACGACGATCCCCAGGGCGATCACGCCATAGCTCAACACCTGCTGGTCCAGGAGCGTGGCCACCACAGCCAGCAACATCCCCACGGCGGCTAGTTGATTGCCCCGCCGCGCCGTCGCGGGGGAGCCCAACTTTTTCAAACCCAAAATGAACAGGGAGGCCGCCACCAGATAACTGACTTGAATCCCCGTCGGGATCAATGCGCTCAGGGTCATGGAATTAGGCCTCCTTTTTCTTGAACATTGTCAACATCCGGTCGGTGACGAGGAAGCCGCCCACCACATTGATCGTGGCCAAAATCACGGCAATCAGGCCCAGCACCACGGTCAAGCTCCAGTTCTGGGCTCCGGAGACCAAGATTGCGCCCAGGACCGCGATGCCGGAGATGGCATTGGCCCCTGACATCAGCGGTGTGTGCAGCGTGGGCGGCACTTTATTGATCACTTCAAAGCCCACAAAGGAGGCCAACACAAAGACAAATAAGCTCGCGAGGAGCGTTGAGGTATCCATGAAGTCCTCCGCAATAAAACGGTTGTGCAACGGTTGTGAAGGGGACGCGCTAGACCTGCACGCTGTCCCGGCTGAGGGCCGCCTTGACCCGTTCATTCCGCACCTCGCCCCCGTGAGTGACGCAGGTATCGCGAACGATATCGTCGTCAAAATCCAGGTTCAGGGCCCCGTCCTTGACCAAGTACTGCAAGAAAGTGAGCACGTTCTTGGCGTAGAGTTGGCTGGCGTGGACGGGGAGGGAGGCGGGCAGGTTGATGGGGCCGATCACGGTGACACCCTGATACTGGATGTCCTTGCCCGGTTCTGAGACCTCGCAATTTCCCCCCTGCTCCGCCGCCAGATCCACGATCACAGAGCCGGGTTGCATGGCGGCCACCATGGCGGCCGTGACCAAGAGGGGCGCGCGCTTGCCGGGAACCTGGGCCGTGGTAATTACGATGTCAGCCCGGGCGACGTGCTCGGCGATCACTTGCTGGGTGCGCTGCTTGGCGTCCTCCGAGACCTCCTTGGCGTAGCCGCCGGCGGTGGCGGTTTCTTCCTCGAGGGTCACTTCCACGAACTTGGCCCCCAAGCTTTGCACTTCCTCTTTCACGGCGGGGCGAATGTCGAAAGCTTCCACCACGGCTCCGAGGCGGCGCGCGGTGGCGATCGCCTGCAAGCCCGCGACCCCAGCGCCAATGATGAAGACCTTGGCCGGCCGGATGGTTCCCGCCGCCGTCGTCAGCATCGGCAAGAACTTGGGCAGGGCCGCCGCCCCGATCAGGGCGGCCTTATAGCCAGCGATGTTGGCCTGGGAGGAGAGGGCATCCATGCTCTGGGCGCGGCTGGTGCGGGGGATCAGCTCCATGCTGAAGGCTGTGATCTGCCGTTCAGCCAGTTGCTGGCTGCGTTCCGGCAGGCCTAGGGGGTTGAGAAAGCTGATCAGGGCCGCGCCCTCGTGCAGCAAGCCGACTTCCTCCGGCGTGGGCGGGGCTACTTTGAGTAATACATCCGCCTCACCCCACAGTTGCTCCCGCTGGGCCATGACCTCAGCCCCGGCTTCAGCGTAGGCCGTATCGGGAAAAAAAGCCCCGTTGCCCGCACCGGCCTCTACCGCAATCTGCCAACCTTGTTGGATTAGGCGAGCGACAACCTCGGGGGTCAGCGCGACGCGGCGCTCGCCCATTTCAATGGCTTCTTTCGCGATCGCAATCTTCATGCAACACTCCTTGCGTGCGTAGTTTGGTCCTGGATGGCAAGCCAGAGCAACCGCCCTTCCTCGTCGTACCCACATCCTGAGAAGGGGCGGAGCTAGCGAGGGTCTCGCCAGCGCTGGTGCAATTTGAACTTCCCCCCGGCTCAGCGCGGCCAGCTTGCCTCATCCTGACATCCTAGGCGGAACCCTTTTGGGGAGCACTAATTTTCAACTTGATTTTATGTCTGAGACCCCCTGGAGGGGGCGGGTAATGGCTCCCAGGACTTCCGAGCGAGCGATCAGCGCCAGCTCCAAATCCCCACGAAAGATCGCCAGAACCTTGATGGGTCAACGCTTTTAGGCGTTCGTCTCTGAGTACTGTTCTCAAAAAGACCCGCAATTGAGAATTGGTTCCTAGCTTCAGCGGCTTGAAAGGGTTGGCTAGCCAGGGAGTTTGGCGATGCCTGCTCGCTTTCAGGGTTTCGGTGAGGGCTTAACCCGAAACCAGGCTAGGCTAGCATGAGCGTACAAGGACGGCGGTTAAAATTGCCAGATCGCTTTTTATCCCTGCGCCCAAGCGGCAAGGCGTTCAAATTACCGGAATAGCAAACCAGGTTTTCACATTGGGGGGTGAAACGGAGGCGATGGCACGAGGCGATCAGATCTATACGCTGCGGGAGTTTTGGAACTTTCACGGCTTCTATGAGCACCACGGCATTGACTGTGGTGATGGCAGTGTCATTCACTATCGCAAGCCCAGTGAGACAGTTGAACGCACATCGCTCGCGGTGTTTGCGGGCGATCGCCGCCTCCATGTCCGGCCCTACCGCACGAGCTTCATCCCGGAGGCGGTGGTGGCTCGCGCGGAAAGCCGCCTGGGAGAGCAACGCTATAACCTCCTGTTCAACAACTGCGAGCACTTTGCTACCTGGTGCAAGACTGGCATCAGCCAAAGCCAGCAGGTGCAGGACTGGCTGCCCTTGCTCGCCCAGCTCAAGATAGAGGAACTGGAGCAACCCGTCCAAACCGCCCTCCGCGCCGCCAGCCCCGAGGAGGCGCGGCGACTGATACAGCAGGCCCTCGGACAGATCGAGCAAATCTGGAGCGATGTCCAGCCCCGCTACCGGCAGGCGCGCCAAGAGGCGGCCAGTTGGGAGCAAGTGGCTCGCACCGCCTTGCAGCGTGGGCGCGAGGATCTGGCTCGGGGGGCGATCGCCCGCAAGCAGCAGCACCAAAAAGAAGCCCAGCGCCTCGAGGCCCAGTTGCAACAACTCAAAACCCTGACCGAGCGAGTGCTGCACCAGCGGCTACAACTCCAAGCCATCAGCACCGCCAACCGCTAGGGTCTGTCACCCATGACTCACGCAACCTTTGCCAGACCAAGCCTTGAGGCGATGAGACCGCCAAGACTGATTGAGAGAGCAACCCAAAAAAAGGAGCAAGGGAAACCTTGCTCCTAACCTAGCCAATCAGTCGGGACAGGGGCTGAGAGCGGCCGGTCCTAGGCCACGCCCTCGTCCTGCACCAAACGATCCCAGCCCAAGCCCTCAAGGGCAGCATTGCGGCGCAGGGGGCGGGTGACAAGCTCCAGGATGTCGCGAGCATTCGTGAAGCCGTGGATTTGAGCAAAGGTAAACTCGACCGACCACTTGGTGCTAATGCCCCGTGCCTCGAGGGGATTGGCGTGGGCCATGCCGGTAATCACCAAGTCCGGCTGAAGCGCTTTGATCCGCTGGATCTGATTGTAGTTGTCCGGCTTCTCGACAATGCGCGGCAAGGGCACGTCCAAGTCCTGACAGGTTTGGGCCAGCAAATCCAGCTCGGCCTTTTGATAGCGCTTGTCCATGTAGGGGATGCCGATCTCCGGTACGGTCATGCCACAGCGCACCAGGAAGCGCGCGAGGGAAATCTCCAGCAAGTTATCCCCCATGAAGAAGACCGATTTGCCGCGAATCAATTGGCAGTAATCTTCGAGATTGGCCCAGATTTCCGCCTCCCGGGCCGCGAGCCCTTGGGGCTCGATCCCGAAGACGGCGCAGAGCTTCTCGATCCAGGCCCGGGTCCCATCGGGGCCGATAGGGAAGGGTGCGCCGATCAGTTTGCACTTGCGGCGGCGCATGAGGGTGGTGGCGGTACGGGACAGGAAGGGGTTCACCCCGGAGACGTAGTAGCCTTCCTCGAGCACGGGTAATTCGGTGTAGCGCTTGGCCGGCAGCCAGCCGGACACCCGGATTCCCTGTTTCTTGAGCTCGAGGGTCAAGTTGGTGACGACGGGATCGGGCAGGGAGCCAAAGAGAACGAGGGGCGGATGGTCCGCATACTCAACCTCTGGCTCGGTGCTCTCGGGCTTGCGACCAAAGGTGAGCAATTTCTGAAGGGCGTTGCGCTCCTCTTTTTCCTCGGCCTTGACCTCGGACTCCCGAGGGCAGCGCTGGGCCATGGCGGCGAGCACGGTGTCTTCGCCCTGGGTGAAGGCGTAGTCGAGGCCGTTGGCTCGGGCGACGACGATCGGGATGCCGATCTCGGCTTCCAGCTTCGGGGCGAGGCCTTCGAGATCCATTTTGATGATCTCGGTGGTGCAGGTGCCGATCCAGACGATGACGCTGGGATTGCGATCGCGCTTGATCTGTTCACACAGGCGCTTCAGTTCGTCATGGTCATTCAACTGAGCCGAAATATCCCCTTCCTCCAGTTCCGCCATCGCATAGCGCGGCTCCGCAAAAATCATCACACCCATCGCATTTTGCAAAAAGTAGCCACAGGTTTTTGTCCCAATCACCAGAAAGAAGCTATCTTCAATCTTCTGATACAACCAAGCCACACAACTAATCGGACAAAAGGTGTGATAGTTGCCCGTTTCACATTCAAAGTTCAGGGGATTTGCGTCCAGTGCAGCCGTCATGCTTTAGCTCCTCTCTAATTTGGTTTTGTCTCAGTTCTTGGGGAAATACTGGGCGATCCCTTTGCAGTCTCTCGTTCCCTGGAAGATTGAACGACTACAGCCCGTTCACGAATCTTACAAAATGCTCTCAAAGTTCCTCTCTCAGAGGGAGAGGGATTTAGGGTGAGGGCAAGCCTGAAGCGATTGCTGAACGAGCTGTAAGGACCCATCACTCAAAAATCCCCCAAGGGCTAGTACTCGGTCGCGGAAAAAAGGCTACGATTCCAGTCCAGCTCCCGGTTGAGTTGGGTTATCTCCTGCGGAGACGCTGCGCGTTCCCGAAGCGTCCCGGAGGGATTCACGGGCCTCAACCCAACCGACCTGCTGCTCGAATCCTGTCGCCCTTTAGGCCGCCGTCTACTAGACCATCATCAGATCCAGTTCTGCATCCGCCTTGGTCGGAGCCGTCGTAGGATTCAGGTAATAGTCCGAGAGCAGCGTGAAGAGGTCGCGATCCTGAGCTTCCTTGGGCACCACGCCCTCCGGCAGCGCCAGTACCTGGTCCGCAATGTTCAGGTAATAATCGCAGACATAGTTCAGGGAAGGATCGGTTTCGGCCATTTCAAACAGCGTCTTGCCCTTCACCCGCGAGACGCGAATATCCTCGATCAGCGGCAAGACTTCCAGCACCGGCATCGGTACTGTTTCAATGTACTTGTTGATCAAATCCCGCTTGGAGGTACGGTTGCCGATTAACCCCGCGAGGCGGAGGGGATGCGTGCGGGCCTTCTCCCGCACCGAAGCGGCAATCCGGTTAGCTGCAAAGAGGGCATCAAAACCGTTGTCGGTGACGATCATGCAGTAGTCCGAGTAGTTCAGCGGTGCCGCAAAGCCGCCGCAAACCACATCCCCTAGGACATCGAAGAGGATGACATCGTATTCATCAAAAGCGTTGAGTTCCTTGAGCAGCTTCACGGTCTCACCGACAACATAGCCGCCACAACCGGCCCCTGCTGGCGGCCCGCCCGCTTCAACACAGTCCACGCCCGCATAGCCCTTGTAGATCACATCTTCGGGCCAGATGTCTTCGTAGTGAAAATCCTTTTCCTGCAAGGTGTCAATGATCGTGGGGATCAGGAAGCCCGTGAGGGTGAAGGTGCTGTCGTGCTTGGGGTCGCAGCCGATCTGCAAGACTTTCTTGCCGCGCTTGGCGAGGGCCACGGAGATGTTGCAGCTCGTGGTCGATTTGCCAATGCCACCTTTGCCATAGACTGACAGTTTCACGCTTGTTATCTCCTGATTTCAATAGGGGCGATACATTTTTCGATCGTTGCGAGAAAACAGGGCGTCCCCGAGGGGGATGGCGATCTGTTTGCCCATCGCGCCGCGCTTTGCTGTCTTGCATTATTCGCGCTTCCGGGCGGGCGTGAAAAGGGGGGGCTGCAATGAGTGTGGGGTGTTAGTCAGTGTTTTGGCAAGCTGGCTAGGGTCTTGAGGTCTTCGGGGCTAGGGATGAGGGCTCAGGGGGTTTTGAGCTAGATTAGCCAGTTTTAGGGTTCTAAATTATTTAATGAGTTACAAAAAGCAAAAGTTCTGACGCCTCTGGGGGGGGCGGGGGCGATCGCCCCCGAGGGACCCCAGGCCGCGGCCCGTTCCGCCGGAACCTCCGGCCGGGATTTTGCGACCCTAGCCGCCCATCCCGCTGCTCAGCCGTGCTACAACGGCATTGGGTAAAGAATGATTACAGTTTGCCTCTTCCTGTCATGGCCCCGACGCCTCGCTCTGAGACGATTATTTCCTACCTCTTCTATATGGTGCTCGGCCTAACGATCAGCACCTATGTCCTGCGCGGGCTGGCGGTCTTTGCCTTCTTGCCGGGGGGAGTTCTCTGGCTGCTCTTCCTGCTGGCTCTGGGGACGGGGATTCTCTTCCTGGTGGAAAAGACGCGCCGCTTTTGACCGGTGCTCTGGCTTTAACTCGGCTGGCGCTCCGGCTGGCTGGGTTGAGCCGCGCGGGTTAGGTCGCTCATTACAATGGAAACGTCCTTCCTTTTCCCCGGTGCTTGTGCATGGCCTATAATCCTCTGCACCACAAGTATCGCCCTCAGACCTTTGCTCAGCTCGTCGGGCAAGGGGCGATCGCCGCGACTCTGACTAGCGCGATCGCCAGCCGCCGGATTGCGCCGGCCTACCTGTTCACAGGCCCTCGGGGCACCGGGAAAACCTCCTCAGCTCGCATCCTGGCCAAGTCCCTAAACTGCCAGAGTAGTGATGGCCCGACGGCGGAGCCTTGCGGTCACTGTGCCTCTTGCCAGGCGATCGCCACGGGTACGGCCCTGGATGTGATTGAAATCGACGCGGCCAGCCACACCGGCGTTGACAACATCCGCGACCTGATCGAGCGGGCCCAGTTTGCCCCCGTCAGTTGTCGCTACAAGGTCTATGTGATCGATGAGTGCCATATGCTCAGCACCGCCGCCTTCAATGCGCTGCTGAAGACCTTGGAGGAACCCCCGGCCCGCGTGCTTTTCGTGCTCGCAACGACGGACCCTCAGCGGGTCCTGCCGACGATCATTTCCCGCTGCCAGCGCTTTGATTTTCGCCGCATTCCCCTGGCCGCGATGACCACGCACTTGCAGGCGATCGCCCAGCAGGAAGCCATCCAAATTACCCCCGAAGCCCTCACCCTCGTCGCCCAGATTGCCAATGGTGGTCTGCGAGATGCCGAAAGCCTGCTGGATCAACTCAGCCTCTTGCCGCCTCCGGTGACGCCCGAGGCGGTCTGGGATCTGGTGGGAGCCGTGCCTGAGCGGGATTTGTTGGCCCTGGTCCAGGCCCTGCGGCGGGCCGAGGTCGAAGTTGTGATTGATCGCTGTCGCCACCTGTTGGATCGCGGCCGTGAGCCCCTAGCCGTGCTGCAAAGCTTGGCCCACTTCTACCTGCACCTGCTGATTGCGAAGACCGCTCCCCAGCGCGGCGACCTGATCGCGGTCACGCAGACCACTTGGGAGGCCCTTTGCCAGGAAGTAGCAACCTGGGAGGTGTCGGAGATTTTGCGCGGTCAGCAGCAGCTCAAGGCCGGTGAGAGCCAATTGCGCCACACCACCCAGCCCCGCCTTTGGTTGGAGGTGGCCGTGCTGGAGTTGTTGCCTGTCCCTGAAGCGGCAGCCTCCTGGGCGCTCGCAACCCCGGTCCCTGCTGCGGCGAAGCCGGCGGCCGTGGCCTCTCCGGCTCAGCCGCCATCGGTTACAGCAAAGCCGGCCGCCGCAGTCCCTGCGAGCGAGCCCCCGGCCCCAGGGCCGCAGGCGGTCGAGCCCCCGGCCCCGGAGCCGGCTCCAGGGCCGCAGGCGGTCGAGCCACCCCCGGCTCCGGAACCGGCCCCGGAACCGCTGCCGGCTCTCTGGCAGCGGGTGCTTGAGCAGATTCGCGCCAAGACGGCTAGGAGTCTGATCGCGCAGCACTGCGACCTGATGGACTTTGACCCCGAGCAGGCGATCGCCACCATCGGCCTCCGGAGCCCCAAATTGGTCAAACTAGTCCGGGCGAGGCTGCCTGTCATTCAAACAGCCTTTGAGGCGGTCTGCCAGCGGCCGGTGATGCTTGAAATACAGACTATGGACGCTGCCCCATCGCCGCCTCCCCCAGCTCCCTCAGGGATGCCCCGGATGCGCGAAGCGAGCCCAGCGCCGCTGGTGAAGCCGCCGGTCGTCTCTGAGCCCGAGCCCTGCCCTGAGGCGGCGAGGCTTCCGGAGGAGCCAGACCTTGCTAGCGCGCCCGAGGCGGCTAGCGCGTTACCCGATACGGCGTTACCAGACACGGAAACCCCTGAGTCGGCGGTTCCCCTGGCTCTGAGTGACCTAGACCGGGCGGCTCAGCGCTTGGCGGCCACCTTTAAGGGGGAGGTGATCGAGCTGGAGTTGGACTTTAGCTCGGCGCTGGCGGCGTCGGCCCCAGCCCCAGAGTTTCCGCTCGCGGAGCCAGCAACGACAACGAGTGCTGAGGACAACGAGATCCCCTTCTGAGGGTTGATTGTCCGGGGAGCATCCCCGTTGGGCTGCCTTAGGGCTTGTCGTCAATGTCAAGCTCGAATCCAGCCAGCGACGACCTTGGGACCTCAGCTAGTCTTGTCGGTCTCATCGCCTCAAGGCTAGTGCTGACAAGGGTTTTTTGAGGCATTGATGACTGACTCTAGGAGCACAAGCTTCTAGGCTCTCTAGCGGGCAACCCGGCGCTGCGGCAACCGCTGGCCGTGGCAGAGAATGCTACAGTGAGCAGCAAGCAAACTTGGGAGGTGGGAGGTTGCAGACGGGTCAGACATTTCTGGCAACGGCGGCGGGCCAATGTGAACTGCTGCCAGTGGAGCCGTGCGAGTTCTTTGATCTCAAGGAGCCCTATCGGCTCTATCGCCTGCTCACGGATCTGGAGGATATTCTGGACAGCGTGCCGGGCGATCGCGATCGCCTGACACTGATCTGTCCCCTCGTGCGGCGCCTGCTGCGGGACTCGAGCTGGATTCCGCTCGCCTGCTCGCCACCGGATGCTAAAAAAGGTTGGTCGGTGACAACGCTCTACGATGAGCCGGGCTATCCGCTGACGGTGCAACTAGTCGCCTGGCAGCCAGGCCAAGGGTCCCCCATCCACAACCACGGCACTTGGGGGTTAGTCGCTCTCTTGGACGGCGAGGAGCAAAATCAGTTTTGGCAGCGGGCTGGTGATCCTGAGCAGCCCGACCGCCTGCGGGCCACGGTGGAGCAGGTTCTGCACCCAGGGGATATCATCACCTTTTTGCCGGCAGCCATCCATCGGGTCCAGGCCCTGGGCGATCGCCCCACCCTGTCCTTCAACCTCTACGGCGCAACCGATTATGCTCAGCGTTTTCGGTTCGACCTCGCCCAGCACCAAGCCACACGCTTCTAACGGCCTCGCTCCGCCGGCGCAGCCGCGACTCGGCTCCCTTTTAGGCCTCATCCCCCCAGCCTCCCTAGCGCCGGGGAACTGGGGGGAATAGCTCAGCACTAGCTACGGCAACTGAGGGCGAAGCGGAGGGGCTTCTGGTCGCGATCCTGGAGATGGACTTCCAGCAGGTAGAGCTGGCCCGGCTGCCAGTCGGAGAGTTCAACGCTCAAGTAACCGGCATGGGTGCGCTGGGCCGTGATCGATTCTCGGTCGGCCTGGAGGATGAGGCGGCCGCCGCGCGGGAGCTGGGCCCGCACCCGCAGGGGCGGCCGGCTGAACAGGTCACTGCCCGGTTGGGCTGCCTGGGGCTGGTAGTCGGCCCGGAGGCGCACAACGCCCGTGGTGGCTTGCCAGAGGCGCTCGACGACCGGTTGCTGGGGCGACAGGTTTAGGGTCAGCAGGTCGAGGATTTCTTTGGCTGCCAAGAGGGCGATCGCTATCTGCTGATCGGGGGTGGCCGCCGCGTAGTCCTGGGGCAGCAAGGAAGCCAGGCGCTGGCGCTGGCGCTGCTGGTCCTCACTGGCCAGGCGGGAGGGAGCGAAGCTGGGCGACAAGCGCAGCCGTGCCGCCATGTCGTTCAGCCGCTGGGCACAGTCGGGAAAGAAGTGGGTTACAGCCGCGACCATCTTGGCGGCGGTGGGCTTGAGGGTATCGACGCTCTCGGTGCAGGCATCTAGGAGCGCGGTCAGTTGTTCGGTGGGCAAGGAAGCGGCGATCGCCCCAGCCAGTTGAGGCAGCCAGACCTGCCGCGAGGCAGCGGCGACCGGGGTTGACGCCTCCCCATAGTCGAGGGCGTATTCCGCCAGCTCCGTCTCCCAGGGAAACAAGGGGGGCCTGTGTTCAGTCTCAGCGTAGAGTCGCCGCTTCAGCAAGGCTTGAAAGCGTTTTTGCACGATTGCGAGTTCTCCCATGTCAGGTGATTGCGGTGAAGGTGGTATCGAGTCGTCAAGGTTGAAGGCGGCCTCTGCCATTGCCACCTCTTCCCCATCGAGGGGGTCAAATTGCACTGCACCCCAAGCCGCAAAGTCAGTCTCGGTTGGTTCGCCGGCCGAACCCTCACAAACAGCGGCCGAGGGCTCGTCAGTTGCAGCTTCGCACTGCAACCAATCTAGTAACTGGCGATACAGCATCTCAGCATTGCGATTCATGTCACTCTTCATATAGCGATGCCCCTAATCAGGATACTGAGCGATTGCGAATTTCCCAGGCCAGCTCCAGCAGCTTGAACCACTGGCGCTCGGCCTGCACGGGGGTCAGGCCCACAAGCGGAGCAATCTCGGCGATGGGCTGGCCCTGTTGGCGCAACTGAAGCACCTTGAGCTGGTGGGGCTCCAGTTGGGCTTGGAACTGCTGCCATTCTTGGGGGGTCAGGCCCAGATTGCGATCCAGATCGGCCTCGAGCCACTGGTGAACCAGCTCCCAGCGATGGGAAAGCGCAAAGCGAATCAAGTGGTATTTGAAGCGCTGCTGGAGGTAGTCCCGTTGGCGTGGCGTCAGGCCGAGGATCTCCTCGATCTCAGACGCGGAGAGATCCCGCAGGCGCAACACGAAGTAGTCGATGCAATCCTGTTGTTGGCGCTCCTCCAGGTAACGCACCAGTTCTTCCACGATCGTTTCCCGCAGGGTCGCCTCGGACATGGAGCTAGCCGCATCGACCAGGACCGCGCGCAACTGCTGCACGATGGGGTCGCTGCGATCGCCCTCCCCCTCGCCACTGCCTCCCTCGGCGGCGCTGTCCATATCCACAGAGGTTTCCGGCGGCTGCTTCTGGGAAAAGGTCTGAGCGCGGAGGACGATTAATTGCTGCGATCGCCGTCGGGGCAAGGGAATGCGCCGCTTGGCGTAGCGCTCACAAAAGGCCATGTACTCCGCCAGCTCCAGGAGCGATCGCGGCGAATAGGTCGCCCTCAACTTCGCCTCGCGGCGAAAGTTATTCAAGGCCTCGGCGTAAAACCCTTGGAGAAAATCCTCAATCAACGTCACCCGCGCTCGGTAATCCCGATTGCCAGAGCTAGGGGAAATGTAGCGATAGACAATGGCACTCAGCAAACTCTGCAACTCAACACGCCCACGCCGCGAGCCGAGCTTGTAGTAACGCAGGCACTGCTTGAGCCGGTGACTGGCCAGGGTTTTGGCCCAGGCCTCGATCTCGCCCGAAGCCTGGATGCGCTGGCTCTCGCGACAGATTCGCTCGACCTCATCGACGATCCGCTGAGCCGTGTCACGACTTTGGCGCTCCGATGCGTTCGTGGCGTGGCGCAATTGCTCAAATAGCAGTTGAACAAGAGGTTGCACGTAGAGATGACTGCCCAGATTCAACAACAAGCCGGTAATCACGGGTGAACGACATTTTACGCGGGATGTTGGTACTCCTTAGCTTAGCCCTCACCCCAACCCCTCTCCCAAGTTGAGAGAGGGGCTTCTAGCTCTCCTTCTCCCCAAGCTGGGAGAAGGGACCGGGGGATGAGGGTCCCGTAACGCTGTTCGCGCTAGCGTCGCGTAGCGATAGAGGGCTACACTTTGCTCCTTGAACCACCGCTCAAAAGTCAGGGGAGCCGCGCTTTTTTTCGTCCACCCTCTTAGAGTACTGCATTTGCCAAGACCTCAACCTCACGGTATGGTGGCCGCATCGTCGCGGTCAGCGGCATAATGGCCCAACTTGACCCCGGCCCGGGTTTCTCACTGCCCCTCCACAGCACTCCCCGTTATGGATCTCAACCAACAACTGCAAGCCCTCATCGATAACGCCCCCCAAGACGGTCAAACCCCGATCGCCATGCAGCAGGCGGTCGCGCCGGTTCTCCGCCTCTTAGCCCAGCGCTTGCAGTACCTGGAGTACTTTGTCCTACAAAGCCTAGAGGGGGGCTGGGTCTTAACCACCTTAAGCCACCGCGAGCAACCGGAGGTGCAGAAGTACGTGATCTATGCCTTTGCCACCCTGGACGATGCTCGCGTGTTTCAGAGCCAGCCCGATCCAGGGCTGATAGCGGCTCCCGTCCCCGTGACTCATATTCTCTTTCAACTTTTTGCCCTCGAGGAAGCGAGTAGTGTCCTGTTCATGGAGACCCCCGGCAATCTCCGCCAGGGGGTCGAGGTGAAACGCGCCGATTTGCAGGAACTGGTGCAGTTGCAGTGGCAGGAGCGGACACAACCGCGCCAAGTACCGCCGGATTTGGCCTAGACCGGTTGGGGGAAACGGGCTAGCTGGCTTCGTCTGCGTAGGGCTCGGTGGTGGGGACGATCAGGGCCACGAGCGCCGCAAGGGGTTGCAACTCGGCTAAGGGCAGGTCGCCGTTGGCGACGGGGGCCCAGCCTAGGAGTCGGGCCTCCGTGAGTTCGCGGTTGAGCCGGATGGCGAGGTAGCCCTGGCGATCGCCCCAAACCTCCGGCGGCACGGTGCAGACGGTCGCCTCGGGAAGGACGGGCCGACATTCCAACGTGCCCCAGCCGGGCAGGTCGAGGCTGGCGATGTCGGCGAGGGTTTGCTGGATCGGGTCCCAACTGGCGCTGGCGTCGCGATCGCAGAGAATCCCCTGGGACTGAAGGTAGCGCTGGACCGCCCAAACGGCCAGGGTATTCAAGTACACCTGCTTGGCCTTCGCGGGATGGCGCTGCTGCTGCCAGAACTGGCGCGCATAATGATGGGCTCCCGGAGTCAGCGCGACCACCGGGATACGGGTAGCATGATTCATAGAGTGTAACGATCTTGAGCAGATTAAGCGGTCGGGCCCGACCAGGGCCCTTAATCTCTACGCTAGCTCACACCCCGGCTTCCTGCTCAGGGGTCGGGCCTGGGACACATCTAGCGCGCCCTAGCGGTAAATCGTTGCGCCTTTGCTGCCCTCCAGTTCGGCCCAGCGGTCGCGCTGACTTTGCCAACTGGTGCTCAGGCCGGAAGCCTCCGTGCCATACTAGGCAAAAGCCTCCTGGCTACGGCACGCTCAGCGAACGGTGTCCCGATGTTGAAACCCGCGATCGCCCTCCTGGTTCCTCTCACAGCCAGCCTCCTCAGCGCCCTGGCTGCCTTCCCGGCTTGGGCCGCAGTCGAGATCAAGGTCGGTATTGAGCAGCGGTTTGGCGATCGCCCCGGGGAACGGCTCACCCTCAGCAGCCTCGCCGGGGATACCCTAACCCTCCGCTTCCTGGGGGGTGATGGCCAGCCCCAAGCGGTCCAGGCCACCAGTGTGCAGCTCGAGATTGTGTCGCAGCCCCAGAGCGAACCCGTGCTCCAAGAGTGGCTCGTCCTCAGCGATCACGCCACCTTTGAAACGGCGGAGGCCAGTGCTCGGGCCTGGCGGGCCAAGGGCATCGAAACCGAAGTGACCCAGCCGGAACGCTGGCAGGTTTGGGCGAAGCGGGAGGTTTACAATACTCCCGTCCTGCGGCGTTTGCTCCTAGACAATTTGACAGCCCAAGGGGAAACCGGCCCGCGCCTCCACTCCCAAGCCCTGCGAGCCCTGCCCCGGGCTTCCTTCGTGGTCGGCGGTTATCGCTACACTCGGGACACCCTCGAGATCCGCAGCTCGAATCGGCGGGTGCGAGTGCAGGGCCCGGAGGGGACGACGCTCTACGGCGGCGACCTAGGCCTGCAACCCAATGCCTACGGGGACTTCACCCTGGTTAACACTGTGCCCCTGGAAACTTACCTGCGCGGTGTCGTTCCCCACGAGATCGGACCGGCCGCTCCCTACAATGCGGTCGAGGCCCAGACGATCCTGGCTCGCACCTATGCCCTGCGGAACCTGCGCCGTTTCCAGGCGGATGGCTACGAACTCTGTGCCACGGTTCACTGCCAGGTTTACAAAGGGCTCTCGGGGACGGTGGAGCGGGCCGATACCGCAATCCGAGCGACTCGGGGCCTAGTGCTGACCCATAACAATGAGCTGGTGGATGCACTCTATTCCTCTTCCTCGGGCGGTGTCACGGCCGCCTTTACAGATACTTGGGACGGGGCCGAGCGTCCCTACTTGCAGCCTCGGGTGGATGCGACCCAGGCGCTCTGGAATCTTGACCAGCGCCCCCTCGACAATGAGGCGGCCATCCGCCAGTTTCTGGCGCTCAATCGGGGGTTTAATGGCGCTCAACATCCGCTGTTTCGCTGGCAGAAGACCGAGAGCCTGGCAGAATTGACCGCCCATTTTCAGCGCTACTTGATCCGTCGGCAGCACCCGCTGGCCAACTTCAATCGCATTGTGCAAATGCGTGTGACCCAGCGATCGCGCTCGGGTCGTGTCCTAGCCCTCGAGGTGGAAACGGATCGCGGGGTGGTGAATCTGGAGAAGAATGAAGCCCGGAGTGCCTTTGGTCCGCCTCGGAGCACCCTGTTTTACATCGACCCCGTGTTGAACGCTAATCAGCAACTCACGGGCTATCGCTTTGTCGGCGGTGGCTTCGGCCACGGCGCTGGCATGAGCCAGCTCGGCTCCTACACTCTGGCGCAACAGGGATGGCGCTATGACCGGATCTTGAGCTTCTACTACCCCGGCACGCGCGTTCAGCCCCTCCAGGACTCGATTGTGTACTATCAGGAGGAGGCCGCTCTCCTCCCCGTCGAGTAGCCTGCGTTTCCAGGCGGAACTCTTAAGCTTTTCCGAGCCTGGGGGCTGCCCCTGCAATCAGGTGCTACAGTGACTTTGACTGTTATTAGAAGCGCTCGCGATCGCGCTGCCGGGCGTGCCGGTGGTAGGGGTGATCGCGCTGCGACCTGCCTTTTACCATGCCTGTGCCGACGCTATTATCCCTGGATGCCCGCGATCGCTACCCTGCCTGCCTTTGCCTCGACTGGCAGGCGGCCCTAAGGGTCCCGGAAACCCTTGAGTTAAGCCTCATCTTTCACTTCGGCAGCCAGTGGGAACTGTTGCTGTCGGGGCGGGTGAAGCTCTCCCTGCGAGGCGGCCGGCTGCACCTGTATGGCGATCGCAGCCCCGACGGGCAACCCATCTTCCCCACCGTCTGCCGTCTGGACAGCGGTGCTCAACTGCACTGGAGCCCGGTCGCGACGACCGAGGAACTGGAAGCGGCTTGGAGCGGTATGTTCCAGCTAACCTCGGGAGAACAGGCCCTCCTGGGAACCAGCGAGGTCCTACCCCTGGGGCCCTGGCTGGATCGGGAGTCCCTAGCCGCTAGGGTCACGGTGGCGGCAGCAGACCTGGTCCTCACGAGTGCTGAAGGGCTGTGGCTGCCCACGATCACCCCCAACCAGCACGCTGTGCTTGAGCGGCGACTGGCTCGCTTCCTAGCCCAGGAACGCCTCGCCCCGGACCTGAGCCGGATGCAACGCCAGGCAACCGTCCAGCACGCTCAGGCTCCCAAATCAAACCCAGAAGCGGAGGAGCAGCTTCAGGCCCACCTGCAAGCGGCGATCGCCCATCCGGATGCTGATCTGTTGACCCTCGCCACCTTGGCCGGCCTCGAGGCCGCGACGGAGCTGGCCGGCGGTCAGCTCCGGGGAGCCGACCTGCGTGGCCTCGATCTCAGCAGTGTTGACCTCAGCCGCACCAACCTGCGGGGGGCCGACCTCAGTGATGCCGACCTCAGCGAAGCCAACCTGCGGGGGGCTCGCCTCGGCGGCGCGGATCTCAGTGGGGCGCTCCTCAGTCGCGCCGATCTGCGAGACTGTGACCTCCATCGCGCCAGCCTCGCCCTGGCAAATCTCGGCGGCGCTGATCTCCGGGGCGCCAATCTGCTAGCGGCCAATCTGAGCAACGCTAACTGGAGTCACACCCAAGTGGCGGGAGCCCAGTTCGACCGCAACACGGGTCTCACGGCGGAACTTCAGGAGAGTTTCTTGGCTCAGGGCGCGCAGTTGCTCGGCTCCTAGCCCGAGGCTGTGCGTTGCCAGCAGCGCTCGCGGGGAGTCCTCGGCGACGGCGACAAAAAACCTACCTTTCCCCCAGGCAAGGACTGCGCCTGAGCTGGGCAAAAGGTAGGTTGAGGGATGATAGGGTCTAGGGACAAGCCCCAGAACGAGATTGGGAACTAGCTTTCGGAAGCAGCAACATCACCCAGAGCCGGCGCGCTGCCGAGGGTGTCGGCTTCCTTCACAAAGCCGCTGTAGGCTTCCATGCCGTGTTCGCCGATGTCGAGACCTTCGATCTCCTCCTCGACGGTGACGCGGATGCCCAGGGTGGCTTTGAGCAACACCCAGACGATGCCGCTAAAGACGACGGTGAAGCCGCCGATCGAGAGGATACCCACGACCTGGGCCAGGAGATTGGCGCCGCCGAAGAAGGCGACAGCTAGGGTTCCCCAAACGCCACAGACCAAGTGAACTGAGGTAGCACCGACGGGGTCGTCGATCTTGATGGCGTCAAAGAAGGCGACGGAGAAGACGACTAACACGCCGGCGATCGCCCCTGTCAGCACCGCAAAGGGATAGGGAATCGCATCGCAACCCGCCGTGATACCCACCAGGCCCGCCAGGATGCCGTTGATGATCATCGACAAATCTGGCTTGCTGTCCTTCACCCAGGAGGTGATCGTCGCAGCGACTCCGCCGGCCGCCGCCGAGAGAGTCGTGGTCATGGCGATGTAGGTGACATTCGGGGTTGCTGCCAGTTCTGAGCCCGGATTGAAGCCATACCAGCCGATCCAGAGGATCAAGCAACCCAGGGTGGCGATCGCCATGTTGTGGCCGGGGATCGCATTAATGCTGCCATCCTCGTTGTACTTGCCACTGCGAGCACCCAGGAAAGCGGCCCCCATCAGGGCTGCCCAGCCGCCCACCGAGTGAACGATCGTCGAGCCCGCAAAGTCGTGGAAGCCAACATCTTCGCCAAAGGGCAGACTGCTGAGCCAGCCGCCGCCCCAGGTCCAGTGACCCGTGATCGGGTAGGAGACCGCCACCAGCAGGAAGCTGAAGATCAAGAAGTCCACAAACTTCACCCGCTCCGCCACCGCCCCAGAGACGATGGTGGCGGCCGTCGCCGCAAAGGCAACCTGGAAGAGGAAGGCGACAGAAATCGGCAAGCCAGACGGGAAGGGGTCGAGCCCATAGGTCGCGGGATCTTCGCTGACTAGGAAGAAGCCGCTCATGCCGATGAAGCTGCCAGCGCTGCTGCCATACATGAAGGCAAACCCGATCGCCCAGTAGGCGATCGCCGCCACCGCGAAGACAATCAGGTTCTTCGAGAGAATGTTGACAGCATTTTTCTGGCGGCAGAAGCCAGTTTCCAGCATCCCGAAGCCAGCATTCATGAAAATGACTAGCACGGCGCAGAAGAAGATAAAGACCGTGTCGAGCACGCCCTTCACCACTTCTGGATCGCTGAAGTCAAGCTCATCGACATCGAAAACGTGCTGGGCCGACGCGGCCCCACCCCACACCAACACAATGATGGCAGCGAGGGGAATACAGGCCAGCCAATAGGGCGAAAAACGACGGAAAAGAGATTGCAACGGCGGCAGTAGCGCCTGGCTCCCCGTCCGGAGGCGCGACTGCGATCGCCCAACAGGGGCGCTCCGCCGTCTAGCTGCTGTAGATTTGGACATCATAAAACGGAACGTTCCTGAACTACGGAATTGCCTTGGTCTTGATACCCATGCTTCAGCGTTGCCAAACAGACACCTAGCCCTAGCCCTAAGGCCAGAGGCTGGACCTGCGGCGCTAAGAACAGGTCGAAAACCAATTGCGAGAATCAGATTAACTCTGAGTCTATACAATTACCCGAAAGCGTTAACAAAAGTCTAGCCCCAATCCGCAAAAATAGAGATTAAGATCCCAAGGATAAGGGGTATGGTTTGGGGCATGAACAGGAGAGAAATGTATTGATTTTGAGTTGCGGCTGGTTTATTCGCTGTAACTTTAGGCACTTTTTTTGGCTCCGGATTGCTCTCCCCCCAGGAAAGCCGTTCGGGGGCAGCCACCCTAGACCCAGCCACTATACTAAGGTTACTCCCTCGCCATCATCGTCGCTGCCTATGTCCACTGGTCTGATTCTCGCTGCCCTAGACTTTGCCGCCCGCCAGCACCGCCAGCAGCGCCGCAAAGACGCCGCCGCCACCCCCTACATCAATCACCCTATTGCGCTAGCCAACCTCCTCGCGAACCAAGGTGGGGTAGACGATCCGCTGGTGCTGGTCGGAGCCCTGCTCCACGACACCGTGGAAGATACTGAAACGAGCTTGGCCGACCTCGAAGCTCGCTTCGGCCCCGAGGTTGCAGTCCTAGTCAGTGAAGTCACCGACGACAAATCCCTGCCCAAGGCAGAACGCAAGCAACGGCAAATCGACCACGCAGCTCACCTGAGCGAGCACGCCCGCCTCGTCAAGCTCGCGGACAAAATCTGCAACCTACGGGACCTCATTGACTCGCCGCCGCCGGACTGGTCCGGCGATCGCCGCCGCGCCTACTTGGACTGGTCCAAGGCCGTCGTAGACGGCCTGCGCGGCAGCCACCCCCAGCTCGAAGCCATCTTTGACGCCACCTACCAGGAGGGACTAGCGACCCTAGCCGCCACCCCAGAGCCCTCACTCATCCAGAGGCACTGACTCCATGCGGCGGTGGGGCACAGCGGCCAAGTGCTTCTCAAACAGCATCAGCAACTCGTGGGCTCCAAAGGGCTTGGTGAGATAGTCCGTTGCCCCCGCCATGCGCGCCCGCACCCGGTCAATGAACCCATCTCGACCCGTGAGCATGATGATGGGAACCTGTCGGAAGGCGGTGGAACTCCGCAGCATGGCACAAAACTCATAGCCGTCTAGGTGCGGCATGGCGATATCGCAGAGCAGCAGATCGGGCTGCATCCGAAAGACCTCGGGCAGGGCGATCAACGGGTCGGCAAAGCTGACCACATCGTAGCCGTGGGGAACCAGCATCGCTTCGACACTCTTGCTGATCGTGCGGTCGTCATCAATGCAGGCGATGTGTACCGTGGGACCCTCGTCCCAGAGGGTCAGCTCCCGACGCTCTGGGGCCGCATCGAGGAGCTGAATCCAGCCCCGCTGGACGTAGGGATAGATCCCTTTGGCGATCGCCAACAAGCTCCGATCCAAGTAGCGCGACAACTGCCGCAGACTGGTCTGGCCATCGGCCCAGCGCCGCAAACTGTGATAGGACTTCGGCGGCAGTGCCGCCCGCAAATGCTCTAGATCCACCAGCACCGGCCGCTGGGCCGGAGAAAAGATGTGGGGGTGCAACTGCTTCCACTGCTGCACCTGCTTCAAGATCCGCGCACAGAGAGGACTCACTTCCAGGGCCACCAAAGGCGGTGCGAGGGCGGCCCCCAGCTCAACGTGAAAGCTGCCCTGGCGCAGGCTCAAAAGATCGAAGAGAGCTTCCTCGATCGTGCCCTGAATAATCCGCCGCCCCTGCTCCGGAGTCAAGACATTATTCTCCATCAGCAGCCAGATGTAACCATACTCCGGTGCATTGATCGCCCCCGGCGAGGGACGCTGGAGGCGCTCAATCGCCCCCTCAGCCTCATAGCAGCGGAGGTAATCCCGCAGACGCACCAAGCTGCTATTCGTGCGATCAGCCGCGTAGGCAATGCGCCCATTCGCAAAGAAGACAAACCAGAAAGGTTGAGCCGCTGCCACGGCTTCTGGGGTGTCCGGGTTCCCCGGACTCGGAGCACTGTAGGCCTCCACCAGTAATTCGCCGGTACGCTGGCCTAACTCAATGAGTTGCAGGATGCTGCGAATGTCGATCTCGTTTAGGGTTCCCTGCATCGTGCTGAGGCCGCTCGAAGGATGGTTGTCCAGAAGGAGGTGAGTACTGATACTGCTAGAGCAGGATAAACTTTAGTAGGATGTAGGTCAGCCTTATTTAGACTAGATCATTGTACGACCCCCAGGGTGGGGCGAGGGCGCTTTCGGCGCGATCGCCCCCGGTCAGCAAAGATCGTCGGTAGCTGGGGGCTATTGATGGTTATAGTGGAACCAACTCGCGACCCAGCCCCCGTTCCGGCTCCAGGGGTAAGCAGGTTCGTGTTCTGTGATTGTCCTCAGCCCGCGACTCCTCACGTTGTGGCGGGCAAGGATGATTGGAGTCACCCACCGCGAGTCCATTGAGCCGTTTGAGCAAGGGCAAGTTCAGCATCGGGCATATCTTAAGGGGAACGATAGCGTGCTGTACCTCGCAGAAGTCAGAAAGCAGAAAAGCGGCTTCATTAGCAAAGCAACCACGGAGCTAAGGCTCCTGGCCTGCCAACGCAACGACCAGACTTGGACCAATGTGCCCGGGGAGGAAGTGATCCCTGGGGAAGAAGCGACCAACTTTGACCCGGGCGTGCTGGTCCTGGTCAACCTCAACAACAACCGCCAGCTTCAGGGTCCCCCGGAATCGGCTAGCGCCCAGATCGTCCGCGACCTTCAGCGCTTCTCTCGCCTGCAAGAGAAAATCAAAAGCCAAGAAGAAGAAGTCGAAGCCTGGAAGCAATCCCTGACAACCCAGGCCCAAGAGTTGGCTAAGCGCGAGATGGAACTCTCCGCCGACCTCGAGCAGCTCGAGCAGTTGCGGGAACAGGGCGGCGGTGCTGCCCTAGGCGATGCCGATCTGGACCAGGCCCGCCAGGAAGTCGCGCACCTAAAGTCCGAGTTTGAGCGCAAGACCCGAGAACTGGAAAGCGCCTGGGAGCAGTTGCGGGGGGCCCAGGCTAAGCTCGAAGAGCAGCGCAACAGCGTGCCGGCGGCAGCCCCAGCCGCCGCCCTCGACCCCGATCAAGTCGCCCGCCTGCGTGAGTTGATCGACTATCTGCAAGCAACGATTCCCCCGACGGCAGCCCTGCGCGAGCAGCTCGCCCAGGCCTTAGAAATTTTGGACAATCAGCGCGAGAACTGTGCTTACCACTGGCAGCAGTTAGAAGAAAAGCGTGCGGATGCTCAACAGCAGCAGAATGAAGCCAATGAGCAGGGGGCGGCCGTGGAGGAGCAACGCCAGCATTTACAGGCCATCTCCCTCGCCCTCCAAGAGGCGCGCCAAACCAGCCAGTCCCAGCACCACCAACTGGAACTCAAGCAACATACCCTGGCCCTGCTTCAGACCCAGCAGCAGCAGCAGGTTCAGCTCATGGCAATCTTGGCCCCCTTCACCGCTCCCAGGGCCGAGCCCAGCGACGGCAGCGGGGTCGATTTGAACCAACTCGAGCAGATGCCCTTGGAGGAGTTGCAAGGTCTGGTGGATAACTTGCAACGGGACCTGGACAAGGTGGTGCAGTTCGTCGAGCAGCAGGAGGAGGAACTGCGCCTGCAACGACAGACGGTGGAGGAGCTGGAGGACAAGCTCAAAAACGCCAATGTCTATGAGGCTTCCGAAATCGAGCAGGAGCTGGAGGAGGAGCGGGAGCAGAAGGGGATGCTCGATGAAACGCTGGTGGGCCAGCGCCGCACTCTGGGCGATCGCCAGCGGGTGCTCCAACAACACCTACGGGTGCTCCGTCGCCGCCAAGGGATCACTGAGCCGGAGATCCCCGGCGCGATTGATGTCACCCCGGCCCTGGAGGTGTTGCAAGCCCAGGACCAGGAAACCACCACCGCCCTCGAGCAACTCCAGCAGGAGTGTGACGCCCTCCAGCAAGAACTCGCCGACTCCGAAGCAGCCCTGCAACAGCAGGCCAGCGATCGCGACGCCACCCAGGTCGCGCTCCAAGAGCTGGAAGTCAACTGGCAGGAAGCCCGAGCCGCCGCCGCCCTGCTCTGGGGTCGGGTCAATCTCTATGAAGAAATGCTGAAGCCCCTCCAGGACAGCGTTGAAGAAATGCAGCAAAAGCTGGCCGCCCTGAGCGAACTCCTGGATCAGACCGACCAAACCACCGCCTACCAGCAAGAAGCCCTGGCCAACCTGCAAGAAACTGCCGAGAGCTTGGCCCCGGCCTAGCCAGCCGCGTTGGAGGAGCGACCGAGGTAGCGTCGCTGGCGCTCCTGGAGCCGGATTCCGCTTCCTCACGCGGATGGGTTGGGTTGCGAGATGGACTGGGGGACCCCGGCAGTCCTGTGTGGGTTCATCTCACCTTGGAGACTCCCCTTCGCCCTCCTCGGGAGAAGCGGCCGGGGGATGTAGACGCGCAGCGGCTTCTCGCAGAGTGGGGAAACTGGCCTCACTGAGATGCACCCGTCCTGCGTTGCGGGAGGATGGCGGCATCGGCGGGGTGGAGGCCTGGGAAGATTCCTAGAATCCAGACCCGAGTGAGCGGTCTTAGGGTCGCTGCCAAGCCTGACGCTCAAAGTACTTCAGCCGCTCTGAACGGTAGGCTTAGGGCGGCCGTCCTGCCCTAGTCTCTTGATGGATAGCATTCCAGATCGGCCAGGACCGTTGCCCAGCCCTCAGCCCCTTAGCGGTTGGAGCCAGAGATTTCCCGCCCCCTGCCAGGACTTCACGCAAACCGGACTCCCCACTCCCCATCCCAACTCCCAAACCGGGGGATTGTCACCGCGCCGCCCCCGGCCGGCGACCGGTCTGAATCCTAGAGGGATAGTCGCTTGCTTTCATAAACGTTACAATACTTAACTAAGAGTCCAGGCCAACGGCGGTAGTCTTAAAAATCTATTTCGTTAAGTTAAGATTATGATGAAGCCAAGGCTGAAAGCAGGACGCTAGTATCGAGACAGTGCTATACTGGCGGTTTTTGTCTCGGTATTTGGTAGTGAATGCTACCGCCTCTCAGTTACGGCTGGTAGCGGTGCGGTCTTTGGGCCACGGCGACTCTAGTTTTTGAACTCTGCGGAAGGGCATGGCTAAACAATCGAGCGATCCAGTTCGGACTTACCTGCGCGAGATCGGCCGCGTGCCGCTCTTGACCCACGAGCAGGAAATTATCTACGCCAAGCAGGTGCAACAGGCGATCGCCCTGCGGAGCCTGCGGGAGTCGCTTCAGCAGGAACTCGGTCGCGAACCTGGTCTGGCAGAGTGGTCCGCAGCCGCGAACCTACCCATTGCCAAGATCGAAGCGACGATGAACGCGGGCGAGGCAGCCAAGCGCAAGATGGTGGAGGCCAACCTGCGCCTCGTCGTCTCCGTGGCGAAGAAGTACATCAAGCGCAATCTCGACCTCCTCGATCTGATCCAGGAAGGCACGATCGGGATGCAGCGTGGTGTTGAGAAATTTGACCCCACGAAGGGCTACCGCTTCTCGACCTATGCCTATTGGTGGATTCGGCAGGCGATTACGCGGGCGATCGCCGAAAAAAGCCGTACCATCCGCCTGCCCATTCACATCACCGAAAAGCTTAACAAGATCAAAAAAGCCCAACGCCAACTCTCGCAGCAACTGGGCCGCGCCGCGACGGTGGCGGAACTGGGGGCGGAACTCGATCTCACCCCGAAGCAGGTGCGGGAGTACCTGGAGCGATCGCGCCACCCCCTCTCCCTGGATTTGCGCGTGGGGGACAACCAAGATACAGAACTGGGCGAATTGCTCGAAGACAACGGCCCCTCCCCCGAGGACTTTGCCACCGAGTCCTCCCTGAAGCTGGATCTAGAAAAGCTCATGGCGGACCTCACCCCCCAGCAGCGGGAGGTTCTGATCCTGCGCTACGGGCTCACCGACGGCCAGCCCCTGACCCTAGCGAAGATCGGCGCGCAGTTGGGTATCAGCCGCGAGCGCGTCCGCCAGCTCGAGCGCGAAGCCCTGAACAAGTTGCGGAAGCGCAAGGGAGCCGTGCGGGAGTATCTCGCCAGTTAGGGCCACGATGGCCGCCTCGCCCTCAGGTCTTCTGGCTTTGCCAGAACTGCTCCTCGAGGGCGGGGCTCTGCTGGAAAGTGCGGCGCAGCCAGGCGAGGAGTAATTCTTGCTGCTCCCCCGCGCTGAGCCCCCAGTCCTCCTGGCTGGCTCGCAGGCGCTGGGTCAGCTCGTAGAGACAGATGGCGACACTCACCGAGAGATTGAAACTCTCGGTGAAGCCAGCCATGGGGATGCGCGCTTGGAGGTCGGCGGCCTCGCGGAGGGCGGGCGAGAGGCCCCAAAGCTCTGACCCGAAGGCGATCGCCAGCTTGGGCCCCAGGGGCAACTGTGGCAGGGTGTAGCTATCGGCTTGGGGACTCATGGCTACTAAGTGATAGCCGCGATCGCGCAACACCGTCACACAGGCCGCCGCATCCGGATAGCCCTGCACCGAGAGCCAGCGTTCTGCCCCCCGCGTCACCGCCCGACTGGGCTCAAAAGGATTGGTGCTCTCAATCGCATAGACATCCTGGACCCCAAAGGCCTCGCAACTGCGGAGGGCCGCGCTGGCATTGTGGGGCTTGTGCAGATCCTCGAGCACCACCGCCACCCGCCGAGTCCGCCGCTGCAACACGGCCGTCATCTTCGCCAACCGGGCCGGAGTAACAAACTGACTCAGGTGGCCAATCAGGGCTTGCGTCTGCTCAGGGGTCATGTCAGCGTGGGGGCGGTCAACACAGGGGCACTCAATCTACCACGTTCGCAGAAGGCCTCACAAGTTACCCCAGCGCCCCGGAGGCCGAGGGACCGCTTGCGCCATCCAGCCAAACTAGATTCAAGGGTTGTGTTTCGGGGTGGGGTGGGGTTCTAGAGAGCTGGGATTCCTGGCGTAATCGCGGATGATCGCCGCAATCTCCGTCTGCAAGTTCACGGCCTCCGAGCTTTCGACAAAGCCCCCAAACGCGTAGCGTTCCTCAGGATCACCGAGGAAGATGTGATCGAGGCCGAAGGGCGATCGCCAGGTTCGCAGCGTTGTGCCGTCTGGGAAGCGTTGCAGAACTTGGGCACGAGGGAAGTCGCGGCGGTGAGCGTCAAACAGGGGGAGCCGCGAACGCAGTCGCTGGACCAGGCGATTAACCAAGGTTGGCTCGGGACCAGGGGCGATCTGCGGGTTGGCCCAAAAGGCTTGAATCACAGGGATTAAATCAGGGTGGTTTTTCAGGCGGGCGTGGTTGAGGGGCAAGATCGCATTTTGCGCGTAGGCGCAACGGGTGCTTTCCGCAATCACCGTGCCATCACTGCCGCCGTCGCTATCACCGGTAATGGTCAGGGTGGGAACCGTCTGGGCGATCGCCTCGGCCAAGGAGCGCCGATTTTGACTCAAGGCCCGGCTAATGCCCAGCCCACCACTGAAGCGAGCCAGCAGGTGGGCCAGATCAGCCCCCCCCAGGGGCGAGGCAATCAAAACGAGGGAGTGAACGCGCGATCGCCAATCCGGATGCCGCGTGAGCAACTCCAGCCAGATCAGCCCCCCCATGGAGTGCCCGACAATCCGTAGGGGCGTCTCCGGGTAGCGGGCCAGCTCCTGAGTCGCCACCTGCTCCACCTTATTGACTAACGGTTCAAACCAGAGCCAAGTATTCAACCAACCAAGATCCGGGGCGATCACCCGGGCCTGGGGCTCGGCCAGGCGCATCGCCAGGCTGGCAATAGCCTGGGGAGTGTCAGCCCAACCATGCTGAGCAAAAAGCAGATAGTCAGGAACCAGCAACATCGGCACGCTTCAGAAACTCGCTGCCCCGACTGTACCCAAGGGCTTCAGGCCAGACCAGGCCGCCTGTGACGCTTTCTCGGGACCGACTCCCGACACCGATGCAGACCCTAGGGCCCAGGCCTCGCTTCCCGGCGACCGAGTTCGCGCTTGGGGCCCTAGCTCCAGTCCTGCTGCTCATCGCCCCGATAGCGGTAGATGTGACCCGTCGCATGGATTTGGCGCGATCGCGCCAACAGCTCCGCCTCACTCAAGCCCCAAGTGTCTAGGACCTGAACGAGCAACTGTTGCAACTCGCGCGCCCCAGGAAAGCTGCGGTAGCGAATGCGGAGCCTTGCCAGTTCAACGAGGTTGTAGTCGGTCTGGCCTTGGCGCAAAATTTGCTCAACGATGGCGCGATCGCGACTCTCTTGGGGATGTTGCTGGTCCGGTTGGCGGGTCATGGGAGGGCAGCGGGAGCAACGTCACCCTCTAGAATACCGCAGTCGCACACTGCGAGCGCGGTTGGCTATACTGACGGGAATATTGCCTGATTCAAGCGACGGAGGCTGCCACGGTCGATGTCCCCACTCATTGCCATTCATGCCTGTCGGTCTGGAGTCGGCCGGAGCCAAGTGGCCGGCTGCTTGAGTTTGGCCCTGGCTCACCAGGGGCAGCGCGTAGCCTTGATCGAAGCAGGCCTGGACCGAGCCGGCTCCTCAGGAACCTACCGCCAAGCAGCCACCACGGATCTCCTCCGTCGCTTCGGCCTCCCACCAGACTATCCCCCCTGTTCCCTCAGGCTCGACTGGCCAGAACCCGCTCCCTGGGACGCGGCGATCGCCGATCTCAGCTATCTCCTGGGCGGCTTGCCCCCCAGCAACCGCGCCGGGGCTCTCTACCTCCTCCGCAGTGACCCAGCCCTCAATGCCGATGCAGCACGCCTAGAGCCCCGACTGCAAGCCCTGCACCAAGCCCTGCAACTGGATGTGCTGCTCCTAGCCCTAGCTCCGGATCTGCACCCCGCAAGCTTGACCCCCCTCGCTCTCAGCGATGGAGTACTCCTAGTGCTGACCGTCGATCACCGCGATTTCCATGCCACCGCCGTGAGTGCAGAAGTATTGCGCCACCTCGGGGCAGCCAACGTGCAGCTCGTGCTCAACGGAGTTCCTGCGGCCCTCAATACCCCCCAATGGCAGCAGCAAGTTGAAGCGGCCTATGAAATTCCCGTGGCAGCCCTCCTGCCCTGGGCCGAGAACATGGCGCTGCTCAATGGTCAGGAGCTATTCTATTTGCGTTGGCCGGCGGCTCCCTTTAG
The DNA here is from genome assembly GCA_964397305.1 of uncultured bacterium. Lineage (GTDB taxonomy): Bacteria > Cyanobacteriota > Cyanobacteriia > Cyanobacteriales > Spirulinaceae > JAAUTY01. The sequence continues at coordinate 32,625 of CAYNIP010000023.1, forward strand.
TCAGGCGGTGCAAGCCCTGGCCCGACAGCACCTAGCTCGGGGGTTGGGGCAGCAACCAGCCTTGGCCTAGCCAGTTCCGCAGGAACGGGATCGCCTACTATCGTTGTCTCGAACAATTTTGAGACCCTCTGAAATGGCTGCAATTCTTGCTTAGTAAGGATTTCGTGGTTGACCCGTCTCATCCTTAACGGAAACGACTATAGCCCTCTTAGGTCAGATCGGGGTGAAACGCTGATTTTGCGTCGGCTGTAATGACGGAAATTTGTGGGAATTTCCCGGAATAACACAAGAGGGATATAGTCATCTCAGCGTAACTATTCAGGTGTTGGCATTGACAGAGCGACTTTATTTGTGCAGTCAACCCTTGGAAAGCCGTATTTAGTCGATTTAAGACTAAATTTGGTGTCCAGAGATACATTTCTGGGAAGTTTGCCGCCGAGATGCACAGATTTGCATTCAATGCAACCCTATGACCTGAATAGTTACATCTCAGCTAAGCATGAGACCGATGGGCGGCGGAGCCCCCGCTTCGAGAAGCTGCGGTGCGTCTCCAGCCCCCAGCCCCGGCTCCCAAGCTGGGGAGCAAGGGAGCCGCGACCGGGAACAACACCGCCTCAGCGGGAGGCCCCATTTGCCAGGCCACTACATCCTGGCTCCTCTACTCGGCCCCTTCAATCGGCGCAAAGCCCTGCCGCTGGATATTTTCCGTCACGGTGCGCGGCTCTAGGAATTGCAGCAGATAATCGGGGCCCCCGGCCTTGGAGCCGACCCCCGAGAGCTTGAAGCCGCCGAAGGGCTGCCGGGCCACGATCGCCCCGGTGATATTGCGGTTGATGTACAGATTTCCCACCTCAAACTCGGCCCTGGCCCGCTGGATGTGGGAGGGGGTGCGGGAATAGAGGCCGCCCGTGAGGGCGTAATCGGTCTGGTTGGCGATCGCCAAGGCCGTCGCAAAATCCGCCGCCGGAATCACCGCCAGCACCGGCCCAAAGATTTCCTCCTGAGCAATCACCGCCTCCGGCTTCACATCGGTGAAGATGGTCGGGGGCACAAAGTAGCCCTTCTCCGGCACTGTGCCCTGAAAGGCCAGCGTCGCTTCCTGGCGGCCCTGCTCAATGTACCGCAGGATGCTGGCCTGGGCCTCGGCCGTCACCACGGGCCCCAGCATCGTGCTGGGTAGCTCCGTCGGTCCCACATTCAGCGACTTGACCGCCTCCAGCAGCCGTTGCACAAAGGCCTCGTAGACCGGGGCGAGGACAATGGCCCGAGAGCAGGCGGAGCACTTCTGACCCGTGTAGCCAAAGGCCGAGGAGACCACCCCCGCCACGGCTTGATCCAGGTCGGCGCTTTCGTCAACGATGATCGCATTCTTGCCCCCCATTTCGGCGATCGTCCGCTTCAGGTGCTTCTGGCCGGGGTGCAGTTTGGCCGCCTCTTGGAAAATGTGACAACCCACCTCCCGCGAGCCCGTGAAGGCGATCAGGTGAACATCCGGGTGGGCGACCAGGTAGTTACCCACGGTGGACCCTGGGCCGGGGACGTATTGAAAGACCCCCTTAGGAATACCTGCTTCTACCAGAATCGCTGCCAGCTTCGCGGCGATCACGGCGGCCGGGGCGGCTGGCTTCAGCAGGGTGCAATTGCCGGTGACGAGGGCGGCCACGGTCATCCCGGTGGCGATCGCCAAGGGGAAGTTCCAGGGCGAAATGACGACGGCAATCCCGCGCGGCTGGTAGTGGTAGCGATTCGTTTCCCCCGCCAGATCGTAGCCGTGCCCTTGGTCCAGCCGCTCCATTTCATCGGCATAGTAGCGACAAAAATCGATCGCCTCGGACACCTCGGCATCGGCCTGGGGTAAGGTCTTGCCCACTTCCAGACAAACCCAAGCATTGAGATCCTGGCGGCGGGCCTCCAGCAGGGCCGCTGCCTTGCGGAGCACCCCAGCTCGCTCCCGCGCGGGCGTCGCTTTCCAGGCCGGGAAGGCCGCTTTCGCCGCCGCCACGGCTGCCGCCGCTTGCTCCTGGGAAATCTGCCCCACCGTTCCGATAACCTGGCTCGGATCGCAGGGATTCACGGAGTCCAGGGTGGCTGCCGTCGGCTCGTAGTCGCCATTGATCAGCGGCCAGTAGGTCTGCCCCAGCTCCGCCTTCACCCGCATCAGGCCCCGCTGGCCAGCAGCCCGTAGCTCTGCCTTGGCATAGTCCGTATTGGCGGCGTTGGGCCAGGCGGCCTTGGCGATCAAGGGCTGCTCCGTGGTCAACTGAGGCGGGGCAATCAACTCCTCGATCGGCCGTCCTTCCTGGTTTTGCCGCAGGAAGGAGCTGTTGGCCGTGTTTTCTAATAACCGGCGAATCAGGTAGGACATTCCCGGCAACAAGTCGCCGTAGGGGGCATAGACGCGGACGCGGTGGCCGCGCTGGGCGAGCAATTTGGCGAGGCGATCGCCCATGCCATAGAGCACCTGCATTTCAAAGCGGCGACGGGGAATCTCGAGGGTCTCGGCGATCGCCATCGCCCGGGCCTGAGTCCGGACATTGTGGGAGCCGATGGCGGCATAGACGTGCTCATGATTTTCGAGCAAATGCTGCATCAACTGCTCATAATTCTGATCCGTCGCCAGCTTCTGGTTGTAGACGTGCTGGGGCCAGTGATTCTGAATCGCATGAATTGTTTCCTGGTCCCAATAGGCCCCTTTGATCAGGCGCAGGGTCACGGGCCGACCCCGTTTTTTTGCCCAGGCAATCAAGTCTTGTAGATCCTGCTCCGAGTCTCGCAAATAGCCCTGGATTGTGAGACCAATATCCGTGCGATCGCGAAACTCCTCCTCCATCAGCAAGTCCTTGAGAATCGCCAAGGTCATATCCTTGTAGGCATACTGCTCCATATCAAAGTGAATGGCCGCTCCCACTTCTTGAGCCCGGCGCAGCAGGGGACGGAGGCGATCGCAAACCCTGGCCTGGCTACCCTGGGGATCGAGGGGATCAAACTGGGAATAAAAGGCCGTCAACTTGACGGAAACCTGCACTTTTGGCAAGGCTTCTCCATCAGCTTCGTCAATTTGGGGCACGTTAGCCCAGCCCTGGGCCGCCGCGCTCAATTGCTCGATCAGTTCCCAATAATTTTGCAAATAGGCCTGGGCTTCGGCCTCGGTAATAACGGCTTCCCCCAAAAGATCGATCGTGAAGGTCAGCTTCTCTTTGCGGAGGCGCTCCACCGTTTTCACGACCTTAGGAATTGTTTCACCGGCAATGTACTTGTAGGCCAAGGTTTTCACCGCCTGCTCAACGGTCGTAGCCGCTAGTTGCGCCGGGGGCGAGTGGGGATCGGCGAAGTTGAGCAACTTTTTCAAGGGCTCCGGTAGCTCCACCGCTTCATCCCCGAGGTACTCCTGAAAGTGACGGGCAATCTCGGCCTTGCTCCGCAGGGCCGGCAGGCAATCGATGAAGCTGAAGAGTTGGTAGCGCAAACCGGGGTTGCTCATGGCCCAGTCCAGCAACTTATCATCAAGGCGCATTTGGTCGCGGACTTGCTCAAAAAAGGAGCGTTTTTCCCGAGTGGCGGCAATGAGTTCGCGGGCAATGGTTTGGGTCTTAGCCTCGTAAGCTGTGGATGAAAGTTGTACAACCATGATTTGTTAGTCTCTCAGTAAATGGAGCCCAGTTCTGCGTCGCCAGCCGTCGCACGGGCGATCCGATGCGAGCCAGTTTGGGACTAGCCTGATTTCCCTTGCCCGTCAGACCACCGAGATGGGTGCATCACGGTCCGGGGCTCCGGCGGGTGCTGATCTATTGTCGCGCGAAGGATGATCCTTGGCGGCGTGTCCTCTGGTAACGGGGGGAACGAAATTTTACGCGGGATGTTGGTATGGTCGTTTCCGTTAAAGATGAGACGGGTCAACCACGAAATCCTTGCCAAGCAAGAATTGCAGCCATTTCAGAGAGTCTCAAAATTGTTTGAAACAACTATACTCCTTCGCTCAGCCCTCACCCCCATCGCTCTCCCAAGTTGGGAGAGGGGCTTCTAGCTCCCCTGCTCCGAAGGGTGCCAGAGGCTCCCAGGGGCGAGCCTGCTTGGGCAAGACGGGGTGGAGTTCGTTAGGGTGGACTCTGGGAGTGTCCCCCGTTCCTGTCCGCTGCTGGAACCTATGATGTTGATGAATTTTCCCCAGGGGCTGCCTCGTGCGGCTCTGCTAAGCGCTAGTCTGGCGATCGCCGCCTGTGCCCAACCCACCGCCCCGCCACCCCGCCCGGAGCCGGCCGCCCCCGAGGCGGCCACCCCCGCGGAGGTTGCCCGTTCGCCCCAGCCCGAGGCCCAGCTCGTGACACTCCTGGAGGGCCTGGAGCACCCTTGGAGTCTGGCCTGGCTTCCTGACGACTCCCTGCTGATCACCGAGCGACCCGGCCGCCTGCGTCGGGTGCGGGCTGGGCAACAGTCGCCCGATCAAATCGCCGGCCTGCCTACTGTCTACGCCGAAGGCCAGGGGGGACTGCTGGACATTGCTCCCCATCCCCGCTTTGCCGAAAACCAGCTCCTCTACTTCACCTACTCAGCCGGCACGAGTCAGGCCAATCGCACCCAGGTGGCTCGGGCTCGCCTCTTGGGCGATCGCCTCCAGGACTGGCAGGTGATTTTTACCGCCTCGCCGGCCAAACCTGGGGGCCAGCATTTTGGCTCGCGGCTGCTTTGGCTGCCGGACGAGACGCTGCTGGTGGCCATCGGCGATGGGGGCAATCCCCCCGTGAGTGTGGATGGCGAGTTGATTCGCTTGCAGGCCCAGAAGCTCGAGAGTAACTTGGGCAAAGTGGTACGCCTCCGGGACGATGGCTCGATCCCGGACGACAACCCGGTGATCGACGGCCGCCGCTCGGCTGTCTGGAGCTACGGCCACCGCAATCTTCAAGGGCTGGCCTGGGACCCAGCGAGCGATCGCCTCTGGGCCACGGAGCACGGCGCTCGCGGCGGCGACGAATTGAACCGACTCCAGGCCGGGGAAAACTACGGTTGGCCCTTGGTCAGCCACAGCCGCGACTACGCCACGGGGCAGCCCATTGGGCCCACCTCCCAGCCGGGAATGACCGATCCGCTGTTGGTCTGGACGCCGGCGATCGCCCCCTCGGGTCTCGCGGTCTACACGGGCGAGGTCTTTCCCGACTGGCGCGGCCACCTCTTTGCCGGCGGCCTCGTCAGCCGCAGCGTGATTCAAATCGCGGCCGATGAGCGCAGCGCCACGGTCGTCGCCACCCACGCGGTCGGCCAGCGGGTTCGGGATGTACGCCAGGGCCCCGACGGCCTGCTCTACATCCTGACAGACGCTGCCAATGGCCAGCTCCTCCGGCTGGAGCCCCGCCCCTAGGCTGCGGTGCCCATGGGGGCGCCCCGGCTGAATCCTAGCCAGGGCTTGATCCCAAGTCTCGGATTCACCACCATTGTTTGCCCTCCCCCCAAACCCCTTGTATCTTGAAGGCAGGAGTGGCAGAGCGGGAGAGGGTCTTAGCGATCTATCGCCCTCGCTTGAACCCCGCTGTACAGCGATGGGGAACACCTTAGAGCCGGTGTCCCGTACCGCCTTGAGGCCGCCGGAGTTGGTACTATGGACCGTCAAACAGATTCCCAAGATCCCTTGCTGCTTGAGCCGACTCGGCCAGACGATCGCCTGCCGTTGATGACGGAGGCGGCCCAGACTGCTGCCAGCCCTGAGGAGATTGCCGATTGCCAAGCTTGGCTCAGTTTTCATCGGCTGTGGGGGCAGTTACCCGCTGAGGCCCTGGCGGCGATCGCCCAGGCCCTGCATCCTTTCCACGTCGAAGCCCAAACCCTGATCTATCAAGAAGGTCATCCCACCACAGGACTTTACCTGCTGCAATGGGGAGCCGTCGAGATTTATCGGCTCTCCCCCATCGGCAAGTCGCTGATTCGTCAGCGTAGTGCCGGGGATCTGTTTGGCTATGTGTCGCTGATGGCCCAGGGCGATCGCGGCCAGCACCAGACCCAGGCGATCGCCCTGACAGCCTGTGAGCTGTGGTTTTTGCCCCAAGCCCAGTTTCGGCAGTTAATTCAGGACTATGCCGACCTAGAGCACCTGTTCAATGGGTTGCTGGCTCAGGACCTCAACGCCTTTAGCGCCCGCATTGCCCAAGAACAAAGCCGCATTCAGGGATTGCAAGCCTATATTCAAGCAGTCCCCAAGGGCAAGGCCATCCTGGGAACCAGCAAGTTCAGCCGAAAGCTACGGGACTTTGTCGCCCAGGCCGCCGCCACATCCCAGCCCCTACTCTTGCAAGCGCCCTCCGGCAGCGGCAAAACCTTGGTGACAGGCCTGATCCATGCCCGCTCTGGTCTGGCAGATCACCCCTTTGTAGAGCTGGATTGTGCTCACCTGCCCCGCTTGGCCGATGGCCGACTCAATACCGACGTTTTGTTTGGTCGCCTGGGCGGTCAACCGGGCTTGTTGGCGCTGTTGGAGCGAGGAACGCTGCTGCTCGAGAACGCCCAGGTGCTGAGTGAGGAAGATCGGCAGCGGCTGGGCCACTACGTCAAAACGGGCGGCCTGCTGCCCAATACGGACCCACCGGAGCCCAACCCACCGCCCCCACCCGTGCCGTCTTGGGCGCGTCTGGTGTTGGCGGCCCCCGACAAGCTAGCCCTCCCGGAGGTGGAAGCCCTGAGCTTTAAGCTGTTGAGCCTGCCTCAGCGCAAGGCCGATATCCCCGACTTTGCTCAGTCCTTCTTAACCCACTTCTGCCAAGATCAAAACCGCCCCCCGCTGGACCTGGACCAGGCGGATCTACGCCGCTTGATTAGCTACGACTACCCCGGCAACCTGACCGAGCTGGCGGAAATTCTGCACCGGGCGGTGATTATGACGCCCCCCGGCCAGCCCGTGATTCCTGAGCAGGCGCTGTGGTCGGTCCAGTCGGCCAAAAATGCCTTTCGGGTGGATCTGCTGACGCAGATTCCCTGGCTCCGACAAGCCTTGCTCAGTCGCTGGTATCCGGAAGGATTGTGGATCGTGATGATGGCGGTGTTTGTGCCTGTTACCTTGGCCGGGTTTCTGGGGCCGCAAACCCGAGACAGTAGTGTAACCCTAAACCTGTTTTGGGCCTGGTGGTGGCCTGGATACCTATTTCTCTTTGCGTTTGTCGGGCGGTTGTGGTGTGCGGTCTGCCCGTTTATGATCACGGCCGAGGGGCTGCGGCGGCTGTCGCTCTGGCTGTTTCCCCGCCAGCAACTCCCCTGGCCGACGCGGTGGCTCAACCGCTGGGGGGCCTGGGTGCTGTTTGGTGGCTTTGGGGTGATTTATCTCTGGGAGAAGCTGTGGGACTTGCCCCACCACGCCTATCTCTCGGCCTGGTTGCTGCTGGCGATTACGGCAGGGGCGGTGATTTTTAGCCTGATCTACGAGCGGCGGCTGTGGTGTCGCTATCTCTGCCCCATCGGCGGGATGAATGGCCTGTTTGCTAAGCTCTCTCTGGTGGAGTTGCGCTCGACCCAGCAGGTGTGCGGTAGCCAGTGCAGCACCTTTGGCTGCTACAAGGGCAGTGGCTCTACTCCTGTCACCTTTGCCGATGCCCTCCCCAGGGAAGGCCAGGCCACGGGGGGCTGTCCTCTCTACTCCCACCCGGCCCAACTGCAAGACAACCGCGACTGTGTGCTGTGCATGACCTGCTTGAAGGCCTGTCCGCATCGCTCGGTGCAGCTCAATCTGCGCTTTCCAGCGTCAGATCTGCTCGACCACCATCGGGGTAGCGGGGCTGAGGCGGCCTTGCTGTTGCTCCTTTTTGGGGGTGCCTTCATGCACCACAGCCAGCAAGTTTTGGGGTGGCTAGGGTTCCATGGTGTGGTGATGGATGCTGGCCACTTATGGACCAGTACCCCGATCGCCTTGGCTCTCTTGAGTATTCCGGCGGTGCTGACCTACGGCGCCCATGCGATCGCCCGTCGCCTTGATCCGGCTCAGCCGAGCTATCGGGTGGTCATCTATGCCTATCTACCCTTCACCCTGGCGGCGAATCTGGCTCACTACATCCCTGCGGCCGTGACCGAAGCGGGACAGATTCTCCCTGTTCTTGCCCGTACTCTGGGCTACAGCGGGGCGGGGTTGCCGACTCTCACCGGGAGTACCGATGTCGCGCAGTTTCTTCAGGGGGTAACGCTGCTATCGGTCCTGGCCTTTAGCCCCTATCCCCTGGGGCGGATCACCCAACGCCCGCTGCGGAGTAATCTCCCGCATCTCGTCCTGATGGTTGGGCTCAGCCTGCTATTTTTTAATCTGCTGCTCTGACAGCATGAGGTGACGATGGCAATTCATGACGACATTACGACGATCGTTGGCCATACTCCCCTCGTGCGGTTGCACCGATTGCCGCAGCAATTTGGCTGCGGGGCTGAGCTGGTGCTCAAGCTGGAAGGCCTCAACCCCGCCAAGTCTGTCAAAGACCGGATTGCTGTCAGTATGCTGCTGGAGGCGGAAAAGGTCGGGTTGATTCAGCCAGGGGTCTCTACCATTGTGGAGGCTACGTCGGGCAATACGGGCATTGGCTTGGCCATGGTCTGTGCGGCTAAGGGCTATCGGCTGATGTTGACGATGCCCGAACACATGAGCTGCGAGCGGCAGCAGATTTTGCGAGCCTACGGCGCGGAGGTGATTTTGACCGCCGCCGCCGCGGATATGCCAGGGGCGATCGCCCAGGCCAATCATCTGTTGGCCACAGTGCCCCAGGCCTTTTCGCCCCACCAGTTCAGCAACCCGGCGAATCCCAAAATCCACTACACCACCACCGGGCCTGAAATCTGGCGCGATACCGATGGCCAACTAGCGGCTTTGGTGGTGGGTGTGGGCACTGGCGGCACGCTCACCGGGGCCGGACGCTATCTCAAGGAACAGAACCCACACCTGCATATCTTGGCGGTGGAGCCGACGGCCAGCGCTGTGTTGAGTGGTCAGCCCGCTGGGGGACACGACCTCCAGGGTCTGGGGGCCGGGTTCATTCCCGATGTGCTGCGGGTTGACCTGATCGACGAAGTTATGACCGTGACCGAAGCTCAGGCCTACGACACCGGACGGCAGTTGGCCCAACTTGAAGGCCTTTTGAGCGGCATTTCTACCGGGGCGGCGGTCTATGCTGGGTTGCACCTGGGACAGCGCGATCGCTATCGTCATCAACGCATTGTGATTATTCAACCCAGTGGGGGGGAGCGCTATCTCAGCACCGCCCTGTGGTCGGCGGCCAGCTACTGTAAAAAAATAGCAACTGCCAGGAGTGTTTGAGCGCCGGTACTGCATGGCTCAACTCGAAGGTCTCTCTGTGTTTAAGTAGACCAGGGTTGATGCTGTGGACTATGTAGCGAATCGTTGCCACGACTGAATCCCTTTGTCAGTAAGGATTTTGGGTTGATCAGCCCAATATTTCTGGTACTGCAATTCTAGCCTGACCTACTTATCAACTCAGTTTTCTTTTGGCAGATTGGGTGTTGGGTTTCGTGTCTCAACCCAACCTACGAAAAACCTTTAGCAGATTGGGTGTTGGGTTTTGTGCTACACGCTCAGCGCTCTGCCCTAGCAACAGCCGCTGCCGTCGTAGTGCCAGGTTGAGGGAGTCACCAACACGTCGGGCTGGCGGCTCAGATTTTTGGCGGTTTTGTCGCACACCGCTGTGGGTACCCCCTTGAGCAAAAAGTGTCCAGCCCCATCGTCAAAGCTGGCCCCTGCCCCGGTGTAGATGGCGGTTTTGCCGGTAAAAGTACAAGCTCCATCGGGGGCGATCGCCACCTTGAACGACACTGTATCTAAACTTTCTAGCAACAGATGCTCGTCGAGGCCGTACTGGGCAGCGTCGAGCAAGCGGTAGGGACGGCGGGCGCGCACCTCGATCTGGCCAAAGCCGGTGTCGATTAGGTGCTGGATGTAGTTGTCGTAGGTGAGCGCCCCGGAGAGGCAGAGAGCTCGCAGGCGATCGTCCGCTTGTAGATGGGGGGGAATGGGACGGGTAGCGATGGGATCGCTCATGATCAGTCTGCCGCCTGGTTTTAGTACCCGGTAGGCTTCGGTCAGCGCCCGCCTCAAGTCGGCCGGTTCAAAAATGTTAAACAGGCAGTTTTGGGCTACCACATCCACCGACCCGTCGGCCAGGGGTAGAGCAAAGGCGTCGCCCGCTAGCAGGGTGACGAAGTTGGCCTCAAACCAGTCGTTGAGTTGGGCGGCCTCGGCCAGGTTGGCGGCGGCGGCCTGGCGCATTTCATCCACCGGGTCGATCGCCACCACGGCCCCGGCCCGCCGCGAGAAATAGCTAAACTGGAGCGCCTCGAGGCCACCGCCCACACCCACGTAGGCGATCGCCGGCTGCCCCGCCAGCTCAGCGGGATGCACAGTAGTGCCACAGCCGTAGTTCATGTCCTGCATACGATCGGGCACCACTAGCCCTGGCAGGGTCAGAGGGCTGCTCTGCACACAGCACAGACCCACCTCCGGCGTGGTGGCTACGGCGGCATAGAACTGGGCGGTGGCGTCGAGATAGGTCATGGCCTTAAGAATGCTTTACCTCAGCAGTATGTAGCACTTCGCCCAGAGATTTTAGCAAGGTATCGACATTTTCTGTTTGGCGGTTGTAGCCCATCGGACCCATGGGCCAGACGTTGCCGCCCCACTCGCCCAGGCTACTGCTGGATGCCCTGGGCCAAGCACACCGACACAGAGCCCAGAACATAGACAAGGCTTCGCTCCGGAGCTTAAAATCCAATGGACGTAACTGGACTCGAACCAGTGACCCCCACGATGTCAACGTGGTGCTCTAACCAACTGAGCTATACGTCCGCACGCAGATAACAAAGTTAGCACAGAGTTCAGAGTTGGTGCAACCTCCGGCGTCCTCTTTTTCCCAGCCCTGCCAGCGGGCCTTCTTTTACGGTGCTGCTGCGGGGCTGAGTCCAGCGTTGCAACGCTTAGCCCAAGGGCTGAGCCAGCACGGCCTGACGTGCCATTGCCGGGGCGCGGCGGCTGCCGGGGCGCCGCCGCCAGCAGAAGAGATCAGCCCCGATGATTGCGATGTGGTGATTCTAGATCGCAGCAGCTTACTCAGGGCGAGTCAACCCTTTCCAGCTTTTCCGAGCTACCTCTTCCATGCCCAGCGGCCCTATGCCACCGTCTATCTAGAGACGGAAGCGGGGCCAGAATCGGTCTGGGGCTTTGAATTGCAGTTTGACCTCGTATTGACAACCCGACTTCGGGGCGATCGCCCCCAGCCCCAAACGGTTTACCCCTTGTCCGCAACCACCCCTGAGGCGATGGCCCAGGCCCTACTCACCGCCTGGCAACAGGGACTACCCGCTGCTCATCGCCGCCGCTGGGATCGGCCCCGGCCTCCCCTCGCGCCTCGGCCCGAGGGTTGGGGGCTGCTCAATCTGCTCCTCTGCCCCGACTGGGCTCGGCCGGAACCGGCGCTCCAGGCTGACTTGACCATGGTTCTTCGTCACCTGGTCGCGCACCCCGATAACCAGGTTATGACGCTGCTGGTTGAGAGCAGTGCGATCGGGAGCGAAGCGGCTGAGCTGCGGCTCTCGGCTGTGGCGATGGAGTTGCTTCTCAGGGAAGACCTCGGGGAAAGTGCTGCCACGCTCCTCCCCTTCGAGGCGATCGCCGACGGGGCAGCCCTGCTCCCGCACCTGCATCTGGGCTTGCGCCTAGCCCAGGACGCTAGGCCGCCGGACTTACCCCTCCCTACCGTCTCCCTGGCTGACTTCGCAACCCTCCGGGCGGCCCAAATCTGGCAGAGGGCGGGCGATCGCCTTGCGGCCTCGGGTCAATGGCAGGCCGCTGCCCGAGAGTACCGCCAGGCCTTGGCTGTGCAGCCGGAGGGATCGGTGTACTGGAGCCTGAGTGAGTGCTACCGCAACCTTCAGCAACCGCACAAGATGTTAGCGGCCCTGGAAGCGAATCTGGCCTTGACTCCCCAGGCCGCTCACCTGCACTTTCAGCTCATTTTTGAAGCGCAGCATCGGGGCAAATTGGCGACGGCGATCGCCCAGGCCGAGGCGGCGATCGCCCATTGTCCCAGAGACTATACTTTCCGGATTCTCTATCATCTCCTGATGCCCTTGATCTATGAGCGAGTTGAGGACATTGCTATCTACAAAGAACGCTTCCAATCGGGTCTGCAAACCCTGATTGAAGGCACCCCCTTAACGACCGCGACGGAGCAACATCAGGCCCTGGCTGGAATTAGCCGCGTCACCAACTTTTATCGTGCTTATCAGGCCGATAATGTCCGCGAGGTGCAGCAAACCTATGGTCAATTTATCAGCCGGATTACTGCTGCTGTATTTCCCCTATGGGCGCAGCCACTACCTCGCCCCAAGCTGGCTCCTGGGGAGAAAATTCGTATTGGCTATGCCTCAGCCTACTTACACGCCTACAGCGGTACACTCTGGTTAACGGGTTGGCTGAAATATGCTGACCGCCAGCAATTTGAAATCTACTGCTATTACACGGGTTCAACCCCTGACGCCATCACCCAAGTTTTTCGTGATCACTGCGATGTTTTTCACCCACTGACGAGTGATCTCGTCACGACCGCTCAGCAGATTCGGTCGGATAACCTTCACATCCTCATTTTTCCAGAACTGGGGATGGATGCCCCGACCTTTACCGTGGCGAGTTTACGCCTAGCCCCGGTGCAATGTACCGCTTGGGGTCATCCTGTCACCACCGGGCTCCCCACCATTGATTACTTCCTCTCCAGCGAGCTGATGGAGCCTGAACAGGCTCAGGAACACTATACAGAAACCCTGGTGCGTCTGCCCAATATCGGTGTGGCCTATCCCAAACCGCTCATCCCGCCGCTGACTAAAACCCGCGCTGATTACGGCTTGCCCGAGGCGGCGGTTCTTTATCTCTGCTGCCAAGCACCCTTTAAGTATCTGCCACACTATGACGACTTGTTCCCCGCGATCGCCCAGCAAATCCCTCAGGCTAAATTCATCTGGTTTCGGGCCACTTTGCTAGAGCAGCGCTTAATTCAAGCCTTTGCAGCCGTGGGCTTAAACTATCAAGATTACTGCCTCTTTCTCACCGTTCCAGAGCGCCAAGATTACCTTGCGCTGAATCAACTGGCGGATATTTACTTGGACACGCTCGACTGGTCGGGGGGGAATACCAGCTTGGAGGCGATCGCCTGCGGCCTGCCCATTGTCACCTGTCCCGGTGAATTCATGCGCGGCCGTCATACCGACAGTTTTCTCAAAATGATTGGCGTGACCGAAACCATTGCCTGTGATGAGGCCGACTACTTGCAAATCGCGCTCCGTCTGGGCCGCGATCCTGACTGGCGGCAGGCTATTCGTCGGCGAATGCAGGACCAGGGCGATCGCCTCTACGACGACCGTGGCTGTGTACGCGGCTTAGAGGCCTTCTATCGCAGCGTCGTGACCCCAACCGATGAGGCCTGAGCCGGGTGCATCCCGCTTGGGCAGCAGGGATGTCGGGCGAGGGCTCCATAGCCGTAGTTGCGCTTCAGCGCTCTCGCAAGCTGGCGCAAGCGGGGCTAAAGCCCAACTACGGCAGGATCAAGGGTTGCAGCCTATTCAGTGATGTTTCGCCAACAGCATCCTTGCGCCCACCCAACCGACCGAAGATGTCCGCCATTCCTTAACATATCCTTAATGTCTGGCAATCCTCCCTTAATGCTGAGTCGGTCTAATAGTGAGGGGGCAACGCATTTTTCAGGGGCGCATCCCACGTTTGGATTCTGGAGATCCTCATCCCCTGGCTCCCGGGGAGAAGAAGCGCTAAAAGTTCCTCGCCGAGCAGAGAGAGATTGGGGGTATTGGTGTAGCCTGATCCCCAAGAAGACTACGTTACCGAGCTGGGGTGCTCCCAAAACTTTCGTTCTGTCGTCACCAAACTAATGACCTACTCCACTCGCCTGCACCGCTGGCAACCACCGCTCCGTTGGGTTTTAATTGTGCCGTTTGTCGTGCAAATTTTTGCTGCTGTAGGACTGACGGGCTATCTGTCCATTCGGAATGGTCAGCGAGCCGTACATGATGTCAGTCAACAATTACGAAGCGAGGTCACAAAGCGGATTGAGCAACGGCTAGAAAGCCACTTAGAAACTCCCTTTCAGGTCAACAAGCTTTTGCGGCGTAGTATCTTGCGCTTCGAGCTTTGGGATTTGGCAAACCTAACCCCCATGCGCGATCTTTTCTTCGAGCAACTGATAGAGTTTTCTACGCTAAGCTATGTCGCCTTTGGCGGTGAGCAGCGGGAGTTTGCCGGAGCTGGGCGCTATGATGATGGCTCTCTTGTCCTGGATCTAACGGATGGGTCTACGGAGTTTATCAACCACGTTTACGCGGCTGATGCTGAAGGGAATGCTATTTCTCTTTCGGAAGCCGATCCCGACTATGATCCGCGTGTGCGTCCTTGGTATCAACAAGCCGTGGCCGCAGATCGACCGATCTGGACGGATATTTATGCTTCCAGTGCTGGGTATGAAGACTACCGCCTCGCCATTTCTGCGGTTGAACCCTTTCGGGACGCGACGGGAACGCTCCGGGGGGTTTTAGTCACCGATCTCAGCCTTTGGCACATCAGCGAATTTTTGGAGGGGCTTCAGATTGGCAAGACCGGCCACACCTTCATCTTGGAACGAGATGGGAATCTGATTGCCAGCTCGCTGCCGGAAGCGTCGCCGGTGGATGAGGCGGGGGAGCCGCTACGGTTGGCGGCGGCCGAGAGTCGCCATCCTGTGGTCAGCGAGACGGCGGCTTTTTTGGGCGATCGCTTTGCCAGCCTCGAGGCGATCGCCGCGCCGCAGCAGCTCCGTTTTCTGATCAACAACCAGACCCAATTGCTCCAGGTGACACCCTACCAGGACGAGCGGGGTTTGGATTGGCTGATCGTGGTGGTGGTTCCAGAAGCAGATTTTATGGCCCAGATTCAGGCAAACACTCGCCAGACAATTCTGCTCTGTGGCATTGCCCTGCTGATCGCGACGGGCAGCGGCATTCTCACAGCGCGCTGGATTGCGCGGCCGATTCAGCAGTTGAGTGCCGCTAGCGCGACGATCGCGGCAGGCCAGTTCCATCCAGTCGTGGAGACCCACGGGATCAAAGAGTTGACCCACCTAAGCCAGGCCTTCAATCGTATGGGCCGGCAGTTGCGCGATTCCTTTGAGGCCTTAGGGAGAACCAATGAGCGTCTCGAGCAGCGGGTGGTGGAGCGAACGGCGGAACTCCAAGAAGCCAAAATAGCGGCGGATCGGGCGAACCAGGCCAAGAGCGAATTTCTCGCGAATATGAGCCATGAGTTACGCACGCCTCTCAATGGCATCCTTGGCTATGCTCAAATCCTCCAACGGGATAAAGCAATTCCACTCCGACAAAAGGATGGTGTTAGCATCATTTATCAGTGCGGTAATTACCTCCTGAACCTGATCAATGATGTGCTGGATCTCTCCAAGATCGAAGCCCGCAAGCTTACGCTCGCGCCCCGGGATTTTGACTTGGCGGCCTTGCTTCGCAGTGTCGTGGAAATCTGCCGCATCAAGGCGGAGCAAAAGGAAATTGGCTTTACCTATGAGGAGTTAAACCAATTGCCTGCCGCCGTCCACGGGGATGATAAGCGCCTGCGACAAGTGCTGATCAATCTCTTGGGCAATGCGATTAAGTTTACCGACCAAGGTGGGGTGGCGCTCAAAGTAGCTTGCTTAGTGGAGGGGGATGAGGCGATCGCCCCCGCGGCCCACCTCTGTTTCCAGATTGAAGATACAGGGATCGGCATGACCCCTGACCAATTGGCGATGATCTTTTTGCCCTTTGAGCAGGTGGGCGACAAGGCCCGCCAGGCTGAGGGGACGGGCTTGGGCCTGGCGATTAGCCAACAAATTGTTGAGATGATGGGGGGGCGGATCGATGTGGCCAGCGAGTATGGTCGCGGGACGACGTTTAGCGTGGTGGTGGAGCTGCCCGTGGTGGAACCCCAGGAGGCAACGGCTATGGTGGCGGCGCGACGGGTGATTGTGGGCTACCAGGGCGATCGCCGCAAAATCCTCGTGGTGGATGATCGCTGGGAAAACCGCCTCGTGCTCACCAATCTGCTCGAGCCCCTCGGGTTTATCGTCCAGCAGGCCGGGGACGGCCAGCAAGGCTTGGAACTGGCCCGGACTTGGCGACCAGATTTGATCATCACCGATTTGGTCATGCCAACGATGGATGGCTTTGAGATGACCCAGGCCCTGCGAGCCACGACTGAGCTAGCCGATGCCATCATCATCGCCTCCTCCGCCAGCGTTTTCAACTTCGACCGCCAGAAGAGTCGTGAAGTCGGTTGCAATGATTTTTTGCCCAAACCCGTCCAGTTTGAAGAGCTCCTTGCCTGTCTGCGAGAATGGCTCCAGCTCGAGTGGATTGATGAAGCAGGGGAAATCGACGTCGCCGAGTTGGCGACCGGCGAGTTGGTGCTGCCGCCGGTGGTCGAATTGGCGGCCCTGCGGGCGGCCTTAGCGATTGGCGATTTTGAGGTGGTCGAGGCCGAAGCGCTACGCTTACAACAGTTGGATCGGTGCTATGCAACGTTTGCAGCGCGGGTGCTGCTGGCCGCCGAGCAATTTGAGGAAGCCGCGATCCGTAAGCTCTTAGCCCAAGCGGATGCGGTGGTGACGGGCTAGGCGAGGCCGGTCGGCGGATGGCTTCAGGGCAGCAGCCCTCCCCTTCAGGCCCTTTCCCAACCTCAGATGGGCAAACGTTGGGCGCAGCATCATCGCCGAGCTTCACTCCCCTTCAAGCCCTCTCTCAACCTCAGCGAAGGGCTGCCTAGCGTCCCTGCTCCCAGCTTGGGGAGTAAGGAGGTGGGGGGAGTCGGGAATCGCACGACTCCCGATTCCCTCAGTAAGGGAGCCGCGCTTTTTTCGTCCGCCCCGAGGGACCTACGGCTGATCCCTTGGCAAGGTATTTAGGGAATAATGAATAAAACATAAACATTTTGACCTCCCAATTTTTAGCCATGACTAAGCAAGCGATCCTCGCGCTCCTAGGCTTCATTGTGGTGGTGGCGATCGCCTTCGGTTTTTCCCCGGTTCGGGCGGCTCAGCCTGAATCGGTGGTCTATACCTGGGAGTACGCCAGCATCGGTAGCGATCAACTGGTCTGTAAGCAGATCGCGGTTTACCCCAAGGCTGCTGTCAAAAAGGGTCGCCAGCCGATTCGCATCGCGACCAAAGTGGTTCGCGATCAGCGATGCGCCGCGATCACCAAGCCCCGTACTTAGGGCCTGCCGTCCCTGACTCAGGCAACTCTGGCTAGTGCTGCTGGCGGGGCGAGGAGCTTGGCGGAGCTGGCGCGGGCTCCAGGGTAGGCCCTGACTAAATGTTGGTTTTAACGGACGACACCCCCGATCGTCGCGCTTGCTCGTTCCTCTAGACGTTCCCTGCTAGACTTCATGCCCTGGCCTGCGCGTATTCCTAAGCCAACGCAACGGTGGCTGCTCATCGTCTTGGTCCTGTTGTCTCTGCTGCTGACGGGCTGGCTCCTGCCCCTGGGCTGGCGGCTCCAGGCCAGCGCCCGTAGCCCCGTCGATGCCTTCCTGGTCCTCGGCGGCAGCGTGCGGCGTGAGATTCATGTTGCTGAGCGTGCCCAGGACTATCCGGAGGCACGGATTCTCATTTCCAACGGCTCGCCGCCGCCCTGTGTGTGGCTGATTTTCCAGCGCGCTCAGGCCCCGAAGCGCCAAGTCTGGCTCGAGGGTTGTGCCCGCAATACCTTTGGGAATTTCTACTTCTGTGCGCCGTTGCTGGCGGACTGGAATGTTCGCCATGTCAAATTAGTGACTTCGAGCAAGCATTTGCCCCGGGCACTCTGGCTGGCTCAGATCCACCTCGGCGCGCGCGGTATCTGGGTGGAACCCGACATCGCCGCCGAAACGGGGGTGCCGGCTAATTGGGAGACGTGGTGGAAGACGGCGCTGGATGTGGCCCGCAGTCTGCTCTGGGCGGCGATCGCGCCCTGGTTCTCACCGTCCTGTGAGCAAGTGCAACCCCTAGAGGCGGTTGATATGCAGGCCTGGACCCAGGTGGGTTTTAAGTGTGAGCACCAGGCTGGCTTGTCAGACCGCCAGAAACCTTGAGGGAGGGCGACCGGCTGCCCCGAATGCACTACAGTGAAGGCTGTTGCCACACTCATCCCCGCCTGCCGTGAACACCGCTGACTATTCCGAGATCGACCTTGCGCCTACGATTGAACAAGCGGTGTTGCACCCAACAGCCACGCCGGAGCAGGTGCAGCAGGCCTGTGCCGCTGCGGCCCAGTATGACTTTGCGGCTGTCTGTGTCTATCCCGTCGCTGTCCCCCTGGCGGTGGAGGCGCTCCACGGCAAAAAGCCCCAGGTCTGTACCGTGATCGGCTTTCCCACGGGGGCAACAACAACGATGACCAAGCTCTATGAAGCCTGTGAAGCGGCCGATGCGGGGGCGACGGAGTTGGATGTGGTGCTGAATCTAGGCTGGCTCAAGAGCGGTCGGGAGGAAGCGGTGCATCAGGAGCTGGCCCAAATCTGTGAGGAAACGGGGCAGGTTGTCAAGGCGATTTTGGAAGTGAGCCTCCTGACGCCCCAGGAACTCCGTCAGGCGGTGGAACTCTGTCTTGATGCTGGGGCCCGCTATCTCAAAACCCACACGGGTTGGTTTGGGGGGGCGACGGTGGAGGAGGTGCGCGCGCTCAAGGAGCTGGTGGGCGATCGCGCCGGGATCAAAGCAGCCGGGGGCATCCGCACCGCTCCCCAGGCCCTGGAGCTGCTCCAAGCTGGGGCCACGCGCCTGGGGACTTCGCGGGGCCCTGAGTTGTTGCACCAGCGCGATCGCCTCCAAGAGTCCCCCAACGCTTAAGGCGATCGCCGACCTCAAGCGGTCAAGGTCGGGAGCCGCGATCGCCCGGAGGCCTGAGTCGAATCCCCCGGCTCACCTGCCGTTCCGGCCTGAGCGTGCAGGACCACCTGCCCCGCCGCGTCCACCGTAACCTGCACGGTCTGCCCGCCTTGGACCCGGCCGGCGAGCAGGGCCTCCGTGAGGGGATCAGCGAGCAGGCGGGTCAGAGCCCGTCCTACGGAACGGGCCCCCGAAGGGGGATCGTAGCCTTGGTTCACGAGCTGGGCTGTGAAGGCGGCGCTGACCTCGAGGGTTAAACCCTCCTCCAGGAGCAGGCGATCGCGCCAATCCCGTAGCAGCCGCTCCGCAATCTGGCCGATCTCAGTCCGGCTCAGGGGCTGGAAGAGGATGATCTCGTCCAAGCGGTTGAGAAACTCCGGCTGAAAATGCTGCTTCAGGTCGGCATGGACCTGGGCCTGGAGGTGCTGGGAGGCCTCCTTAGTCCTGGGATCGGCGCGATGGAACCCCAGGCCTCGTCCGCCTTGGGCGATCGCCCGCGAGCCCAGGTTGGAGGTCATCACAATCAGCGCATTCCGGAAGCTGACCCGGCGACCCTGGCTGTCGGTCAATTGCCCCTCTTCCAGAACGTGCAGCAGTAAATTGAGCACAGCCGGGTGGGCCTTTTCGATGTCCTCGAGCAGCACCAACGCAGAGGGCCGCCGCCGGATCGCCGCCGTGAGTTGGCCGCCCTCCTCGTGACCTCGATAGCCCGGCGGCACACCGATGAGCTTCGCCACCGCGGCCGGCTCCTGGTACTCGGACATATCCAGGCGCATCAGGGCCGCCTCAGAACCAAACAGGAAGGTTGCGAGGGCTTGAGCCAGCGCTGTTTTCCCCACCCCGGTGGGGCCCGTGAAGAGGAAGCTGCCCCGGGGCCGGTGGGGATCGTGCAACCCCACCCGCGCTCGCCGTACCGCCCGCGCGACCGCTTGCACGGCGGCCGCTTGCCCGATCAGGCGTTCTTGCAGGGCGGCCTCAAGGTGCAGGAGCAACTCGGATTCCGGCTCGGTGAGCTTCGTAACGGGCACGCCCGTCCAACTCGTAACGATCTGGGCCACGTCGTCGGCGGTGACTTCAGTGGGAGTCCCGGACGCGGACGGGGATCGCAGCGATCGCCGCACCCGTACCCGCGAACCAGCCTCATCGATCAGGTCGATGGCCTTGTCGGGCAGGCGGCGTTCGGGAATGTAGTGCTGGGCTAGGGTGGCGGCTGCCTCCAAGGCGGCGGTGGTCATCGTGACGCGGTGATGGGCCTCGTAGCGGGGGCGCAGGCCGTGGAGAATCGCGATCGTCTCAGGGACGGTGGGTTCTCCAACCCAAACGGGCTGGAAGCGGCGCGCTAGGGCAGCGTCCGACTCGATCTGCTGGCGATACTCCTCGCTGGTGGTCGTGCCCAAGCACTGCAACTCACCCCGGGCGAGGGCGGGCTTGAGCACATTAGCGGCGTCCAGGGGGCCGCCCCGGCCCCCGGCCCCGACCAGCGTGTGGATTTCGTCGATCACCAGGATGATGTTGCCGGCCTGGCGGACTTCGGCCAGGATGCTGTGCAGCCGCGCCTCAAACTCGCCGCGAAACTGTGTGCCGGCTAGCAGGGCGGCCAGATCCAGGCTCACTACTTGCTGATCCAGGAGGGCGTCGGGAACTGCCCCGGCGACGATGCGCTGGGCCAGGCCGACGGCGATCGCGCTCTTGCCGACCCCGGGTTCCCCGACCAAAAGGGGGTTATTCTTCGTGCGGCGACCGAGAATGTGCAAGACCCGCTGGACCTCGCGCTCCCGCCCCACCAGAGGATCGAGGCGGCCCAGGGCGGCTTGCTCCGTCAGATTGAGGCTGAACTGGGCCAAGCATGGGGGCGGGGCCAGCCAGTCCAGCTCGAAGGGCGATCGCGTCGCCTCGAGAGTCTCCGCCCCCAACTCTGGCGGCGGGTCCGCAAAGAGAGCGAACAAATCCAATTCGTCCCCAGCCATGAGGTGGTGCTCAAGGTCTGCACAGAGTTGCCTAAGATCAATGCCCTGTATGTCTAAGATCCGAGCGGCGACGCTCTCCGCATCGCGGGCGATCGCCAGGAGCAGGTGCTCGGTGCCCACATAGGCCTGGCCGCCCTGGCGGGCCTCGACAAAGGCTTGCTCAAAGATTTGTTGGGCGCGGGGGGTGAAGGGCGTGTTGGTCGTCGTGCGATAGAGGCCGCGGCCGATGAGTTGATCCGTGACCTGGCGCAGAGCCGCGAGGGTCAAGCCCGCTGCTTGCAGCACTTGAGCGGCGATCGCCTGTCCTTCCGCGAGCAGCCCAAGGAGCAAGTGCTCTGTCCCCGCCAAGGCATGGCCGGAGTGGTGAGCCTCTTCCTGGGCCAGCATGATCGCTTTGAGGGCGGGATGGGCAAAGTATTCAAACATGGCGGGGCAAAGAGCGCTGAGGGTATGCTTTTTCGACTTCTGTATCCAGCTTAACGATTCCGGACGCTGTGTCCCCCGTCACGATAACCGTCTTGGGGGGGAGTCGTGCCAGCTCGGTCCGGAAAATTGGCTGCCCGATCCCCGATCACTGCATAGGTTCCTATCCCTGGGAACTAAAGCTCGGTAGAATCAATGGCATAATCCGAGTACTTACGCATATTTACGGATAGAGCTGACTCGTTGCTGAGTCATTTACAGCCCCTGTCCAACCGCGACTGTCCCTGTTTAGCAACTTGTCAACCGACCGATGGCTTCTTCCTCGTCCTCAATGCTTGACCGCGATCGCCTCGTGGCCCTTGCCCGCAACGGAAACGGTCGCGCCCTAGCGTACCTGTTCCAGCAGGCCCTGCATCCCCGCCGCCTCGCCGTCGTCAAAACTCGCTATGCCCAAGGAACCTTGCGGCTGTTGGTGGAATCGGTGGATGGCGTCGCGCCGCCGGAGGTCTTCAAGCTCCTGCGCCTGGTCCTCACCCGCCATAACATCCAAGCCGTGAGGCAGCTCAAGGTCTATGCCCGTCGCCGCCACCAGGCCGGCCTGGACTGGGTTCACACCCTAACGCTCCGGGCCCGGCCGCGGCCGCCCCTGCACCCCCTCAACCTCTCGCCAGCAGAAAGAAATGTTAACTTCCTCAAAAAGGTCGAGTTTCCCCAGGCTGAGTAGGGCGACCCCGCCGTGCGCGCGCTCCGAGGGGCTTGGCCAGACCGTGACCCCGGGCCAAGCCAAAGCCCGGTGGCGGCTTGGCGCTACCGGGCTCGGGCACGGGCTAGACCAGAGGGCGCTAGCGAATGTATTCTTTCAGGATGCTGTTGCGGTTGGGGTGGCGCAACTTCCGGAGGGCCTTGGCTTCGATTTGCCGAATCCGTTCCCGCGTGACATTAAAAATCTGGCCGATCTCTTCCAGGGTTTTCATGCGACCGTCATCCAGGCCGTAGCGCAGACGCAACACATCGCGCTCCCGGGGGCTGAGGGTATCGAGCACGCTCTCCAAGTCTTCACGCAGCAGGCTCTTCGAGACTTGATCCTCAGGGGTTTCGCCATCGGCTTCGATGAAGTCCCCCAGACGAGAATCTTCTTCTTTGCCGATCGGGGTTTCCAGGGAGATCGGCAACTGCGCCGACTTGGCGATGAAGCGGAGCTTCTCGATTGTCATCTCCATGCGTGTGGCGATCTCTTCTTCGGTCGGCTTGCGCCCCATTTCCTGGGAGAGGATCTTGGTGGTTTTCTTGATCCGGGAGATGGTTTCGTAGAGGTGGACCGGCAGGCGGATGGTGCGCGACTGGTCGGCGATCGCCCGCGTGATCGCTTGGCGAATCCACCAGGTTGCATAGGTGGAGAACTTGTAGCCCTTGGCGTGGTCGAATTTTTCGGCGGCGCGAATCAAACCCAGGGAGCCTTCCTGAATCAGGTCTTGGAAGGAGAGACCGCGATTCATGTACTTCTTGGCGATCGACACCACGAGGCGCAGGTTCGACTGCACCATCTTGTCCTTCGCGCGGCGACCGATGAACAGGCGACGACGGAACTCGGACAGCTCCATCTTCACCTCTTTTGCCCACTCGGCATCGGTCGGCTCACAGCCGAGCTTGCCCATCAGGCGCTCGCGCACCCGTTCAAACTCCAGCAGTTCGGCAATTTTGCGCGCCAGCTCAATTTCCTCTTCAGCCCGCAGCAAGCGAATGCGGCCGATCTCTTGGAGATAAATCCGGATCGAGTCCTCAGTGTAGGGCTTCTTCTTCGCCTGCTCGCGGCGGCGCGCGGCAGTGGTCTTGGACTCGCGGCTACCCTCCGCGGCAGCTCCATCGTCGTCAGCCGCGCGTTCGACATCTTCATCTAGCAACAGCTCCACTTCACTGGGCGGTGCGATCGTGGCGATATCGTAATTCGTTTGGGTCATGCCGTTTTCCTCTTGCTCCTTCAGTTACAGACCAAAACACTGGCCACAGGCTCAGCGCAAACACAGGGCGCTACTCAGAGAGCATCGCCTTGCTGAATACAACCTGTTCGTTTGCCTCGCATTTCTTAAAGTACCGCAGAGCTAAACTGGGGTAAGGGCGAAAGCCGCCCCTGGAGTCAGTTTCGCCGGGTTTTCGGGCCAGCAAATCGCTGAAAACCTCTCCGATTGTAACCTCTCCCTCTGAGATATGGGGATCGTCCCCCAACAATTTAGTTCGCTTTGCTACCAAAAGGATGGCCCCTGGGCAGACGAACCAGCCTGGTCCCCGTCGCTAACCGCTATTGCGGGTGATCCGGTCGCCTCAACTGCACCTCAGAATTGCAAGGGATAAGCGTCACTTACGGCAGGGCTCGCGCTCGCTGTCCGCCATTTTAGTGAATCCTGGGCCGAATGGGCGGATGCAGTGTTAAAAATTCCTGCCAGAGAGTATTGCTCCGGGGACAACTCAGCCATAGTACCCGCTGCACGGTGAGCTACTTTAGAAGGATGGGTTGGGCGGTGACTGGGACTGGTCCAGGCTTCCTGCACCCACTGTCGAGCCGACCTTCTCCCCGGTGCTATGCTCCCTCCTTCCTTACTGCGACGGTTTTATGTAGCTGGCTGCTGTCTCTTGGTCGGTTGTGCCGGCTGGCCCCTCGCGGAGCAAGCACCGCTGGAGCCGAGGCCGGACCGTAGCCAGCCGACAGCGACGGCCGGCCAGGATTGTGAGCCTCGGTCGCCCCTGGCGCGGGCGATCGCCCAGGCCGAAGTCGCGGCCGCACAATCCCAAACAGCGGCGACGGCGGCGGACTGGAACGCGGCGGCGATCGCCTGGATGCAGGCGATCACCACCCTGCAAACCGTGCCCCTGAACAGCCCCCAGCGGACCTTTGCCCTCAAAAAAGTCGCTGAGTACGAGCGCAATCTCGCGGTTGCTCAGCAGCGGGCCGCCGTGGCCACGGACCCGCTGCCCTTTCCCAGCTTTGGCAGCCAGTTTCTGGATGAACAGTTGCGCCTCTTTCTCTCGGTGAATGCGGTCCTGGGGCCGCCCGAAGTCTTAATTGTCGGCAGCTCCCGGGCCCTTCAGGGCGTTGACCCGCGCCAACTCCAAGCAGCACGCCGCCAACAGGGGGAGGCGAGCTTGCGGATCTTTAACTTTGGGGTTAATGGGGCCACGGCTCAGACCGTGGATTTTCTAGTCCGGGAATTGTTGACCCCGGAGCAAGCGCCAGCGCTCATTCTCTGGGCCGATGGCGCCCGGGCCCTGAATAGCGGCCGCCCCGATCGCACTCAGGCGGCGATCGCCAGCTCCCCTGGCTACGCTGCCCTGGCCCAAGACCAACGCCCCACCTTGCCCCCGGCTCCGGCCGGGGACGCTCCTGACTGTCCTCCCCCGACCTCGGCTGCAACGACCCTCTGGGAGTTGGGCCTCGCCCGCTGGTGGCCGGGGGCGCGCCTGGCTTGGGCTGCGGATGTCCGGGCGATTGATGCCTACGGCTTTTTGGCGGTGGGCGATCGCTTTGATCCGAACGTTTACTATCAGCGCTTCCCTCGGGTCGCGGGTCGCTACGATGGCGACTACCAGGATCTCAACTTCGGCGGCGTCCAACAGGCCGCCCTGATGCGGCTGGTGCAATACACGCGCTCGCGCCAGATCCCGCTGGTCTTTGTCAATCTGCCCCTCAGCGAGGATTACCTAGACCGGACGCGCGCCGAGGCAGAGGTGGAGTTCCGCGCCTTCATGGAGCAGCAGGCCCAGGCCTTGGGGTTCCAGTTCCTGGATTGGGGGGGACAGTGGCGCGATCGCCCCGAGTTCTTCGCCGATCCCAGCCACCTCAACCGAGCCGGAGCCGCGGTGATCGCGTCGCAACTGGCCGCCACCCCCGACCTCCCCTGGCCGAGGCCAGCCCCGCCACCCCCACCGAACCCAGACGTAACGCTGCCACCACCGCCGGGGGAGTAGGGAAAACTAGCACGCTCTCAGGACCAAAGCGCCCCGCCCCTTGACGAGAGGGTACGTCTCGCTTAGGAAACCCCCCTTCGCCCTACTGGAGAGAACGGGCCGGGGGCTGTCGGCGCGCAGCGGGGGCAAACTTGCACAACTGAGCAGCATCCATTTACGGGCGACCCAGTTCAACATCTCGAATCTTCGCTACCCCCTGTTCCGAGGTGACAACAAGGGTGACGCCCTCGCTATAGACATCGCCACCAATGCTCACGTAGACCCAGCCTAGATCAGACGATTGCTGACCCGGCCAAGTGGTCCTACTTTGAACTACCTCAATCGGGCCAATCACACTCCAGGCAAGCGGTACGATGCTTTCAAAAGCAGCCTGCAAGTGTTCAACTGTATTCCATTGACGGTAGGCCTGGCTCGTTAATGCGTAGGCCTCCCGGTATTGGCGCTCTGCGAGTAACTTGGCAAACTCTAAGGCAATTCCCCGGTAGTCTGACAGGTCCCAAGTCTGCACTGCTCATTGCTCCGTTGAACAGATGGAATCATTTTAACGGGCCCTGCGCTCCCTGCTCCCGCTCACGGTGCATCTCCCTAGGGCACGATGGTTGCCTTGAGCCAAAAAAGAAGAAGAGTCCACAACTCCCTTGCTCAGGAGAGCCCGGGGGATTTCCCAACTCGTCTCAACCGGTTGGGAGGGGTTGGGGGCGGGACTCCGGAAGGAGGCCTCGGGCTTGCCGGCTCCCCGGCTCCTGTCCTGGGAGTCGGGGTTGGGAAGTGGGGGGAAAGCCTGAACCGCAAGGGGTGGACGAAACAAAGTGCGGCTCCCCTGAAATTTTGAGCGATGGTTCCAGGAGCAGAGTGTAGCCCTCTTCGGGGTTACGGGGCCCCCTCTGCGAGAAGCCGCTGCGGGGGCAAGAGCTGCGCCCCCGTGGGATACACCCGGAGCGTTTCCCGACTCCCTCACTCTTGAGCATTTTTGCCATAGGCCTCCCAGGCAAGATCCACGAGGCCACTCATGAGCGCCACCGCCACCACGGCTCCCCCTTTGCGGCCGCTGACGCGAATGTTAGGGACCAGGGAATCTTGCAGCCGCTCCTTGGCAACATCTGCATCCACGAAGCCGCAGGGCGTCCCAATGACCAAGGCTGGGCGAATTTCTTCTGCTTCGATCAGTTCCACCAGTTCTATCAAAGCGGTCTGGGCCTGGCCAATGACGAAGATCGCTTCTGGGTAGCGTTTGGCGAGCGTGTGCAGCCCCCAAGCGGCTTGGGTCTTTTCCTTTTGAGGGCGGGCGATGGTCTCCATGCTGCAATAGACCGGGTTAGCAAAGGTCTGCTGGATGGCTGGCGCGATCCCCACTTGCACCATCGGCACATCGACCACGATCGTGGTGCGGGCGGCGAGGGCGGCGGCTCCGGCTTGCAGCGATCGCTCCGAAAAGGCGATCGCCGCGCGATAGTCAAAATCGGCGGTCGCGTAGATCGCACGGCGCACTAGTTCATATTCAGCCGGGGTGAGGAGGTGTTCGCCAAATTCGCGATCAATCAGGGCTAAGCTTTGCGCGTCCGTCTGGTGCCATTCCATCATGCTGCAAGGGATCGGGTGAGTGTTACTTGAACTTCACACGACACACCCCGAAAATCAGGAGTGTACAACGAATCGGGACGGCTGCCCATCCCCAGCATCCCGGGCGGCGCGGCCCGCACCCCGCGGCCTTGCCTAGGGAGCCAGCCGTGATCGCTGCCACAGCCCCGCTGCTTCGCGGTCATAGACGAGGCGATCGTGCAGCCGATTGGGCCGCCCCTGCCAAAACTCGATGCGCTCGGGACAAACCCGGAAGCCACCCCAGTGGGGCGGCCGGGGCACCGCTTTCCCGGCATACTCTTGCTCCAAGGCCTGGAGGCGCTGCTCGAGGACGGCGCGGCTGGCAATCACTTGGCTCTGGGGCGAGGCCCAGGCCCCCAGTTGAGAGCCCAGGGGTCGGCTTTGGAAGTAGGCATCAGACTCGTCGGCGGCGAGGGGGGCGATCGCGCCCTCCACGCGCACCTGCCGCTCCAGTTCCGCCCACCAAAACACCAAGGCCGCCTGGGGATTGGCCTCGAGCTGGGCGGCCTTGCGGCTCTGGTAGTTGGTGTAGAAGACGAAGCCCCGCTCATCGACGCCCTTGAGCAACACCATGCGCGCCGTCACCTGCCCGGTGGGGCTCGCGGTTGCTAGGGTCATGGCATTGGGCTCGGGGACTTCGGCGGTGATCGCCTCCTGAAGCCAGCGCTGAAACTGCTGGAAGGGGTCGGCGTCAATTTCACGTTCTAGCAAGCCTGCACGGGTATAGGCCTTGCGGAGGTCAGCAATCAATCCAGTCATCGGGCCTGAGAAACCTTGAACGTTTGGGAGAGGGGTGGACGAAAAAAAGCGCCGCTCCCCTGAATTTTGAGCGATTGCTCAAGAGCAGAGTGTAGCCTCCTTAAGCGTTACGGGACCCTCATCCCCCGCCCCCTTCTCCCAAGCTGGGAGAAGGGGAGTTAGAAGTCCCTGCTGTGACGGCAACACATACTTCGCGTGAGCCACCCCCGTCTCCCAAGCTGGGAGACGGGGAGTTAGAAGCCCCTCTCCCAACTTGGGAGAGGGGTTGGGGTGAGGGTTTGGCGAAGGAGTACCAACATCCCGCGCAAAATTTCGTCCACCCTTTGGGGGAGGCGAGCCGTCAGCACAGACCAACTGCTGCTACGCTTACGGGAGTGCTGCGTTGCTCGGTGGGACCTATGCGACAGCTTAACTTCTTTATTATCTTTGTCTTTTGCCTGGCGATCGCCCTCTTCGCCCAAGAAAATGTAGACATTATCGCGATCCAACTCGTCCCCGGCGTGCGGGTGCAGATCCCCCTGGCCATCGAGTTATTGCTCACGATGGGGTTTGGGGCGGGGATTGCCTGGCTCTTCGCTGTTTGGACGAACTGGCAACAACAGACGACGCTCAAGGAGCAGCTCGAGGAAATTCGCGACCAGCGTGAACGCATCGCCACCCTCGAGGCCGAAGTCGAAACCTACCAGGGGCGGCTCAAGGGGTCCGCAACCCCGCAGCCCCTGTTGCCGGCCTCCGATCTCATGGCTGAACTGGTGGAGCGGGTGCGCGACTCGGAACTGAGCAAATAGCCGCCTCGGGAAGAGGTCAGCCATGAGGAGCGATCACGAGATGACCATAGGCCGCATCAGTCGGCGGCACCTGCTTCAGGGGGCGGCGAGTCTCGCCCTGGGAGGGCTAGTGACCGGGTGCGGGGGAGGAGACACGGCGCTCCGGGTGCGCTTGCTCCATCGCTCCTTGCCCCAGCAATTGGTGGGGGACTTTCAGCGGACCTTGGCCGAGCGAGTCGGCGTGGAGGTGCGGCCTGAGCGCAGCTTGCAGGCGATCGCCACGCTGATCGAGCAGTGGCAGGCGATCGCCCAAGGGGATGTGGCGCCCCTGCCAAACTGGCGGCGCTGGGTTCCGTTTGTCGAAAAACCGGTGGCTCCCGTGGCCCATTTGGTCACGCTGGGAGATGCTTGGCTGGCGGGCGCGATCCAAGCGGGGGCGATCGCGCCCCTGGCCCTGGAGGAATTGGACCACTGGCCCCAGCTCCCCGCTCGCTGGCAGGCCCTGGTGCGGCGTGATGACCAGGGAGACTTGGCGGCTACTGGCCAACTCTGGGGAGCCCCCTACCGCTGGGGGACGACGGCGATCGCCTACGACCGCACCCAATTTGCCAAGCTGGGCTGGGAGCCCCAGGATTGGGCTGACCTCTGGCGACCCGAGCTGCGGGAGCGCGTCGCGGTGGTGGACCAGCCCCGCGAGGTGATTGGCTTCACCCTCAAGAAGCTGGGTCACTCCTACAACACGCCCGACCTAGAGGCGATCCCGGAGCTGGCGGCCGAATTGCAAGCCCTGCAACCCCAAATCCGCCTCTACAACTCCGTGGATTACCTCCAGCCCCTCCTGCTCAAGGATGTCTGGGTTGCGGTTGGCTGGTCCCCGGACCTGCTGGCCGCCCAGAGCCGCTACCCCCAAATCGTCACGGTGGTGCCGCCCTCGGGGACGGCCCTCTGGGCCGATGTCTGGGTGCAACCGGCGGCGGCTCGGGGCGATCGCGACTTAGCCCAGCGCTGGATCGACTTCTGCTGGCAAGGCCGGGCAGCGCAAAAAATCTCCCGCTTTAGCGAGGGCATCTCGCCGCTGCTCTGGGAGGTGGAGCGAGCATCGTTGCCCGAGGTCTTGCGATCACCCTCGGCCCGCTTCCCCGCCGCCGATCTTCTCGACCGCAGCGAGTTCCTCGAGCCCCTCACCGCAACCACCCAGGTTCAGTACGAGACCCTCTGGCGCGAGTTGCGCGGTGGGGCAACTTAGCTGCAACGGTTGGTCAGCGGGGTCCCAGAGCGGGGGAGGAGCTGCTCGAAACGTGGGCTGCCGCTGACCTGCCTCATCCTTGGTTGAAATCACTAGGGTTAACGAATGACATCAAATTCCTACCCCCGGGACCTGATCGGCTATGGTGCTCAGCCTCCCCACCCCCATTGGCCGGGGGAGGCGCGCTTGGCGCTTCAGTTTGTGATCAATTACGAAGAGGGGGGTGAAAACTGCATCCTCCACGGCGATTCGGCCTCTGAGGCCTTTCTCTCGGAATCGGTGGGGGCTCAGCCCCTTTACGGGGTTCGCAATCTCAGTATGGAATCGGTCTATGAGTATGGCAGCCGGGCTGGGTTCTGGCGCTTGTACCGCTTGTTTCGTGATCGCCACCTCCCCGTCACGGTCTACGCTGTCGCCATGGCCCTGGAGCGAAACCCGGAGGCGGCCGCGGCCATGGTCGCGGCGGACTGGGAGATTGCCTCCCACGGCTATCGCTGGATTGATTACCAATACGTCAGTGCCGACACGGAGCGCGAGCACCTGCACCGGGCGATCGCGATTCACACCCAGCTCACGGGCCAGCGGCCCCTCGGCTGGTACACCGGCCGCCTCAGTCCCCACACCCGCTACTTGGTCATCGAAGAAGGTGGCTTCCTCTACGATGCCGACAGCTACGCCGATGACTTGCCCTACTGGGTCTATGACTACGGCCGGCCCCACTTGGTCGTCCCCTACACCCTGGACACCAACGATATGCGCTTCGCCACCTACCAGGGTTTCAACAGCGGCGACCAGTTTTTTGCTTACCTGCGGGATGCCTTTGAGCTACTCTATGCCGAAGGGGAAACCGCGCCCAAGATGATGAGTGTGGGGCTGCATGGTCGCCTGGCGGGGCGACCCGGACGGGCCGCGGCCTTAGCCCGTTTCCTGGACTATGTGCAGCAGCGGGAGCGGGTCTGGATCTGCCGCCGTCTGGACATTGCCCGCCACTGGTACACCCACCATCCTCCCCAACCGCCCGCTTAAGGTTAAGAACCTTGGCAGATCTACGGATTGCGGGCGGAATTCGCTACAGTAGCAGCAGCAGCCGTCGCGGGGCTCGCGACAATGCCCCTCCGGGTGTTTGCCTAGCGTTCCTGAGACCCGCTAGAGTGGGTGCAATTCACCGGATGTCTGCTGGCTCCGGGCCCGGCTCCGGCTCCCGTCCCTCATTCCTGCATTGGCTCCATGACACATCTGCCCACGAATACTCTGCGACGGCTGAAGCGGATTCCGCAGGTGCCGTTTAGCACTTGGGAGGGCGATCGCCGCCTGCTGCCGGGGGCCGTCATGGGCCGAGACAACGACGAGGAGGAGATCGAGTGCATCCTCTGGGTTGATGGCACGGAGGGCTTGGTGCGCTTCATGGAAATGGTGACACCGGACACAGGCCCCGAAGCCATGGCCCGGTCCCTACTCCGCGCGATCGAGATGCCCAACAGCCCTGGTCAGCCATCGCGACCGCAGAAGGTCGTGGTGCGCGATCGCGAGGTGCAGTTCTTCCTCCGGGGGGCTCTCCAAGAGCTGGGCATTACCGTGGACTACGTGCCAGACTTGCCGATTATTGATGAGCTGTTCAGCAGTCTCGTCTCCTTTCAGCAGTCCCGGCCGCCGACCCTCCCCCCCGACTACCAGCAACTCCTGCGGGCGACCGCCGCCGCCATCTGGGAGGCCGAGCCCTGGTCCCACCTCGGCGACCATCAGATTTTTGCCATCCACCTCAACTACTGGGACACGGAGACCCTCTATGTCTCACTGATGGGAATGCTAGGGAAGGAGTACGGGGTACTGCTCTACCGCTCCCTTGACTCGTTTCAGCGTTTCCGCAGCGCGATCGTGCGCGGGAATAACCTCGATCAGCTCGAGCAGGCCTTTCTCTCCCAAGACTGCTGGTTCCTCAACTTCGAGGCCTGCGACGAAGACCTTGACGATGATCGCGACCTCTACCTCGAAGATTGGGATGACATCGAGCCCCTCTTTGGCAGTGTCCACCCCCTCGAAGGGATTCGCTCGGCGCTCGATGAAGAAGAAGCCCCGATCCTGTTTGTGGCCCTGCAAGCGCTCTTGAAGTTCTTCCAGGCCCATGCCGAAAAACTCGATCTCGAGGTCTTTCCCGCCCTCCGCGAGTCCTATCGCATCAACTTACCGACGGTGATCGCAGCGGCGGTTCCCTACCTGGAAGTGGGGGTCGAAACCTTGCCGGACCTCGCCGATGAATTGGCGGAGCTGGCGGAAGCAGCGGTCCAGCAAGAGTCAGCCGATGAGTCCTCGGCGCTGCCGGTGATCCATGATGACCTCGTTCCGGATAATTCCTTCTTGAGCCTCGGCTTCTTGCCCTGGGATATGGTGGCGGCCCTCTATGAGCAGCCCAGGAAGTGCCTCCAGAAGATGGATATTACCCCGGCGGGCGAGGGTCTACCCGTGGTGATGATCCAAACCTCGCGGCCTAAGGCAAAGGATCTGATCGCGCGTCTGCAAACGGAGGGAGGCCTGAGCGGTATCGGCTTCAATCCGGGCGAAGATACCTTCGGCGGTCAAACCTATGACTTGGGGGTGCTGCAAACTGGTGGCGGCACATTCTATCTTTTCGGTGAGTTCCTCGGCGATGACCCCACCCACATCCAAGCCCGCAAGCACTGGAATCGCCGCCTGCGAAAGACCCAAGGCTATTGTGGGCTGATCGTGTCGATGGGGCTGACGGGGGCCCATCGCGGCAACCCCCGCCTCCAGGATATGCTGGCCTTCTTTGAAGCGCCGGCCCTGGATGAAGCGGTCATTGGGCTGGGAACGCTCCAGCTCATGCCTCAGTTCCTCTTTGACGAGCCCTAGCGGATGAGGATCTGGCCGCTGTCGCCCACCCTGATTGGGTTCACCGCGATCTTGATGTGGGCCACTTTGGCCCTGCTGACGACCTGGAGCGGCGATTTGCCGCCCTTCCAACTCACGGCCCTAGCCTTCAGCATTGCCTTTGTCGCCAGCCTGCTCTTGGATTGGTTCCAGGGGCACTCTCCCCTGCGCGCCTGGCGGCTGCCCTGGCCGGTGTGGTTGCTGGGGGTGGGGGGTCTGTTTGGCTACCACTGTTGCTATTTTCTCGCCCTCCAACACGCTCCGGTAGCCCAGGCCAGCTTGCTCGCCTATCTCTGGCCGCTGCTGATCGTGCTCTTGGCAGCGCGGCTGCCGGGGGAGCGGCTGGGCTGGCGGCAGGGCCTGGGGGCGATCGCCGGGTTTGGGGGGGCGGCGCTGCTGGTGGCGGCCGAGGCCAGCCTGCGCTTGGAGGCCCGCTATGCCCTGGGCTACTTGGCGGCCTTGGCCTGTGCTGTCATTTGGTCGAGCTATTCGGTGCTCTCGCGGCGCTATGGCGAGATCCCCACGGCCAGCGTCGGGCGTTTCTGTGGCGTGACGGCCCTCCTCGCGTGGCTCTGTCACGGGGCCTGGGAAGTGACGGTGTGGCCAGTGGGGGGCGCGTGGCTGGCGGTGCTGGCCTTGGGCCTGGGGCCGGTGGGGCTGGCCTTTTTCACCTGGGACTATGGGGTGAAGCGGGGCAACCTCAAGCTGCTGGGGACCCTGGCCTACGGTGCGCCCCTGCTGTCTACGCTCTTGCTGGTGATCGCGGGGTTGGCTGCACCGACTGGGCGGCTGGCGATCGCCTGTGCTGCGATCGTCGGCGGGGCTGCTCTCGCGGCGGGCGATCGCTAGCTCCCCTGGGGGGTAGCAGAAATCTGCACCCTCCTCCCCGCGCTCAAGCGTTGATGAAGCCTTTGACCATGGCCACAACGGGCTTAACGGCAGGGTGGTCAACCGTTTCGACGATCAGCGCCGTGCCACCTTCTTTCAGCGCATTGACGATGCGGGCCTTCAGGGTTGGGTCTTTTTCTATGGCCTCCACGACTTTGGCACCGATCTGGGCCTGTCCAGCCGGGGTGGTGCTGTCATAATCCTGGCTGAGTTGGTCAAGGAGGGTCTGGATATCGCGGGCGGCTTGGGCGAGGTCTTGGCTGTGGTTGATTTGGGTGCCGATCTTGTCGCCCATCACTTTATCGCCGGCGATGTTGTCGCCTTGGCCGTATTGGTGGATATTAGGCATGGTGGGGTTCTCCGGGGAAATGGGTGTGTAAAGTCGCGAAAATCTTGTCTTTAGCTAACTGCAAAGCCGTCGTATTGACGCATGAAAGGTGAATGGTACGCCAAGACAATATCCGTTTTGGGGATGCCGCGCTCGAGCAGTTCGTTGGCAATGCCGACCTCGGTGCCGTCGTATTGAATCCAGATTTTGCCGCCTTCGAGATCGATGTGAATGAGCGGCCCATAGACGCGATGCTCGTCTTGCCAGCCGGTGCGGAGCAGTTGATAGCGATCGCGCTCCCGATCAAACAGCAGCTTCATTTGAATCTCACCATAGACAGGCTGAATCTGACTGCGTTCCGTGAGGATTTCTTGAACAATTTGCCGATAGTGCTCTAGTTTATCCATTGCATACTCCCTGTTTTCGGATCGTAAACGATCAATAAGATCGCTTGGGCGCGGACAATTTCTTGGATGAACTGAAGTCGAAAGAATTGTTCGTAAATCAGACTGGGAACAGCCAAATACAAGCTTCTTTCAGGGTCTTTGATCTGCAAAGCATAGCGGTAGTTGTAGTATTGTCCAGCGGCGGTGTGAAATTCCGAGATGGCTGAGGGACTGAGAAAGCTTTTCACTTCGACAGCAATTTTCTCGGTGCCGCGTTCGGCAGCCAGGAGTTCGGCTCCGAGATCGACCTGCATCTGCACGTCGCCATAGTCGATCGGCAGGGGATCGTGGGTAATCTGCCAGCCTTCATCGATCAAGGCTCTTTTGACGACGTTGTGGAATCGATCCTTCGCCATACTCGCTCGATCGGGTTAGGGAGTGACGGTCTTGTTGCCCTGCACCGAGTCGCCAGCTACATTATCGCCTTTGCCGTGCTGGTGGGTCTGGCTGCGGCGATCGTAGATGTTGACCTGGACGCCCGATTGCCCGCGCTCTGCGTACTCAACAGCGATGTCTCGCTCGCCCCGTTGCGCCCGCTGCCTCGCTTCTAGGGGTTCGTAGCCGTCCAGGAGTTGGCGGAGGTTGACGCGGAGGCGGAGTTTGCCGATCGGGTAGTCGCGATCGCCCATGGCCTCGATGCCGAGGAGTTCCTGGTAGTCGAGGGGCGGATGGTCGGGATGGCCGGGGACGGGAACCCACTCGCTCACTTCTAGGTTGCCGAAGCTGCGGTGGATCTTGGTGAAGGTGTCGCGGATCAGGGCGAGGAAGACGCGGCGGGTCTGGTCCCGGCCGTTGATGGCGATGAAGATTTTGCCCTCTTCGCGGTCGGCGCGAATGCGGGCGAGATTGTACAGTTCGTCGCCTTCGCGATAGGCGAGCAGGACGCCGCTGCGCCAGCAGGTGCGCTCGTGGAGCTTCTCGTGGCTGAGGACGATGAAGCGAGAGAGGACGCTCTCGGGCAGGATGCGGTAGTGGTACTGAAATTCGAGGGTGTCGCCCTCGATGCTGGTGTCTTCGGGTTCTTCTTTGGGGAGCAGGCCGGGGATCAGGAAGCGGGGCGGGTCGCAGTCGGGCAGCTTGAAGCAGAGCTGAAATTCTTGCATCAGCTCGAGCAGGTAGTCGTGGCGGTTGGCGGGGTAGCGCTGGGGAGGGAGGACGCGGCTGAGGTCGGCGTGGGTGAGGAGGCCTTTGGAGTCAGTTTTGAGGGTGTCGTCGCTGAGCAGGCTGTAGATGCCTTGCGTAACCCAGTCGGGGTTGAGGACGTTGGTGGTTTGCAGGAGGGGGTGGTTGCGGAAGTTGAGGACGAGGCCGAGGTTGTGGAGCAGGTCGATGAGCTGTTCTTGGTTTTGTTCTTCGGGGATTTGATTCTGAAAGCAGAGGCAGAGGTATTCGTGGTAGGAGATGAAGTCGCGATCCATCTGCTCGAGCTGTTCTTTGACCTCGAACCAGGAGAGGGGCAGCAGGTCGTAGACTTCGCGGAGGTCGGCGACTTCTTTCAGAATGGCGTCGCGCAGTTCGGCGATGCCCCGGTTGTCTGAGCAGGAGGTTTCGAGGATGGCGCGGATGTTGGGGTATTTGTCGCGCAGGGCTTTGCGGTTGATGTCGAGGGGTTGTTCGTCGCTTTTGTTGCCGACGATGAGGACGGGGGACTGGTCGCCGAAGCTCTGGATCAGTTTGAGCCAGTATTCGAGGCGGTTTTCTTCTTCGCTGGTGCGGCAGTTGCAGACGAGCAGGTAGAGGCTGCGTTTGGTGAGAAAAAATTGGTGGGTGGCGTGGTAAATCTCCTGACCGCCAAAGTCCCAGACGTTGAGCCGCACGTCTTTGCTATGGACATGCACCTGCCACTCGCGGACGCTGAGGCCGTCGGTTTGGGGTTGGCGATCGTTGAACGTGCCATCGATCAGGCGCTTGACCAGCGAGGTCTTGCCGACACTGCCCTGGCCGACGAGCAGGAGCTTAGCTTCGTTGAGCGGCCGAACCTTGCCGCTCCGCAGTTGGCGCAGGTAGTTGAAAATGTCCTCAATTGAGCCAGGATCTTTGTGCAGGTTGAAAATGTCCTCAATTGAGCCAGGATCTTTGTGCAGTTTGGGCGGGCCGAGGATTTCCGGGGAGATCGGCAGCGGATTGCGGCGGAGGTCAAGCCATTTAAGCTTGGGGAGTGTTTCCAAGTAATCGGGAATCTCGCCGATCTGGTTGCCCCAGAGGTCGAGCCGTTGGAGGTTAGCGAGCTGGCCGAGGCTGTCGGGAAGCGTGCCGATCTGGTTGCCGCTGAGGTAGAGCCCTTGGAGGTTAGCGAGCTGGCCGAGGCTGTCGGGAAGCGTGCCGATCTGGTTGCTGTTGAGTTTGAGCCCTTGGAGGTTAGCGAGCTGGCCGAGGCTGTCGGGAAGCGTGCCGATCTGGTTGCTGTTGAGTTTGAGCCCTTGGAGGTTAGCGAGCTGGCCGAGGCTGTCGGGAATCTCGCCGATCTGGTTGCCGCTGAGGTTGAGCTCTTGGAGGTTAGCGAGCTGGCCGAGGCTGTCGGGAAGCGTGCCGATCTGGTTGCCCCAGAGGTCGAGCCGTTGGAGGTTAGCGAGCTGGCCGAGGCTGTCGGGAAGCGTGCCG
>CAYNIP010000024.1:0-61269 GCA_964397305.1 uncultured bacterium
CCGGCCCCTGCTCCCAAAGCTGGGAGCAGGGGAGTTAGAAGCCCCTCTCTTAACTCCGGGGCCCTCATCCCCCGGCCCCTGCTCCTAAAGCTGGGAGAAGGGGAGTTAGAAGCCCCTCTCTTAACTCCGGGGCCCTCATCCCCCGGCCCCTGCTCCTAAAGCTGGGAGCAGAGGAGTTAGAAGCCCCTCTCTTAACTCCGGGGCGGGCCCTCATCCCCCGGCCCCTGCTCCCAAAGCTGGGAGCAGGGGAGTTAGAAGCCCCTCTCTTAACTTGGGAGAGGGGTTGGGGTGAGGGTTTAGCTAAGGAGTACCAACATCCCGCGTAACATTTCGTCCACCCCCGAAT
Organism: uncultured bacterium; assembly: GCA_964397305.1. GTDB lineage: Bacteria > Cyanobacteriota > Cyanobacteriia > Cyanobacteriales > Spirulinaceae > JAAUTY01. The sequence goes on from CAYNIP010000024.1 coordinate 347, forward strand.
ACTCCTTCAAGTTCAGGTGCTGGTATTTGCTGTTACAATTAGAGGCTGTGAAGAAATATTTCAGGTCGGTCAGCAGCAGCGGCTAGCTTGGGATTTTCTCCGGAACGAAACGACAGATTGCGAATGGCAGCCAGCAGCCGATCCTGCTGGCTCTTTGTTGGCCGCAGAAGTCCCAGAGCCCAGCGTACAGTAGAGATGTAGCGCTAGCCTCGGAGTTAGGACCAAGCGATGGAGTTTAGCCGTGCGATTATCACCGCCGTGGAGCAGAGCCGGGAGCGAGTCACCGTCGCTGATATTGTGGCGAAATCCGGCCTGGGGCTGGACCTGGCTCAGCGGGAGCTGATGGCCTTGGCCGCCACTGTGGGGGGACATTTAGAAGTTGCCGAAACGGGAGATCTCGTCTACCGCTTCCCGGGCAATATCTGGGGAATCTTGCGAGCCCAGTCCTGGCGGCTGCGGTTGCAACAGGCCTGGGCCAAAATCTGGGGGGTGCTATTTTTCCTCCTTCGCATTTCCTTTGGTGTTATTCTGATTGCTTCGCTGATGTTGATCGTGGTGGCGATTGTGGCGATCGCGATCGCCGCCATGACCGCCAGCAGCAGCAACCGCGACAGCAACTCCAGTTCGCGCTCCTCCTCTTCGGCCAGCGGCAGCCTGGATCTGGCCCGGCTCCTGATCTACTTCAACTACTGGGTCGGCCCCGATTGGTACTGGTGGCTCCAGCCCCGGCGGGGGTACCGGCGCTCTCGGCCTGCTCCCCGCCGGTCTCAGGGCCGGGCGGAAGAACCGAAGCTGAGCTTCCTAGAGGCGGTCTTCTCGTTCCTATTTGGAGACGGTGATCCCAATGCGGAGCTAGAGGCCCAGCGCTGGCAGGCGATCGCCACGGTTATCCGCAACCAAGGCGGGGCCGTCGCCGCCGAGCAACTCGTGCCCTACCTGGAGGTGTCCGGGCAGGATGTTGAAGAGGCCGTGCTACCCGTGCTAGTACGTTTCAACGGCTACCCCGAAGTCACGGAGCAAGGCGAACTGATCTACGCCTTTCCCGATCTGCAAGTGACGGCCCAGGCCGGCTCCCGCGAGCCGGTTCGCGCCTACTTGCATGAGACCCCCTGGGAGTTTAGCGCCGCGACGCGATCGCAACTGGGCTGGGCCGCCGGGCTGGGCTTTGCCAACCTCACCGGGGCTGTACTCCTGGGCTGGTTGCTGTGGTTTGAAGGGTATGCGGAACTGGGGGGCGTAGTCGGCCTCGCCGCCGCGCTCTACGGCCTCTTGGCGACCTATGCGATCGCCTTCCTGGCCATTCCCGGCCTGCGCTACCTCTGGCTCCAGCGCCGCAACGCCCGCATTGCCCAGCGCAACCAACAGCGGCAAGCCCGAGCCGAGGCCCTCCTCCAGCCCGAGGCAGCTCTACAACACAAGCTGGCCGCGGCGCGTCAGTTGGAAATACGCCGCGTCATTGGCGCTGAGGATCTTGCCTATTCCACAGAGCAGGATTTACTCGATCAAGAGCTGGCCCAAGTGGACAAGATCGACCAGGAATGGCAGCAGCGGCTTGCGGAGAATGACCGCTAACCATCCCGGCGGCCTCGGGCCAGGCCGGAGCACGCGAGCAAGCCGGGAGGCTCTTCTGCCTTGGGTAGGCGAGCCGTCCTGGCTGGGGTGCATCTCACTTTGGGGACTCCCCTTCGCCCTACCTGGACTACTACATATCCACAAGTCATGGTTTGCTTCGTTTCTCTCTCTGTTGCCCCCTGAATTTCCTGATTCTGAGGGACTTTGAATTCCGATTCCCCCCGATTTCGGGGGGTTAGGGGGTCTAAAAATGGTCAGTTGGGGCTGTGATGAGATGTGTGTCCTTAGTAGCCCAGAAGCGGGGGGTCGGGGTTGCTTGTGTTGACCGTGAGCCAGGGCGGGGGACCTATCTTCTGTACGATCCGACGGGCGATCGTCTCCAGTTCCAGACCGTGACCGATCCGGTTTCAGCGTAAGCGAGGCTGCATAGTTTAGAAAGGCCTGCACTGGGAAGTATTAAGGGCACCTCGAAAAATAGAAAGATTTCATGAACCTAGCGAGAGAGGAGCAGAATCTGTTCCAAGCTAGAGGCAAGGGAGAGCAGATAGGAGGGGGTAGGCATGGGGAAAGGCTTTGGCAGAATCGAGAAGCGGCGGCGGCAGCTAGAAGCGCACCAAGCTGCAAGACCTCAACGAGATAGTGCCGTGGCTGTTCCTGCGGCAAGTCCTCGAGCAACTGCCGCGCCGAGACCACCAAAGCAAAGCTGGCCGCAAAGCCATCGACGTGATGGTTCTGTTCAAACTCTTGATTTTGAAGCCTCTCTACAACTTGAGCAATGAAGAAGTTGAGTACCAAGCGCACGACCGAGCCTCCTTCCGCCGATTCCTGGGGTTGTCTGGAGAAGCAGAGATTCCGGATGCGACGACCCTAGACCGGTTTGAGCAACGGCTGAGAGAAGCCAACCTCATCGACGAACTCTTTGAGCAGTTTGCCAGCTTCCTGCGACAGGCTGGGTATGAAGCGAAAGGGGGTCAAGTTAGTGCGTGCGGTCGGTCTAGAGCGCGTGCAAGCACAACTGGGCCTCAAAAATTTGGTGTACAACCTCAAGCGCTATGGGTTCTGGCAAAAGAAGACTCGGTTTAGGTCCCAGGTTCAGGGTGTCTAGCGGGAGGAATGGAGGGGGAAATGAGGCTAATTTCCAGCAGGAAGTGAGACATTGGGTCAAGGATTTATCCATAGCATCTGGCAGCCTTGATCTGAGTCTTGTATCCCAAAGGGTTTTCAGAAAATCTTTTGTTCGAGGTGCCCTCTAGCTTGCGATTGACGTAGTCCTGAAGATATGACATCGAGATGCCCGTGACGCGAGCAATGCCAGCTAGAGAAAGCTTTTCCAGTAAGAGCTTATCGACTAACGCCCAGTCCTCTAGCGAAATATGTCGGTATTCAGAACCTTCAACATACTGACGCTTGCAATCTTTGCACTGATATCGTTGTTTGCCATAATAAGTGCGTCCGTTTTTGATATGTTGTTCGCTTCCGCATTGAGGACACTGCATATGTTAACTCACTGAGACCTGCCTCCATTACTGTACGTCACTACCGAGGGTTTTTACCCTAGTCCGGAGTCGTTGCAGTGGCATCGGCAGCACTGGAAGATTGCGGGCTAACGGTGAAGTTGTGCGGCGGCAGATAGCCTTGAACTCAACATCAGTGACTTTCGTCCGTCCGCTGCCGTGGAGTGTTAGCTGTCCATATCTGTAATCTGATTGACAGCTGTACAGCTTAGCAGAGGTCTTGGATGAGGACTACTTTACCCATAGGTGATTTTGTTTCGGTATAGTCATGGGCTGCACCCACATTGCTAAATTCAAAACGTTGTGGATCAAGTACAGGCTTGATTTTATCTTCTGCAACCAGAGCTGAAATCCTCCCCAGTATCTCTCCTACATGAGATGGATTAGTTCCGGCTAGGATTTCATGCCCAGCAAACAAACTTTTGAAGCTTAACCACTTACTTTGAAACCCAGGTTTTGTTGGAAAGTCACCCAGAATGTCAACAATCTTACCCTCGAAAGCCGCAGCGGCTACAGCATTGTCAATAGTCGGTGCTCCGGGAGTATTGAAAATAACATCATACCCCTGCCCACTCGGTGAGGTGGCTGCCCAGTTTTGAGGCTGAGCATCATTGTAGTTGATGATGATATCTGTACCTAAACCCTTAGCAACTTCCGCCTTAGCGCTGTTACCCACAGTGGCGGCGACGATCGCACCACGAGCTTTTGCTAATTGCAGGGCGATATGGCCAACTCCACCCGTACCACCAATGATTAACACTGTCTGACCGGGTTGAATATTAACCGCATGAACCATCGCGTACCAGGCAGTAACACTGACTAGCGGCAGGGCTGCTGCCTGCTCGAAGGATAAATGATGAGGAATTTTGGCAACCATTCTTGCATCAGCGACCATATACTCGGCTAAGGCTCCTGGTTTACCGGCTATTCCAGAGGCAAAAGCATAAACCCGTTCCCCAATGGTAAAGTCTGTAATTCTATCTCCAATCATTGCAGTGGTTCCGGCACAGTCAGGATGGAGAATGGCTGGGAAAGAAGGGCATAGAAACGCTCCTCTACCATCTCGAATTTTGTAATCTACTGGATTAACGCTGGAAGCCTCAACCTTAATTAATACCTCGTTCGGACGGGGGTGAGGCTGAGGAATTTCTGCTAGTTCAAAAACGCTAGAATCGCCAAAGCGATTGATGACCATAGCACGCATCGATTTTCTCTCCGGTAATAAAGATTTTTGGTTTCAATATCCCTATTGCCTTAGTTATGAGGAAAGGGCGATCGCCAGGGAAAAACCGCACACAATTCCAGTAAATGCTGTAGATAATGCGCCAAGCGACCGTGCGCCTAGAAAGAGACGCTCAATCCCCTGGCTGCCAAGCTGATATGCCCCAGCAGCAGAGGAGAAGCCAATCGCATGTAACGTTCTGGCAACTGCAAAGGCAACACACAGGATGAACACAAGCCGCGTGGAGCCGACCTGGAGTTCCAGTAACGCAACTGATGCAATAAATACACCAGCATTTTCAGCTAGGTTCCCGTGCCGGCGTACTAGGTGTTCCAGCGTAAGATCGTCTTGAAACCCCATTCCTTGCCTCTTTTTTGTACGGTACATTCCTACTGTCAGCATCAGTACTTGTTGCAGCACCAAAAGATAAGCTGCAAGCCATGGCGAATAGATGAGTTGTGTCATGAGTCTGTTTGCCTCCTCTTCACTGTGCCCGTGCAGGTATCCCGGCAAAGCTAGGTGCAGTAGTCAAGATCGAATCGTCTGGATTAGACAGGGATTGACGAATGGGAACGAAGGTTTGATAATGCTCAAAACGATACCAAGTCTTAAGGGCTTCCAGTGGAGGGAACTTGGTAATCGCTGTCCATGATGCGTTGTAGTTGCCTTCTAAAACATCTACCATGGGCGTTGCAATCAAAACCTCCCCGCCAGCTTCAATAACCGTGGAAAAAACCTGTTTATCGTAATCTCTCATAAATGCATCGAGATCGGATAACGCCAGCGTAGCGATCGTATACGCGGGTTGTTCCTGTTCGGTCATGGCTATCAGCCTCCTTTACCTTGCTCAAGTACCCTTAAATCCTAGACTTGCACAAATGCAATGTCATTAGGAAAAATGTCAAAATAAGCTTGCAATAATGCAAAACATCTCAGGAGAACAGGATGAACTGGTCTGATCTTCAGGTTCTACTTGCCTTTAAGCGGGAAGGAACTTTGCAAAAGGCAGCAGAGAAGCTGGGCATAGATATCAGCACTGTGTCACGGAGAATCCGAGCCTTGGAGTCTGACCTCGGCTCCAAGCTGGTTGAAAATGTGAGTGGTCGTCTCGTTCTCACGTCCCATGGCAAACGGGCTGTGTACACAGCAGAAACCATGGCTATAGAGTCGGATAATCTCCAACGGCAGATCAAAGGGGAAGAAACGGTTCTGTCTGGTATCCTACGGGTCACTCTATTGGATCTATTCGTGATGTTTCATGCTGACCTTTTAAACGCATTTCAGAGGCGACACCCAAAGGTCACACTGGAACTCTCTACCACTATTCGGATCCATAGCCTGACTCGCAGGGAAGCTGATGTTGCGATTCGGGTGACCAAACAACCTAACGATACCCTGGTGGGTATGCGTGTCCTCCACATCGAATATGCAGTGTATGCCCATCGAGCGATCGCAGATTCGCAGCCCGTTCATTGGGGTGAACTCCCCTGGATTGGCTGGGATTCAGCAGCCAATGCTCGCATGATAGATGCTTGGATGGAGAAACATGTGCCGAGCAAAAACGTTCGCTTCCGAGTAGACAGCCCCGCAGCACAGTTCATCCTGGTTGAGGCCGGGGTCGGTGCATGTATATTACCCATCGCTTACGCCGATTTGAGTGACAACTTGGTGCGTCTAAGCGAGGTACTTGAGGGGTTTGATACACATGTTTGGCTACTGACCCATCGTGACCTTAGACACAATACACGGGTGAAGGCATTTCTTGACCACTTCTACGAGGGTTTAGAAAGTCTCCGATGCAGGCGACATGAGTATTGAACCCAACAGCTAACGTCCGCGATCACCGATGACTGCCCGTGGCGTGATCCATGCCGGGAGCGAAGCGACCAAGCATGGAGCATGACGCGGGTAGCCATTCGGTGCATCGCATTGTTAGCATTATTATATTGGTTCTTAAGTACTTAGTATGGTAAAAATCACTGAATCCTGCTTCTGGCATGGTTTTCAGCGATTTTGCGCCCTAGTCAAGTGTTTAGAAACCCAAAATCCTTACACAGCAAGCATTTTGGGCTTGAGTTTTGATTGAGTTTACACACCAAGTGCCGAAGAGCCATATATTTTATGCTTAAGGGCACCTCGAAAAATAGAAAGATTTCATGAACCTAGCGAGAGAGGAGCAGAATCTGTTCCAAGCTAGAGGCAAGGGAGAGCAGATAGGAGGGGGTAGGCATGGGGAAAGGCTTTGGCAGAATCGAGAAGCGGCGGCGGCAGCTAGAAGCGCGCCAAGCTGCAAGACCTCAACGAGATAGTGCCGTGGCTGTTCATGGGGCAAATCCTCGAGCAACTGCCGCGCCGAGAACGCCAAAGCGAAGCAAAAGGGGGTCAAATCATTGATGCCACGCTGATTCCCGTGCCAATCCAGCGCAACAGCCGAGAAGAGAACCAACAGATCAAACAAGGAGACATCCCGGAAGCCTGAGGCTACAAAAACCACATCAATATCGATGCCAAGCATGGCTTCATCCGCCGCTACAGCATTACCGCAGCCTCGGTCCATGACTCCCAAGCCTTGGGTGCGTTGCTAGACCCGGACAATGGTGACGACGAGGTTTGGGCTGATAGTGCTTACCGCGATGAGAAAGTAGAAGTCGGTCTAGAAGCCCTCGGTCATATCAGTCAAATTCACGAACGGGCCGATCGCAACCGACCGTTGACAGAGGAGCAGCAGGCGGCCAACCGGAACAAGTCTAAGACCCGAGCCAAAGTCGAGTATGTCTTTGGGTTTTGGGTGATGACGATGGGGGGCAAGTGCGTGCGGTCGGTCTAGAGCGCGTGCAAGCACAACTGGGCCTCAAAAATTTGGTGTACAACCTCAAGCGCTATGGGTTCTGGCAAAAGAAGACTCGGTTTAGGTCCCAGGTTCAGGGTGTCTAGCGGGAGGAATGGAGGGGGAAATGAGGCTAATTTCCAGCAGGAAGTGAGACATTGGGTCAAGGATTTATCCATAGCATCTGGCAGCCTTGATCTGAGTCTTGTATCCCAAAGGGTTTTCAGAAAATCTTTTGTTCGGGGTGCCCATAAGCGCCGGGAGGCGGACGGCCCACGCACCTTGAGGGACAGCAGGACCAATCCTGAGTTCACGCGCCCAGCCCAACGGACTGACCGACCGAGAGCAGGGGTCGTGTTCAAAGTGGGTCATGATGCTTGGCTGTGTCCTGGCGATCATCGGGCTTTCTGTCCCGTCGGTCACTAGGGCGGAAGCACGGCCAGAAAGATGCGGGGCGATCGCTAGCGGGGCGGCAAGAGCGAAGACTCCGGACAACGGGCATGGCGAGCCAGAATTGCTTGGATCGCAGCGCTCACGGCCTCCGGTTGCTCCACCATCGCCAAGTGCCCACAATTCGCAATCTCCAGAGCATTGTCTTGCCCCTGCCGAAAGAGGTTGTGGAAGCTCGCCAAGTGGCGCACGTACTTGGTTTCCATCACCATATCCCGATCACCGGCGAGGAAGTAGGCCGGCTGGGCCAACTGAGCGACGAGTTGCGGCAGACGATGCACCTCCAGCTCCGTCGTCGATTCCAGCAGCGAGCCCAAAGCCGCCGCCGTGTCAGCTTGGATAAAGTCCTGAAGCCGTTGCTGGCCCCAGCGATACTCGAGGGGCTGAGCTACCATCGCCCGAGCAAACACCCAGGCTAGGGGGGGGAGATAGCGCAACCAAGGGGGGCGGGTGCGGGCGATGCGCTGGCCGGCGGCCCGGAAGCGCTCGAATTCTTCTTTGAGATAGATGCCACCGCCCGCATTGACACCAACGATCCCCGTAATCACTTGCGGAGCCTGAGCCGCAGCCCAGAGGGCAATGCTCCCCCCGAGGGAGTGCCCAATCAGCCAGGCCTCCTGGATCTGCAAAGCCGCTAGGAGTTCCACGAGATCTCGAGCGTAGGCGGCGAGTCCGTAGGCGGCGCTGGGGGTTTCTGGCGGGGAGCAACCGGATTCGCCAAAGCCCCGCAGGTCGTAGGTTAAGCAGGGATAGTCGGCGCTCAGTCTCGCGACGACGGGCTGCCAATAGTGGCGGCTGAGTAACCACCCGTGAACGAAGACGAGCACCGGCGTCTCAGGCGTAGCCGGTGGTGCTGTCAGCTCGTAGGTGTGCGGGACACCGCAAATCGCAATCCTAGCCATTCCTTAATTTTACCCCAAACCCACTCCCAAGGCTCAGGCCACATCCTCCGCATCCTCCGCCACGGCCGCCGCCGTCGTCATCGCCGCTCGGCGGGGCAGACGCACGATAAATTCGGTTCCCCGGTTCATCTCGGAGCAGCAGCGCAAGTCACCGCTGTGCTTGGTGATAATTTGCTGGCTGATGGACAGGCCCAGCCCCGTCCCTTTGCCCGTAGGCTTGGTGGTGAAAAACGCATCGAAGAGATGACGTTGCACCTCGGGGGGGATTCCCGGCCCATTGTCTGCGATGCTGATTTCCACTATGTCCGCTAAGGCGCGAGTGCAAATCGTAATCTGGGCCGGCTGCTGGGCCTGGGCTTGCTCTTCTAGGGCGTCGATGGCGTTGCTGAGCAAGTTGACAAAGACCTGATTCAGTTGGGAGGGGTAGCAGGCCACAGGGGGCAGCGAGCCGTACCGTTTGATCACGTCGATGGGGGTGGCGGCACCGCGAGGGCGCAGGCGGTGACTGAGGATCAGTAAAGCACTCTCGAGGCCGGTGTGTAAATCAACCGGCTCCATAGCCGAGCCATCGCGCCGCGAAAAGTTGCGGAGGGACAGAATTAGCTCCTCGATCCGGGCCGCTCCCATCGCCATGGATTCCAGGGTTTTGGGGAAATCCTCGATCAAAAAGTCCAGCTCTACCTCGGCCGCCAATTGGCGGATCGCCATCGGGGGATGCGGCAAGTGCTCTTGGTAGAGCCGCACTAGGCTGATTAGGGAATCAGCATAATCTTGGGCATAGGTCAAGTTGCCACAGATAAAACTGATGGGGTTTCGCAGCTCGTGGGCGAGGCCGGCGATCAACAGGCCCAGGGCCGACATTTTTTCGGTTTGGATCAGTTGCGCTTGGGTTTGCTGCAACTCCTCTAGGGCTTGTTTGAGCTGATCGGCGCGGGCCTGGGCGACAGCAGCGGCGGTTTGGCTTTGCTCGTAGAGGTGGACTTGCTCAATGGCGATCGCCAACTGGTTCACCACCGCCTCCAGCAATTCGAGCTCTCGCTCCCGCCAGACCCGGGGCTGACCGTACTGCTCACAGAGCACTAAACCGTGGCGGCCGGAGCGGGTATGGACCGGAGCGGCCAGGAGGGCCTGCAAGTCGAGCTGTTGCAAACGCCGGTAACGGGCGGGGTCGAAGCCTGCGGGCTGGGCGATCGCGTCCACCCGCAAGAGCTGCTCACTGGCGAGGGTGAGATCCGCAATGAGGGCCGCCACCGTGGCCGGCGGCGGCAGTTCCTGGACACAGCGGACCGTGCAGGCTGCCGCCTGAGGCGCTGCTGGCAAGACTTCCTGCCAGAGGAAGAGGCAGCGGTCTAGGGCAAACAGGTTAGCAATCTCGGCTACGGCGTTGGTTAGCACCGTATCCAAATCCAGGGAGTGGCGGATCTGACTGCTCAACTGTCGCTCCAGGACCATTTCCCGGGCCTTGGCCGCTAGGAGTTGCTGCTGGGTTTGGCGTAGCTCGTGGTTGGCGATCGCCAACTCAGCCGCCAAAGCCTCTTGGGTGCGGGCGCTGTCCTCCACCCGGCAACTATGGAGAATGCTCCGAGACACCTCCCCCAAGAGGGCCGTAACCGCTGGTTTCAGGGGACTATCCCAGGTCTCCAAGCCCAGCCACGGCTGCGGCTCGAGGGGCTCCGTACTGCTGACGATTGCGAACTGTCCTTGGGCAAGAATGCGGCCGATATGGCAGGGGCGAGCGAGGTGCAGGTTGTCCGCGATCCGGAGGCGACCGCTGGGAGCATCCCACTCCAGGCCTTGGGCAGCCTCGCGCACGGCCTCCGTGTCCAAGCTCCCGGCTCGCTCCACGGCCTGCCGCCAGAGGTACACTTGGGTATAGGCCGCTTCGATCGGCTCACTGGTGACGCGATCGCTGCCATAGCGGGCCTGAAAGGCCGCCACAAAGCGCTGATTGGCCGCCGTCGGCACACTCTGGAAATAACTCCAGGCGCAGTAGTGGCCCGCCATCACCTCGGGCTCAAGGCGTTGCAACTCCGCTTCCGTGATATTGACGGAGAGGATTGGCAACTGCTCCGGGCTCAGGCCTGCGGCTCGGTATTGCCGATAGAACTGTGTGTCACTATCTCCATTGAGGGTGCTGAGGATCGCGTGGGGCTGGCAATCCTGGATCGCGGCGATCGTGAAATCAAAGTTGGTCTCACCTCGGGCCAAATTATCTTCGCCCACACAGACCAAGTGGTGGCGCGGCATCAGCGCCCGGGCGATCTTGTGCAGGGTGCGGGGGAAGACATAATCTGAGCCCAGCAGGTAAAGACGCGATCGCCCCTGGGAGGCTAGCCAGGTCAAGGCTGCCGTCAGTTGCTGGTTTGCACAGATACCCGTGTAGACAATGTTAGGGGAGGCCTCGAGTCCCTCGTATTGCAGGGGATACCAAAGTAGCCGATGGTGACGCTCCACTACCGGCCGCATAGCCTTGCGAGCCGCTGAAGTCCAGCCCCCGAACAGCGTCACCACCTGTTCCTGGGTCAACAGCCGCTCCGCTTCCCGCGCAAAAGAGTCGGCTGCTGATTCCCCATCCGCCACGTAGGGGACTAGCGGGCGACCTAGAACCCCCCCGGCCCGATTGATCTCGTCAATCGCCAGCAGGGTCGCATCCCGCAGGGGCAACTCCGAACGGGCCATCGAGCCTCTCAGGGAATAGACAATACCCACAGCGATCCCATCACCAGCCGCCTTGCGATCGCCAGGGTTTCCCATGCTCAACAGTGACTTCCACGACCAAAATCTAGAAGCTTGATTCTAAATTAGAATCTCAGTCAAAGATTGTTACATTCGGCACGGTTTGCAACTTTTTGAAGCCCCGATTCAGACTCTAGCGGAAGAATTATCCCCCGAGGCCTCTCAGGGGTGCATCTCAGTTAGGCAAGTTTACTTACGCTGCAAGAAGCCGCTGTGCGTCTACGTCCCCCAGCCCCTTCTCCCAAGGAGGGCGCAGGGGAGTCTCCAAAGTGAGATGCACCCCAGCTCAGATTAACGGCTCGATTCTAGAATCTCTCCCTCAGATCCTTCCCCCAAAGCTGGGAGCAGGGGAGCTAGAAATCCCTCTGCCAACCTTGGGAGAGGGATTTAGGGGAGGGCTGCCAAGCGAGCGATACAGCGGTTTTTAGCCTAGTGCAATACAGCTAAAGCCCCTCGCCCTCTGGGAGAGGGGTTTGGGGTGAGGGCTACGTACTTTGACTGGCAAGAAAAATGCTGTACTTCCGTTCCTAGAACAGCGTCAGGATGTAGAGCAGGGCAAAGAGCACGATCCAGATAATGTCTACAAAGTGCCAGTAAATCTCGGCCATTTCGACACCCGTGTGTTTGGTTGCGCTGTAGTGGCCGGGGCGGCGCGATCGCCATAAGACTCCCAAAATCAGCAGCACGCCGATAAAAACGTGGAGCCCGTGGAAGCCAGTCATCACATAAAAGCAGCTTGAGAAAATATTGGTTCCCAAGCCATAGCCTAAGGTCAGGTATTCATAAACTTGGCCGCCTAGGAAGAGCAGGCCCATGAGGGCCGTCGCCAGATACCAACGTCGTAATCCCTGGACATTGCCAGCTTTGATGGCAACATCACCGCGATGGATCACAAAGCTACTGGAAACCAGGATCACTGTGTTGATAGCCGGCAGCAGTAGTTCAACTTCCGTACCCTCGGGCGGCCACGCGCCATTGGTACTGCGATACACCAAATAAGCAGCGAATAAGCCGCCAAACATGAGGGATTCTGAAAAGAGAAAGGTCAGCAGCCCGATCACACGATAGTCTCCGTGTTCTGCGTGACCAGGAGTCAGGGATTGCGCGCCATTTTGGCTCGGATCAATGGTTCCTTGCATGGGTTCTCAGAAGGGCTGAACAACAGACGGAACGATAGAAGTTGGCTGAACTAGTTGAGGCGCGATGGGGGGTCGCGCCTCTTGCCTTCGGTTAGGCCTTAGCGGGATTCGGCCCCAACTTCAGCGAGCATATCCTCGACGGTAAGCTCGGCGTCATCGGCTTGAGTGTCGATGCCGTAGTCGTAGGGACCGGCCCAAAGAATCGGGTCTTCGTCGAAGTTTTCGATCGCTGGCGGGGAGGAGGTTTGCCACTCCAGGGTGAGCGATCGCCAGGGATTGCGCTCTGCCCGGGGCCCCCAACCCCAGCTCCAAATGGCATTGATCAGGAAGGGCAAAATCGAGATCCCTAGAAGCATCGAGCCGTAGGTACAGATCTGATTGATGGCTTCAAACTGCGGGTCATACATGGCAATGCGGCGCGGCATTCCCTGCAACCCCAGTTGATGCATGGGTAGAAAAGTCAGGTTCGTGCCAATAAACGTGAGCACAAAGTGAACTTTACCCAGGGGCTCGTTGTACATCCGCCCGGTCATTTTTGGAAACCAGTGGTAGATGGCGGCATAGAGGCCGAAGACCGAGCCCCCGAAGAGGACGTAGTGGAAGTGGGCGACTACGTAGTAGGTATCGTGAACGTGGAGGTCGAAGGGAGCCGTGCCCAGGGTGACGCCGCTGAGACCGCCAAACACGAACATCGCCAGCAGGCCGACGGCAAACAGCATCGGCGTGGTGAAGCGAATCTTGCCGCCCCAAAGGGTGGCGACCCAGCCGAAGATCTTCACTCCCGTCGGAACCGCCACGATCAGGGTTGAAATGGTGAAGAACATCCGCATCCAGGGAGGCGTACCGCTGGTGAACATGTGGTGAACCCAGACGAACAGGCCGACGAAGCAGATGGCAAGGCTGGAGTAGGCGATCGCCTTGTAGCCAAAGATCGGCTTGCGAGCGTGGGTCGAAATCACCTCCGACATGATGCCGAAAATCGGCAGAATCATCAGGTACACGGCCGGGTGGGAATAGAACCAGAACAAGTGCTGGTAGACCACCACATTGCCGCCCATTTCTGGGCGAAAGAAGCCAGTGCCGAAGTTGATGTCAAACAACAGTAGGATCAAGCCCGCCGCCAACACTGGTGTGGAGAAGAGAGCCAGGAAGGACGTGGCAACCATCGACCAGCAAAACAAGGGCAATTGATCCCAGCGCATGTTGGGAGTCTTCAGCTTGTAAATCGTGATCAGGAAGTTCAGGGCCCCGAGAATCGAAGAGGTTCCCACTAGAATAATGGACAGAATCCAGAAGCTCTGACCGAGGTTATTGGTAATCAAGCTCAGGGGGGGATAGGAGGTCCAACCCGACTGGGCGCCGCCGAAGTAGAGGCTGAGCATGATCAGCAGACCGGCCGGGGGATTCAGCCAGAAGGCGATCGCATTCAAGTTCGGAAAGGCCATATCCTTCGCACCGATCATCAGCGGCACGAGGTAGTTACCAAAACCGCCGATGGCCGCCGGGACAATCCAGAAAAAGATCATCATCGTCCCGTGGTTAGTCAGGAGGGCATTGTAGACATTAGGATCGAGTACATCCGGGTTAGCCGTATAGAGTTCGGCGCGCATGAACAGGGCCATCACCCCGGCAATCAGGTAGAAGATAAAGGCCAGCACCAAGTATTGGATACCGATCACTTTATGGTCGGTGTTGTACCAGAAGTAGTGATACCACTTCCAGGCTTCGGGGTGATGCCCGTTGCTGGACTCAAAGGTGACATCCAGGGGCAGTTGTGCTTGTGTCATGGGAAAAGATTCAACAAAATGAGCAGGGTAAGGTGAAGGGGAGTCGCTTCAGGGGTTGACCGAAGCACTAGATTCAGGGTGTAAACATTGAAGCGTGTTCCAAGCAATGGCAGCAGGCGCTAAGACTCAAGCTCCGAGTGCAGAGTAGCGATCGTCGCTGCATCCACACCCAGGCCCTCGGCTTGGAGCGCCAGCCGGTCGCGATCGCTGAGAGCACCGGGGTAGCTCGCCGCCGCCGACATCGCCACGGGCTGGTTTTCACTCACCCACTGGGCATACTCCTCCGGCTCATGGATGACAATTTGGGTCCGCATGGAGCCGTGGTAAGCACCACAGAGTTCCGCACAGACCACCGGGTAGGTTCCCGCTTTCGTCGCTGTGAAGCGTAACTCCGTAACCTCGCCGGGAATCACATCTTGTTTGATGCGAAATTCCGGCAGCCAGAAGGCGTGAATGACATCCGCCGCCTCAAGGTTCAGGCGGACATCTTTTCCCTTGGGGATGTGCAGCTCACCTGTGACAATGCCGGTATTGGGGTAAGTAAAGATCCAGGCATATTGCAGCCCTTGAACATTCACTTCCAGGTAGGGAGGATCGGCGCCTTCGGCCGGGGTTGCTCCCAGGCCGTACTTGAAGGCGACGGACTGCGAGTCAGAGGCCGGTAGCATCGGCATCCCGACATCACTGCCGCTCGGCAAGCTCGCGAGCTGCGTGGCATGACCACCGTGGTGGTGGCCCACCGCCGTGCCGCCTACGGTATCGAAGCCGCCCATGCGGTTGTAAACATCAACACTGTAGATTCCTAAGCCGATCACAATGACCGCAGGGATCGCCGTCCAGAATACTTCTAACGAGAAATTACCATCGACCGGGGGCGCATCGGTGTCGTCCCCCGGTCGATGCCGGAACTTGACGAGGGCTACGACAATCGCGCCTTCAACTACCAGAAACAGGGCCGTCCCCAGCGTGACCATCACGCGGAAAAAGTTGTCCACGAGGGGAGCTTGCTCGGAAACTTGGGCCGGCAGGAGCCCATTATTCTGCCCGTACCAGAAGCTAATCCCAGCGACGAGAAAACCAACAGTTAATGTAACCAGTGCTACGGGCACGGTTTCTTTTTCTTTGGCCATTTTCAGTGTTAAGGATTTGTTTAGCGTCTCATTGAGGGCGTGCCCAAATGCCCTCTAGTGTAAGTAGCTTGGCGGCGGGGGCGGGTGAATCTATGATTTTTCTTAACAAGCTCAGCAGCTAGCACTCATGGGTTAAGTATTTATGCTCAGCAAAGCGGCATCCGAGGTGTCAACCCGGCAGGAGCCGGTCAGTGGTGTCAGCCCCAAGGTCCTGACCCTAGCCTGGCAGGTGTGGGCTCGCTAGCCCCCCAGGGGTGGGGGACGTGATGGTGACTGCTAGCTTAGCGGCGGGCGCGTCACTTCTCCGAGATGCCACCTGGGGCTAGAGAGTGGCTGAGTTCAAGCCAGAATTCAGTCAGGGAGTCGATTTCAGCCTGGGCTGGTTCTGGGAATATCCTTGCCCAGGCCCCAGGGCTAGCAAGGGCTGCGGGAGTCATGGGTGACAGACTCTAGGTTTCTGCCGTCACGCTATCCTCGGCCACCTGCTCCTTAAACAGTTTACCGGCCGAAAAGACGGGCACGCGCGTTGCCTTGATTTCGATCTTGGCTCCTGTTTGCGGATTCCTGCCTTCGCGGGCCTTGCGATCTCGGGCTTCAAAGCTTCCGAACCCGACGAGCACGACTTTTTCACCAGCGCTGACTGCTTCAATAACCGCCTCAAACATCGCGCCGATGATGACATCGATATCTTTCTTGGTTACGTCTACCTTCTCGGCGACCTTATCGACCAATTCGCCCTTGTTCATGACCTTGCTCCAGTTTCATGATTCCGCCGCTTATTCTGCCATAGGTTATGTCAGCGTGGCGCTTGGCTCTGATAAGATTTTTCGCTCAATAGAATTGAGCGGCGCCAAAATGGCCAAGTTGCCAAGGCTGGCCCCAGAGTTGGCCTGGTGAGGGTCTAGTGCTAAAGCGTGTTGGCTACTTCTAGAGAGGCGGGGGCCGGGGTGGGGGCGATCGCCTCGGCCAACTCCGGGGGCAACAGAGTTGCTTCTCCCCAGGCCAAGGCTTGCTCCCAGTCGGTGAAGTGGCGGGGCCCAACCGTCGGGTCCAAGAAGAGGTCCTCTTGCTGGAGCTGGGCCAGTTGGGCGTCAGCCAGGCCGACAAAGGCCACCGGGAGGTGGTGCTGGGCCGCTAACTTGGCGAGTTTGGCAAAGCTGAGGGCGGCCGAGGCATCACAGCCAGTCAAGGAGCGGCAATCGAGGAGCAGGCAGCGGGGGTGGCGGGCCGTGAGGCCCTGGCGCACTTGGGCCAGCAGGCGGTGGGCTGTGCCAAAGAAGAGTACTCCTTGCAGTTGCAATCCCCAGAGGTCATCGGCGTGCTGGTCAAGCCACTGGCGCTGTTCAGGCGATCGCGGCGTGGTGCTGGCAGCCGTGGCCGCCGAAAATTCCGCCTTGACGATTTCCTGACGGGCGCAGTCGAGCACAAACAGCAGCACCGCCGCCCCCAGGCCCACGAGGACTCCGGCCAAGAAGCCCGCCGTATTGATGACAATCATGGTCAGCCAGATCGTGGCGTAGTCGGCGGGAGCCAGTTTGCGGGCGGCCTTGTAGATCCACTGCACCAGCAGATCGAGGCCGAGGAACAACAGCAAACTGCCCAAGATCGGCTTGGGCAGCACCGCCAAAAGGTTGGAGCCCAGCAGGAGCACGGCTGCACAGGGTACGGTTTTGAACACGCCCGCGAGGCGGTTGGCGGCCCCCAGCTTGTGAGCTAGGAGGGTGCTGGGTAGGGCTTGGTTGCCGGCCATACCACTGCCCAGGCTGGCGGCGAGGTTGGCCAAGCCCACGGCTTGTAACTCCGTGTCGATGTCCAGCTCCCGATCCAGGGCCAATTCAATGCCGCTATTGGTCATGACCAGGGAGAGCAGACTGATGAACGCGAGGGTGGCCAAGGTTCCCGCCTGTTCCAGAATGGCGGGCCACTGCACCCGGCCCCAATCAGCCCAGGTTAGGGGTTGCCAGAGGTGGCCGGCAGGGAAGGGGCCTAGGAGCCAACCCTGGGCCCGGGCCGTGGGCAGGGACATCCCCGCCAGCCAGAGGAGGGCGTAGAAGAGGGCGATCGCCCCCAATAACAGCCCGGGCAGCACCCAAAACTGGGGGAACCGCTTGGTCAGGAGCAGCAACAGGAGGGCCAAGAGCAGACCCGCAACCCAGTGGCCCAGCACCGCTGGCTGACCGAGGGCCGGGAGCTGGGCCAAGGTGAGGGGGCGATCGGTCATCACCTGGATCGCGCCGCGAACCAGGAGCCAGCCGGTTCCTGCCATGAAGCCCCCCACGACCGGGTAGGGGACGATGCTGATCACCTTGCCTAGCTTGCCAACCCCTAGGAGCCAGAGACAGAGGCCGGTAATCAGGGAGCCGAGGGCGATCGCCGCCAAGACTGTGGCCACGAGGCTCTCCGGATCACTGTCCCCCAGGCGGTGGGCGATCGCCGCCGCCAAGACTGCCAGCACCGCCGTCGGAGCCGCGAGAGGGGTAGCGATCATGCCGGGCAGAGAGCTGAAGAGGGCAACGACGATGCTGATCGCCGCCGTGCTGTAGATGGCAACTCCGACCCCGATATTGAGATAGGCCGCCAAGCTCCCGGAAAAAATCAGGGCCGCATAGGAAATGCCGCGAATCGCGCCGATGATGCCCGTCAGCAGGCCGGCTGTGAAGCTAGCGAGGAGGCGCGGCAGCCGGAATTCATCCCAAAACTCAAGCTGCGTGAAGGCCGTGAGCCACGGCAACGACGGGGATAGGCGCATGGGCACAATCTCAATCTGGCATCATGGAGCTGGTCGGGCCTGGAAGCCCCGCTACCGGTTGCCCGCCGCCCCCAGCAACTAGGTGCGGCCGTAGCGGGTGTAGACCGGTGGCGTCGGACGCACGAGAGAGTTTCCGGGCGGGCGCGGCGCGGTCTTCAGCGATTGCTTCAAGGTGTTTAGGCTCGATTCTACACCACGAACTTGTTCACGGATACTGGCTTCGCTCCGCTCTAGGGTCTGGCGCAACTGCCGGCCCTCCGTTTCCAATTGCTGGAGTCGGGTTTGCTGGTGGGTCAGCAAGGCCTGCCACTGGACCTGGGCCGCGGCTGCCGCTTGCTGGTGCTCGGCCTGGCGGCGCTGGTAGGCCGCCCAGTCGGCCTGGAGGTCTTGTCCCTGGGATTGCTGGGCTGCGAGCTGGTGGTGAAGTTGCTGGGTTTGGGCCTGGGCTTGGGCAAGTTGGCGATCACGCGCGGCTAGCTCTACATTTAATTGCTGCACCCGGAGCGCCAGTTGCGCCAGTTGTACCTGTTGGCTCTCAAGGCCCTGCTGAAGTTGCTGGCGCTCAGTCTGGGCCTGCTGCCACGGGGGCTCGGCCTGGGCCTGGTGCCAGCGCCACTGCTCCGTGGCTTGCATGTGGCTGTGCAACTGAGACCGGAGGGCCTGCACCTCCAGGGCCAGGGTCGAATCCTCCTGCTTCGCGGTGGCGGCCCACCCTTGAACCGTGGCTTGCAGTTGCGCCACTTGTTGCCGCAACTGCACCCGCTCGGCCTCCGCCTCAGCAAATCGGGCTAGCAACCAATCCCAGGCGGCCTTGGCTTCCCCGGGGAGGCTCGCGTCTGCCTGCGGCAGGCTTGCTGTGGCAGCAGAAATTTCTAGTTGAGCGAGCTGGGCCGCGAGCTGCTCGCGTTCTCGCTGGAGTGAACTGAGCTGGGCTTGAGCGGTTTGGCCCTCGGTCTCGGCCTCCTCCAGCTTTGCTTGCAGGGCGGCGACCGTGGTTTTCTGCTGCTGCTGCTCGGCCCAGGTGTGATGGGCCCAGGCTTGAATCTTTTCCAGATGCGCCGCCAGCATTTGATGCTGCACGCGCAGGGGACCGAGGTGGGTGAAGTAGGTCGCCTCCAGTTCCCAGCCGCAGCCGTGACAGCGCTTAATTCGACCCTTGATATAGGCCAGACCACAAACGGGACATTCCGCCATAGTCGTGATTTCGAGACTCCTACTCACTCACCTCAATTTACAGGACCGCTAATTTCGGCCCTTGTCAAGGGGCCCAATTGCGGCGACGGGCAATCATTGCTAGCGTTGACCTAGGCCCTAGAGCGGTTGCTGCCCGAGGGAATTCCTGGAACAGTGGTAGCCCTAGGGGTGGCGACAAGGTTCCCGCTTGTATCGCTCACGATTCTAACCGCTTCAAGGGTAGGATATGGGTGCTACGAGACCGATTGAACGGGGCTACCTTGGCGCTGTCCACAGATCGCCACTGTAACGGCTCTACCAGAATTTGCCTCCTGATGAAAACCATGCCTTGCCCATTCACAGCCTCCTTACCGGGCTTGACACGGGACAACACCTTTCAGGCTGCCACCCGACTTGCTCCGGCTCTGCTCAGTGTGCTGCTAGTGGCCTTCGCGACTCAACCGACCCCGGCCCAGGCTGCACCCCGGCTGCCCCAGCCCGCCACGGTCGCTTCCCCCGGTGACGCTGCCCGCTATGTCCAAGAGTTACTCACGCTGATCAACGAGGAGCGCCGCCGCCAGGGCAGTCCGCCCCTCCGCTTGGATCAACGGCTGGTCCAAGCGGCTCAGCAGCACGCTGAGGATATGGCCTTTAATGATTTCTTCTCTCACCTGGGGTCCGAGGGCACGACCCTAGACTCGCGGCTTCTAGCTGTGGGCTATTCCAGTTCCCTGGCGGCCGAGAATATTGCGGCGGGCAATGCGACCCCTCAAGCCACGGTGCAGCAATGGCTCCGTAGCCCCGGCCACCGACAAAACCTCCTCAATCCTGAGTTTACGGATGTGGGGTTTGGCTATGCGAGGAGTCGCTTGGGGCGCTTTGTCTTCTACTGGGCTCAGGTGTTGGGACGGCCGGCGGCAGCGGCAGTGGTTCCGACAACAGCAGCGCCGACAGCCCGCACCCTGCTCGAGCGGGTGGGCTCCCTGACAGCCCGTTCGCCCTTGCTGCCGGTGGATGGCAGCCCTTATCAGGCCTACACCTTCCGCGGTCAGGCGGGTCAGGTGGTGACGATTGAGCTGGAGAGCGCGGATTTTGATCCCTACCTCTTCTTGCTGGCCCCGGATGGGACCCAGATTGCGGAGAACGATGACATTAGCCCGGAGAATACCAATGCCGCGCTGACGGTGGCATTGCCGGTCACGGGAGACTATCGGGTGATTGTCAATAGCTATGATGCCAACAGTCGCGGTCGCTACCGCTTGCTAATCCGCTGACGATCCCACGCGCGGGTTCTTGATGTTTGGTTGCAGGTCTCGATCTATGGGTTTTCCTTTCCTCTCGGTGCTTCAGCGGTGCTGGTCCCACTTACCGAGTTCGGCTTTTCTGTGGCTGGCGATCGCCATCTTTGGGGCCTCGGGAGCGGTCACCCGACGGCTGAGCCAACTGGGGGCCGACCATTACGTGGACGGGCGCAACCCAATCTCGCTATGTAATGTGCTGTTCGTCGGCAATCTCTGCGCTCTCGTTGTGTTGCTGCTGCTCTACGGGCACGAAGGCCGCTGGCGCAACCTGCGGCGGCTCACGGGCCGGGATTGGGGTGTTCTCTTGGCGATCGCGGCCCTGGCCGGGGCGATCGCCCCCGGCCTGATCTTCGACGCCCTCGCCCGCACGCAGCTCAACAACATCATCCTCATCGGCCGCCTCGAGCCACCCCTGGTGCTGGCCCTCTCGGTGTGGTTTCTGGGGGAGCGCGTCAATGCCTGGCTGGTGTCTGGCGCGATCGTCTCCTTGGTCGGAGTCGTGGCGACTGTCCTGTTCCAAGCCCTCTGGGAGGGGATGGACCCTCAGGTGCTCGGCAATCTGGGCTTGGGGGAACTCTTTGTCGCCTTAGCGGCGATCGCCGCCGCCAGCGCCACCATTTTGATCAAAACCCAGCCCGCCTATGTCACCCTGGGGCTCAGTAGCATCGTTCGCACGGCCTTTGGCACGCTGGTCTTTGCGGCCTTGGCCCTGATCTTCTACGGCACACATCACTTCCGAGATGCTTTCTCCCCCTTTCTCTGGCGCTGGATGTTGCTCTATGGCACAGTCATCGTCGTCGTGGGGCAATCCTTCTGGTTCACCGGCCTGCGCCGCAGCTCCGTCGCCCAAGCCTCTTTGGTCAGCTCCTTCACCCCGGTGGCCGGCCTCCTCGCCGCCTACTGGGTGTTAGGCGAAGCCCCGACCGCGGCCCAATACCTCGGCGGCAGCCTGATCATTGCCGGTCTCGTCCTCAGCCAGATCGGCACTCAGCGCCAACTGAGCGGCGCTCCGCAGGCTCTCCCCCAGGGGGCTCAAACGGTGGATAGCGAGGTGGGGTTCAAGGGTATCTGAGCCGTTGGACTAGCGGCCCTGGTGCAGCCGCGCCTGCAACTCATAGATTTGCCACGCTTGCTGAAACGTCGCATCCCCCCAACGGGAAGGCAAGCCCTCAATCAACTGGTGCATTTCGGCGGCCAACTCGGAACTCCCGAGGGCCTCTAGGCCCGATCCACCTTCTGCCAAGATCGAGATCACGCCAGCTCGATCCCCCAGGCCCTCGCGGGCAAAGGCGATCAGCACACAGGCCAACAGGTAGCGCAAGGTTCCGACGGGATTGGCGGGAGCCTCACCATCGCGAGCCCGTTGGTAGGAGCGCATCGCTTGCTGTAGGCAGGCGGAAAAATCCCGCTGCTTCAAGGCCCGGAGCGCCCCTTGCAAATCGGTATCGCCGGCTATGGGGCCGTCTGGTTGGTCCAAAGTACGGGCGAGCAACTGCGAGTAGGGGTCTAGTGCGGTTGCTGCCGCCGCGGCCTCAGGGCTTTGGGCCAGGGCCTCGCGCCCAGCCTGAATGCGGGTCATGAGATCGAGATTCTCCGCCTCGAGGGCCAAGGGCAACGCTTGCTCCAGACAGGCTTGGGCCCGGTCTGGCTGGCCAATGTCGCGGTAGGTTATCGACTGGGTCCAGAGCATTTCTGCCCGGGCTGCCGGGGGCATGGCAGCCATCAGCGGACTGGCGAGGAGTTGCTCGAAGCGACGATTGAAGGTTGCGACGAAGTGGTTGATCCGAGCCGCCGCTGCCTCAGGCGACTCCGGAGCTGGGGCTGCCGGTTCGCTCTGGGCTTGGCGCTGTGTTGATGGGGTCTGGGTCGCAGAGTCAGGCTCTTCTGAGGTTAAGGCCAGAATTTGAGCTTGGAGGCGAGCGGCTTGAGCCTCGAGGGCTGGCTGGTTCTCTTGGCGGGCTAAGGAGGCGATCGCGCCCAGCGCCTCGAGGGCTTGAGCCCAATCCCCTTGGAGGCCGAGTAGCAAGGCTTGCTGAAAACGAGCAGTAGCTTCGCCTTCAATATCCTGCTCCTGTTGGCAGCGGGCGATCGCCGCCTCGAGCTGCGCGAAACGCTCGTCCGGGGAGGGGGGCTCGCTGGGGGTAGCTGGAGTCATGAAGCCTCAAAAACAGGAATTTAGGCTGGGGCAAAAATTCAAGGCTGGGGGTGTCACGCTCAGAGTTACCGCCCCGGGCTTGACCAGGCCTCTTTTAAGTCTCCATCAAGTCGAGATCCGCTTCGTCAAACTGAGTTTTGTCGTCCATCTCAATATCCTTCAGCGTAGCGCCGGCTAGGTCGGCCCCCGTGAGGTTGGTTCCTCGCAGGTCAGCCCCGCTGAGGTCAATGTCCCGCAGGTCCGCGTCTGTCAGGTCAGCATCCTGAAGATCAGCCCCGCTGAGGTCGAAGCCCCGGAGGCTGAGGCCCTGAAGATCCGCGTCTGAGAGATCCGCATCACGGGTTAAGTGTTCTTGGAGGAAGTCTGCCATCAGCTCCTCCGGCTCGCCCTCAAGGGGGATTGCTTCCTCAACGGGCATTTCATCCTCAAAGGCTCCGCTCTCAATTGCGCCCAGTTGGGCTAAGTGGGCGACTTCGTGTAGCAGCAAGTTCAGGCCGTCATCGCTACTAAAATCTGCTTGACCAGCGGCGAAGAAGATGTGGGAGCTGCCATCGAGGGGAACGGCAGCGTGGGCGGCGATCGCCGCGCACATCGCATTAGCTTCCTCCCCCGTGTGGATCAGGATCTGGTCAGCATCTTTGACGCCCCAAAGGCTCAGCTTGGCTTGCACGTCGGCCGGTAGGGGTTCAGCGCCCTCAGCTTCCACGTCTTGAACAGCGTCTTCTACTTCAGCTTCATCAACCTCAAAAGGATCGACAAAATCCTCGTCATCATCTAAATCATCGTCGTCTTCGTCGTCTAAATCGTCGTCGTCAGCCTCAAGATCATCGCCATCGGCGTCCTCTAAGTCGGTCATCTCAGCGTCGAGATCATCGTCATCGAGGTCATCGTCATCGAGGTCATCGTCGAGATCCTCTTCAGATTCCTCCTCATCCACGGCCACCGCCTCCTCAGCCTCGTCTTCGGCCTCCATGCTGTCCACCTCATCCTCCAAGGCTTCAGCAATCATGGCATCAATTTCATCATAGATACCCTCGACAGTTGCGGCGTGATCCGCCGTCCAAGCATCGATCTCATCAATCGCTTCCTGGCGAGAATCTAGGAGGATTTCCTCACTTTCCAAAATCTCTTCATCCCCTGTTTCAATCTCTTCCTCATTGGCTTCCAGTGCCTCCATCTCTGCTTCCGCCGCTTCGAGCTGTTCGTGGTGTTCGGCCCCGAAATCCTCGAGCTGGTCTTGGTCACTGTCAGCTTGGGCCTGAGCTGCTTGAGTCTCACCGATCCAGGCACTGGCCTGCTCGACACTCTTCCCAGCCCCACTTTGGAAGGCATCCATTTGCTCGCTTCCCCCCGCCATGCTTTCTTGGGCGGCATCGGGGTTGCCCTCGGAATCATCCACATCTTGGCTGGCCCCATACTCGCCCGACTTGTCGATGTTAGATCGCTGGGAGTCCAGGCTTTTCTGGAGGGATTTTCCTTCCTTGCCAGCCGTGCCAATTTCTGATTGCTGGGTGGCCGAGTCAGCACGCAGATCTTCTTGGCTGGCGATCTTGGTGGTCAGATCCGTTTTGTGGGCGGCGATGTGAGCGGTGGCGGCTCCGGTGGCGGCGAGCATCACTTCATGGGTGGCCGCCGATTCTTCGGCAGCGGCGATCGCCCATTGGTTATCCTCCCGCAGTTGCGCGTTGCTCTCTTTCTGGTAGGCCAGTTCCTCCAGACCAAAGGCGGCGGCATCAATGCTCAGGAAGGCCTCCCAGGGCGGTTCAGGCAGCTCATCGGCCCCGGCAGCGAGGCGCTCCAGGATCAGCAGCAAGAGCGGGTGGACATCCTCCTCACTGGCGTCCTCCCCAGCCTCGTCCTCCGCTTCATCCTCCGCCTCCCCTAGCTCCGCTGCTAGGGAGGGTTCAGCATAATACTCCTCAAAGTCGCTCTCGTCGGCTTCAGCGATGTCGGCCTCTTCCGGTTCGTCTTCGGCTTCTTCCTCCGTGCGCGCCTGAAGATCAGGGACATCCTCTAGGTCATTAAAGACCTGTTCGAGCTTGCCTTCATCGCTATCCGCGTTCTCTTCTGGAGCCGGCTGCTCTTCTCCTTTGGCTTCGCCGGCCTCGGCTTCCCCTGCTGCTTGCCCGGGCGCATTGTCGGCGGCGGCGTCTCCCTGGGCTTCCGTTTCGTTGGCAGTCTTCTCGCCTTGCTCTTTCTGCTCGGCTTCGTTGGCTTTGGCTTGGTCTTCGTCTTCGGCGCGGGCGAGGGGAATAGCCGGGGCGAGCGCCGAAAAGTCAAGCGTCTCCCAGAAGTACCGGCCGCGATCGCCAATTTCTGCCTTGCCCTCCGACACCCGCTTGGCCGCATCACTGACGTTTGCACCGCCCAGGGCTCCCTTGAAGCGGCTGACCGTTACGGTCTCGCCATCAACTTCGTGCTCTTCTTTTTCAGCCTTGAAGACCGTATCGTTGATCACCTTCGCTGGGAAGGTGAGACCTTTGCGATCGCCCCCAGAAACAAGATCTCCATAGCTACCATCATCCGTCCTATAGGCGGCAGAAGAACCAATATTTCTTTGCCCGAGCTGATAGTTAACCCGTGCTTGGTTGTAGCGAACCTGAGCTTGCTGATAATTTGCATTCGCTTGGTTGTAGTTGGTCCTAGCAGTGGCATAGTTTCGATAATCTGCCTGAACCTCAGCCATGCTCTTCTTGGGATTGGTCACAGCAGCGTCATATTTAGCTTTAGCAGCTTGCATATCCGCCTTGGCCGTTGACCTTGTAGTTCCTGCGGTCTGGAGGTTTTTGTTGGAGGAAGCCACTGTCTTGGCAGCTCCTTTTTGCGCTTTCACGTTCGCAGGATCGTAGCCCATCTTCGACTTGTAGCTGCTGGTACCCAAACCCTTCCATTTCTTACCGGGATCAAAAGCACCCTTACCACTCTTGCTCGCGTAGGCACCAAAAGTATTCTTCGGATTTAACAAGTTTTTGGTAGTTTTGAAAAATCCCTTGTCTTTCTTGCCGAAGTAATCATCAGAAAGGGATTTCTTGCCCGTTGCTTGGGGGCCGTCTTTGGCTTGGGCTGAGTTGACCTTGGCTTTGTTCGGCTTACTCGTCTTCATCTTGTCGCCGATCACCTTGGAGCCAGCCGATGCCCCGTCATTGATGAATTTTGCGGTGGACTGGGATAGGGCCTCCTGCTTCTTGAGGAGCACAGCCGGGTCAGAATCGCAGTACTTGAGATCGAGGATGCGGAAGGCGATAACAAAGGGGCGCAAGATCAGCGTGTACAGCGTCAGTTGCAAGATCGTGATCCCGAAGGGCTTCTCCCAGGCCCAGACGGTGCTGCCCCAGCCGATCAGCATATTGCCCACCGATTGCAGTGTGAGGCCCGCCGAGACTAGGCCTGCGCCAAAGGCGGCGGTGAACGGGTTTGAGAGTAGGGCGTTGCCAATAGCGGTCATGGCTAGGCCAACGCCCAAGAGAATGTTGCCGACCAGGGTCAAGATCGAGGCGATCAAATTGAGGATGAGGTCAATAATGTTGAGAATACCCTTCACCATTTCAATGATGGCGATCATGCTCTCGAAGATCAGGGCGATCGCCAACCAAGGCGTCAGATTATCCCAACTGCCCTTATTGAACGGCCCGCCAGCATCAAAGGGCCCCTTAAAGGGTGTCACGAAGGTACTTGCAGCAAACCCCTTCGGATCGGTCGCCAACTGATAGATCGTCGTGGCCACAGTAAGGGCCGCCCCGATGCCCCCGGCTGCCATCGGGGCCTTGCTCCCCAGGGCGGTCATCGCCCCCCCGAGGACCAGCGTTGCTGCCAAGGTCGTCCCCCCCTGGATCGCGCCCTGGATCGCCCCCTGGGCCATCGCCTGCCCAATCAAATCATCCCGAGAAATCTCGTCCGGCTCACTACCACTACTGGGTGTTGTCAGGGCGGCAACGCTGGCCCCCATGCCAGCAAAGGCCTGGAAAGCATCATAGGTGGCGAGCTGACTCTGGGCCGCATTCGTGCTATCCGCTTGGACCCAGGTCTGCCCCGGGGCGACCTGGGGCTGAATCGCATCCCCGGCTAGGGGGCCGCCCTCCTCCTGGGGTGTCGCCGTAGCCTCCAGACCCCCTTCGGGCTCTGGGGTGTCGCCACTCGCTTCGACGGCCCCCTGCTGAATGCAGTGGGTCGCTTCGTGGAAGAGGAGTTCATCATCGCCGTACTCCCCTGCACCGAAAAAGATGTGGTTGCGGGTTGTAAACGCGCGGGCCCCCAAAAGTTCACAGAGTTCGTGGGCCTCGCTATCGTCGTGGATACGGATCTCCTCCGGGTTGAGAATACCCAGGCGATCGCGCAGCATTCCCTGCTTGTCATCCGCCAGTTCCGCGCCACTCCCTTCAGCCGTCGCTTTTTGGATCATCAGTTCCAGGTTCTGCATCGACCCTGGGGCCTCGTCTTTCCCCTGGTTAGGCTCCGTAACAGCCTCCGGTTCCAGCCCCGTAGCCGCCAGTTGCTCCGTCACAGCCGGCGGCAAGATGTCCTCCCCCAGCTCCCCCCCGAGCAAGTCCCCGCCCCCATCGCCCCCGGCCGGCGGAGTCGCCCCCGTGGCCGCAGAGCCCGGAGCCACGTCTGTTCCGGGAGTCGCGGCCGCCACGTCACCCAAGTCACCTGGGCCGCCCCCTAATTCCGGACCGGCCTCGCCGGGTGTTGGCCCTCCTACTGCGGCTGGATCGGGCTGATCGCCACCGCCAGCTCCGGGATTGGTATCGGCGGCGGCGCTCTTTACGGTGTCATTGGCTTGCTCCGCGAGGCCGTCCATGGCGGGGAGTTCCATGTCGCCGGTGGGCAGGGTCTGGCGCTGAAGCGGGGTGGGTTGGGGCTGCTGCTGCACGGCAGTATCGGCGGGCTGCCGCTGCATGGCTTGGGCCGCTACGGCATCCGCCTCTTGCTCGTACTTGTCGCCGGGTTGACCGATGACGAGATCCGCTTGGATAGGGGTGGCGCCGATACTGTGACCGTAGCGAACTGCGTGGTGGAGTTGAGCCTGGAGGTCTGGGGTGGCGGCTGCGGCCCCGGGGGTGCGGCGCTTGGTTTGGAGCGGTCGTGGCCGACCGCGATCTGGCTGCGCCGGATACTTTCTAGTCGCTGGCTGGACCTGTCTCATGCTCTCCACTCCGGTAAACTTGGGCAGTTGCACGCCCTTCTAGGGGCGAGCCCTAGGGAATCTATACTGAGGCTACCAAGGCGATCGCCCCGGAGGCACTAGCCAAAGGTTGAATCTAGGCAAATAGGGCGGCGATCGCCGGGCAGATCGCCTTCGGTTGCAGCGCCCCCTGCTCCTGGCCGCTAAAGACGCTCCAGCGAAAGGGGCCATTCTCCGCCGCCGACAGCCAGAGCAAGCGCTTCGCCCGGGTCATCGCCACATAGAGCAGCCGGTACTCCTCCGCCTGCTTGAGGGCCACCGCCTGCTGCCAGGCCGCCAGCGGCGTTGGTAACTGGGATGGCGGTTGCTGCTGGAGGTGTTGCGATCGCGCCGCCGTGCGCAGCTGGGCCCGCACCACCTCCGCCAGGGAAAAATCCCCCAGAAAGCGGCTCGCCACCGGCACCCAGAGTTCCCCCGGCAGCGAGTCTCGGTGCAGAAAAGGGAGAAACACCACATCCCAATCCAACCCCTTCGCCTTGTGCATGGTGATGATCGTGACCTGGCCCGGCTGCGTGTACTGGGCTTCCGACTCGTCTTCAATGCCCTCAAAGCGCTCCGTCGCCACGGTATCGGCCAGGGCGGTCAAGACATCTCCCAGGGAGTGGGCCCCGGCCGTCTGCTGGCTGATGCGCTCCGCCAACTTCTGCACCGTCGCCAGCTCAGAGCCGCTATATTGCAAGGCCAAGCCGAGAAAGGTGATCAGTTGATAGGGCGGCAGCTCGAGCCGAGCCCGCAACAGACTGCGCCCCAGGCGGCGCGCCGTCGCCACCGTCTGCTTTGGCCGGGGCTCCAGGGGCGTGGGATAGAGGAATTGCTCCGGGGCAGCAGCGAGGGCGCTGAGGTCCTGGGTACTAATGCGCTGGCGCTGCTCCAGCACCCCCAGGGCCGCCTTGAGATTGTCCGGGGAGTGGGGTCGCTCGAGGAATTGCAGCAGGGTAAAAATTTCGGCTGGGATCTGGGCCTGGCGCCCGAGGGCCCCCACCTCGTAGAGGGGAATTTTGTGCTGCTTGGGCAGCTGGGCCAGCTGGGTGGCGACGAAACGGGCCTGACGGTTTTCCCGTACCAGAATGGCGATGCTCAGGGTCGGAGTTTTCTGCAAAAGGGCGACCAAGCGTTGCTCAATTTGGGTCACAGTGGCGTAAACATCCGGGGGGCGGTGCAGCTCGACGCCCTGGCCCAGGGGGGCTGGGTTGGCGTCGGGCTGGGGATCGTCGGGGGCAACGGGGTGAATGGCCTGGTCGCGGAAGGGGAAGCTAACCTCAGCCTTTTCCTGGGCATTGACCCAGTGGAGGAGCGCGTTTGCGGCCGCGAGAATCGGGCGGCTACTGCGGCCGGCGCGGGTCATAGTGGCGAGGCGGCCCTGGGCCTGGCAGTCGTCGCAGAAGGCATTGAAGTAAATCGGGTCCGCGGGGGTAAAGGTCGAGTTGATCGCCTGGTTGGGGTCGCCGACGCGGACAAAGTTGGGGGGCTGCTCGGGGTGATCGGGATCGCTGGCAAGCTGACGCAGCAGGGTTTCTTGCAGGGGGGTTGAATCTTGGGCTTCATCTTCAAACACGGCGAAGAACTGCCGCTGCCAGAGGTGGCGGATCGGCTCGTAGTCGAGGACACGCAGGGCGGCCAGGATCATGTCGTCGTAGTCGATGAAGCGGCGGCTCTGCATGACCTGCTGGTATTGCTCGTAGAGGCCGGCGGCGATCGCCAAGCTCTCATACTCATCCTGAGCCAGCCAGGCCAGGGTCTGAAGGTCGGCCGGGAGCAGGCCGGAACTTTTGGCCTCCCGAATCACGGTATAGGCCAGCTCCGGCAGGATCTCCGTCCGCAGGGCCGACTGACGGCGCAGGCGCTCTGTTTCCTCGCCGTCGAAGCTGCGGCCAGCGAGCAGACGGCGGTAGGGCTCTGGGTTGGCGGCCAGCCATTGCTCCACGGTGCTGCGAAGACAGTAGTGGCTTTGGTTGGGGGAGATGACGCTGACCTGGTTGAGGTCGAGACCGGCCAGCCCGGGGTGGCGCGAGGCGATGTGCAGGGCGAGGCCGTGGAGGGTGTAGACGGCGAAGCCCGTAGGGGGCAAGTGCAGGCGGTGCAGTTGCTCCCGCAGCTTGCGCTTAATCTCGGCGGCGGCCGAGCGGGCAAAGGTGACGACCAGCAATTGGCGACGGGCGTGGAGCTGGTGGCGGGCGATCGTGATCGCGCCCCCTAGGGCCAAGCTGTGAGATTTGCCAGCCCCGGGCACGGCTGACACAGCCAGGGGGCCCCCGGTCCAGTCGGCCAAGCTCTGCTGGCCAGGCCGCAAGCTCTGACGCAGGGCCTGGAGGTCCAAGGGCTCAACCATCCTCAAGAATCCACTCCGAGGCGCGATCGCCCAGGTCAAGGGGAATATTCACCGCCTTGCCTAGGCGGGGCCGCTCGCGGGTCTGAGCAATCGTACCCCGCACCTGGGCTTCGCTATTCCAAGCCGTGAGATAGGTCGCGATCGCCTGCAAGTGCTCGCGATACTCGCTCTCATCCAGGGGAAAGGAGGCCTGCTCGAGGTACTTCCACATCACCTGGAGGTAAATCTTGCCCTTGATGCGGCGCAATTGCACATCGTAAGAGCGTCCCCACTTCGCCTGTAGCAACTGTTGCAGTTCATCGCCAGTCATGGCCTTGCCTTCCCTGCTTGCACCGCCGGCCGCCCCCGCTGGCCACCCTAGGGGGCGATCGCCACCTCCGGGGGAACCTTCGGCATTACACACATACATAAGAGTCTACGGGCAAAATTGATTAGATTAGGG
Source organism: uncultured bacterium (assembly GCA_964397305.1). Lineage (GTDB taxonomy): Bacteria > Cyanobacteriota > Cyanobacteriia > Cyanobacteriales > Spirulinaceae > JAAUTY01. The sequence goes on from CAYNIP010000024.1 coordinate 30,957, forward strand.
AAGGGTATTTTGGCATCTGCCCTCGCAGATCGGCTCACCCACCCCGGTCGGTCGCCACTCCTTGTTGTTCACCTCCTGTCTCCTGTTGCCCTATGAGCGAGTTGAAACTGCGCTTGCGCCTGGAGGGCGACCCCGATCGTGTCATTCGCATTCCCAGCACTCCCTTTGTGATTGGCCGCTTGCCCGAGTGCGATCTGTGCCTGCCCTACTCCGAAGTCTCGCGCCAGCATATGCGACTGACTCGCACCCAGGATAACTGGTCTATTGAAGACCTGGGTAGCACTAACGGCACGTTGCTGAACCAAACACTCCTCCGTCGTCCCCAACGCCTGCACCACAATGATCTGATCCAGGTCGGCACGATCTGCCTCGTGGTTTACATCGAAGCCGACGCCAAGACCCAGCCCGATCTCGGCCCCTTCGCCGGGGGCCAGACCATCTTGCGCCCGGCGGAAGAGATGCGCCAGCGCTGGATTGCGGTCAGTGAGACGGCGGCGGAGCAACAGGAGCAGCAGCGGGCGATCGCCCGCCTCAAGTACCTGGTGGAAATCTCCAAGAATCTCAACTCGGCTGAATCCATCGACGCCATCTTTGAGCAGGTGCAGACCGTCGTGTTCAAGGAAATCACCAGCATCCAGCGCCTCGCCCTGCTCGTCGATGTCCAAGGCGACGGCGAACTCCAAATCGTCGATGCGGCGGCCCGCTACGACCTGCCCAGCTACCTGGAAACCCGTACCCACAGTTGGATCAGCCGCAGCATTTCCCAGCGGGTTTTCGGCGAGAAGGTGGCCATCAAAACCGTGGACGCCCAAGAAGACGAACGCTTTGAGAACGAAAACAGTATTTTAGCCAAGGGCATTCGCGGGGCCTTGGCCGTGCCGCTCTGGGATCGGGATAACGTCGTGGGCGTGCTCTATGCCGACGCCAGCTTGAACCTCAAAACGGCCGACGCCAACGACGAAGAAGACCTCAGCTTCTTTTCAACCCTCGCGAACCTCGTCGCCTACAGTGTGCAGCGCTGGCTGCTGACTCGCAAGCTCCAGGCCGAAGGGAAAATTCGCCAGCAGCTCGAGCGCTACCACTCCCCGGCCGTGGTGCAACAATTGCTCGCCGTCGGGGCCCTGGAAAACGGCCGCCTGAAACCCGTCGAAGCCGAGATCAGCATCGTCTTTGCCGATATTGTCGGCTTCAGCACGATGGCGGAGCACATGACTCCTGTGCAGATTGCGCAAATGCTCGACCGTTTCTTTGAGGAAATGCTGCAATCGGTGTTTGAATGGGGCGGCACGTTGGACAAGTTTATTGGCGACTGCATCATGGCCTTCTTTGGCGCGCCGGAACCCCAGTCAGATCACGCCGTGCGGGCGGTGGCGGCGGCCATGGGGATGCTGGAGCGCCTCGACCAGCTCAACGCCCAGCAGGTCTGGTCCCAGCCCCTGGAACTACACGTAGCGGTCAACAGCGGCAAGGCGGTGGTCGGCGATGTGGGCAGCTCCCAGCGGGTGGACTACACCGTGCTCGGGGCAACGGTGAATTTGGCAGCGCGGCTCGAGGCCGTCTGTCCCCCCGGCGAATGCTTGATCTCGGAGGCAACCTACCGCGCCTTAGAGGCCGATCGTCAGCGTTTCGTCCCCTTTGGGGCCCATCGCTTCAAAGGGAGCGATCGCCCCGTGGAGATTTTCTGTACCCAGCGCCGCTTCAAAGGTCCCAGAAGCCTTTCAGCCCCGGATTCTCGGACCTGAGCCAGGCTTCGGCCTCCCCGGCTGGGAGGGCAGCGGCAAACAGATGGCCTTGGGCAAAGTGGCAGCCCAGCTCCCGCACCGCGGCCAACTGGGCGGCGGTCTCCACCCCAGCAGCGATCGCCGTCAGGCCCCGGCGCTGGGCCAGGAGAATGGCGATCTGGGCAATCTCCGCCTGGCTAATATCGCCGGCCAAGTCATGGATAAAGGAGCGGTCAATCTTCAGGGTGTCCGGGGGCGCTTCATTCAAGTAATGCAGCCGCGAATACCCAGCGCCAAAATCATCGACCCCCACCTGGATCTGTCGGGCGCGCAGTTCCTGGAGCCGTGACCGTACCAGGTCCCCGTCCTCGGACCAGAGGCTCTCCGGGATCGCCAAGCGCAGGTTTTGCCCCGGGAGGCCGTGCTGCTCACAGGCGGCCTCGAGCTGGGCGAGCAACTCTGGGTGAAAAAATTGCCGTCGGGAGCAATTGATCTCCAACACCCCCGGAGCCGCGTCCCCATAACGGGCCTGCCAGACTTGGAGTTGTTGGCAGGCCGCCGTCAGCAGCCAGTATCCCAGCGGGATCAACAGCCCCGTCTCCTCTGCCAGGGCCATGAAGTCCGGGGGTTGGAGTAGCCCTCGCTGGGGGTGCTGCCAACGCAGCAGCACTTCAAACCCACTGAGGCGATTGGCCGCTAGGTCAATAATCGGCTGGTAGTGGAGGACAAATTCCTGACGATCCACGGCTTGGCGCAGTTCTGTTTCCCCTTGCAACTGGGCGACGGCTCGATGGTGCATGGTGGGGTCAAAGAGTTCATAGCGCCCCTTGCCCAGGGCTTTGGCTCGGTAGAGGGCGGTGTCGGCATCCCGGAGGAGGTCTTCGGGCTGTTGATAGGCCAAGCGCGTCACGGGGGCGGCCTCAGAGTCGAGGAGGGCGGTGGTATCGCCGGGGGGGCGATCGCCGCTACTGAGGACAATGCCGATGCTCGCGCCAGTGAAGACTTGGTAGCCCTCGAGGGGGAAGGGGGCCTTGAGGGCTGCATTGATGCGGTCGGCCACGGCGATCGCGTCGCTGAGATCCTGAGTGTTGTAGAGCAAGATCGTAAACTCATCGCCCCCAAGGCGAGCGACCAAATCCCCCTCCCGCAAGCAACATTCCAAGCGACGGGCAATGGCGACCAGCAACTGATCCCCGACCCAGTGGCCAAGGCTGTCGTTGACAACCTTGAAGCGATCCAGGTCGAGGAACAGAACCGCGAACTGCTCGGAGGGCGCGCTGGGGTTGCCTTGGGTCCGAGCGATCGCCTCCGCCAGGCGGGTTTGAAACAGGGCCCGATTCGCTAAGCCCGTGAGGGGATCATAGAAGGCGCGTTGTTGAAGCTGGGCTTCGGCCTGTTTCTGGGCTGTGATGTCTTCCACCATGCCTTCGTAGTAGAGAAGCTGGCCCTGGCGATCGCGCACGGCCCGGGCACTTTCAGAAATCCAGATCCGGCTGCCATCACGACGGTAGATCTGGGCCTCAAAGCCGCGCACCAGCCCCTGCTCCTGCACCTGTCGCACAAAATCAGCCCGCTGCTGCGGATCGACATAGAGCTGCTGCGGAATGTTGGTGAGCGAAGTCATCAACTCCTCGGGGCTGTCGTAGCCGTAGATCCGTGCCAGCGCTGGGTTCGCGCTCAGGTAGCGGCCGTCGGCCGTGGTCTGAAAGATCCCCTCCACCGCGTTTTCAAAAATACTGCGGTATTTCGCCTCGGCCGCTTCCAAGGCGGCCTGGGCCTGGCGATTTTCGGTGATATCCCGAGCCACCCAAACGACGGTATTTTCCGGGGTCGGAGAGATCATCGCGCTAAACCAGGTGGGGCAACCCTGGATCTCGAGGGCGTATTCCACTTGCAGCGGCCGCCGCGTGGCCAAGGCCTGGTGGATCGTTTGCCGAAACAGGGCCGCTGTGTCGGGGGGGAAAATCTCCGTCACGGTTTTGCCGAGTAGCAACTCCCGGGACTGGTAGAGCAGATCCGGACTGGTGGGGGCAATCTTGCAGTAGCGGCCGTCGGCATCCAGCACCAGGATCAAGTCTGTCATCGCGGCGAACAGGGCTTGTAGTTCGCCCGCATAGGCTCGAACCGCGTCCTCAGACTGCTTGCGGTCGGTGATGTCGGCAATGAAGCCCTCCAGGCCCAGCACCGTGCCATCGTCCGCGTAGACCCCATGCCCTTTTTCCCAGACCCAGCGCTCGCCGCCGTCGCGGTGGCGGAGGCGATACTCGACGACATAGGGCTGATGACCAACGACACCGAGGTCGATGGCGGCTAGCACCCGCGCCCGATCCTCTGGGTGAATCAGGCGATCATAGACGCCGCGATCTTGGGTGAAGGTCTCGCTGGGGTAGCCCGTCAAGGCCTGGCAGCCCTGGCTGAGGTAGGTCATGGGCCAGTTGGGGCCTGGGCTGGCGGTGAAGAAAAGGCCGGGGGTGGCATCTAGGAGGCTACGGAGGCGGCGCTCGCTCTCTTGGCGAGCCGCTTCTGCTCGTTTGCGCTGGACAATGCCGCCGAGTTGGGTGGCGATCGCCGAGATTAGCTCCACTGACCGACGTTCCCAGAGCTGGGCCGTCGCCTGGAAGAAGACCAGCACAGCCACCACCTCCGCGCCCGCCATGATCGGCACCCCACAACTGGCGTGCAGCCCACAGGCCTGAGCCAAGTCCGCGCGGCAGAAGTCCGGGTCTTGGGTGACATCGGGCAGCCAACAGGGTTGCCGCTCGCGCCAGACGCGGCCGGGCAGGCTCTCGGGGCGGGCAAACTGGTAGTGCTCGCTCTGCTGGCGGAAGTCGCTCAGGGAGAGGGCCTCGGGGCGGCTGTGCTCCACGCGGCTGTACCAAGCGGGGCTGAGGGTGAGCTGTTGAGAGGCGGGGTCAGGAATCCAGGCCTCGCCACAGAGCCAGTCGGTGTGGTCGCAGACACGGTGCAGCACGAGGGCGATCGCCTGGTTGAAGTCGGGGGCCTCGGCGATCGCCCGGGTCAGGGCCTGGAGCAGGGAGAGTTCTTCTTCGGCCCGTTTGCGCTCCGTGATGTCGGTGATAAACCCTTCTAGATAGAGGGGTATTGTGCCGGGATATTCGATCACGCTGCCCTGTTCCCAGACCCAGCGCAATTCTTGGCTGGCTGTGAGGAGACGGTATTCGAGGGCATAGGGTCGGTTTTGGGCGATCGCCCTCTGGATCGATGCCTCGACGCGCTCCCGATCCTCCGGCGCAATCAGCGCTCGCAAGGAACAAGTGCCCTCGAGAAATGCGCGGCTGGGATAGCCCGTAAGGCGTTCGCTGCCATCGCTAATAAATTCGCAGGCTTGGTCAGCCTCGAGGCGGCAGCGGTAGAGGGCACCGGGTAAGTGTTGGGTCAAGGTAGCGAGGGTCTGTTGGCTGGCCTGGAGGGCCCGCTCGATCTGCTTGGGGTAGGTGATGTCGTGGAAGACGCCGAGGATGACGGACTCTGCTTCCAGGGTCAGCAGTTGCAGCGAGACTAGGCCCCAGAGTTGCTGGTGATCGCGCCGACAGAGGCGCAGTTCGTAATTGAGCAAGAAACGATATTGCACCAGGGCCTGCACCAGCACTTGCCAAGCGGCAGGCTCAAAGCATTGGGAGAGCCGGAGCACCGCCGTCCCCGGCTCAGGGCGACCAAACACGCTCTCGAAGTAGCGGTTGGTGTAGAGCAACTGGCTGTCCGCTACCCGGGCGATCGCCACTGGCACTGGCAGGGCGCGAAATAGGGTTAAAATGGCTGCGGTATCCTCCGAAGCCAACTGCGGCTGCCCCTGTTGCAGCGCCGTAACCCAGGGACTGTCTGGGTCTGGTTGAAGATTCATGATCGGCGATCGAGACGTTAAGAGCACGCGACGCACTGACCTGGTTGCCCGACACCCCAACAATTTCCGTCGTGCTCGCGCGCTGGTTAGCGGCCGCAGCAAGTCAACCCACACATGGCTGAAAGTTCATTAAACTATGGAAATCTCGGAAGGCTCTGTTAGCTTAGATACATTTTGAGGAAGCTCACTGTGCGATCGCAGCCGCAACTCCCCTGGCAACGCCTCACGCCCTACCTCTTCCTCCTCCCAGCCCTGGTGCTTCTAGGGCTGACTGTGTTTTTGCCCGCCGTGCAAGCCTTCTCCCTCAGCTTCACCCGCTACGAATACGACCTCACCCAGGCCCCCCAATGGGTCGGCCTCGCGAATTTCCAGCGCTTGGGCCAAGATGCCGTTTTTTGGCAAACCCTGCGGAATACCCTCCTGTATCTAGTCGGCGTCGTGCCCATCCTCGCCAGCGCCTCCCTGGGCCTAGCCATCCTCGTGAACCGCCAACTACGCGGCATTCACTGGTTTCGCATGGCCTTCTACACCCCCGTGGTCATCTCGATGGTGGTCGCGGGCGTCGCCTGGAACGCTCTCTATGCCTCCGGCGGTATCTTCAACCAGCTCCTCGAAACCCTGGGGTTTGAACGCATCCCCTGGCTCACCAGCCCCCAGCTCTCCCTCTGGAGCGTCATGGTCGTGACCATCTGGAAAGGCCTGGGCTACTACATGGTGATCTACCTCGCCGGCCTGCAAGCCATTCCCGCCGAACTCTACGAGGCGGCCGCCATCGACGGCTCCGACGGCTGGCAGCGGCACTGGGACATCACGATTCCACTGATGCGGCCCTACATTATTCTTGTCGCCGTGATCTCGGCGATCTCCGCCACCAAGGTCTTTGAAGAAATCTTCATCATGACGAAGGGCGGCCCCCGCAACAGTTCCAAAACGGTGGTCTATTACCTCTACGAGCAAGCCTTCCAGAATTTAGAAATTAGCTACGCCTGTACCATCGGCCTCGTCCTCTTTCTCACCATCCTGCTACTCTCCCTGATCAATCTCTATGCGGCCCGAGGCCGCGCCCTCCCCACAGCCGGCCCCCCCAAGGCTCCCCCCCTCTAGCCCTAGCCTTGGGTTGCCGGGAGCGCCGCTCATCGCTGACTACGGACAGCTCGGCTGGGGTGCGATGATCTGGGGTGCGATGATCGCCACGGGCGGCGGGGTTAGGGCCGGGACGCGGGCGGGTGGGGCGATCGCCTCTCGCTTACCACAGGAGCCAAGTTTGGGCTAGGCAGCGTTACAGAGTTTGAAAAAATCGTTGCAACTCTTAACAGAAACTCCCTTAACTACCTCAGAAAGGCTTGATACACTTGAGTTCAACCCGCTTCAGGGCCGCTTACGGTTGGAGCACTGGCGAGCGTTTAACAAACTTGATAACAGCACTATGGTTAGCACCGCACCCAAACCAAATTTTCAAGAACTGCGCCCCGGCGTCAAAGTTCCCGCCCAAGAAACTATCCTGACACCACGCTTCTACACCACTGACTTTGAAGCGATGGCAACCATGGATATCAGCCCCAATGAAGAGGAGTTGCGGGCCATCCTGGAAGAATTTCGCGCGGACTATAACCAAAAGCACTTTGTCCGTGATGAGCAGTTTGAGCAGTCCTGGGCTCACCTGGACGGGGACACGCGCCGCCTGTTCATCGAGTTCCTCGAGCGCTCCTGCACGGCTGAGTTCTCCGGTTTCTTGCTTTACAAGGAGCTGGGCCGCCGCATTAAGGATCGCAACCCCGTCCTGGCAGAATGCTTTAACCTGATGTCTCGCGATGAGGCGCGCCATGCTGGGTTCCTCAACAAGGCCATGGCGGACTTCGAGCTGAACCTGGATCTGGGCTTCCTGACCAAGAGCAAGAACTACACCTACTTCGAGCCGGAATTTATCTTCTACGCCACGTATCTCTCGGAGAAGATCGGCTACTGGCGCTACATCACCATCTATCGCCACTTGGAGCAGCACCCGGAGAACCGGATCTACCCGATCTTCAACTTCTTCGAGAACTGGTGTCAGGACGAAAACCGCCACGGCGACTTCTTTGATGCCGTGATGCGGGCCTGCCCGAAGATGCTAGACCAGCCGAAGACTTGGGGCGATCGCCTCAAGGAGTTGCCGCGCTCCTTCTCCGGCAAGGCCTGGGCCCGCTTCTTCATGGTGGGCTTAGTGCCGCCGAAGCTCTGGAGCCGTTTCTTCCTGCTGTCTGTGTTTGCCACCATGTACCTCAATGACGTGCAGCGGTCTGGCTTCTATGCCTCTCTCGGCCTGGATGCACGCGAGTATGACAAGTACGTGATCCGTAAGACCAACGAGACGGCCGCGCGGGTCTTCCCCGTGATCTTAGATGTCGAGCATCCTAAGTTCTACGAGCTACTGGAAGATTGTGTGGCAAACAATGAGCGGCTGACGGCGATCACCCACTCCCCAGCGCCCGCTCCGGTGAAGCTGCTCCAGAAGCTGCCCCTCTACGCCAAGAATGCTGGCAACTTTGCCCAGCTCTTCTTCTTGAAGCCCCTCGACGCCCTGCGACTCCAGGGAGTTGTGCGTTAGCGAGCCGCCCTCGCCCGCCTAGGCTGAAAGCCCTAGCTGCCCCGCTCCTCTTCGGGAGCGGGGCTTGCAGCAACAGGTCTAAGGATGAAGGATGCTCTGAGGGAGTCAGTTCAATGCTGGCTGGACAAGCTACGGACAGCCTTACGGGCGTTTCGGGTTCAGGGCTCCGGGCTGAGGCAAAGCCTAATTCCGCGAGTGAACCCGTTGTCAAGGGCCCGGAGCCGCTGGCTCCTCCTGAGAGCCGTTGCTTCTGCGTCAAGCCTGGGTGTGACCGCGTAGCCTTGGGAGATTCTGCGCCATGAAGTGGCTGAACCGTGTAGTGCTCCGCACCCCGGAAAGCGTCGAGCTGGAGTTTGTGCTCGCGGGTCTGGGGAATCGGGCTCTGGCGGCCGGGGTGGACTTAGGGGCCTGGCTAGGCCTGTTATTCGCTTACGTGCTGCTGTGGCGGCTGATCGCCGCTCCCTTGCTGGAGCTGTTGGAGGCTGGGCTAGGGGCGGATTCCCAAGCGGCTCTATGGCTGCAGGCCATGCAGATTATCGGTGTCTTCCTCCTGCGGGTCGGTTACGCCGTCACGTTTGAGGTGCTCTGGCAAGGCCAGACTCCCGGCAAGCGCCTGCTCCAGATTCGGGTCATCCGCGATGATGGGCGGCCGGTAGGACTGCCCCAAGCTGCCTTGCGCGCACTCCTGGGCCTGTTTGATGAGGCCCTGCTCTTGGGCGCTTTTTTCATCGCCTTTGGGCCGCGCGAGAAGCGGCTGGGGGACTGGGTAGCCGGAACCCTGGTGGTGCAAGCCGAGCGGCCCACCTCGCCGCCGGTGATCGTTTCCTTAGGCGCCCAGCACTTGGCGGCGGAGTTGCCAGCCACAGCCAACCTGGCACGCCTGCGACCGGAAGAATTTGCCACGCTCCGCCGCTATCTCCAGCGATCGCCCCAACTCCTGCCAGAAGCTCGACGGGAAAAGGGTCAGCACTTGGCGGCGCAGGTGCGCGACTTGGTGGGAGTGGCGACGCTCCCGGAGGGCACGACGGCGACAAGATTCCTGGAGGCGGTCTACTGGGCCTACCAGGAGCAGCAGGGGGACGACCGCAGGCTCTAGAGCCCTTCCTCGTCAAAAATCAGGCTCTCTCCAGCGACGGCGCCCAGGGCTCCGGGCGAAGCGGGCAAGTTGGGGATCGCGACCACGGGCTCATTGAGGGCGATCGCCAAGGGCTGGCCCAGTTCCTGGCTCGGTCGGCTGGCAAAGCGTGGCGAGAAGCCTAGGTCGCCGGGCAGCACTAAGGCCACAGCTCCAACTACGAGAGCGGCGATCGCGCTACCGCCCCAAACGAGATGGCGTCGTCGCTGACGCCGCTCCACGGTTGCGAAAACGCCCGCCACCAGTTCTTCTGGCGAACGCTCGGCCGCTGGCTCGGGCATGGCCTGCATCATTTGCCGCAGCGCCAGCAAGCGACGGTAGAGGCGCTGGACCTCCGGGTCCGTGTCCAGCCACTGCTGGACCAGCTGGCGCTCAGCCGCCGTGGTTTCACCGTCGAGGTAGGCGCTCAGCAACTCGAAGCGCTCGCTGTCTGTCAACAGGGAGGCTGGCGATTGGGGGTGAAAATCAGAATTGGAGGTCATAGTTACATCACCGCCTGAAGCAGAATCGATAGAGTACCCGGAGGGCTTGAGGATAAGTGTGAGCGGACTTGCAGAGCGATTACCATCATTCAGATTCTATCGGGAAAGACCCGGAATCGCATCTAGGGCTAGTGCGGGCCGTCGAGATAGGGCTGGAGCGTTGCCTGCAAGCGGGCTCGAGCCCGGGCAATGCGAGACTTTACCGTACCCAGGGAAACACCGGTAATCTCCGCAATTTCCTCGTAGGCAAGGCCCTGAATTTCCCGCAGCACGATGGTGGTGCGGAACGCTTCGGGCAAGTCGGCGATCGCCCCATGCAGTTGTTCGTAAAACTCTTTGGTGGCCAATCGATCATCTGGACTCGGATCGTCCGCCGGAAGTTCCCAAGTAACTTCCCCATCGTCAAATTTACGGGGAGCGTCCAAGGAGAGCGGCCGCGCAACCCGCTTGCGCTTACGGAGTTCGTCGTAGAACAGGTTCGTGGCGATGCGACTCAGCCAGCCCTTAAACTTTTCGGGCTCATGAAGGCGGTTGATGTTGCGATAGACCCGAATCCAGACTTCCTGCGACAGATCGGCGCGGTCGTGCCAGTCAGGCGCTAAATGTTGCAACACCTTGTCCACATGACCTTGATAGCGGCGCAGCAGCTCAGCAAAGGCGGCGCGATCAGGATGCGAGCCGCTCTGGCAACGCACGATAAGATCGTAATTCGGCAACTTGTTTAGCGACACGAATGCTTCGGACTTCCGCTCCTCAACCGATGCAGGCGACCAGGTCGCAGGAATAAGGTGGCTCATGGGTGAATCGAAGAGAGTGACTAGGTGCTCGCGCTTGCTCTCCCCTGACCCACCACTTCCTCAGAAGGTTCCACCGTTGACGGTGATCCGCCGCCTAATCGGGCTCAAAGTTCTTGGCGTGGGACTTGAGCAAGCCGCTGACCTGCTGCAACACATCACCACCGGGAGTCTTGTTCACGGGCTGGCGCTCGGGGTAGAACTCCGGTGTTTCCAGATTGCGGGCGATCGCCTCACTGATCTGGTCGCTGATCAAGCCGCTCAACTCCTTCTTCGCCTTCTGCCGCTGGTAGTTAGCCCCCTCCTCCGTCGTCGCGTAGAGGGGCGGCAAGCGGTTCAGGGCATAGGCCGCAATATCGCCCACATCCAGCACCTTGTCGCTGGTTGCTTCAATCTCAGCCACACGCATGATCGCTTCGCTGAGCACCAATTCTTCCATGACATTAATGAACTGCTTGCGTGGCACCGCCACCACCTCACCGGTCAGCAGGGACCCCATCAGGCGATCCAGGGCCATGTACTCTTCGATCGAGAGTTCCGTCGCCTGGTCGCAAATGCGGCCCACCTCAGCCTCCATGGTGGGTGTCAGATAGCCGTTCTTCAAGGCCTCTTCAACAATGTCTTCGATGCTCATAGCCTTACCAATGCGTCCCGCTTGCGTGAATGCGATTGCACCCCTATCATCGCCAATCTTGTCGTAAATTGCGAACTGAAGTTGACTGGAGCTAAACCGAATATCGCCAGTGTAGCGGCTCTGACCGAAAAGCGATCTAAATTGGTCGGTGGTAGGCGATCGCCTGCCGCCAGACCACCGTAGGCTGCTCATCCGCTCCGAGCAGGCAGATACAGAGTGTATCCTGCCAAAAGACACGCCCTGTCAAAACATCCCCCGTCAGGAGCTTGACCTCAACCGGCTGCTTGTCTTGGATGAAGCCCTGGAGCTGACGGACACTCGGCCAACCGGGATCGAACTCTGCCATATCCTAAACCACCATGACTGATCTTGCCCGCTGCCGGGGGGAGTTCAGGAGCTGCCAGGCAATACCGTACACTAAAGACCATAGCCTACGGCGAATCCCCCAGCCCAGCACCCAGACCTATGACCCTTGTTTTCGCGAAGTATCACGGCCTCGGCAACGATTTTATCTTAATCGACAACCGCCACGCGGCTGAACCACTCCTGACCCCAGCGGCAGCGATCGCCTGGTGCGATCGCCACGTTGGCATCGGAGCCGATGGGGTCATCTTCGCGCTCCCCGGCCAAGCCGGGAGCGACTACACCATGCGAATCTTCAACGCCGACGGCTCCGAACCGGAAATGTGTGGCAACGGCCTTCGCTGCCTCGCCCGTTTCCTGGCGGATCTAGAAGGCGAGACCACCCCGGAGAAAACCTACCGCATCCACACCCTCGCCGGCCTGATCACACCCCAGCTCCAGGCCAACGGCCAAGTGCGCGTTGACATGGGCCCGCCCCGCCTCACCGCCGCCGAGATTCCCACCACCCTCGCCGCGCCCGAGGCCAACGTCATCCAACAGCCCCTAGACGTGGCCGATCGCACCTGGTCCATCACCGCCGTCAGCATGGGCAACCCCCACTGCATCACCTTCGTTGACGACGTTACCAGCCTCGACCTCGACCACCTCGGTCCCCAGTTCGAGCACCATCCCGCCTTCCCCCAGCGAACCAACACCGAATTTATCCAAGTCCTGAACCCCCAGACCCTGCGGATGCGGGTCTGGGAGCGAGGAGCAGGAGCGACCCTGGCCTGCGGGACCGGGGCCTGTGCCGCCGTCGTCGCAGGAGTCTTGGTCGGAGCCTGTAAACCAGCCGCGACGGTGGAACTTCCCGGCGGCCTGCTGGAAATTGCCTGGGACCAGGTCAGCCACCACGTCTTCATGACCGGCCCCGCCGTGGCCGTCTTTCGCGGCCAGACCTTTCCCTCTTCCCACAAGTAGGGAATGATAGAGAGCAGATAACTCACGGTAAGGAGCAACGACGTTGAGCGGTGGCGTTTATCTGATTCAGGACGGCGATCAGCTCGTGGAGATGAGCGAACGACCCTATGACTCCGAAGCCCTGCTCCAGGAGCTGATCGAGCGGTACCCCAATCTCCTAGCCGTCGATCCCGCTAGCACGCATCAGTCTACGAATCGCCAGTGGCTGATCGTGAAGCGCATGGGCAGCATTCCCCTGGATGAGGTCGGGGCAACCGAGTGGTCCCTGAACCACCTCTTCCTGGATCGGCAGGCAATCCCCACCCTGGTAGATGTCAAGCGTGGCAGTGACCCGCGACCCCGGCGCGAGATTGTCGGTCAGATGCTGGACTATGCTGCCAATGCGGTGGTCTATTGGCCTGTAGAATCCGTGCTGGCTCAGTTTGAAGCCAACTGCCGCCGCTACAACCGCGATCCGGAGCAGATCCTGGAAGAGTTTCTCGGTCCCGAGGCCGATGAAGAGCAGTTTTGGCAGCAGGTCAAAACCAATCTACAAGCAGGTAAGATTCGCCTGATCTTCGTCGCCGATCAGATTTCCTCAGAAATGCAGCGGGTCGTTGAATTTCTCAACAAACAAGTAGACCCGGCTGAAGTGCTGGCCGTGGAGGTCAAGCAGTACATCAGCCAGGGGGAGGGGCTGAAAACCCTGGTCTCCAAGGTCATCGGTCAGACCGCCGAGGCTCAGCAGCGGAAAGCAAGTACTGCCCGCGAGCGCCGTCAGTGGGATGAGGACTCCTTCCTGCTGGAATACCAGACCCGCTACGGCGAAGACGATGCGGCGATGGTCAAAGAAATCTACGACTGGATCGAATTCCACCCGGATCTTCAGGTTCAGTGGGCCACGGGCGATACCTACGGTGGGTTTGCAGCGCGCTTGGCGGCAGCCAAGCAGCCAGCGGAATTGTTCTTCATCGGCATCGACGGCACGCTGCAAATTTCCTCGGATGCCTATGCGATCCTATCCCCCTTTGATCAAGAGGCGGAGTGGCACGAACTCCGGAACCGCCTCAGTTCCATCGGTCTTGCCTTGCCCATCGATCCCGGCGAGCGCCGCCTCCCCAATTTCCAGCTCTCGACCTTGCCGAATACGGCAGCGATTGAGCCGGTCTTGAGCACCTTTGATTGGGTACTCAGCAGGTTGGAGCGCTAGACCCCAGACAAGTACGACCCTATTCTTCAAAAGGGAAGAGTGGTGTAGTCTCCTGTGCAACGGAGGGCTGGGGGAATTCCCCAACTCCTTGAAACAGGTTTTCGCGCTCGCCTGGGACGTGAATCCCCGCTAGGGAATTGGCCCACAACCTAAGGTCAGGCTAAGTGAGACCGTCAGGCCAGAGCTCAAGAGTTATCCAGGTTCTCCAGCGTAAAATTTTGGGGAAATTAGGTCAGCGATCAACGGGTGGGTCATTGGGTAGCCCTTTGGGAGGAGTTAATGGGGAAGCCAAGCGTCTAGGGGTTCGACGGTTATTTTCACGGCCGCTTCGAGGGTATAGACTGTCTTCCCGGGAAAATCCAGCCCTGACCCCTAGGAACCGCTCGGGGCGACGGTTTCCTCGGAAGCAGCTTTTGAGCGCCACCCCTGTGCTACCCAAGCTGTCAGGATGTGTAGGAGCAGTCCTAGGGGGCCGGCGAAGAGGCAGAAGAGTAGGGAATGCAGGGTCCAGACGCCTGTGCGCTGTCCTTCGAGATAGACCCAGCGACCGGCAAAGAGATCCAGGGTCAGAAAATGGACCCACCCGGTCGCTGCCGCTCGCTCATCGCCAAAGAAGCGGGCAATGTCGGCCAACTTCGGATTCGCTAAGGCGGCGGCTGATTCGCTGGTAATCGTGCCAGCAATCAGATAGACGTAAAGACTTGCCAGTAGGACGAAGGGTAGCTTGGAGGCTATCACCTTTTGAGTCACACTCCAGCGGGGTAGCAGGATCATCAAGGCCCAGAAAGGGAGCACAAAGAGATTCGCGCCGCTAAAAATCAATTCGGTGGTATTCATCACTGCGATTCAGGACAGGGTAATGGTGCGTTCGCGTAGCGCCCCGGCGGGGAAATGTTGCCAAGCGGGGAAATGGCTAGGAGCTGGGAGCCAGGCGGAGTTGCCCGCGCGACCGAGTTGGGAGCGGCCGGGCGCGCCTTCTCTAGGGCTGGGCCGCTGCTCTCCTCGTTATAGCGCTCCTTGGGGTTGCCGGGTGGGCCCTCGGGCGGGAGCATCCCAGGGGCCATGGTTCCTTTTCCCCCTCGGCCTTGGTGCTCTGGTGCTGGGGGATGGTGAGGCCGTGAAGGGGTTTTTGGGTGAATCTTGTGCGATCGCCCAGGCCGCTGCCATTTTCCACCTACCTAGGGGAGCCTTGAGTAGCACGGTTTGCTGGTAGACTCCTGCTGTGACTTGGCGTGCTGGCTGTCAACTATGTGCCTCGTCGGTAGTTTGGTAGAATTTGGCCAAGCTGACGTTTCTCCGTGTTTTTGCATAGGTCTCTGGGCCTGGAAACTACAGACCCTCGGACATCACGAATGCTCTATGGAGGTAGGTTATGAGACTCGAGCAAACCGATAAGTTTCCCGTCCTGCCGACGGTGCTGCTTTTTGCGGTCACGGGCTTACTGGTTTTCTATGCTCCGCAGCCTGGTGCCGGGAGTGATCAACCGGCCATGAGTCGGGCTTTGGGCTAGCGGTTTCCCCCAAGGGGGATTCAGATCTGGCTGTGGGCCTTGAGGTGCAGGTAGCGATCCAGCAGGGGGGTGCTAATTTGATCGGCTGGGGCATCGAGGACGAGTACGCCTTGGCGCTTGAGGGCGGCGAAGGCGAGTTCCCGTTGGGCGAGGAGATCGAGGGCTACGGCGCGCTGGTAGGCTGCTGTGAGGATTGTTTGGGGCGATCGCCCGCTGGACTCGGGCGGCGGCTGGGCGATCGCATCGATCTGCGGGTCGCGCAGGGTGACGCAGAAGGGCAAGTAGCGGGGCGCAAGGCGCGCTAGGGCGGCCAGGAGTTCGGCCGAGGCCGTGCAGTCGATCACATCTGTCAACAGGACCACGAGGGCGCGGCGGGGCTGGTAGCGCATCACCTGGGTCACGGCTCCGAAATAGTCAGGCTCCAGCAAGGCCGGTTGCAGCGGGGTCAGCCCCTCCAGCAAGCGGTTGAACTGATAGGGGCCCCGCTCCGGGGGCTGCCAGAGGTTCAGGTCGCGATCAAACACGCCCACCCCGACGCGATCGCCCCGCTGCAAACCCGCGAGGGCTAAGGCCAGGGCGGCGTTCAGGGCCCAGTCGAAGCGGAGAAGCCCCTGGACCCGCGCCGTCATCAGGCGGCCTCGGTCTAGCAGGAGGATCAGCGTCTGTTCCCGCTCGGGCTCCAACACACGCACCAGGGGTTGCGATCGCCGGGCAGTGGCCTTCCAGTCTATCAACCGGGTATCATCCCCCTGGGCATACTCCCGCAGCTCAGCGAATTCCGTGCCCTGACCCCAGCGCCGAGACTGCCGCAGCGCGCCACTATTTTGAATCGCCAGCCGCACGGCGAGGCGTCGCAGTCCGATCAGGTCTGGGTAAACCGCCACCCGCTGAGCCGCCGGCACACGCCAGTCATGCCAGGCCAGGCCCAGGGGCCCCAACTGCCGCACCTGCACATCCCCCCAGGGAAACTCCCCCCGCTGGTCAGGATGGATCGTATAGCTCAGGGTCTGGGTTTGGCCGGGGGCGATCGCCGTGGTCAAGGTTGCGGGAGAGACCCGAAACTGGGGCGGGTAGGCATCGCGCAGGCGGATCTGGGCTCCCCGCCGGCCCGCCGTCAGCGTGAAGGTGATCCCGTTGTCACGACCGACCGAGAGCTTGGGAATCGGGGCTCGTTGCACCTGGATGCGATGCGATCGCGCCCACTGCCCATCGGCGATCGCGACCAGCAGCAAGAGGCCATCAGCCGTTAGCGCCACAGCCAGACTCGGCCCCGGCCCCCACAGATCGCCGAGGGCCAGAGCCCCCACGATCCCTAGCGTGAGCAGCAGATAGAGTCGAGGAGCGGGCAGAGGTATCACGCGCTAGGACTCCCGGATGGGAGGCGCTGGCGGCACCGGATCATAGCCGCCGGGGTGGAAGGGGTGACAACGCAGAAGACGGCGCAGAGCCAGCCAACTCCCCCGAGCGGGGCCAAAGCGCTCAATGGCCTCGAGGGCGTACTGGGAGCAGGTCGGCTGAAAGCGGCAACTGGGCGGTAGGAGCGGGGAGAGGGCCAGGCGATAGCCGCGAATCAGAGCCAGGAGCAGGGGTTTCATCGTCGTCGGTTCCTCCGTGCAGCGAGTTGCCAGGCGCTAGCCAAGGCGCTACAAGTAAAACAGTACTGGCGGCCTGTATTCCTTGTTTCATCTTCCCCTCACCTTAGCGGATTCCTGGCTGGATGCGGCCCCCGGTCCTACCCCCCTGTTACCCCTGCCAGCGGCGATCGCCCTCGTAGCTGCCTACCTCGGGCTCGTGGTCGGGGTGGCCGAAGGGTTGAACCGCCTCCTGGCCGCCGATGCTGAGTTTACGCGCAAGATCGTCCACATCGGCTCCGGTCAAGTGATGATTCTCGCCTGGGTATTTGAGATTCCCGGCTGGGTGGGCCTGGGGGCCGCGCTGGTGGCCGGGGCGATCGCCATCCTCTCCTACTTCGTGCCCATCCTCCCCAGCATCAATAGCGTCGGCCGCAAGAGCCTGGGAACTTTGTTTTATGCCAGCAGCATCGGCCTCTTGATCGGCTACTTCTTTCCCCAATCGCTCCCCCAATATGCCGCCATCGGCATCCTGGTCATGGCCTGGGGGGACGGCCTGGCGGCGCTCATCGGCCGCAACTTGGGTCGCCATCCCTACACCATCGCCGGCAACCGGAAGAGCCTGGAGGGCACACTCACCATGGTCCTGGCCAGCTTCACGGTCACGTTGCTCATTCTGATCAGCACCGGAGAGAGCTGGGCCGCCGTCTGGCCGATTGCTGCCCTCGTGGCCTTGGTGGCGGCGGTATTAGAAATGTTTTCGCAGTTTGGTCTGGATAATCTCACCGTGCCCGTTGGCAGCGCCTTCCTGAGCTTTTACCTGAGTCGGCTTTGGCTGTAGGGCTAGGCCGCAAGCCCCGCCGAGGGAGTTGGGCAACGGGTCACAGCCGGCAACACTAGTTCCGAGGCCGCGGCCTCAGGCCTTCTCCGTCGTGCTGCGATCATTCGGAACTCGCCTACTACGCTAGGCAGCTATTGTCAAGACTTGCAATATTTATTTACATTGCGTTACACTTGGAAGCAATAGTAATGGAGACTACGTTATGACATCGCGCGGCTATACCGTCGAAGAAGGGAATCGCCTCAACAACTTCGCCGTCGAACCTAAGGTGTATGTAGACGACACTCAGCAATTTGGCTTCAACGTCCACGCAGAAAAAGTGAATGGCCGTCTTGCCATGATCGGCTTCGTGGCAGCGCTCCTGCTGGAAGTCGTCACCGGCCACGGGGTTGTGGGCTGGCTGCTGAATCTGTAGTCCCCGACTTTATCGCCTAAGCACAGATGGCAACGATGATTGTCGATAGTTGTCCTGAGCGGGGCAAGCCAATTCTGGCTTGCCCCGCTGGCTGTCTATTTCCTTAGCTCACCTGGAAGGACTGGGCGATCGCCCGAAACATCGGCTCGACCTGCTCCCAACGAGCCTGGGACGTGGAGACGTTGAACGTAAAGAGCCGGCCATGGCTGACGACTACGCTAGCGAGGTTGTGGCGGCGGGAACGATTGGAGAACCCCACCTCGTATTCCAACTCATAGTAGGTCTGCTCCCCTTCGCGGTGCTCAGCAGCACTGATGAACTCCACATCGCGTTCAGGCCGTGTCTCGGAGCGCTCCTCGCTGCTGTTGGTCGCCTTCAAAAACCGGTAGCCTACCTCTGTCGGCGTGCCGAGGTCCTGTAGCCGCTTGCCGGAGGGAACATCGCTGATGATCACGCTCACATTTTCCGAGCGCTCAATGATGTCCCGAAAAACCACATCCACCCCTTCGCTGGCGTCCCGAACTTCAACCTGCACCCAGCCATTGGGATAAGCAAACTGATAGCCATCGCCGGCATCCACATAGGTGTTGAGATTGCCGACACCGTTCGTACAGGCGGCCAATAAGAGGCTGATCAGGGCAGCGGCGATGATTGGGAAGCAGCGTTGCAGCATCGTTTTCAGCACTAGGTTTCCAGCACGAGCCAAGGCTTACGCCCTCATTGTCAGGGTTGCCAGCTCCCCTGGCAAGGCTGGGGCCTGGGAGTCTGTAGGCCCTAGTGCTGCTTCATCGCTCGTTGGATCTCCCGTTTGCTGTCGCGCTCCTTGATCGTCTCGCGCTTGTCGTGGAGCTTCTTGCCCTTGCCCAGGCCCAGAGCCACCTTGACCCAGCCGCGCTTGAAGTATAGCTTCAGAGGAACGAGCGTGAGCCCTTGCTGCTCGAGTTTGCCAATGAGCTGATTGATCTCTTGGCGCTTGAGCAGGAGCTTGCGGGTGCGGCGAGGTTCGTGGTTGTAGTAGTCGCTGCTGCGCTCGTAGGGGGAAATGTGGACGTTCAGTAACCAGGCCTCGCCATCACGAATCTGCGCGAAGCCATCTCGCAGATTCACTCGCCCTTCCCGGAGGGACTTGACTTCAGTGCCCACCAGCTCGAGGCCGGCCTCATAGGTGGCGAGGATCTCGTAGAGATAGCGCGCTTGGCGATTGTCTGCGATGATCTTGAGACCGTCGCTGCTGGCTTTGGGGGTGCTGCTACTCTTCTTCTTGCCCATCGTTGGCCTGCGATCGCGCGTTTCCGGGAGCTTCTCTCAGGACTGAGAATTTCCCATTCTAACAGGCATCTTGGAATCTGGGTTGGAGCGCGTTCTACCCTTCTGCCCCGGGAGGAGACAGACTAGCGCTTGAGCACCGCCACCAGGCCCAAGCACGGTTGGCCGCTGTTGAGGTTCAATGGTGCAATTGAACGCTTGCGAGGGCCGCGCGTCTTGGCAACGGAGTGCTTGGCGGCAACGCCCAGAGTTCGCTAGTCTGGGACGGCGACCGCTGGACCTTTGCTGTGGCGCCTGCTTCTATTTCAAGGGCGGGGCCGGAGGCTCGTGTTACTGTAAACGCGAATGGGTGAAAGGATTTGCGCCGTCACGCCCTGCGACTGTTCCTGAAATTGCCGCAAGATGACCCAACTGTACAATGCCTTTACGCTGTTCCTGAGCCTACTGGTGGAGGCTCTGCCCTTTCTCCTTTTGGGGATTCTTCTCTCGAGCGTGCTGCTCTTCTTTGTGGATGAGCGCCAACTGGCGGCCCGGATGCCCCGCAATCCCCTGCTGGGGGCGGTGATGGGCAGTTGTATTGGGTTTCTCTTTCCGGTCTGTGAGTGCGGCAATGTGCCCGTGGCCCGGCGCTTGCTGGCCCAGGGCGTGCCTACGGCCGTGGCCATCGGCTTTCTGCTGGCGGCTCCGACGATTAACCCGATCGTGATTTGGGCTACTTGGGTGGCCTTTCGGGATCAGCCTGAGATTGTCGTGTTGCGGGTGGTCTTCTCGCTGACGGTGGCGATCATTGTGGCGGGCATTTTCGGGATTCAAAAGGACGCGCAGCCGTTGCTGAAGCCGGAGCTGGCGAAGCGCGTGGCTCTGGCGATGAGCGCGCGATCGCCCCAGCCCGGGCCCCCAGCGGCGACGCCCGTGCCCGCCCTGCTCCAATCCGGCACCTTCCTCCTGGGCCAGGGCCCGGCTCCCCTGCGTCTTGATCAGGTGAAGACGGAGGCCCTGCTACCCGAGCCCCAACGGCGGCGCTTCACCCGCCGTAAGTGGCTGGCCTGTCTCAACAATGCGGTCCAAGAACTGCGAGAACTGGGGGGGATGCTGGTGGTGGGCAGCGCGATCGCCGCTAGCATTCAAGTCTTCGTGCCCCGGGAGATCATTATCAGCTTGGGCCAAGGGCCCCTGACCTCGATCTTGGCGATGATGCTGCTGGCAGCGGTGGTCTCGATTTGCTCGACGGTCGATGCGTTCTTCGTCCTCGCCTTTGCCGCCACGTTTACGACCGGCTCGCTGCTCTCCTTCTTGGTTTTTGGGCCGATGATCGACCTTAAGGCCATCGGGCTCATGCTCTCGATTTTCAAACCCCGCTTTATCGCCTACCTCTTTGCCCTGGCCGGTCAGCTCACGCTCCTGCTAACCCTCGCCTACAGTTACTTCTTCTAACCCTAAGTTATACTACATCCAGTGGGGTCTATCCCCTCACCCCCTCCTCTCCCCAGCCCGAGGGATTGCTGCATGACCCGCGCTATTGTCTGTGTTGACGACGAAGTTGTTGTCTTAGATAGCCTCAAGGAGCAACTGAAGCGCCATCTGGGCGATCGCTACGAAGTCGAAGTCGCCACTAGCGGCACGGAAGCTCTGGCCCTGATCGCGGACCTGGAGGCGGAAGGGGTCGAAGTACCCCTGATTATTTCCGACCAGATCGTGCCCGACCTCTACGGCGACGAGTTGCTGGCTCGGCTCCATGTCCACTACCCCGAGATGCTGAAGATCCTGCTCACGGGCCAGGCCGATGCCGCGGCCATTGGCCGCAGTGTCAATGCGGCCGACCTCTATCGCTACATCAGCAAGCCTTGGGATGAGGCCGATCTCGGCCTGACCGTGAGGGAAGCCCTCCGCCGCTACGACCAAGAGCGCCAACTAGCCCAGCAGACAGCGGCTCTGCAAGCGGCTAACGCGCAACTGGCCCAGCTCAATTCTGCCCTGGTTCAACAGGTGAGTGAGCGCTCCACGGCCCTGGAGGCCGCGACGACCCAACTTCAGGAAGAAATCGCTGAGCGCACGGCCCTAGAGCAAAAGTTGCGGGTGTCGGAGAGCAAGCTGCGGGCGATCGTGGAAGCGATGACTGATCTGGTGCTCACCATTGATGACCAGGGCAATATCGAGATTGCGCCCACGGACCCCGGCCGCCTCTATGATCCAGACCACAATCCCCTGAATGCTACGGTGGAGCGGTTTTTTCGCCAGGACCCGGGGCTGGATTGGTTCGCGCCGGTACGCCAGGCGATCGCCGAGCAGACGACCGTGAGCTTTGACTACAGCCTGGAGGTGGGGGACGAGACGCTCTGGTTTGCCGCCAGCATCTCCCCCCTGCCCAACCGCTCAGCCATCTGGGTTGCTCGAGATATTACGCAGCGTAAACGTGCGGAAGTTGCCTTACAAACGGCGAAAGAATTAGCAGAGGCTGCCAATCGGGCTAAGAGTACCTTTCTTGCCAATATGAGCCATGAACTGCGATCGCCCCTGAATGTCATTCTCGGCTTCTGCCAATTGATGAGCCGTAGCGCGACTCTGCCGGCCGAGCACCGCACCAACTTGGCCACCGTCAACCGCAGCGGTCAACATTTGCTCACCCTGATCGACAACATCCTGGACTTGTCGAAAATCGAAGCGGGCTGTGTCGCCCTCAGTCCCACTGATTTTGACCTCTACAGCCTGCTGGAGGAAATCCAGGCCATGTTCCAGCTCCGGGCCGAGCGGAAGGCCCTCCAACTTCATTGGAACTACAGCGATGACCTACCCCGCTATATCTGCGCTGATAAGTTGAAGTTGCGCCAAGTGCTGATCAACTTGGTTGGCAACGCGATCAAGTTCACCGTCCAGGGCTCGGTTCA
This sequence comes from uncultured bacterium, assembly GCA_964397305.1. Lineage (GTDB taxonomy): Bacteria > Cyanobacteriota > Cyanobacteriia > Cyanobacteriales > Spirulinaceae > JAAUTY01. Next base: position 53,172 of record CAYNIP010000024.1, read on the forward strand.
CTTAACAGCGACCCAAAAGGCGGCGAGCCCCGAGGGGTGGCAACTCCAGTTTGCAGTCGCGGATACGGGCCCTGGCATCCCTCCGGAGGACTGCGATCGCCTGTTTGAAGCCTTTCACCAGACGGCGACGGGGCGGGCTGCCCAAGAGGGGACGGGCCTGGGTTTGGCGATCGCCCATAACTTCGTCCAACTCCTCGGCGGTCACCTGAGCGTCCGGAGCCAAGTCGGCTGCGGCACTTGCTTCGAATTCGACCTCCAGGCCACCCCGGCAACTACGGCCCAGCCCGAAGCGTTCAATTCTGAACACCCAGTGATCGGCCTGGCTCCCGACCAGCCTGACTACCGCCTCCTGATCGTCGATGACTTGACGGACAACCGCGAGCTGCTGAAGCAACTCCTCGCACCCCTGGGCTTTCAGATCCGCACGGCGGCGGATGGCGCGGCGGCGATCGCCTGCTGGCAGCAGTGGCAACCCCAGCTCATCTGGATGGATATCCGCATGGCCGGCCTGGATGGCTGCGAAGCTACCCGCCAGATTCGAGCCCTAGAGGCCGCGCACCCGCACGGTCCGCGCACGCGGATCATCGCCCTCACGGCCAGCGTCCTCGATGAACAGCGAGCTAGTGTGTTGGCCGCTGGCTGCGATGACTTCCTCAGCAAGCCCTGGTTAGCTGACAAGATTTTGGACAAGCTAGCCCAGCATCTCGGCGTTGAGTATCGCTATAGCACGGCGTGCTCCCCGGAGCCGACCGTCGTTTCGGCCCACCAGGCCCTTGCCCCCCAGGCTTTTCAGGCTCTACCCCCGCCATGGGTTGCACAACTCTACCAAGCGGCCAATGCCGTCGATGACGACCGCATCCGTGAATTGCTGGCGCTGCTGTCGCCTGAGCACGGGGAGTTGGTCCAGGCCATCGACCACCTGGTAGAGAACTTTGCTTGCGATCGCCTCATCCACTTTATCGAAGCTAGCGGAACCCTGACTTTATGAGCGACTGTCCCGCCACAATCCTGATCGTTGATGACGAACTCGATAACCTGCACGTCCTCTCCCAAACCCTCAGCCAGCAAGGCTACAAGGTTCGGGGCGTGGTCAAAGGAGAGCTGGCCCTGCGAGCGGCCCGCTCGGGGCAAGTTGATCTCATCCTGCTCGATGTTCGGATGCCGGAACTCAACGGCTATAGCATCTGCCAGCAACTCAAGGCCGACCCCGCCACCGCCCCGATCCCGGTCCTGTTCCTCAGCGCCCTCGACCGCGCGGAGGACAAGGTCCATGCCTTCCAAATGGGCGGCGCGGACTATATCACCAAGCCCTTTCAAGTCGAAGAAGTCCTCGCCCGCATTGAGCACCAGTTGACCATCCGCTGCCTCCAGCAGCAGCTTCAGACCCAAAATCAGCGCTTGCAGGCGGAGATTCGCGAGCGCCGGGAGGCAGAGGAAGCGGCGGCCAGAGCGGCCCAGTCCAAAAGCCTGTTCCTGGCCAACATGAGCCATGAACTCCGCACGCCCCTGAATGCAATTCTGGGCTTTACTCAGGTCTTGCAGCGCGATCGCTCCCTCACCCACGAGCACCAAGAATACCTAGCGATCATCAACCACAGCAGCGAGCACCTGCTAGAACTCATCGACGACATTCTCAACCTCGCCAAAATTGAAGCAGGCGTCGTCACCTACAACGAGCGTAGTTGTGACCTCTACCAACTGCTCGACGGCCTGGAGGATATGTTCCAGATGAAGGTCATGCAAAAAGGCATCGCCCTCCATGTTCAGATCGATCCTGAAGTCCCCAAATCTATTCGCACCGACGCCCAAAAACTCCGCAGTTGCCTGACCAATCTCCTGGGGAATGCCGTCAAGTTCACGGAGCAGGGCCAGATCGTCCTCAGTGCCAGCGCCCAACCGCCCACAGCCCTCGGCGATCCCTACGAGATTCACTTTGCCGTGAGCGACACGGGCTGCGGCATCGATGCCGATGAGCTGGAGAAGCTCTTTGGAATCTTTGTGCAAACGGAGTCAGGACGAGCCAGCGCTGAGGGAACCGGCCTCGGCCTCTCGATTACGAAGCACTTTGTCGAATTGCTGGGGGGCACCATCAACGCTGAGAGCCAGCGGGGCATGGGCACAACCTTCCACTTCCACATTCGCGCCCAGGCCGACGATGGTAGCGATGCCGGTTTCATTGAACCCAATCGTGCGATTCTCGGCCTCGCGCCCCAGGAACCAGAGTACCGGATTCTCGTGGCTGATGACACCTCAGAGCACCGGCTGCTGTTGGTCAAGCTCTTGAGCCGCTTGGGCTTCCAGGTCCAGCAAGCCAGCAACGGCAAGGAGGCGGTGGCGGCCTGGCAGGAGTGGCGGCCCCACCTGATCTGGATGGACACCCGGATGCCCCTGATGGACGGGATCACGGCCACAGGCCAAATTCGGGACCAGGAAGTGGAGTTGACCCAGGCGGCGGAACGTCATGGAGAGCCAACCCCCGACTACACGGTGATCATCACGCTCTCGGCCAGCGCCTTTGAGGAGCACCGTCTGGAAATTCTCGCGGCCGGCTCCGATGACTTTGTGCGCAAGCCCTTTGCGGAAGCGACGATTTTAAGCAAGTTAGTGGAGCACTTGGGGGTGGTCTATGCCTATGAGGAAACGGATTTTAGCCCCGGGGTCGTTGACTCGGGACCACCTCTGGAACATCCTTGGCAAGGGCACCTAGCTGCTATGTCCCCGGCCTGGCGACAGGAGCTGGCGGCGGCGGCCCGTCGGGCTGATGAGCCAGGGGTGTTGGCGCTGATCCAGGCCCTGCCGGCACAGCACCATGAGCTGGCGGGAATTTTGCGGGAGCTGGTGCGTCAGTCGCAACTCGCTCTGATCGCCAGGGCTACGGCCCCTGATGTACCGGCTGCCCCTTCGCCCACCCGCCGCTAGGGTCTGGCTGCTGCTGGAGAAAATTACTGCTAAAATTAGTCAGACGTTCCAGATTATCAATAGGTCCTTGCCCGGCCAATGGCAGGGCAGCAACCCGCTACACTTGAACCACAAAGTCGCAGGGCTGGCAGGGAAAGCAATTGCGACGACTGTGGCTAGGCGATTTGGTGATGCTTTCCTAGAGCTCGCAACTAGCCACTCCTTAGTGAGTTCCGATAGAAAATTTAGATGAATTCGCGATCGCCCGCACCATCCGCTCGGGGAGACATTCTCATCGTCGATGATATGCCTGATAACCTACGCCTGCTCTCAACCATGTTGCAGACGCGGGGCTACCAAGTTCGCAAGGCGATCAACGGGAAAATCGCCCTCCACGGCGCGCACTTGTCCCCCCCTGACCTGATCCTGCTGGACATCAATATGCCGGATATCAATGGCTATGATGTCTGCAAACGACTCAAGGCCGACGCCACAACGGCGGATATTCCCATCGTCTTCATCAGCGCCTTGGACCAAGCATTGGATAAAGTGCGGGCCTTTGAAGTCGGAGCGGTGGACTATATCACGAAGCCCTTCCAAGTGCGGGAGGTGCTGGTACGAGTGGAAAACCAACTCGCTCTCCATCGTCTTCAACGTCAACTGCGCGAGAAAAATAAACAACTAGAGCTGGAGATCGCTGTCCGCCAACGGGCGGAGGACGAAGTGCGCTTCTTGCTCTCCACCACCCAGGCGATTAGCGAGGCCTCGGACTTTGACGCGGCCTTGGAGATCACCCTCAGCCAAGTCTGCCAACTGATCGGTTGGGACTACAGTGAAGCGTGGATTCCCGACGAGACGAACAGTGCGCTGCAATGCAGTCGTGGCTGGTACACCATTGATCCACGGCTTTCTTCCTTTCGACTGGTGAGTGAAGGTCTGGCGTTTCAGCCGGGCCGGGGCTTGGCGGGGCGGGTTTGGGTGACCCAGCAGTGTGAATGGCTCGAGGATCTCCGGAATAGTGATAGTGGTTTCTCGGACCTGAGCTTGCAAACTGCTGGCCTGCGAACGGCCCTGGGAATCCCGATCGTCCTGGACGGCCAGGTGCTGGCGGTGCTGCTATTTCTCAATAAGGTCGGGGTCGCGCTCGATCCGCGTTTAATCGCCTTGGTGCAGGCCTCAGCGACCCAGTTGGGGGGCTTGATTCAGCGCAAGAAGGCGGAAGCGATTCTGCGGCAGGCTAACCAAGAGTTGCACCGCATCGCGACTCTCGACGGCCTAACTCAAATCCCCAACCGTCGCCAGTTCGATGAGTATTTTGCTCAGGAGTGGCGACGGCTGCGGCGAGAGAGCCAGCCCCTGTCCCTCGTGATCTGCGATGTCGATCATTTCAAGCACTACAACGACACCTACGGCCACTTGGCGGGGGATGACTGTCTGCGATCGCTCGCCCAGGCCATGAAGTTTGCCCTGCGGCGACCGGCCGACTTGGTAGCTCGCTACGGTGGTGAGGAGTTTGCCGCCATCTTGCCTAACACGGAGCGCGAGGGCGCGGTCTGCGTCGCTGAGGGGATTCGTGTGGCGGTGCAGGATTTGGCGATCGCCCATACTGAGGTCAGCACCAGTGGCGTGGTGACGGTGAGCCTCGGCACGGCCACCCTGATTCCCGATAGCCACACTCCGGCGGAGAACCTGATTCACCTCGCCGACCGCGCCCTCTACGAGGCCAAAGCTCGCGGCCGCAATTGTGTGGTCTCGGACAGCGGCGGCCCTGACCCAACCCCGAATTGAGGTGCTGCCAGCGGCCGACCCCCGCAGGCTCCCAGCCGTCAGAGCAAGGTGAAAAACTCCTCCGCTAGTTCATAGCCTAAGAGCTTTGCCAGGCCCTTGACTTTTTCCTGGCCGCTCCGGTTCGTCGCCTGGAGCCAGTCCGTGATCACAAAAACCTTGTGCATCACAAAAATCTCTAGGGCTTCGGGATTGTATTGAATCCCCTCGCTGCGGTGGAACTGGTGCGGCACGAGCATCGCGGTGTAGCGAGCCAACTCCCCCGTCGCCCCATCCAGCCAGAGAGGCAGCCAGGGGTAGCGGGCATCCAGGCGCAGGAACCAGAGCCGCACTTCCGGGATTTCCGACAGTTCGCGCGGGTCGTCCGGCAGGCGCGGGTAGTCGATTGTGAAGCTCACCACCGGCAAGGTCGCTGCTTGGAGGTGGGGCTCCAAGGCCGCGATCGCCGGGCTGAGATCCAGGGTGTGAATTTGTTCGGCCTTGAGGGCAATCACCAAACTCATGCTCGCATCTCCCACAGCTTATAAGGTTCAGGCGCACAACTCAGGCCCCTAGCGGCCGATACACCCGGTAGTCGATCTGCGGAAAAATGTTGTCGATGGCCTCCACCTTACTGAGCCAGCCCGCATCCACCTTGCCCAGCTTGAGATCCTCGTAGAGTTTGTTGAACCGCATCAGGTGCGATCGCGTCCGCCGCACCGCATAGGGAACCATCGTCCCCGTCCGCATGATAAACGCCCAATCCGACGACTGAGCCAGTAACACTTCCCGCGCCGCCTGATTCAGCGCCCGCTCCTGCAACGCATCCTCGGGCTCCCGGCCACTCAGCTCAATCATCCGCTCCGCCGCCTTATGTAGGTGGGGATAGATCCAGGCATTGGTCTCATTGAGCCAATACTCGTGAAAACCCCGGAAGCCCCAGCTCGACTGCGACGGCCGGCAGATTTGCTGCGTCGGCTCCCGTTGCAGGTATTCCGAGAGGTGGGTCATCGCGTAAGTCTGCTGATCAAACCAAGTCTTGCGGAAAAGGTAATCGATAAACCAAGGGCCCTCGTACCACCAGTGGCCGAATAGCTCCGCATCATAGGGCGAGACCACAATCGGCGGTCGCTGCATGATCCCAGCCAAGTAATTGATCTGCTGCACGCGATTGAACATGAAGTTCGCCGCGTGCTCCGCCGCCTTCTCCCGAGCCCAATAGGGATCGTAGAGGGCCTTGCTACCGAGGTCCGCATTGCGACTCGTGATCTTGTGGTACTTGATGCCCGTATTCTTGCGCTGACCATTGGGCATCACATAGGGCTTGATGTACTCGTACTCGGCCTCCCAGCCCAAGTCTTTGTAGAATTCGCGGTACTCCGGATCGCCGGGATAGCCCACCTCCGATGACCAAACCTGCTGGGACGATTCATGATCCCGGCCAAAGGCCGCCACCCCCGTCTCGGTGAAAATCGGGGCATAGCTGCCAAAGCGCGGCCGGGGGCGGGCATAGAGCAGCCCGTGTCCATCGGTGAGGAAGTAGCGGAGCCCCGCATCGGCGATTTGGCGTTCTAACCCTTCGTAGTAAGCGCACTCGGGCAGCCACATCCCCTGGGGCGACCGGCCAAAGGTCGCTTCGTAGTGCTCGCAGGCGACTTTGATCTGAGCCCAAACGGCTTGGGGATACATCCGCATCAGCGGCAGGTAGCCATGGGTCGCGCCACAGGTGATGATGTCGAGGTTGCCGCTGTCCAGAAAGCCCTTAAAGGCGGTGACGAGGTCCCGTTGATGGCGCTGCCAAGTTTGGCGACAGGCGGCAAACTCGCGCATGTAGTGCTCGGCCAGGTAGCGGATGTGGCCATTGTGCTGGTTGCGTTCGACTTCTTGGGCCGCCAGTTCCTCCAGCTTCGTCAGGTGGTCCTCGTAGCGATCTTGCAGCAGCGGGTCCCGCAGCATCGAGATTAGGGGCGGTGTCAAGCTCATCGTTAGCTTGAAATCCACCCCATCACGCTTGAGTCCCTCAAAAACGTGCAGCAGGGGGATGTAGGTTTCGGTAATGGCTTCAAATAACCATTCTTCTTCGAGAACGTAGTCGCTCTCGGGGTGGCGCACAAAGGGTAGATGGGCGTGCAAAACGAGAGCGAGATAACCGGCGGCCATAGAGAAAAGTCACACTTACATCGGTTCAAGTTGCTAACGCTGAGGCCTCGTGGGAGGGTGCAGTACATCTAACACCATCAGGCCCCCGACTGGACAGCGTTCACATTACTTTAAGATTTTACGCTGAAACCGCCCCGGAATTTGAACGAGCTTGAGGGGGCTATCCGACGGTCCAGGGGAGCCTTGGGGTCGGGGCTGGGGATGGGCGATCGCCCCAGCGCGTGGGTCCGCGCTGGGGCAGGACTGTGCTAGACCGCGCGCGAGGGCTGGCCTGAGCCCGCTGCTTGTAAAGAAACTTAATGCCAAGACCTCGAAAATCCCTTTAACCTAGTTCCTTTAGGTAGCCCTAAATCTTTAACAAAACTCAGAATTGTAAATCGAGAGGCGTCAAGATGAGTGTCAATTTAGCAACAATGCTCCGGGAAGGGACCAAAAAGGCCCACACCATGGCCGAAAACATGGGGTTTATCAAGTGCTTTCTCAAGGGCGTCGTTGAAAAAACCTCCTATCGCACGCTAGCAGCGAATCTGTACTTCGTCTATAGCGCCATGGAAGCCGAGATGGAGCGCCTCCGGGAGCACCCGGTTCTGGGTCAGATGTACTTCCCCGAACTGAATCGCCAAGCGAGCCTCGAGCGGGACCTTGCCTTCTACTACGGCCCCAACTGGCGGTCCGAGATCGCCCTCTCCCCCGCGGGTCAAGTCTATGTCAACCGCATCCGGGAAATCGGTCAAACCCAACCAGAATTGCTCATTGCTCACCTGTACACCCGCTACATCGGCGACCTCTCGGGGGGGCAAATCCTCAAGGGGATTGCCCAGCGGGCGATGAACCTGGGCGAAGAGGGCACTGCCTTCTATGAATTCACCGAGATTCCCGATGAGAAGGCCTTCAAGCAACACTACCGGGAAACCCTCAACCGCTTGCCAGTTGATCAGGCGATGGCCGATGCGATCGTGCAAGAAGCCAATGATGCGTTTGGGTTGAACATGAAGCTGTTCAGTGAACTAGAAGGGAGCTTGGTCAAGGCGATCGGGCAAATGCTGTTCAACAGCTTGACCCGGCGGCGCGCTCGGGGCAACACGGAGCTGGCGACGGCGGACTAGGGCGATAATGCCGGGTGCATCTCAGTTAGGCAAGTTGGCCCTCATCCCCCGGCCCCTGCTCCCAAGTAGGGCGAAGGGGAGTTAGAAGCCCCTCTCCCAACCTGGGAGAGGGGTTGGGGTGAGGGCTAAGCGAAGGAGTACAAGCATCCCGCGTAAAATGTCGTCCACCC
>CAYNIP010000025.1:0-60361 GCA_964397305.1 uncultured bacterium
CGAGAATATCTACAGATTGTGAGCGCAGATATTTAACCATTGTGACAATTGATCCTTCTCGATCAGTTTTCGCAAAAGGATCTTGCATTCCCACAAACGAAACAACAATACTAGCCACGGTTCAAAATCCCCAACAAAATGCTAACAACGGTTTCCAGTCGATCGGGGACAACGTAAAGATTGATATCTTGGACAATCTGCTGCTGTTCGCGGTCGAGTCTGCCGAAGCGCCAAGCCTCGCCGATGGTAACTGCACCATAGAGCACGGGCTGCTCGTCAATTTGCGCCATTGCAATGAGTTCAACCGCTAGTTGAGTGAACCCCCGCTCTAGGTCATCCCGCTTTGCTTCAACAACGATCAGTGAGTTGGGAGATTGCAGTAAATAGTCAAGCGTGCCCTTAAGCTGCTCGCTAACTTGCAGTGGATATTCCACACGAATTTGACATTGGCACCAGCGCGCCACAGCGAACAAAACGGGGGCTACTAATGCCTCGCGACGGGCTGTTTCGCTGGAGAGGCGCGTGAGTGGAAGCGTTTGTTGCAAGTCTTGCTTGAGTTGAGCAAGTTGCTCGGGTAGTCGCTCGGCTCGGGGTAGTGTCAGTGGGGCGATCGCAAAGGCATAGCCCAACTCAGCTAAAATCTGGTCTACTTCATAGTTCATCTCGAAGTAGGAGCGGAAAGTATAAGACTGATCCTCCTGGAGAATCTTGAGCTTAGGCATGGGCGGGAACCTCCGCATAAGGGAGCCACAACAGCTCAGAGTAACCGAGCTGCCGCCAACGCTGAGCTTGCCGGGAGGCGTGATCGCTATCCTGAAATAGTTCGGTTGGTTGTTCGAGGTAATACTGGCTTCCGGGTGGAGCCGCGAATACTTGCGGTGCGGGAATACTTTTTCCCCGATCCTCCTCTTTGCCACGAATGCGGCAGCTAATCGGCACGGGTTTATCTGTCGCGACGCTGACGAGTGGGCGGCCTGGAGGAGGAGTTTTGCCGTTCAGTTTGGGGGCTAGCTTCCACTCCCAGGGCCAAGCACGGCAGGTTGCTGTGCCGTTATGGATGCGCTCGAAGATGCCAGGGGTGACGAGGTAGGCGATCGCCCGTTTTTTCTCACCAAAAGTTTGTTGAGATTTATCGTGTAAAGTTTGCCACTGCTCGCCTAAATCTTTACATTCCTCCAAGATGACGCGATGCCCTTCGCCACCGAGGCGGAGGGAGGTGGGGGTGTCGAAGGGGCGATCGCAACCCACTGCCAAACTCCAACCCGGCAACATTCTCACGGCGTTTTCGACAAAGTAACCGTCGCTTTCTTTTACTTGGCGGCTGCTAGCTTGAATCGCATTGTGGGGGCGAGTTTCAATTTTCCAGGGTTGCTCAGGTTCGCCCTCAAGACATCGCCAATCTGCTTTCTCAAGCCAACCTTCTCGGAGATATTTCAAGACAACATCATGTGGTAAATATTGACGATATTTTTCGACTTTTTTGCTGGCTTTGCAATGCGGATCGCTCTCGTCTCCGTTATTGTCTTTCTTGTTCAACCAAGAGGGTTTAGCAAGGGGGCGCGGTTGGTTGTCGGCGGAGAGGGCGTGGCACAGAGCATTGTCTCGATCCCAATCAATGGGGATGAGTGGGGCGGAGTCAACAAAACCAAGGGGACGGGAAAAGTAAAGGGTTTTGCTGTCTTTGCAGAGGAAGGGGCCGGTGAGTTTGAATTTTTCGTCCTGCGATTGAGACAGGCTGCGGAGGGCGCCAGCGATCGCGTGTCCGCTGGGCGGAAAGGTGCTGCCAGCCCAAGCGCGTTCGCCAGGGGTAAAAGGTTTGGCGTCCCGAAAGAGGAGAACATCGAGAGGAGTGAGGGTGTACCAGTGCATGGATTTAGCCGAGGATTTGCGTCAAGTTCAGGGTGAGGTCGGGGAAGGCGAGCGGCGCGATCGCCTGGTCGCGGGTTAGAGTTGTTTGCTCGCTGTAGGTATTGGCTTGTGGCTGGCGGTAGCATTCGAGGGTTTGGTCAGAGATGTCGATCAGCCAAAATTCCTGAATGTTGTTTTCGGCGTAGAGGGGGGCTTTTACGCGGCGATCATAGCGCACGCTGGAGTCGGCAATTTCGATGAGTAAGAGAACATCGTCAGGTTGGGGAATTTGGCTCTCGTAGAAGTCGGCGCGCGGTTGGAGCAAGACGACATCGGGTTGGGGTTCGGAGTAGTCGTTGAGCCGAATCGGGTTTTGGCTGCTGACGATGGCGCGATCGCCCAGAAGACGCGGGAGTAGATTGGCAAGGCGATTCACAGTGGCAGCGTGCTTCAGCCCAATGGGTGACATCACCAGAATTTCCCCTTGAATTAACTCGAGGCGAGCTTCAGGGTGGAAAATACCGGCTTCGCCCATTTTTTGGTATTGGTCGGCGGTGAATTTGTGGGTGGCTAGCTGCATGGAATTTAGGCGGGTACGAGGGAACCAATTTTGATCTGACGATTGCGGCGGACGAAGGCGGCGAGTTTGAGCCATTTTTCAATCGCGTCGTCGCGATCGCCCTCCGGCGTGGTTATCCACAAGGCTTCTAGAAAGTCTTGCAACGCTTTTTGGAAACCGCCTTGGTCAGCTTGAAGGGCGTCGCGGCGCTGGCAGAAGGCGCGCGTCCAGGGGGCGATCGCAGCTTGCTGAGGGATCGGATGCTGCTTGTGGAGCTGGGCAGCTTGCTCGAAGAGGGCGGGTTCGAGGTCGCCGCTGGGGAGTTGGAGGTCGAGGAGCGATCGCCAGAGGTTGAAGGTGTCAAATTTGGCGGTGGCTTTCAGGATGTTGCCGTTGCCGTAGATGACGCGAACTTGGACGGCGTCTTTTTGGGCATAGCAAGGCTTCTTTTTCTTGAGTTGACAACCGCTGAAATATTCGTGGTCTTTGGCTTCCTCTTCGGCTTCCCAAAGACTTTCGAGGGCAATAGCGAGAGGGACGGAATGATGAGCGATGGTAATGCCAAAACTGATTGTGGCGTAGCGGCCCATTGTAAAAAGCGGACGCGATGAGAGCAGCGGTCGATCGTCCCAATCCTGAGGAATCTTACCGTTTTCCCACTGCCAGTAATCGCCTTTATGCTCGAAGTCTCTTGGGTTTTGCGGATCTGCATCGCCTCGGAAGCACTGGCGAATGTCCCACAGCCAGCGATCCCATTCCCAAAGATTGGTGTAAGCCAAAACATCATCGCCGCCACTGTAGATTAGGCGACCGGCGTAGCGGCGTTCAGTAAGGTAGGGAATGAGCTGGTTGGAGAAGTCAAGCAGAGCGCGGCTGAGGGCGCTGTGAGTGGCTGGCCCCATGCGCTTCTTGGTTTCGCACGCAAACTTGGCAAAGGCTTTGCGGAAATCGCTGTCTGATTTTGCTGCCTCTTCTGGGTTGGCATAATCTTTGAGGGCTTGCGGTAAATAATCATAATAAAACTGCATTTTTTCGCCCTTCAACCACTCGCTCATGCCGTCGCCATCGCCAGCCGCAAGGACATACCAATCAGCAGGATTTCTGGTCGGGTAGTGGCGATCGATGGCTGTTTGTAAGTGAGTTCGCAGTTTCATCTTGGCCTGGTCTTTGCTAATTGGCTCCTTGGCTTGTACTTGTTCTTCCTCAAGGACAGAGCCGGGTGCATCTTCTACAAGCCAGCCAGCATTGAGGAGGCGAGGATGATATTTTTGAGGACGTTCGTCTTCGAGGGGGATACCCCACTTGCCTCGCATATCGTGAATTATTGTTTCTGCCCAAGGAAACTCTGTAATGAGTTGGTTACAAACTTGCTGGAAATAAGCGCGCTGGTTGGGGTTTTGGTGCAAGTAACCCGCAACTCCAGAGGTAAGGTCGGGATAGGATGCGGCAATATCTTCACTCGCGCGATCGCTCTCCTCGAGATTCAAAAGCTTACCGAGCACTTTTTCTAAGCCCCGCTTAACTGTTTCGGTTGCATTGAGTTCCTCAGTACCATCGAAGAGACCGATCTTACGCTCCCAGAGCTTGCGGGTTTCACCTTCCGTCACCCAGTCACTCCTTGGGGTTTCTGGCGATGATTTCGAGCGTTTTTCCTGTTTAGCTCGATCGGGATACACGACCGGGCCGAGGCCGGAGATCGTTGAGCGCGGGCCGAAAGCAGTGGGGAGCTGCCAATTGCGGGCATTTTTGATTGTGTTGAGACTGAGACGGAGTTGATCGAAAATAGCAGGCCACCAAGAGCCAACATTAACGCCAGGTTTTTGAGGACCAAAACTCAAGCGCAGAAACTCTAATTCCTGCTGAATAAATAAGTATCGCTCTTGCTTGCGGGCGACAGGCGTGTCTAATTGGAAAGCACGATTTTGCTGAGAGACCCAAGGATCTTCATCAGGACTCACTTCGGCGTTACGAAGAATTTGCGTGTCCTTGAGCGGCAGTTGGCGATCGCCAATCGGTACAGCACTCCAGTAAGTTTGCCACTGTGAATCGAGCCAACTGTGCCAAGTCTTGTCATTAGCTGTCAACTGTTTCATCCAGGATCTTTTCTGGAGAGCTTCAAAAACAAGTTGAGCAATTTGCAGCCACTCAGCCTTGAGGGTTGCTTTAGCCATTTGCATGGCCGCCTCGACACGCTCTTGCGGCAAAATTAGCACAATGACATTAGGGAAGCCCGCTGTTAGTAAATGGCGATCGCTTGGTACTTTAATCCAGTCCGCAAAATCAGGATATTGCTGCAATAGCCAATGGTCGATGAGCGGCTGCTGAAATAGGCTGGGGTACAGTAGCGCATCCGGCCCATAGAGGTTTGCTAGTTTCCAGCATACTTTTGCCGACAAATAGTGCAAAATCCAGGAACCAGCCCAGAAATCGCGCATTTTACGACTCGCCTTAATCAACTCCTGAACGGGCGAGAATGTAAAGTTCGCTAGATAAGGGCGGGAATTTTCACGTTTTCCGGCATAGCCTTCAATCGCACCTGCAAGTGCCGCAGTGATGCTGGCATGACTCCAGATTGAGCCATCGGGCAAGCGCGTTTCCGCAGGCATTAATAGCGAGTTATCTCCGAAGTGTTGAACAGCAGCTTCGGGCAAACAGCGCCAGAGCCACCACAAGACTTTTTGCGGGTCGTTTATCTCGCGACTAATGAAGTCTGGGAGTAAACTGCGCTCGCATTCTTGCAAGCGCGCTGCACGCTGTTGGGCGAGTATTTCGTCGCCGTCAATGCGCCAGAACAGCATTGCTCCAGAGAGGAGATGCGTAATTTCTAAACCTTCTCCTAGTCGGTAATTCACCGAGCAGTTGATACTGCCAATTGCGCTCCGATCGCTAGCAGAAGCAATCAGATCGGCATCAGCGATCGCGCGTTGCGTTTCCTTCGGCGATCGCCAACCTTGCATTAAGTCTAAGTGCGACCAAACCCCTTCGCCGCCGCGACCTGTGTTGTCGTGTAGAGCCTTCAAAGCTGGGTCGTGGAGCAGGCCCCAAATTTTTGCTTGCCAGTAGGGAGTTGCAGCGCTGGACATAGGGAGAACTTGCTGAAGATAGAACAGAACAACCGGTGCGATCGCCCATCATTGCGATCACAGCACCGCCACAGGCAGCGTGTAGGTTGAGGGAAAAAATTTTCAGGCGTTGATCTTCGAGCGAGGCTCTCGGAACAGCCGCGCGGGCTGGCGAGCGCCTCCTGAGCCTTGATGGTCTCAAGGTAACAAGGCGATCGCAGCGGCGTCCCAAAAAAGAGTGGAGAGCAGAATCGATCCAGCAAAGCGGATAAAAGCCAGTTCTGGCAAGCAATCGTGAGAATTTGCAACCTGCCGCCATGAGTAGTTGTTTTTCGTGTAAGTTAGTCACATATCATCGCAAAACTTCACGCGAGCGGCCGGCGCAAGCCCCCCAACGAGCGCGGAGCCGGGCGGCAAGAGTTGGGGCCGAGAGGTTAGGTTGCTAAGCCAGCGGCTGGGCCGCAGGACGGCTAGGGCTTGCTTCCCGCAAGCGTGACGATTGGGGGGAATCTGCTGTTACGCAGACATAATTACTAACGCAGCGCCGCTTGGGCTGGGGGCAAGCGTAGGGGTACGGGCGGCGTTGCTCCCGACCCGAGGGAGGAGGATGACGGGGCTGGGGCCGCCTCTAGGAAGAGATTGCGAATCAAGCGAGCTGCTAGGCGCTGGGCGAGGCCGCTCGCTACCTTTTGCCCTAGGGCCTGGGTTTCTGGCTTCGCGATCAGGGAGGGCAGCACCGTCAGCAGGCGCGTGGCATCAAAGCCAGGGGTTTGCTCCAAGATCGCCCAGATGTTTTGCAAATGCTGCCAGCTATCTGCGGCTCCCGAGACTGGTTGGGAGGGTGCTGGGGGAGATGGCTGCGGGGTGGAGCCATTTTGGAGCAGGGCGAGGCGATCGCGCAGCGAAGCCGAGAAGTTTGTCCAGCTCTGGCGGCTGTAGAAGTCAATTGCTGTGACCAGTTCTTCGGCGAGGCGATCGCGAATAAACTCTCCCCGCTCCGAAAAGAGAAAATCAACCGCCTGATCCAGGGTGTGGTCAAACTCAAAATCTTCGGAATGGCTGGCATTTCGCAGCAGATTTTCTAGGCGATTCCAGCGAAAATTGCCATCCTTAAACAACAGATCCCGCAGGGAGGCCCGCAGCTCCAACGAGGGGTCCGTGAGCAACCGCTTTGCCACGTAGGGGTAAGCCTTACTCAACACTTTGAAGTTCGGGTCAATCCCAATGGCAATCCCCTCCAGCGTCACTAGAGAGCGAATAATCAACGCATAGTAGGCCGGCACACGGAAGGGAAACTCGTACATAATCGCCGACATCTGATCCGTGATGCTTTTGAAATTTAATTCCGCCACACTAGCCCCTAGGGCATTGCCAAATACATCAGCCAAGGCAGGGATAATCGGGCGCAAATCCGTGCCGGGATCAAGAAACTCCAGCTTTATATAATCCTCTGCGAGGGCCGCAAAATCGCGGTTGACCAAGTGGACAATCGCCTCAATCAAGCCATAGCGTTGGTAGGGCTTGATCCGGCTCATCATGCCAAAGTCGAGGTAAGCCAGCTTGCCATCCGTCGTCGCCAGCAAATTGCCGGGGTGGGGATCCGCGTGAAAAAAGCCGTGCTCCAGCAACTGCCGCAGGGAGCAAGCCACCCCAACCTCGATCAAGTGGGTGGCACTGGTTCCCTGGGCCTCAATCACCTCCGGCTTGGTCAATTTCGTGCCTGTAATCCACTCCATTGTCAGCACTCGCCGACCGCTGTAGTCCCAGTAAATACAGGGCACATAGATTTCTGGTAAGTAGCCGTAGAGTTCTGCAAATTCTTCTGCATTGCGTCCCTCTTGGGCATAATCCATTTCCTCAAAAATACGACCGGCAAACTCATCAACAATGGCCACCAAATCACTTCGCAGCCAGGTTAAACTCCGTTGAGCCCAGGCCGCGAGACCCCGAATCAGGTAGACATCTCGCGTAATACGGCGCACGAGATCCGGTCGCTGGACCTTAACGGCGACCGTTTCACCTGTTTTCAGGGTTCCCTTGTAGACCTGTCCTAGGGACGCTGCGGCCACTGGATCGGCTGTGAGGGATGCGTAGACCTCGCCGGGGGGACGACCCAATTCTTCCTCAATGAATCGATAGGCTACTTCGTTGGGGAACGGCGGCAGTTGATCCTGGAGCTGCGCGAGTTCGTCCATGTAGGCACTGGGGACGAGATCGGGGCGGGTAGAGAGGGCCTGGCCGATTTTGATATAGGTCGGGCCGAGGGTGGTGAGGATTTCGCGCAACTGAATCGCCCGCTGCCGCTGCGTGGCAGCTACCTGTCCGCGCAGCTTGTCCCAGAAGAGGTTCCAGGTAAAAACCAGTAAAGGCCAAAGGATATCGAAGAGGCGGGCCAAGACTTGGAAGGGGTGGCGGCGATAGTAGGCATTGATGAGGTCAGGATCGTAGTGACCAATTTCGCTGGCCGAGAGCGTATCGGCATCCAGAACGCTACGGATGCGCTCGGGCTGCCTCTCGTCCCTTGGGGGTCGGCTCGCGAGGCCGGCCGGAGGGGCCGGAGAGGACGGAGGAGCAGCAGGCACAGCAGAGTCAGTCATGGTTCAATAGTGAGGAAAATCTAAGCTTGGCGGCAAGTCTTAGTAAAGTATTGTAACAATTGCGGCTCCCTTCCTTGGGTGAGTTCCGGGATTGCTTGGTCAGGTGCTTGGGGAGTGGGGTTGATTTTGGTGGCCGAGCTAGGGCGGGAGGGTTGGGGCTAGGGCCTGTCGTCCGTTCAAGACGGAATCCAGTCAGGGAGCACATTTCAACCTTGAGGAATCTCGTCAATCTCACTCATCGCTCGGCGTCAAGGTTGGCTGGGGTCTCGTGAGTTATGACCCCCTAAAGTCTAGCCATGGCCCAACCGGTTTTGAGCGGCTTTCGCTCTCAACCTGGGATGTGAAGACGCAGCAGGCGCATCTCACTTGGAAGACTTCCCTTCGCCCTTCTTGGAAGAAGAGGCTGGGGGATGTAGATGCACAGCGGCTGCTCGCAGAGGGGGCAAACTTGCTGCGATGCACCCAAGGAGTGATCAGGGTTCTCAAGCGTGAAATTTTTGGAAAATAGGTCAGCGGTCAACTCGGGTGTAATGAGTGACCTACAGTTGAGGGAGAAACTTCTAATTCCCCTGCTCCCAGCTTCGGGAGCAGGGGCTGGAGAATGAGGGCTTAGCAGCGACCCTGGTTGAGCTGGGACGCAGCCAGAGTTGGGGTCTTGGCTGCATTCTCACTCAACCCTGAAAGAATTGGTATAAGCTTTTAGCTAGCTTCCCGCCGCCGCTGGCGATCGCCGGTTTCTATGTCCTCCCAGCACTACCAAGAAACACACGCGCGCCTCCTGGAGGCGGGTCAGCATCTGTTGGATTCTGTGCGCGAATTGCGCTGGGCTCACTGGAACCTGGTTGAGGATGCTGAGAGTTTTGCCAGCATCCAGGCCGATGTGCAGCGGGCCCTCGAGGCCCTGCGCGAGCAGCGCTTTCAGGTCGCAGCGATCGCCGCCATGAAGGCCGGCAAAAGCACCCTACTCAACGCCCTGATCGGGGCTGATGTGCTGGCGAGTGAAACCGAAGCCTGTACCGTTTGCCGCACCGATATTCGCCCCCTTGGCCCCCACCAACAGCCGCGCCTGCTCGAGTACCGCGCTGGCAGCCGCACGCCCGTGCTGATTGCCGCCGGCGAAGCCGCGACGATCCGGCAACAGTTTCTTGACCGTACCCATGCGATCCGAGCAACGGGAAACCGCGATCGCACCCTGCGCTTCGAGCTTGAGCATCCCATTGCTGCCCTCGAGAATCTTCCTGCCCTCAGCGGATTTACCCTCGTCGATACCCCCGGGCCCAACGAGTGGAGTAGTGCCGGCTTCAACACCGTGGCCCTCAAGGAGACCGCCCTCGCTGCCCTACGCACCTGTGATGCAATTCTGTTCATCCTTGACTACACAACGTTCAAAGACAATACCAATGCAGAGCTGCTCCAAGACTTACTAGAGCAGCGACAGGACTATTTCGCCCACCGTCGGGGTACTCTTTACTTCATCCTTAATAAGATTGACCGCCACACGGCTGAGGATCGCCCGATTGCCCAAGTCATTGAAGATTTGCAGCGAAATCTGCAAGCTTTTGGAATTTCAGAGCCCCAGATCTATCCTGCGAGTGCTTGGCAAGGCCTGCTAGCGAAACTGATCCTCAAGGGCCGAGCTACGGACACTCACCTGAAAAACTTCAAACGCTTTTTTGGGGGTCACTATGCTCGCGAAACGGAGGAGGGGGATCTCCTCGTGCCATCACCCCAGAAAATCGCCCCCCAAGCCCTCGCTGACAGCGCCATTCCTCAGATTGAACAAGCCGTGATCGGCACGGTCATTGCCCATTCTGGCTGGAACTTGTTACACGATGCTCTAGCAACGCTAGTGAAGGCAGCGGCGGGAAGTGAGGATATTTTGAAGGCCCGCATCCGGGGCTGGCAAATGGAGATTGCGCCTCTGCGCCAACGCTTGGAGGAGTATAAGCAGTTGGCGAAGTTGGCGATTATTCAGGTGCGCCAGGTCAAAACGTTGATCGAGCAACAAGAGCGCAAGCTTGTCGCCCAGTTTAAGGCTGAAATCAGCGACTTTGCAGAGCGGGCCAAGCTCACCATCCAGCAGGAGTTTGAGCGCTTTGCTCAGGAGCGCTCAGCAGAGCCGCTCGCTGGGCAGACGGTGGCAGCAGCGGCGGCGACTTTGCCAGTGCCCCAGCGGGTCGCGGACTCTCTGCAACGAGCTCTGAAGGATGTCTTGGGGACCGGCGATCGCCCCTTTCAAGTTCGCTGTCAGACTCCAGGGGAAGTTGAGCGAGTTAAGCAGGACATCAATCGCTTTTGTGCGATTTTAATCAAGAATTGGTGGGTGAGTACTCAAGATGAACTATCCCGCCAGGGGGCCGAAATTCGCCAGGAATTAGTCGCTCAAATTTGCGAACAGGTCCAGCAAATTTCCAACGAGCTTTCCAACTACTTAGGGGAAGCCTTGGACATTACCCTGAATGTCAACCCGATTCAAACCTTGATGTTTGACTTCCAGGGTATTGATACCCAGGTCCAGCGACAGACCGAAAACTATAGCCGCTGGACGAAAGAACGTCGCAAGGCTTTCTGCCATGATTACGAAGTCGATATTCAGGTTGAGGATCGCCGGGATTGTTATCAAATTGATTTGCAGCAGACCCTGAAGGCGATCGCCCGTGAAATCGACGCCCAGATGATTGGCAGTTTAGCGGTCGTGGAAAAGGCGATCAAGCAACAGGTCGCCGATGACTTTAGACATGTCGAGCAGCAAATCAATGACTACATTCACCGCTTTTTGATTGAATTTGAGCGCCTGTTACAAGAGCGGGAGCAGCAAGAGGCGGCCACCGACACCGTGATCATGCTCCTCGCCGAGCGTCAGGAGCAGTTAGCCCATGTTCAGGCTCGGCTCGGACGCTTACAGGCCGAGTTTGACCGTGCTGAGCACCTGACGGTTCCGGCTTGACTTGAGGGCCCTCACCCCCTACCCCTCTCCCAAAGGGCGAGGGGAGCCACTCCACACCTTCGATTCCCTCTCCCCCTGAGTTACTCAGTAAACTCATCTCGGCCCTCATCCCCGCAGTCCCCCGCTCCCCAAAATGGGCGAAGGGGAAGCCGGACAAGGCTCCCCGGGGGGGAGCCCAGGCCGCGCTAACTCTTGCCAGCTCCGACCGCCTTGATCTGGGCTTCGTAGGTATTGATCTTGCTGTTGAGTTCCCGGATGCGGCGCGAGAGGGCGCGGGTGATGTTGACGGCGATTTCTGGCGTCTCTTCGATGGCGTCGATCAGTTGCAACTGGTTCAGGGTCAAGCAGTCACAGTTTTCCACCGTCGTCACTGAAGCCGAGCGGGGCTCGGCGTCGAACAGGGCCATTTCACCAAAAAAAGTTCCCTGCTCCAACTGGGCCAGGTCGCGATCGCCCAAATGCACCCGCACCCGCCCCGAAATCACGACGTAGAGCGATCGCCCTTCTTCCCCCTGCTCAAAGATCGTGTGATTGGCCGGGAACGAAAGCTCATCCATTGCTGAGGCAAGCTTGACCAGGAATTCATCGCGCAACTCCTGAAAAATTGAGACGCGCCGGATAAACAGCAAGCGCTCAAAACTGCTTAACATAGCGGCTCCACAACAGAGGTAAGGGCAGACCGCGATCGCGCACCTGGCAACAGCGTATTTGCATCATATCGCAGATATTTCACGGCGTTTCGGCAGTTTCCCCTGCCAAATTTCAGGATCAAGACCTCAGGCTTCCAGCTCCACCTTGAGACGATCCACCTGGGCCGCTACCAGAGGGTCTGGATCATTTTTGAGCACCGGGAGCAGCTCCAGACAAGTACGCGGGCTGGCCACCTTCAGATAGGCAAGCACGGCCTCGCGGACAAAGCTACTCGCATGGCGCAGACCCAGCAAACTCGCCTCCCGACTAATCCCCCAGCGCTGGGCCCGAGCGACGTGAAAACAGCAGGCCAGCGTCCAATCCGAGAGGAAATAGCGAAACTCCATCAACTGACGCAAACGCTGATTTGGCGGCAGAGGTTGATAGGGAGCCAATTCTCCCAAATCCGCCAAACGCTGGCGCAGGGGGCGGCGCTCGATCACCTGCAAGAAGATCTGCTTCTGGGGGATATTGAGCGTGTTGTCGAGAATCTCCAGCCCCAGGGCCATATTAATCTCCGACTCCGAATCCAGGTTCAGCATCGCTGCCTGGATGGTGCTGAAGGGATAGAGCAGCTTCAGGACCAGGAAACAGCGGTCGAACACGTCCGACTGCATCCCCTGCAAAGCGCTGCGGAGCAGATCCGCCTCGCGGCCGAGGACTTGTTCCGTGTTGAGGTCCAGTTCAGCCGCGTAGACCTGGGCCAAGAGCAGCAGTTCCTGCTCAACCATCGCCTCCACGCCACTGCGGCCGATCTGGTCGAGAATCGCTTCAATGCCGCGATCGCCCGGAATCTTGAGCAAAATCCGCAGTAGATTGCGGCGGGCCGTGCCCCAGCTGGCCAGCAACTGCTGGATCAACAGCGTCAACGAGGCCTCACTATCGATCTCTGCCATTGCACTCCAAGCCTGGAGGCGAATAAAGTCCGGTCGGCGCACATCGGCCGCCAGCTCTCGCAGCAGGGGCAGGGCTTCATCTTGCAAGCGCACCAGGGACTGGCGCGCCGCCTCTCGAGTCGAGCGATAGGACAGACCCTTGACGAGAGAAGGATAGTACTCTCGCAGGCGGCGACTGGCGATCGCCTCCAGCAGCGCACAGCGCACCCGTGCCGACTCATCCTGAAGCAAGTCCGGTAAATAGGTGCGTACCAGCGATTCATCCGCCGTCGCCGCTTGGAGAGCCTGCACCCCCACGACCCGCTCCCGCTCCCGCCGCGAGGCTAGCATTTGCTCCAGGGCTGCCTGGGCCTCCTGGCGATCCTCCGGGCGACCGCGACTCAGGATCAGTCCGGCCGCCGTGCCCCGCACCATCGGATCAACCCGCTCATGGAGATAGGGGCGCAGGGTGTGGGTTTCCAGTTCCGGTTGCGCCAGCCAGATATAGCGAAGGGCCAAGGCCAGAACTTCCAGATCCGGCTTCGTCTCAATCAGGCGCTGGACATCCCCTAAGTAAGTAATCTGGGGATACTGTAACAGAATTGACATACTCTGTCGCTGGAGATTTGGCGAAAAACGAGGCAAGCGAGGCGCGAGAATTTCCCCCGCCCCTGCCGGGTCAATTCGTTCGAGCAACTGCAAACAAGAGCGCTGGTCTTCTTCATTGCTTTGCTGGTCCAAAGACTCCACGATCGCCCGATTAAAGGCCTTGAGATCCACATTCGCAAAGCCCAAGCGACCCTGCTCCGCACTTTGCACCAGCAAGCTGACATAGGTCCGCCGCAGCAGCAGGGCACAACTCGCCCAGATCACAGAAAAGAGCACAATCGCCAAGATGAAAAACCCCCCCCGCAACTGGCGCAGCTCTTCTATGTCCAGGTCTGTGAAGAGCTGAGGGAGCAGCCAGACGACCCCCAGGATCGCCGCCCCCGTCAGGCCCGTTGAGAGGGGTTCCGCAATGCCTTGAACCTGAGTTTGGATATCGCCCCGCAGTTCAGCCGGGATGGGTTGAAAAAGGAATGGTTCAATTCCAGCAATGAGAGTGTAGCGCAGTAGTTCATCAAAAAACTTCAGCACGATCGCGCCAAAGAATAGAATCTGAGCGCTGTCAATGGTCAAGAAGCCGCCAAAGTCAAAAAGAATCGTGAACAGGCCCAGAATCGAGAGCGATACCGGCAGGAACATCGCGGCAATGAACACCCCCAGCCGCTCAACGGCCCGGCTCGATACGAACCATTGGGTCGCCAATTCAAAAATGCCGATGATGCCGGAGAACAAACCGAGGAAGCCCGCGATTTCATCCGTATCGGGATAAACCCGCTCCAGCTCCCCCAGGTACTGAAACTCGACTAACAAAAACAGCACCTCGCCAAGGATGAAAAAGGCGAAGAGCGGGATCACGTAGCGACGCAACGTGCCACTGGTGCGGCGGGCGCTGTAGGTGGTTTGCGGGTCATCCAGATCCCGCACGGGCGTATCGGGAAAGGCCTGCTTGTAGCGGTTGCTGAGGTAGAGTAGCGTTGCCCCTCCCAGCAACACCATGACGGCCGCCGCGATCAGGACATTCTTTAACCCAATCAGCAGCAGCAGGAGGGGGAGGGAGAAACCGGACACCACATCGCCCACCAGCAGGCCACTGGAGACGATCGGATAGGCGCGCTTGATCTCGCGGATGTTGAAGAGTTGGTTCGCGGCCACCTGAGAGTTGAGATCATTGAGGATCTCCTCTGCATCCATCCAGAGCCGCAGCACGAAGACGGTGATCAGGATCACCAGGCCATTGGTCGCCTCCATCTCCAGGCCGAGGCGGAAAAGGAACAGCGGCAGGGACATCAGCAGGGCGATCACCAAAAACACCCGCTTCAGGGGCAGATTGTTCTGGAGCCAGGAGTAAATAACTCCCAGTCCGGAGCCCATCAAGGCGCTGGCAATATAGATCAGGGGTAGACCGCTGGCCCCGAAGCGCTCGAGGAAGAGCGCGATCCCCGTTTGTTCAAGCCAGAGCAGCCCGATGGAGGTGATCGTATAAAAAGCGAACATTAAGAATGTTCGCTCGCTCTCTTCCGGCCGAAGGTTCAGCAGCGTTAGGAACTTGCGTCCCCAATCTCCCTTGACAGTTGCACTCCTTGTCTTCATGCCTCTGGCTACCGGGCGGCAGCGCGTCAGCGCGGCGGGGCGCTAGCTACTGACCAAGATTATTGCGCGATCGCGCCGAAGCTTATTTCTTCGGCGACAGTAGCATCATCATATTACGGCCTTCGCGCTTTGGCGCTTGTTGTAGCTCAGCAACGTCCTCGAGGTCAGCCGCCATACGCTTGAGCAGATCTTCCGCCAAGTTGGTGTGCTGGATTTCGCGGCCACGAAAGGTGATCGTCGCCTTCACCTTATCGCCGGCCTTGAGGAAGCGATGGGCATTCCTGACGCGCACCTGGTAGTCGTGGTCGTCAATCTTGTAGCGCATCTTGACTTCCTTCACGTCCGCTGTGTGCTGCTTCTTGCGAGCTTCGCGGGCCCGTTTCTCCTGTTCAAACTTGTACTTGCCGTAGTCCATAATGCGACAGACTGGCGGATCGGCCTTGTCGCTGACTAGGACAAGATCCAGTTCCTTCTCCTGGGCGAGGCGGCGGCCCTCCTCGGTGGCGACGACGCCCAGTTGCCCGCCGTCGGTGTCGATCAGGCGAATCTTGGGGAAACGGATGCGCTCGTTGATCTGGGGCGCATCGGAACGGAATTTTCTGCTGTCTTTCACAAGCGTAGGATGGCGATAGGTTGTGGCAAGGAATAACTTTACTAAGGTTGGTTGGACGGAAACGAGGTTCCCAGGGGGTGCATCCCACTTTGGAGACTCCCCTTTGCCCTACTTGGGAGAAGGGGCCGGGGAATGAGGGCAAACTTGCCTAACTGAGATGCACCCTTCACAGGAACTCCCTTGCTATTGTACTGACTCTGAATAGATTTCGTACTGCCTAGGTTTATGGAACTTGATGTTCAGGGGCGATCGCCCGCCGCCTCACCCATTTCCACCGCCTTTACAAATACTTTACAATCAAGGCAGTTATCAGCGGCAGTTTTCGTGACTCAGACCTCTCCTTGGTCCCAGCGTATTGGTCGCCAGCGCGATTGGCTCTGGCGGGGTTGGCAGATTCGCTACAGCGTGCAGCAACCCCGCCGACCTATTGGTAGTCCCCTACTCCTCCTCCACGGCTTTGGGGCGGCGATCGAGCACTGGCGGCACAATATCCCCGTCCTGGCCCAGGAGCGCACCGTCTACGCTCTGGACCTGCTCGGCTTTGGGGCCGCCCGCAAGGCAGCCACAGACTACAGCGCCTTCCTCTGGGCGGCCCAGGTTCACGATTTTTGGGCCACCTTCATCGGCGAGCCCGTCGTGCTGGTGGGCAATTCCCTGGGCTCCTTGGTCGCAGCCACAACGGCCTCGGCCTACCCCAACGTCGCTGGCGGCTTGGTGATGCTCAACCTACCGGATGTGAGCCACCGCCAAGCGGCGATCCCCCCCTGGGCGCAGCCTCTGGTCCTGGGGTTAGAAGATGCTGTAGCCTCGCCCCTGCTGCTCCGCTTGTTGTTCCGGCTATTGCGCCAGCGCGCCATCTTGCGGCGCTGGGCTCAGGTTGCCTACAGCGATGCGGCAGCGGTCACGCCGGAGCTGATCGAGATCTTGGCGCGACCTCCCCACGATCAGGGAGCGGCCGCCGCCTTTTGCGCCCTGGCGCGGGCCGTCCGCCAGCCCAACTTTGCCCCGCCCATGAGTCCCTTGTTGGCGAACTTGAAGATTCCGATGCTGCTAGCCTGGGGGGAGCAGGATCGCATGGTTCCCTTCAGTCTCGCCCGCTACTACCAAGACTGTAATCCGCGCTTGACCTTTGTGCCCCTCGCCCATCGCGGCCACTGCCCCCACGATGAAGCGCCGGCGGAATTTAACGCCATGCTCCTGGACTGGCTGGCCCAGCAGGTAGCCGCGTCTCCACCGGCTTGGCAGTCGGCCCCCGTCTAGGGCCCGGCCCCTAAGGCTTGGCCCAGACGCGCGGTGACTCGAGTCAAGACCGACAGGGCCCGGAGGGAGCCACGAATCAGGGGGGCGGCCTTGCGGGGTTCCCGAGCGAGGCTCCAGGCTAGGGGGAGGGGCCGCAGGCGGCCTTGGGGGTCGAAGGCGGCGGTGAGATCGGGGAGGTCTTGGGTGCAGTCGTCGCTGACGATGCGGAGGATGGCGGCTCGCTGGAAGTAGCGGAGGACGGGCCCGCTTTCCATGTCTACGAGGGCGGCTTGGTGGGTTTTTCCAAGGGCTTGCTTTTCTTGGGCTTGGGTGATCAGGCGATCGCTCCCCAGGCCGGTGACGGTCTCGGCCCCCAGGATGGTTTGCAGCCAGGTCAGCAGCTCCCCGGACAGGGTGTAACGCTGGGAACCAACCCAGCAGTCGCGGTACAGGGCGATGCGGCCCACGGCCCAGCCGGGTTGGAGGGCGCCGCCGAGGCCTAGGAGCACTACGGTTTGCTGCGGGTTGAGGGTGGGGGTTTGGGCGAGAAAGGCTTGGACGGGCTGGGGGCCGGCGGGGATGGCGAGGAGGGGGGGGCGATCGCGACCCGCTGGGGACCGCCAGCCTCGCTGGCAGGCCTGAAATTCTGCCCCCTGGGGGACGAGAAGGGCGTCAATTTTCGGGGGCATAGGGCTAGAGTGGGATCGTAATTTGCTTGTCAACCGTAATGCTAGGGTCCTGAGAACCATGCGTAATTGCTTGTTGTTGTCAAAATTGCCCACCCCGGCGGCCCCTCGGCCGGCCGTCCGCTGGGGACTGCTCGCGGTGCTGGGCTTGGCGATCGCCAGCAGCCCCCACCCCGCCCGCGCCAACCAGTACTCCGCCACCTTCCGCAACAACTACCTGCAAGCCTGTCAGCGGGATGCCCAGCGGGCTGGCCTGGCCGCTGCGCTGGCGACGCAGCTCTGCCAATGTACCCTGACCCGCCTTCAGGAGCAGCTGTCGGAAGCGCAACTCCGCAGCCTGATGCAGGAGGCCCAACGGACGGGCACTTCTCCGGCGGTGTTGACGGAGATCGGTCGCCAGTGCGCGGTCGAGGTGTTGCGCTAGGCCCCGGCAGCCCGCTCGGGGGGCGTGCTCGCTGGGTTCTTCAAGCCTAGAATCGGGTCGATGTGGCGATCGCACCTCCCCTGGCAGGGGCTAAACGGAGGTGCTCTCGCTGAAGCTGGCCCGCCGTCGCGTACAATGGCGTTGCAAAAATCAACGCAGTGTTAACTTTGATTAAAGGGCGTTAAGAATTTTTCGGCCTCACCCCGATAGCGCCTGGGCGGCTCGATTCAGAGTTCCGACTGGGGGGCGATCGCCAGCGCCGACACTCCGCACACTATGAAAGAACTGCTTTACCTCGAAATTCCCACCCCCGATACCGCGGCTGTCTTGGCCTGGTTACAGCAGGAATGGCAGCCCCTCGGGGGTGAACGCCGCTTGACCCCCGACGGCCTCCAGTTAGGGTTTTCAGAAGCACCTGATGCTGAGTTGGCGATTTTTCTCTGGTCGCTTCAGCGCACGACCTATCTGAAGCTGTTTCGTTGGGGCGATCGCCCCAGCCCCCAAGAGCACCGGTTGCAGGAGCAGCTCCAGCGGGAGCTGCAACAGCGTTTCCCGCCCCAGTACCCGGCCCTGCCCGCCATCGACCTCAGGCAGCAGTCGATCTTTGACGCCCTCGCGCCCCACTACCCCGAGACCGTCCGCTACTTTCGCCAGATGCCCCAGGGAGAAGCGGATCTTCAGCGCGTTTACTGGTGGGAAAAGCGCTGGCGGGATAGTGTGCGCCAGCCCCAGCAGCCGGCCACGGTGATCGTTCGTCAGCCCGGGGCCGCCGACGGTCGCCCAGACTATGACCTGATCTACCTCGGCGGCGCCCTAGGGGCGATCCACGCGGCCGTCATGGCCCAGCGGGGCTACCGAGTGCTGCTGATCGAGCGGCTGGCCTTTGGGCGCATGAACCGGGAGTGGAATATTTCGCGCGGCGAGTTCCAGAGTCTGATCGATTTGGGCCTCTTCACCCCAGCGGAGTTTGAGCAGGTCATCGCCTGCGAGTATCGCGATGGCTTTAGCAAATTCTTTGACGGCAACAATCCGCCGCACCTGAAGGCCGCGATTTTGCACACGCCGACGGTGTTGAATATTGCCCTCGATACCTCCACCCTGCTGCAACTGTGTGGCGAGAAGCTGCGGGCGGCGGGGGGCGAGGTCTGGGAGCACACGGAGTTTGAGCAGGCGGAGGTCTATGACAACCAGGCCCGGGTGCGGGCCACGCATTTACCGACGGGCGAAACCCACCACTTCAGCGGCCGCCTGATCATTGATGCCATGGGAACCGCGTCGCCGCTTGCCTGGCAGCTCAATGGCGATCGCACCTTTGATAGTGTCTGCCCAACTGTGGGGGCCGTGATTGATGGCGGGTTTCCGGCCGGCGTCTGGGATGCTCACTACGGCGATGTGCTCAACTCCCACGGGGACATCTCCCGGGGCCGACAGTTGATCTGGGAGTTGTTTCCGGGCGCGGGCGAGGAGTTAACGATCTACCTCTTCCACTACCATCAGGTTCACCCCGAGAACCCCGGTTCGCTGCTGACGATGTATGAGGACTTCTTCAGTATCCTGCCGGAGTATCGGCGCTGCGATCGCGATCGCCTCGTCTGGAAAAAGCCAACCTTTGGCTACATTCCCGGCCATTTCAGCGTCGGGGCCGGAGATCGCCGCGTGGCGATGGATCGGCTCTTGGCGATTGGGGATGCGGCCTCGTTGCAATCCCCCTTAGTCTTCACGGGCTTCGGCTCCCTGGTGCGGAATCTCGGCCGCCTGACGGCGCTGCTGGACGTAGCCTTGAAGCACGACCTCCTGCAAGCCACGGCCCTCAATTCGATCCGTGCCTACCAGAGCAACATTGCCGTGACCTGGCTCTTTTCCAAGGGGATGATGGTGCCGACGGGCCAAGCCCTCCCGCCCCAGCGAATCAATGCCATGCTCAATACCTTCTTTGGTCTCCTGGCCCAGGAGCCGCCGGCCGTGGCGGATACGTTTATTAAGGACCGCTTCAGTTGGCTCACCTTCAATCGCCTTGCCCTCAAGGCAGCTCGCCAGAATCCGGCCCTGATTAGATGGATCTGGCGGCAGGCCGGGGCCTTGGACTTTCTCCGCTGGCTGGGAGCCTATGCCCTGTTTAGCGGGGATGCGCTGGTGAATGCCTTGCTGGGGGGCTGGTTTCCGGCCTGCTGGCAGCGCTGGCAACCCTGGCTCGAGGCCCGCTACCCCGGCCTCTGGCTGCGGGGTCTCAGCCTCTGTTATCGGCTGCGGGCCGGGCGATCGCCCACAACACCACCCCCCCCGACCCCCCAACGGCCGCGCCGCCCGGCAACCGCCGTCGGCAACCGCCGCCTCTCAGATCACTGCTGAACTTTCGGCTTCTACGATTCTTGTCTCAATTTTCCGTAACAAATTCCCGCTTCCGAGGAGAGATTGTTACAATGGATACAGAAACTCAGGACTGGCCTTCGGAGGAAGACTTATGCAACTATCATTCCGTGGTGTTCACTACGAAGCCGAACCGAAAACGCTCGACGTGATCGAAGGCGAGATCGGCGGCACCTATCGCGGCAAACCCTGGAAGGTGCATCGTTATCGCCAGCAACTACGGAGTAGCGAAAGCCACGAACTCAAGTATCGCGGTGTGCGCTACACCCACTAGGGCTATGTCCCCTGGGGGCAGGGGCCTACGGAGGCTCTGCCCCCTTGATAAAACAACAAGACAGCAATATTTTTTTGCCGCTGCTAGTCGGTTGCTAGCTCGGCTGGGGGGGGATTTTAGTCATGAAGACGGCCTATTGGGGGGTTCACTACGAACGGGAGCCCTTCTCCTTAGAAGTTAAAGAAAGCGAGTTAGTCGGTACCTATCGCGGCTGCACCTACCACCGCGCCTATCCGCAGCACGTCCCGCAGCTCCGGGCCAAGCCACCCCTGTTCTATCGCGGCACGGTCTACCAAAGCTGTCCGTTGATTCAAACGGAAGTGGCCCTGCGATCGCAGCTCGCGGTGATCGCCCAAGTCTGCCAGCCCAGCAGCGCCCGTGGGCCTGAGTCAGAAATCGATGCGGCGCTCCGGGTTCACCAACAGAACCTCCGAGCCAACCTGGCCCACCGCTTACAGGTGGCCCGTTCCCAAGGCGATGCCGAGCTGATTCGCGCCCTAGAGCAGGAGTCGCGGCAGTTAGCCTAGGAGTGAAGTCTCGCGACTCGCAATTTCGCAACCCAACCCCTTCGCAACCCAACCCCCAACCGTGTTATCGGGTCGCTGGCGGCCAAAAATTCCTGGGAATTCCAGGGAATCCTAGCGCTCTGGGCTGCTCAAGCCCAACTGCTCCAGAGCGGCTTGCATTTGCTGGCGGCAGGTGGCTAGAGCCGACTGCATCCGCTCCTCAAGGGCAGCGGGATTGTTGCGGAAGCGGCGGATTTCAGCTTGCATCTCGCGCAGACGGGCGAGGGCTTCCCCCTCCACTTGGCCGCTGGCGATCGCCGCCTCCAGTTGCTGGAGGCTCTCCGCATCGCTCAACATGGCATCCATTTCTTGGCGCTGGGCCCGCACATTGGCCTGACAGGCTTGGCCCTCAAAGCGCAGAATATCCCGCAAAAACGGCGCGACCGTCTGCTGGTATCCGGGCAGCCGAGACACGGCAAGATCGCGGCGGCCGCGCACGACCTGGGCTGCTTGGCTGTAGGCCCGGGTCGCCGCGTCGTGGCGGTTGAGCGTTGCCAGGGCCTGACCGAGATGGAACCAGAGTTCCGGCCGCTCCGGAGCAGCCTCTAGGGCTTGGCGACAGGCTTCGAGCTGAGCCTCCCCCGTGAGGCTGGCACAGCGTTGGTCTGCTCCTCCTGTGGGGGAGCCAGCCCCCCCTTGGGCCTGGAGGGGAGAGCTGGAGCCCAGGGCCAGGGCGGCGGCGGCGATCGCCAAAGTGAGGCGCGAAGCTGCTTGCATCATGCGGTTACGGGAAAAACGCGGTTACGGGAAAAACTCAGCCAACCAACCTTAACCAGTCTGCCAGAGATTTCGCCCCGTTTGCGGATCAAACAGGTGAACTTTCTCCGGCTGCAACGAGAGCCAGAGGGTTTCGCCGGCCCGCACCAGCACGGTGGGGGGCACACGCACCTGGAGGCGCAAGTCCGGATCATCGCAGAGATGAACCGTCAGATAGGTATCGTGGCCCAGAGCCTCGACCAATTCAACGCTAACCGCGAGATTCTTGGGTGCAGCCGGGCTGAGCTGGAGGTGCTCGGGCCGAATCCCCAGCCAGAGGGTTTGACCGTAGTGGCCCTGCAACCGGGGCTCCCAGCGTTCGGGGGGCAAGGTGAGGCGAAACTGTTCATAGGCCACCAGGGACGGCGGCTGCACCAGCACCGGCAAGAAATTCATCGGCGGGGAGCCAATGAACTCGGCCACAAAGCGATTGGCCGGCTGGTTGTAGAGCGTTAAGGGTTCTGCCAGTTGCTGAATTTCCCCGGCCTGCATCACGGCAATGCGATCGCCCATGGTCATGGCCTCCGTCTGGTCATGGGTGACATAGATCGTCGTCGTCCCTAGTTGCCGCTGCAAGGCGACGATCTGGGCACGGGTCTCGGCCCGCAACTTGGCATCCAGATTCGACAAGGGCTCGTCCATGAGAAAGACTTGGGGATTCCGGGCGATCGCCCGTCCCAGAGCCACCCGTTGCTTTTGCCCCCCCGAGAGTTGCCGGGGCCGCCGGGCCAACAGGGGCTCGATCTGGAGCAACTGGGCCACCGCCCGCACCTGCTTGGCGATCGCCCGCTCTTGGGGAGAGTCGTAGCGCAGGGGTGCTGGAAGGCCCCGCGTGAGCCCGACCCAGGCCCGCTGGGCTCGGCGTTGCCACGGGGGGCCCGCCGACTCCGGGGGCGTCGCAGCCGTCCGGCGCAGGCCAAAAGCGATGTTGTCGTAAACGCTCAGATGGGGATAGAGGGCGTAGCTCTGGAAGACCATCGCAATATCGCGCTCCTTCGGGGGGAGGGCGTTGACGAGGCGATCGCCCACATAAATGTGCCCCGCCGTGACCGGCTCGAGACCCGCAATCGTGCGGAGGAGCGTACTCTTGCCACAGCCCGAGGGCCCTACCAACACCAGAAACTCGCCATCTCGCACCGTCAGATCGATGCCGCGCAGGACCCTGGTGTGAGCACCCGCCGCCGCCGCCTCCCCGCGTCGAGCCGGGAAGTTTTTGTAAATCTTGTCGAGAACAACGTGAGCCATGAAGGGCAAAGGACGCCGGGAGCAATCTGCATTCTCGCACCCCGAGCCTCGGTCTGGCAAAGGGCGATGGCGGCGGATCGCTAAGAATCGCCTCTATGCTAACAGCAGAAAACGCCATGACCATAAAGGGGTCATCGGCGGCTGGGTGAACAGACTGAGAGGGTCTGCGGTCCAAGACGATTGCTCCCTTGCCACGCTCAATCCCTCACCAGAGTACGAGGACAGGTTGATGGTCTAACTGTATGTGACCGGTGACAACGGCAAGGGGTAGCGATTGTAGGGGAAGTATCTCCGATGGGCTTGGTTCCCCCAACCGAGTTGCAATTACCATAAAAGGCGTTGAGGTTGCAGGGCATTCATGGGCTGGCAGGCAGGGGACAGGTTGCACCGGGGAGAATATCGGGTGGTGCGATCGCTCAATGAGGGGCGGGTGGGGATTAGTTACCTGGCGGAGCGCAAGGGGGGCGATCGCCTTGTCCTCAAGACAGTGCGGGATGCGGTTTGGGCGCAACTGGCCCCCCAGGAGCAGGACAAGTTCAATAACAAGTTGATTGCTGAGGCGGTGAAGTTGGCCCGTTGTCAGCACCCCCACATTGTCCGGTGTTTCGGTTCGTTTCTGGAGCAGGGTCGGGCGTTTATTGTCATGGCCTTTGTGGCGGGGCAGGATTTAGCGAGTTTGCCGACGAAAACTCTGCCAGAAGGTGAGGCCTTGACCTATATCCGCCAAGTGGGAGAGGCGTTGAAGGTGGTGCATCGGGAGGGGTTGGTGCATCGAGATGTGAAGCCGGCCAATATTGTGTTGGCGGCGGGTAAACCGGAGGCGGTGTTGATTGATTTTGGGGTGACGAAAGGGTTTAACGAAACGCTCACGTCGATTTATTCCAGTAATACCGATGGCTATAGCCCTCTAGAGCTTTATGATCCCCGCGAGAAGGCGCAGCCCTATTGTGATGTCTATGCGTTGGCGGCGACGCTTTTCACGCTGTTATCGGGGGATGTGCCTCCCCATGCGGAAGAGCGGGTGAAGTTGGAGCGCAAGGATCGGAAGCTGCCCCCCATTGCGGGGGTGAGTGATCAAACAAATCGGGCAATTCGGGAGGGGATGGCGTTGGATTATGGCGATCGCCCCCCAACCATTGAGGCATTTTTGGCGTTGTTGCCGGGGGGGGGTCCCAGCGATCGCTCCTGTACCGCCGCCGCCTCCTGTTCCAGCTATTGATCCAAATTTTCGGGTAGCTCGTGATACGCTCCGTGTAACGGCTGTGGGGGTTGTTGTGGCAATTTTGAGCGTTGCTCTGGCGGTCATTTTGGCACTTTTTGCCCAAGATATTCGCAAGGCCATTGATGATTGGTTCTTTTCGCCGGGTGTGGAGCAAAACACTGAGCCATGACCATCAATTAGCTCCCCTGCCGTGGCTCTGCCATGGCAGGGGTGTTGGGCGGCTCTGCCGCCTGGTGGAGGCAGAAGCCCTCCGGGGTGCGTTACTTGGCAGAGCCAAGTAACGAGGAACTTACCCAATCATCGCTACCATAGAAACAAAACTTCTCCCCCTTTCACCGACGATGACTCCCCGCGAACAACTGATTCAGGAAATTCTCCTTGCTCCCGATGCATCGGTGCATCTTTTGCTCCAATTGATCCGTCCCCTGCGTACCAATTCCACTCATTTCACCCAGCAACTACAAGAACTCCTTAGCACTGCTGACAATCCCACCCCAGATTCTGCTCCGTCTGCCTTTGACCTTGCCCGTGATCTGGCCGGCTGTCTTGATGGGCCTTCGGATCTTTCAACCAACCCTCAATATTTTGAGGGTTTTGGTCAATGACTCAAACCATTATTGATACTGGTCCATTGGTTGCATTCCTGAATGCTCGTGATTCATGGCATGGATGGTTATTAGCACAATAGCAAATTATTGATCCTCCATTGCTCACCTGTGAACCTGTAATTACCGAAGCTTGTTTTTGCTGAAAAATATCTATGGGGGACGTGATGCAATTATGCAGTTGTTATCTAGAGATATTTTACATCTAGATTTCTCGCTTGGTGAGGAATATGCATCGGTTCGGCAACTTTTAGAACGATATGAGTCTGTACCCATGTCTTTAGCTGATGCCTGTTTAGTGAGAATGGCAGAGTTACACTCAGATGCTCAAATTCTCACATTAGACAGTGATTTTCACATCTATCGTAAACACCGCAATCAAACAATTCCTCTCCGAATTCCAGATCCGCTCACATTTGAGTAAAGGTTTAGCTCCCCTGCCGTGGCTCTGCCATGGCATTCTGCCCCTTGGCGAAACCCTCAGCCCTGGAAACCGGGTTTTTTGCACCACTTGCTGTGCGCTCTCATCGCTTCCTGCAACCCGGTTTCTGGACCCCACTGAAGCGGAGAAACCGGGTTGCTGGCATCTTTTCGTTGTTCCCCCTAATTCCTAGCAAAAACCCGGTTTCTGAATCGGTCGCTTTGGAAAGGGTAAAGGGGAAAAACGAGGAGAGTCAAGTAATGAGGCAGTATCGACCATGAGAATCTTGGAGGATCAGCCAGGTAACGGTTTAGGGAAACCTTACTAAGCTACCGGGCTGGGGTTGATTTTCGGAGACTGTCACCAGGATCACAGGAACAGGGCTGGACTCTTCAAAATACCCTTGAGCAATTCCCATCGCTCAACTCTGATCAGGAAGAGTGCTGCACCGACAAGACAGACGCGAAACCCAAGGTTGTTGTTGATGTTGTCGCGCTGGTTGTGGTTGCGGTTGGCTGAACGGCAGTTAATCGGGTTGTTGTTCCAAGAACCGCCGCGCAGTCGGGTTGCCTGCCCCCTCTTCAATGCCTTGACAAAGCAAGGGAATTGAATAGCTGTTGTTGTAGTCGCCAAGTATCGCCGTGGTTCAGATGGGCTTGCCAACTTTGCAAGGATTGACTCACTTGCTCTTGCGTAATTTTACCCTGAGTTAAATCCTGTTGCAATTGTTTGAGTCTGCGCCTGCCCCGGCGTAGATTTGCAGTCCGAACGCGGATGTGGGTTTGAAACACACGAAACCCCACAAAGTTTGCGCCGTGGTGGGTGCTAAACAGTTGACTTTTAATCGGATGAATTTTTAAGCGAAGTTGGGCTAAATGGTTCTCAATGGCGGGTCTAGCTGCTACGAGAATCTCTCGATCATCAGTGAAGAGAGCGAAGTCATCCACATATCGTAAATATTTTTTAATCTTGAGATTTTCCTTGACAAAATGATCGAGGCTATTGAGATAAATATTGGCAAAAAATTGACTGGTTAAGTTCCCAATGGGGAGGCCGCGTTTACGGTTGAGGGGTGTGAATAGATCATCGTCGGGGAAGTGGTGAATGGCGGGAAACTGGGGGTTACTGTTATCAATGATGGTGTTGATGAGCCAGAGGGTATCTGGACATTTTATTTTTCGGTAAATGAGGGATTTTAAGATATCGTGGTCGATGCTGGGGAAGTATTTTTCAATATCGCACTGGAGAACGTAGCGGGAAGAACGCAAAAAATGGGTGAATCTTTTCAGGGCGCGATGAGTTCCGTAACCGACTCGATTGGCGTAGGAATCATTGATGAAAGTTCGCTCAAAAATAGGATTAATGATGGCGCAGAGGGCATGGTGAACGACGCGATCCCGATAGGGGGCGGCGGAGATCATGCGGGTTTTGGGTTCTTTGATGTAAAAAGTGCGGTATTCACCCGGTTGATAGGTTTTTTCAATTAAGGATTTTTGAATTTGGAGTAACTCTGATTCAAGGTTATAGTTGAATTCCAGCACATTATCCCGAAACCGTTTGCCTTTCTGGGCTTGGCGGGCGGCGAGAAGAATATTTTCAAAGTGGGTGATTTGGGGATAAAGATGGCCGTGACGTTTCATTTTTTTGTTGTTTAATCCAGCCTCCTAGATTATTACCAATGTCTTGGAGGAGTTGGCTAATATATTGGTAGCGTTCAACAGAAATGAGCTTGAAATCGAGCAGTAGACGGCTCTGATAGCGCAAGATATCCAGTTGAGTGTTGATGTCTTCTAGGATTTTCAGTTTTTCCTGAGCATATCTAGCCCGAATTAGCATTTCTAGGGTATCATAGAGGTTGGATGTTATCCGATCTCCGAGGGTAAATTTATGAGTTTTGGGCAATCGGCTCAAAATGGGGACATACCACTGAATCAGGTCATAGGTTTTTTGGATAATCGGTAGTTCTTTCATTTGAAAAAAAAATCGAAGACGCTCCCTTCGGTCGCGTTAGAGAGGGTAAAGGGGAAGAAGAGCAAAGTGCAAGAGGGCTAAAGGGCAAAAAGCTAGAAGAGCCCTGCACCGACAAGACAGACGCGAAACCCAAGGAGGTCGTAGATGATGACGCGCCGGAGGCGGACGCGGGCGGCAGAACGGCAGAAAAACGGGAAGTTGAACCAAGAACCGCCGCGCAGTACAAAAGTTCTATCACTTTCTTCTAATAAAACCTTAAGATTTCCTGAAGGCTTTTGATAACGATTATCATTCACATTTTCATCCCATACTCTACCATCTCCGAGCGCACCTTGATAACTGTCATGGAAGGGATCGAAACACCACTCCCAAACATTGCCATGGCAATCATACAAGCCAAAGCCATGGGGGGGAAAGCTGGCGACGGGGGTAGTTTCTTGCCGATATTCTCCCTTGGGTGCATTGCCAACGGTGTAGTTGCCGTCATAGTTCACCAAGTCTGGGGTGATCGTTTCCCCAAAGGCAAAGGGGGTCGTCGTTCCTCCCCGGCAAGCATATTCCCATTCTGCTTCGCTAGGAAGGCGATATTCCTTGCCCGTCAGCTTGCTCAATCGGGCGCACCACTCCACCGCATCATACCAAGACACCCGTTCAACAGGACGATTGCCGCCCTTAAAATGGGATGGGTCGGGGTCAAGATCCCGGACAATTTTGCCCACCTGTGTCACCACAACGCGCCATTGATCTTGGGTAACGGGGGTTTTGCCCATTAAAAAGGGGGAAAGCGCTACGGAATGCTGGGGGCTTTCCGGCCTAAACCAATCCCTCTCATACTTTTTACACAGCCGCTCAATTTCTGCCGCTTCTGTCCCCATCAAAAACCGACCGCCGGGGAGTTGCACCATCTCCAACTGCACCCCCTGACCCAAATTCTGGGGATAAAACTGCGCCTGACCAGGGATTTTCTGAATAATTTGCCCCCGATCATTAACCCGCACCGTCTCAAAGCTAAATACTTGTAAATTGCTCCCACCAGAGCTAGGCTGACTCGGAACTGGATCGCGCTTCACTTTGGGCAACAGGGCCAACCAGGCCGCCACGGTTTGGGGGCGGTCATCCGGCTCCACGGCCATCCCCTGCTGAATCGCAGTTTGCAATTCCTGCGACCAATTCTTAGGAATCACTAGCCGATCGCGCCGTACCCGCATCGTCGCAATGGGTGGCAACGCCCCCGTCAGCACATAGTACAGCGTCGCCGCCAACGCATAAACATCAGTAAATTCCCCCCGATGTTCCTGCTCGTCATACTGCTCAATGGGGGCAAAACAGGGGGTAAGGGCGAGGGTGTGGGTTTGGGTCAAGTTGGGGATAAACTCCCGCGCAATGCCAAAATCAATCAACACCGCCTCATCGGCTGGCAACCGCACCATAATATTCTGGGGCTTAATATCCCGATGGAGCAACCCCTTCTCGTGCATCACATTCAACGCTGCCCCCACCTGCCGGACATAGCGCAAGGCCACATCCTCGGACAATACCCCCCCACGGGCCACCCGATCCCCTAAATCCTGCCCCTGAATATACTCCATGACCATACAGGGCAGCCCCTCATGGGTGAAGTGATTCTCTACCTGGACAATGTGGTGATGGCGACAGATGGCGATTTTCGCCGTTTCCCGGTCAAAGTCCCGCAGAAACTTGTCCCGATAGGGGATATATTCCGCCTCCGTCATCACCTCATCCTTGAGGGTTTTCAAGACCCAATGGCGACCTTGACGGTCTTGCACCAAATAGGTGATGCCAAAACCGCCCTTTTTGATCTGCTTTTCGATGGTGTAGCGATTCCCAAAAATTTTCGTACCCGGTTGCCAAGCCATGGGAGAGAACAAGAGACTGCCTTTAGTCTACGGCAAACGCTTTCCCTGAGGTTGGGGATTCTGCTGGAGCAGGTGGACGAAAAAAGTGCAGCTTCCCTGAATTTTGAGCGGGGCCCTCATCCCCCAACGGGTATATTTCACTTTGAAAACTCCCCTTCTCCCAAACTTGGGAGGAGGGGCTGGGGGATGAGGGCCAATTTGCCTAACTGAGATGGCCCCCCCAGCCCCCCTTCGACTTCGTTCAGGGCAGCGCCGCTCCCCCAGCGGGGAGCAGGGGACCTAGAAGCTCCTCTTCCAAGACGGGGGGAGGGTTTGGGGTGAGGGCTGAGCGCAGGAGTACCAACATCCCGCGCAAAACTTCGTTCACTCCCAACCCTGAGGGCAGGACCGAGGCGGCGGGGCGCGATCGCCACGAATCGCCTCTATACTATAAGGAAGATTTAACAATCTCTCGGCAGCCCTGGAAGGGCGATCGCAACTCATGGGCAGTGAGCGAATCACGCTACTCTCACAACGAGAACTAGATAAAATGCGGCAGGCCGGCCAAGTGGCGGCTGAACTGCTGAACTATTTGGAAACCCTTGTCAAGCCTGGAGTCAGCACCCAGGAGCTCAACGACGCCGCCGAGGCCTGGACCCGCCAGCGGGGGGCCCGCAGCGCTCCCCTCGGCTACGGAGACCCCCCTTTCCCGGGCTCGATCTGCACCAGCGTCAACGAAGTCATCTGCCACGGTATCCCCAGCCCAGATCACCACCTCCAGAACGGCGACATCATCAACATCGATGTCACCCCGATCGTCGATGGCTACCACGGCGACACCTCCCGCACCTTCATCGTCGGCACACCCTCGCCCCTAGCGCAGAAGCTCGTTGAAGTCACAGAAGCCTGTATGTGGCGGGGTATTGAGGCCGTGAAACCCGGAGGCCACATCGGTGACATTGGCGCGGCCATCCAAGAATACGCCGAGGCCGAGGGCTTCTCCGTCGTCCGGGATTTTGTCGGCCACGGCGTCAATCGGGTCTTTCACACCCCGCCCCAGATTCCCCACTACGGCACGCGCGGCAAAGGCAAGCGCCTGCGTCCCGGCATGGTGTTTACCATTGAGCCCATGATCAACGAGGGAACCTATGAAGCCGAAATCCAAGCCGATGGCTGGACCGCCCTCACCAAGGATCGCAAGCTCTCAGCCCAGTTTGAGCACACGGTAGCCGTCACAGCCGACGGCGTTGAGGTGCTGACGAAACTCCCCTAAGCCGGCCCCCGGCAGCGTCCCTCGTCCCAGCTCTGAGTCCGGCCAGC
Source organism: uncultured bacterium (assembly GCA_964397305.1). Classification (GTDB taxonomy): domain Bacteria; phylum Cyanobacteriota; class Cyanobacteriia; order Cyanobacteriales; family Spirulinaceae; genus JAAUTY01. The sequence continues at coordinate 30,340 of CAYNIP010000025.1, forward strand.
AGACTCGATCACTCCCGGCCGCGTGGCCCCCAGGCCGGGAACCGTGGGCTACAGTCACGTCGAGGCCGGCAATCATTCCAACTCCCAGCCCCCAACTCCCAATCCCCCCTAAACTAGAGAAGCGAGGCAGCCCCCTGCATTCCCTGCCCACTCTCCCCCTCAAGGCCTATGCGCTACTTGATCGCTGTGCTCCCAGATCGCATCCAAGCTGAAGCCGCCTATACGGCCCTGGAAAAAGCCGGAATTGACCAATCCCAACTTACCATCGTCGGCCGGGGTTATCAGAGTGCCGATGAGTTTGGGTTCATTGACCCCGACGCGAAAGCGCGCCAGCAGGCCAAGAGCATGGCCCTCTGGCTCGTGCCCTTTGGCTTCGGGGCGGGCTTTGCCTTCAATGTGCTGACGGAAGTGAACCTGCTCCCGATTGGCGCCCTGGGCAATCATCTGCTCGGGGGGGTCTTTGGCGCTCTGGGAGGGGCGATGGGCAGTTTCTTTGTGGGCGGCGGCTTAGGGGCCACCAGTGGCAGTGGGGATGCTCTGCCCTATCGCAACCGCCTCAAGGCCGGGAAATACTTGGTGGTGGTCAAGGGGAGTGAGGGGGATAAAAACTTGGCGACCCCGATCCTGCGCCAGTTTGAGCCCGAAAATCTTCAGGCCTATGTTGAAGCCGGTTAGCGCCAGGTTGCCGACGGCAACCGTGGGGACCAAAGTGCTAGCCTAAAGTGGGGGAGTAGTCCCCATCGCCGTGAGCCTTGGGCCCCGAACCCAGGAGTTGGGGGGCTGGCGGCGGGTAGTGAAGTTGGCCTTGTAGCCAGAGCGCGACGGACAGGAATGACACGGATTGTTGTTGGCCTCTCGGGGGGCGTGGACAGTTCCACGGCTGCCGCCCTCCTCCACCATCAGGGTTATGAGGTGGTGGGTTTGACCCTTTGGTTGATGAAGGGTAAGGGACAGTGCTGCTCCGAGGGTATGGTAGATGCGGCTGGTATTTGTGAGCAGTTGGGCGTGCCACACCATGTTGTCGATAGCCGTGACCTCTTCCAGAAGCAGATTGTCGATTATCTAGTGACGGGGTACGCAGCGGGGATCACGCCGCTGCCCTGTTCCCAGTGTAATCGGGCTGTGAAGTTTGGCCCGATGCTCGCCTATGGGCGGCGGGAGCTGGGCATCGAGCGCCTGGCGACGGGGCACTATGCGCGGGTGCGCCAGGAGGGCGATCACTACCAGCTTTTGCGGGCGGTTGATCTTAACAAGGATCAGTCCTATTTCCTCTACGACTTGTCCCAGGAGATCCTCGCCCACACCCAGTTTCCCTTGGGGGAACTGTCCAAGGCGGAGACCCGCCGCTGGGCCGCCCAGTACAACCTGCGGACGGCGGACAAGCCCGAGAGCCAGGACCTCTGCCTGGTCGAAGCCCACGGCTCGATGAAGGACTTCTTGGAGCAATACCTCCAGCCCCGCGCGGGCGAAATTGTCGCTCCGGACGGCCGGGTGTTGGGCGAGCACCAAGGGGTGCATCGCTACACGGTCGGTCAACGCAAGGGCCTGGGCCTGGCCGCCCCGGAGCCGCTCTACGTGATGCACCTCGACCCGGTGTTGAATCGGGTGGTTGTCGGGACCCGGGAGGAGGCGACGCAGAGGGCTTGCAGCGTGCAACGGCTCAACTGGGTGTCGATCGCGGCCCCGGCGGCCCCGCTACGCTGTCAGGTGCGGCCTCGCTACCGCACGCCCCCGGTGCCGGCTACGGTGACTCCTTTGGAGAACCACCGGGCTCGGGTTGTCTTTGATGACCCCCAGTTTGGCATCACGCCGGGGCAGGCCGCGGTGTTTTACGACGGCGACCGGCTGCTGGGCGGGGGACTCATTGAGCGGCCAGCCTCGTGAGGGTGGAACGGGCCTACTGGCTGGCCTGGTCCCAAGTGCGGGGCCTGGGATCGGTGCTGCTCCAGCGCTTGCAGTTGCACTATGGCTCCCTGGCTGAGGCCTGGCAAGCGCCCCTGACCTCCTTGGCTCAGGTGGAAGGGCTGGGGGAGAAGCTGCTGGAGGCGGTGGTCCAGGGGCGATCGCAGCTCGATCCCGAAGCACTCCTGGCAGACTATGGCGATCGCGGTTTTCAGTTCTGGACCCTGGCCGATGCGGACTATCCCCGGCTCTTGCGGGAGATCCCCAGCGCGCCCGCGGTCCTCTACTATCGCGGCCGGGTCCAGCCTGAAGCCGTGCAGGGAGCCATGGCCCTGGTAGGGATGGTCGGCACACGCAACGCCACGGAGTACGGCCGCCGCTGGACGCGCCGCCTCAGCATGGCCCTGGCCAAGCATGGCTTCGGCATTGTCTCGGGGCTGGCGGCCGGGATTGACGCGGAGGCTCACCGGGCTTGCTTAGAAGCCGGTGGCTACACCTTGGCCGTGCTGGGAACCGGCATCGACATCGTGTATCCCCGCAGCAATGCTCCCCTCTTTGAGCAAATCGCCGAGCGGGGACTGCTCCTGAGCGATTACCCCCCCGGCACGCGCCCCGAGGGCAAAAACTTCCCGCCCCGCAATCGCATCATTGCTGGCCTCAGTCGGGCCGTGCTTGTGATGGAGGCCCAGCAGCGCTCCGGGGCCTTGATCACGGCGAATTTTGCCACTGAATTTAACCGGGATGTCTTTGTGCTGCCGGGGTCGCTTGATCAGCCTTATTCCTTGGGCTGCCTGGAGTGGAGCAATCGTGGCGCGCAGATGATTTTGGGGGAGGGGGAGTTGATCGCGGCCCTGGGGGAAATTCCGCAGTTGGACGCGATCGCCCCGGCCCACCCGGAGCCGCCGCCGGATCTCGCCCCGGAGTTGGCCCAGTTGTTAGCCAGTCTGACCTCCGAACCGCTCCCCTTTGACCTCATCGTGCAGAATACAGGTACGAGGGCCGGGGAAGTCTCCGGGGCCCTGTTGCAACTCGAGTTAATGGGCCTGGTGCGGCAGTTGCCAGGGATGCGGTATCAGCGCTGTTAAAGGAGGTCGAGAGCGTGAAACAGGAGCAACGTCGGTTCGGGGCCCAGGCGGCCCGACGGACCCCGGCGGGAGGGCGCGATCGCCAGACCCCGGTTCACCCCCTGCTCTATGTCAGCATCATGCTGCAATTGTCGAGCTTGGTGCTGCTGGCGGGGAATTTGCTGCTCTCGGGCACGGTTCTGCGCCGCTTGGGGAGTCTGGAGTCCCGGCCGGGCGCTGTTGAGGCCCAGCTCCCCGCCGAACTGGATGCGGTGACGCGCGATCGCCTCTTTGCCGAGGTTCAGGCCCTCTACAACCAAGGGGACTTTGGCGCTTTCTATGATCGCTTTGATGACTATGCCAAGGTACAGATGGACCGCAACCAGACTGTGATCGACCTCGAGCGGATGTCAGCCCTCTTCCAGCGCATTGAGGAAGGGGTCTATACTCGCTTTGAGCCCATTGGCCCCCAAGACGGCCGCGAGTTCTACAACCTCTATTACCAGGCCAAAATCCGCACCCCGGAAGGCAGCCGACCCGGGGAAGTCCGCATCGGTGTGCTGCGGGGCCACAACTATATCGGCCTTGTTGAGTTCAATATCAGCGCCTTGCAACCGGCAGCACCGACAGAATAGTGTGCTTCTTCTTCGATTGGGCCTCGGCGTCGCTGCGCGGCCGAAAAAATGCGGTTAACATAAGAGTGATTTGCTGACCGCTATTCATCGCACCGCTGGTTTCAAGCGTTCGTTGGTCATCTCAGGGAGGCAAGTTTGCCCTCATCCCCCGGTCCCTTCTCCCCAGGAGGGCGAAGGGGAGTCTCCCAAGGGAGATGTACCCGTTTCGTTGGCGTTGTTTCAGGTCTGCGCCCTGCGAATCGATGTGATTCTACCCAAAGCTCAGAAAATCGACCTCAGCACCGAGTACCCTTGCCCCTGCCGCCGCAAAGGGGTGCTAAAACCGATTGCCCTGACGGAGGCCTTTGGCTGCGATCGCTGCCAGCAAATCTTCGTGGTCGAAGACCAAGGCTATTCCCTCGAGCAACTCTCGACCAGCTACCCCTACAAGCGGTCTTGGTGCTGGACCGGTCATCGCTGGTCGAATACGGGCTCGAGTCTGACGGAAAGCTACCTGCCCGTCGCCCTAGGCATTATTCTGATTTTGTTGATCGTTTGGCTGCCCCTGGCCCTGCGATCGCCCTCCGGCCTCAACATCATCTTCTGGGCCCTGCTCGCGGTCCTGCTGGCCATCTTGCCGGCGCTGATGGTGTGGCTCTCCTACCGGCGCTAGGCAGCATGGCTTCTCCAACCCCCCCTGCTTCCCTCGAAATCCTTCAGCGTGTCCACCAAGCGGCGGCCCCCCTCGCGGCCGCCAGCGGTCGCGAGCGCAACTTGGGCATTGCGGCCCTAGCCCAGGAACTGGAGGCGAGCCGCGATGACATTCTCGAGGCCAATACCCTGGATCTGGAAATGAGCCGCGAGCTGGCGATCCCGGACCTGGTGCAGGACTGGCTGAAGCTGACGCCGGAGCGCTTGCAACGGGCGATCGCCACCCTGCGCCGGTTAACCGAATTGGCTGATCCGGCCCTGCGGGTGCTGGATGCTCCCTACCAACACGCCCGGGCCCAGACCTACTGCCAACTGATGCCCTTGGGCACGATCGCCCTGATCTACGAGGCCTTTCCGGAACTGGGCCCGATCGCGGCAGGCCTCTGCCTCAAGACCGGCAATAGCTTGATCCTACGCGGCAGCAGCGAGGCCAGCCACACCAACCGGGCGATCATGACCGCCCTGAGCAACGCCCTCAGTGATACCAACTTGCCCACCGACAGCGTGGCCCTGCTGGCCGGTGAAGATGGCGCGACCATTGAGGCTCTGGTTACGCAGGATGCTTATCTCAACCTCGTGATCCCCTACGGGCGGGCGAGCTTGGTTCAGCAAGTGGTGCAGTCAGCCACAGTTCCCGTGCTGCGGGCGGCCCTGGGCAACTGCTACCTCTACTGTGCCCCCAGCGGCGACCCCGACTTAGCCAAGACGATCATCCTCGACAGCCGGGGCCGGGAGCCTGATCCCGTCAATGCGGTGGAAAAAGTGCTGATCTGCCGCCATCAGGGCGAAGCCGCTGTGCTGCGCCTGTTCAAAGCCCTCCAGGAACAGGGGTTTGAACTGCGGGGCGATCGCGAACTTTACGAGGACTACCCCGACCGGCTCAAGCTCGCCCAGGCCGATGAGTGGGGCAAGGCCTACCTGCGGAAAATCGTCGCCTTCAAGCGGGTTGAGGGCATTGATGATGCGATCGCCTGGATGAACCAGTACAGCAGCGGTCACGCCGACTGCCTCGTGACCGAATCCTACCTAGAAAGCCGCCGCTTTGCCATGGGGATCAACAGCGCCCTCGTGTACATCAACACCTCCCCCCGCTTCTCCCGCAACCCCCCCCAAGGCGATGCCGTCTTTCTCGGCATCTCCAACCAGAAGGGCCAGCGGCGCGGGGCCATCGGCCTCGAGAGCTTGACGACGCTGAAGCAGGTGATCCAAGGCAGCGAGTTTTGATCCCGCGCCCGGCGAGTCCCCGGCCCAGGGACACTCAGGCCCCGCGCTAAGATTGAGCTACGACACGCAAGCGTGTAGCACTACGAACCCCGATGTTAGAAGCAGACTTCCTAACCACCCTCATCGCGACCCTCCGCCATCCCACGACCCTGGCCGCTCTGGCCTCCGTGGGGATGCACGCCGGCTTGGGGTTGCTCCTGCCCTCCTTTCCCCTCGCGGCCGCGGACCCTCCCAGCCCCTGGCTAGGCAACGTCGAAGTGATGGAGTTGTCGCCCCTGGAACTTCAGCACTTACCGCCGCTGGAGACCCCGGCTCTTGCTCTGGAGGCCTTTCCGCCCCTCGAGTCCCTCGATCCCCTAGAGGAGGACTGGCTCAGCTTGCCCCCCACCCCGGAGGAGACCTTGCCCGAAGCGGCTTGGGCCGGCCTGCCCCCAGGCTTGGCCGGGGACCCCAGGCTCTACAACTATCCCCTCGATCCGGGGGCCTTCATGCCGATCGTGCCCCTGCCCCCGGCTCCGGGTCGTTCGGTCGCGCCGCCACCGTCGCGCCCGACTCTGTCCCTGCCGGTGGCCCCAGCCCGCCCCGCGCAGCGGCCGGGAGACGCGCCAGGAGCGGTTGCTCAGATCCCGCCTCGGCCTAATCTACTGGGAGGGAGTGGGGGCGATCGCTTTCAAATTCGTGAGTACGCCAACCCCGCCGATCTACTCCCCGGCCGTCGCCCCTCGGAGCGGGCCGATGAAACTGAGTCGGTCGCTGCCCGTCGGCCCCGTCAGCCCGCTCCCGCCGCTCCCCCAGAGCGGCCCCGCACGCCCCAAGAGCTAGCCGCCCTGCGCCAACAGCAACTAGAGGCCGGCGGGGCGGCGCGCATTGCCGAGCAGCGCCAGCAATTACGGGCCGATGCTCGGAACACGAGCGCGGCCGAGGTGCAACAGAATGAGGAGCGCTGGCGGCAGACGACGCCCCAAGCCCCCCGCAGTATGAGCCTCGCCGGGGTCTACCCCCGGGCGGCCTGTTTGCGGCAACTGTCGGGCACGGCGATCTACGGCCTCACCGTGAGTCCCAATGGCGGCCTCGGGGAGGTGCGGTTGTTGCAGAGTGCGGGCTACGACATCTTCAACCAGCAGGCGCGATCGCAGGTCCTCAGCCATCGCTTTGCCACGGCTGAAGGCCCGATTCCCTACCGGGTCAGTGTCCGGTTTGACTACAACACCGCCAACTGTCCGGCCCTGACCGTACCAACCCCCACGGCCCCCAGGGAGCCAGCCGCCAATCCGAGCCCTAGCTCAGGGGAGGCCTCCCAGGCCGACGGCGAGTGAGCAGCGGCGCGATCGGGGTATCCTAGAAGCGATCCGCGCAATCACTAGGGAGCGACATGGCACGGTTAAAGGAGTGTGCCTTCAAAGTTTTGGTGGCGGAAGTCAAGCGCTGTGCCACGGCCGAGGGAGCGGCCGGCCAGGTGTCGGCGCGCTTGGTGCTCAAGCGACTGGAAAAGCTCCGCCAGCAAGCGGGGGCCCCTGCGGACTACGACGAGCTACACCAAGCTGTGGCTGATCTCTTTCCCGACTTTAGCCAGCGGGTGCTCAAACAAGCGACTCGGGCGAATCGGGGGCCGGGATGGCTGATGCAGGCAGGATGGGGGCTGGTGGGGGCGGCCGGCCTGGTGGGGGTGGTTTGGCTGTTGAACTTGCCCTACCCACCGATTCGTCGTCCGGTGGCTCAGAGAGCACCCCTGCTATTGCTGCCGAGTTTTATCCAGATGGATCATCACTACCGGCAGGCGATCGCCCAAGTCCAGCAGGCGGATCAATTGGTCAACCAAGCCACCAGTGCCGCAGATTTTGAGCTGGGGGCGACGAAGGTGGCAGCAGCCCAGGAGCATCTTGATGCGCTGCCTGTCTGGTTTTTGGGTTACGAACCCCAGATGTACTGCCGCTTTTTTGGCTGCGCTTGGCGCTTCACTCTCGATGAGTTTGAAGCCGCCCGGACCCTAATTGGGCGGATGGAGGCCCAGCTTTTTCAGGAGCGCAATGCCCTGGCCCAGTTGCAGCAGGCTGAGGCGACCTTGCAAACCGCCCAGCAGCAGTACCAACAGGCGGCCGATCCGGGGGCGAAGCAGCAGGCGATCGCCCACTGGCGCACCACGCTGGATCAAATCAGCCTGATCCCCCAGGCAACCCTGGCTGGCCGCAGCGCCCAACAAAAGCTCGTGGGCTACCAGCGAGACTTTGAAGCCCTCGTGGGCCTGGTTGCCAGCACGGAGCAGGCCAGTACCCTGATCGTGGCAGCGCAGCAGTTTGCCTGGCAGGCCGCTCAAGCGAGCCAAAATCCGCCCCATAAGGCGGCGACTTGGGAGCAAATCGAGCGGCTCTGGGCCCAGGCGATCGCGGGGCTCGAGCGGGTGTCCTTGGACCGAGATCCGGCGGGCTATGCCAAAGCCCAAGCCCTGAAGGCTGAGTACACGCGCAACCTCGGGCTGATTCAGGTGCGGAAGGAAGCGGAACGCTCCTCAGTCCTAGCCTTGGAGCGGGCGCAAAACCAGCTTCAACAACTGCTGATGACCATCCCGGATGCTTCCAGCCCGGCGGACATCGCCCGAGCGTCTGCCCAGATTCAAGGCATCATCAACGAGCTAGAAAAGGTTGAGACGGGCACGACGGCCTACCCCAAGGCCGCTGAACTGCTAGAGTTTGCCCGGACAAAGTTGCAAGCCCTGCAATCCTGAGGGCCTAGGGCCGCTCCCCCAATCTGCTCGATCGCTTCCAGCGCAACCCGAAGCTTAAACGATCGCTTTGAGCCGCTGGGACGCAATTTGCAGTTGCTGAGTCTCTTGGCGGGTTTGGGCAATGCCTTGGGCGGCGGCTCGGGCTCCCTGGTTGAGGCGGCTCATGGCGATGTTGATCTGTTGAACGGCGTTAGCCTGCTGTTGAATGTTGAGGGAAATCTGCTGGTTGCTGGCGACCATGTTATCGATGGCCGTGGCGATCGCCGCCAGCGCTGCCGCCGCTTTCTGGGCAATGGCCGCATTTTGGGCAGCGGTCTGCGTTCCGGTCGCTGCTACAGTCACCGTCGATTTCAGCTCGCTTTGAATTTCCCGCACGAGGTCGTTAATTTGGCTGGCCGAGCGCTGGCTCTCATCGGCCAGCTTGCGGATTTCCGCCGCAACCACGGCAAAACCCTTGCCCCGCTCCCCCGCCCGCACCGCTTCCACCGAGGCATTCAGCGCGAGCATATTCGTCTGGTTGGAAATATTGCTCATCAATTGCGAGATGCTGCCGATCTGGGCGTTGCGCTGGTTGAGGCGGTCGATCTGGGCGGCGATCGCCTCGACATTGGCCTTTAGGTCCGCCATGCCAGCCAAGGTTTCAGCCACAGCCTGATTGCCTGCCTCCGCTTGGGCCAAGGCCTGGACAGCAGCCTGGGCCGCCTTCTGGGCCTGCTCGGCCGACTGCTGGGACGAGATCGCCAGTTCCTCCATCGTCGTGGTAGTTTCATTCACCGAGGAGGCCTGGTCGTTCGCTGTCTGCTCCTGCTGCTCGATCGTGCCGACAATCTCGAGGGCCGAGGCGCTGACGATGCCGGCCGTGCGGTTGATGGAGCGGGAGACCCCGAGGGCGATCAGCCAGATCACAATTCCCGCCAAGCCCCCCAGCCCCAGAGACAGGCCCAGCAGGCCCCACAGAAGACGACCGAGGGATTCTGCAATCAGGTCTTGCTGGGCGATCACCAGATTTTGGTAGACCGTATGGAGCTGGCGATTGATGTCGATGAAGTCGCTATCAATGGTGAGATCAGCCAAGCGACCGAATTGAACCTGGGCTTGATCGCGATCGCCCCGCTGAGCCGTGTTCAGGAGGTTGCGGTATTGCGTCGCCGCCTGTTCGATGCGTTCAATCAGAGGGTTTAACTGCACCCGCAGCTCGCTGACATTCGCGGCGGCTGTCCCGGCAAAGTTTTGGGTCAGCACTTCCGGGCTGAATTGCTCGGCGCGGAAGAGGGCCGTCGTTTCCCGCAAAAAGGACTCGCCGCGCTCGTAGAGGTCTACAAAGCTTGGCTCGGGCTCGAGGATGTAGCCGCGTGTGCCACTCGCCATGCGGTGGTGAGCAATTTCTAGGTGGTGGGTCTTGTCCGTTAGATCGGCGGCGATACTGACACGACTGAAGTTCGCGGCGACGGCTTGGGTAGCAGCCGCGCCCCAAAGGGTCACGAGAACCAGTACAAGGATGGGAACTGTGTAACCGAGAATAATTTTGTGCTGGAGTTTAAGCCGTTGAATCATGGCTCTCGATCGTCAAGTGCAGTGGGTGATCGCCACTATAGCAATTTTGCCCTATCGGAATTGTCCAGCGCAGAAATTTTGGGGGTGGACGAAAAAAAGCGCGGCTCCCCTGAATTTGGAGCTGTTTTTCAAGGAGCAGAGTGTAGCCCGCTTCAGCGGCGCCTCGCAGAAGGGGCAAACTTGCTTAACATGAGATGCACCCCTCCCCCACGGCCTCATCAGCTTGACCTAGGTTAGGCAATGTTTCGCCAACCACATCCCTGGGTCAACCCGACCGACGGGCCATCAGGACTTCGCTAGCCAAGCCTGGACTGCTGCCGCCCAGCCCTCCGGGGCCGGGGCTGGGGCGATCGCCCAGCCCCGGTGAGCCAACTGCGGATGGGGTCCTTGGGGACCGGGAATCACAATCGCCTGGTCTACCGCCGCCAACATCGGTAGGTCGTTGGGACTGTTGCCGAGGCCGAGGGTCGCGGGGGGGCGATCGCCCGAGGAAGCCGCGACCAACGCTTGTACGGCTTGCCCCTTGCCAGCTCCGGCCCCGATCAAGTGCGAGAAGCGATCGCCCACCGTGACTTGCAAGCCAAGCTGAGCCGCGGCCCGCTCAAGGGCCGGCGCCGAAATCCCCGCCGGCGTCACAAACGGCTCAGTAAACTCGCGGGTCTGGGCCAAGGTCGCCGCCGCTGGGGTCAAGCCAGCTAGGGCCCAGAGATCCTCAGGACTCAGGTCCCCAAAGCCTTGGAGGGGGGTGTTGAGGGCTTGGCCGAGGGCGCGCAGGCCCGCCCGAGCCTGGGCGTAGGTGCAGCCTAGGCGCAGGCAACGGTAGCCGTCCACCGTCACCGTTGCCTCGCAGGCAAAGCGGGGGTCGGTGGCCTCCAAGAAAATAGCGCTGCCATTTTCAACAATGAACGGGTCTTGCAACTGAAGCTCCTGTCGCAGGGCCGCAACTTCGGCTCGGGTTTTACTGGTGACAGGGATCAGGGGGATCTGTCGGGCTTGCAGGGCGGCGATCGCCGGTAGCGCTGCCTGGTAGCGATAGTCATTCTGGTTGAGGAGGGTTCCGTCAAGATCCGTGAACAGAAGCAGGGGGCGATCGCCAGTCATGGTCACGCAGGGAGCAGGAATTTAGCCGGGCTATCGGGTCGTCAAACGTCTGAAAATCCTGGCAAGGGCAGGACGGGCAAGGCTGAACATCCCCGCACCGGGAGCAACATTCCCCAGCCCGCCTCAAGCTTAGGGATGAAATTCCGGTCGGACTCGGAGGAGGAGTCCCAACCTAGTCGCGGGAGCCCTAGCAATTTTGGTATCCAGTCCAACCCCGCCTTGTTTAGATTTACTTAATAATGAGGCCCAAAGTTTATTATCAAGCGCCGTATGGACTACAAGCAAGAGTTGATCGCGACCCTGCATGACTTCGGCCACGGCAGCGAGACCCTGGAGCGACGCCTACTCCAACTGACGGCGGAGCAATCGACCGCGTTGATTATCCCGGCGCTCTACGAAGAAATTGAGCGCCCGGCCCTACGGCGCATCCGCGACTGTCTACAAAACTGCCACTTTATCAACACTATTGTGATCAGCCTGTTGGCAAAAACCGCTGAACAGTATGCCCAGGCTGTCCAGTTCTTTGATCCCCTGCCCCAAACCACTCGCATCATCTGGGAGAACGGCCCCGGCGTCACCCGCCTGCTGGAAATCCTGCGGGACAAGGGCCTGGATATGCTCCACTATCGCGGCAAAGGCATTGCCGTCTGGCTCGGCCTCGGGGTCGCTTCCTTGGAGGCCGAGGCGATCGCTCTCCACGATGCCGACATCATCACCTACGACCGCTCCTACCCGATCAAGCTCCTCTACCCCCTGCTGGAAAAAGAGTTTGGCATCGCCTTTAACAAAGCCTATTATGCTCGCATCGGCCAAGCACCCCGCTGCTTCCACGGGCGCGTGGTGCGCCTATTTGTCACACCGCTGCTGATCGCCTTAGCCGAGCTGTTTGGTGATCTGGACTACCTGCGCTACCTGAGCGCCTACCGCTACCCCCTCTCCGGGGAATTTGCCCTCACCAGCGATCTGGCCTTGAATACCCGCATCCCCAGCAGTTGGGGGTTAGAAATTGGCTTCCTCGCTGAGGTCTACCGCAATGTCGCCCTGAAGCGCATTGCCCAAGTGGATCTGGGACTCTTTGACCACAAGCACCAAGCCCTGGGCAGCAGTCCCGAGGAGGGTTTGCGGAAGATGTGCTGTGATATTCTGCGCTCGGTGCTGCGAACCTTGACCGAGACGGAGCAGGTCATCATCGGGCGGGACACCATCCGGGCCCTGCGGGTGAAATTCCGCCGCGAGGCTCAGAACCTCACCCGCCAGTACTTCGTCGATGCCCGCTTCAATGGTCTGGACTACGACCGCCACCAAGAAGAGATTGCCATTGATCTCTTTGAGCAGGCGATCGCCATTGCTGGGGAGGAATACTACACCGATCCATCTGGCGACCAGATTCCCGACTGGACGCGGGCCCTGGCCGTAATACCCAACCTGCGGGAACAGTTGGTCGCCTGCTGTGAGCAAGACATCGCCGCCCTCAAGGACAGGAAGCTCGCTGTTTGCTAGGGTCTGTCGTCTCTGCTTCAGCGCCTATCTCCGGCTCCCTCCGTCTCTTCGTCCTCCATGGGCGCTTGCAGCCATTCATTCAGCTCCCGCTCCACCGCATATTGCAGGTCAATGGGCACGAGCACAACCTCCAATTCCGCGTCAGCTTCTTGGGGAGGATCGACCAAGGCATAGACCAACTGCTCCTCAAAGTTGGGGCGACCGAGGATGAGGGTGTGGGGCTGGGGCCGATCGGCCACGGTAATCGTCACGGTCGCGGCCGGGGGCAAGAGGCCGTACTCAGGGCGATCGCGCCGCTGGATGGTGAAGGCCTGTTGTTGCTGCCCGCTCACCAACTGATTGAGGAGAAAGGAGAGGGCCGGATCATTCGCCGTGCCGACGACGGGTTTCGCCATGTCCCAGGTCCTGAGTTCCGTCGGCGAGCGCTGAAAGGTGAGCGTTTCCTGATCGCGCCGCTGAATGGCGATCGCCTCAACGGCCTCAGCCGGAAAATCAAACAGTTGCTGACGGCGGACGCGGGCCGCCTCCCGCCACTCGCGCCCACGAATCTCGCCCAGATAGACAGCCGTGCTCAACACGAGGGCTACAGTGACTAAAATCCAAGTTGTCCGTTGTAACTTCACAATCCGTAATGGTGCTGCCTGGGCAGCGATGTCCAGCTCTCTAGCATAACAAGACTCGCATTCCCCCTTCAAAGGCTGCATCCAAACTGCCGAGCACCGTGAACTCGTCTACCAGCTCTGCAATCTCGATCATATAACTCACTTCTAGCTTGAGATTCAGCAGATACAGTTGGCAGCCATACTTGTGGGCCACCCGGCGGAGCGCCATCAACGTCGTCAACCCAAAGTGATCGATGCAGTCTACCTGCACCAAGTCAATCACCCAGACGGAGCGCTCCGGCACCGGCATGAGGCTATAGACCTTCTGTTGGAGCACCGAAGCTCCGCGAATGTCAAGATCCCGTTGCGGACGCAGCACAATGTTCATAGCAGAGGAACCTCAGCCGGGACGGTGGCGATCGCTACCAGCACGCTCCCGGCCAGCGTCGGGCATCAGCCGCACTTATTGGTTCAACTGATTGCGGAGGGCTTCTAGCTCGGCGTCCACCGTGGCATCGGGCACATCCGTGGAGCTGCCCCCAGCCGGCAGGGCCGCTTGGTCAGGTCCGGCCCCGGACAACTGGGCCTTCATAGCGGCTAGCTCCGCATCAACGTCACTGCCTGATTCCAAGGCCGCAAATTGGCTCTCCAGATCATTGCCCCCCAGCTCAAAGGCCGCTTGGGAGCGGGCTTCCAGCTCCAGCACCTTCTCTTCCATGCGCTCGAAGGCCGCCATCGCGCTGCCCGTATTCATGGAGCTGACGGCCCCTTGCAACTGCTCATTGGCCTTGGCGGCTTGCACCCGGGCCTTGAGCATATCCTTCTTGGTCTTCGCTTCGGAAATCTTGCTCTCCAGCGCAATCAAGTTGCGCTTGAGGCTCTGCACCTGAGTGGACTGAGTGTCGAGTTGTTGCTTCAGTTGCGCGGCCGCATCAGCACTACCCTTGCGTCGATTGAGGGCTTCCCGCGCCAGATCCTCGTCCCCTTTAGACAGGGCCAATTGGGCACGCTGCTGCCATTGGTTGGCGTCGGTGCTGTTCTTGTTGTACTGCTGCTCGGTTTTCTTCTGAGCGGCGATCGCCTTCGCAACAGCTTGGCGCAGTTGGATCAAGTCCTCCTGCATATCAACGATCGACTGCTCCAGAACCTTCTCGGGGTCTTCAGCCTTGCTGACCATATCGTTGAGATTGGCGCGGACAACTCGGCTGATGCGATCAAATAGTGCCATGACGCTGTCTTTCCTCGTTAGATGATACGCAACTACAAACAAAACTCGACTCGAAAAAACCTGGGACTGACTCGAAACAGTCAGCAAGGACCTGAGACCAGCCAGCTCACACCCGTAAGCAGCAGCCTGGACCCTACCCGCCATGGTAGCAGCGAATTCGCGCCACCAAGCCGCTTAGCTCGCGCCCCCTCCAGTGTAGCGAATCCCGTACACCTGTCGAGCCCAGGGAAGGGCCAGGTAGGGCCCTCAGGTCGAGGCTGGGGGCGACTCCGCCGCTTGCTGAGCCTTCAAGGCCGCCAGCTCGGCCTCAACGGCTTGAGATTGCTCCAGGGTGTTGAACTGAGATTCAATACCACCATGCGCCGCCAAGTCAGCCTGGGCCTCCAGTTCTAGCACTCGTTCTTCCATGCGTTCAAAGATACCCTGAATGGTGACTCCCGTGGTGCTGTCGAGCAGCTCCCGCAGCCGCTGGGTAGCAGCGGCGGAGTGAGCCCGAGCCAGGTACATATCCTTCTTCATTTTCACGGCGGCTACCTGCCGCTCCAGCTCCCGTAGATCCTGCTTCAGCTTCGTGACGATGGTGCTCTGTTGGGTGATCTGATCCTGAAGGCTGCGAGCCGTTTCCAGATGGGCCTGACGACGGCCGAGGGCTTCCCGGGCGAGGGCTTCGTCTCCGTGGCTCAGGGCGAGGTGGGCGCGGCGCTGCCAGTCGGCGGCGAGGGTCTGGCTTTGGCTCACTTGGCGCTCGGTGCGCTTTTGGCTGGCGATCGCCTGGGCCGCGGCCTGGCGCATTTGCAGCACCTGCTCTTCCATTTCATAAGTAGCCTGCTCCAGCAACTGCGCTGGATCTTCCGCCGCCCGGGCTAAGTGATTGAGTTGGGCGCGTGTTGCGTGCCAGAGTCGATCGAACCAGCCCACGGATTCACTCCTGATCGAGACGGGGTTTAGGCGAGTATTGCCTAGTCCTATCCTACCGCTCTCTCAGGGTGGGGTGGAGTTCCTTGCTGCTCACGGGTGGACGAAAAAAAGCGCGGCTCCCCTGAATGTTGAGCGATGGCTCCAGGAGCAGAGGGTTGCCCGCTTCAGCGTTACCGGGCCCTCATCCCCCGGCCCCTTCTCCCCAAGCTGGGAGAAGGGGAGTTAGAAGCGCCTCTCCCAACTTGGGAGCGGGTTTGGGGTGAGGGCCAAGCGAAGGAGTACCAACATCCCGCGTCAAATTTCGTCCACCCGCTGCTCACAACGGCTCCAGTTGCGCCAGATAGGTGAGGGTGGCCGCCGCCTCAGCCTCATCCACAATGCTCAGGGCAAAGCCCACGTGGACGATCACATACTGCCCCACCTCGACCTCAGGCACATAGGCAAGGCTGACCTCTTTGACCACGCCGCCAAAGCTTACGCGACCGCAGCGCATCAGGGGATCGTCCCCACGAATGCTGAGAACTTGACCGGGAACTGCTAAACACATCTGCAAAGGACCTCAAGGTTTGCCAATCATCGTCAGGGCGAGGCTGGGGGGTTCCGAGGACCAGGGGCCCTGGGCCAAGAGGGCTGCCAGGAGCTGGCCGTAGGCAATACCACCATCATTGAGGGGCACTTGCTGGGGCCAGGCGGGCTGAAAGCCAGCGGCCCGGAGGCGGGCGATCGCCCCGGTCAGCAAATAGCGATTCTGAAAACAGCCCCCCGTGAGCACCACTCGCTCGAGTCCTATTGTCTGGGCGATCGCCACCAGGCCGTCCATTAAAGCATTGTGAAACTTGGCCGCGATGTCCCCCACAGCGACCCCTGCAGCCCGCTCAGCCAAGGCTTCCTCCAGCAAGGGTTGCCAGTCCAGTTGCCAGGGCAACTCCGGGGACGGCGGCGGGACCAGGGGCAAGGAGTAGGCCGCTGCGGTCTTCCGGTCGGCCATCGCAAACTCCCACTGCATCGCCGCCTGGCCTTCAAAGCTAGCGCGATCGCACCCCCCCAGCAGGGAGGCGAAGGCATCAAAAAGCCGGCCGATGCTGGAAGTTCTGGGCGCATTCACCCCCCGCTGCACCATCGCCGCCAGCAGGCGTTGTTCCTGGGGTGTAAACGCGCGGGCCAGCCAATCCTGGCAGTCAGCCCGCGCGAACAGGTCCGGACCAAAGGCCCCATACAGTAGACCCAGGGCGGCGCGACGCGGCTCCCGGCTGGCGCGATCGCCCCCCGGCAGAAGCAGGGGGCGCAGGTGGGCCACCCGCCGCCAGTGCTGGGCTTGGGGGGCAATGGCCAGGAATTCCCCGCCCCAGAGCGTGCCATCCAGGCCGTAGCCCGTCCCATCCCAGGCAACCCCCAAGACAGGTTGGCCCAGAAGGCCCTGTTCCCCCATCACGGCAAGCACATGAGCATAGTGGTGCTGCACAGTGACCAGAGGCAAGCCCGTGCTCTGGGCATAGCGGCTGGCCAGGTAATCGGGGTGGGCATCGCAGGCGATGCACTCCGGTTGGAAGTCGTAGAGGGTTTGGAAACTGGCGATCGCCTGGTGAAAGTTGGCCAACGTGGCCGCATTTTCCAGATCCCCCAGGTGCTGACTGAGGAAAGCTTGACCGCGCAGGGCGATCGCAATGCTGCTCTTCAACTGGGCCCCCACGGCCAACACGGGCGCGGGGCTCGCGGCCGAAGCCGGCAGCCCGGGCAAAGGCAAGGGACTATAGCCCCGGGCGCAACGCAACACTAGCGGCCGCTCCGCCACCACCCGCACCAGGGAATCATCCACCGGCCGCACAATTGGCCGATCATGCACCAAGAACCCATCCGCAATCCCGACCAACCGTTGCCGCGCCTCCAGCTCCGTGATGCAAAGAGGCTCCCCGGAGCGGTTGCCACTGGTGGCGACCACGGGCTGCCCCAGATCAGCGAGCAGAAGGTAGTGCAGAGGCGTCGAAGGAAGCATAGCCCCCAAGGTGGGATTCCCAGGCGCCACCGCCGTGGCGACCCTTGCGGTTGCCCGCCGAGGCAGCAAGACGATGGGGGCGGCGGGGGCCTGGAGGAGGTCTGCTTCGACAGGGCCAAGCTGGCAATCCTGGGCGATCGCCTCCAGGTCGGGATACATCACCGCCAGGGGTTTCGCCGGCCGACCCTTGCGCGCCCGCAACTGCTGCACCGCAGCCTCGCTCCGGGCCAACACCAGCAGGTGAAAGCCGCCCAAT
This sequence comes from uncultured bacterium, assembly GCA_964397305.1. Lineage (GTDB taxonomy): Bacteria > Cyanobacteriota > Cyanobacteriia > Cyanobacteriales > Spirulinaceae > JAAUTY01. The sequence continues at coordinate 47,729 of CAYNIP010000025.1, forward strand.
CCTTTCACCGCCACCACGTGCCCGGCTTGCAGGGCCTGGAGCGTTGCGACAAGGGGATCGCCTGGCTGTTCTTGGCCCGACTCATCCCAGAAACTGAGCCGGGGGCCGCAGTCGGGGCAGGCGTTGGGCTGAGCGTGGAAGCGGCGATCGCCCGGGTTGTCATACTCCTGCTGGCAGCGGTGGCAGAGGGGAAAGTCCCGCATCGCTGTCTGGGAGCGATCATAGGGGAGGGCCCGCACGATCGTGTAGCGGGGGCCGCAATGGGTACAGTTGAGAAACGGGTAGCGGTAACGGCGGTTGCTCGGATCGAACAACTCCCGCAAGCAGGCGGCACAGGGAGCTAGATCCGGCAAGACCCAGGCGGATTTCTCGCCGCCGACGCTGGCACGGATTTCAAAGCCCTGGTAGCCGACGGGCGATCGCCACGTTTCCGTGAGGCTGTGAATGTGGCCGGGAGCCGGTAGCTCGCGCTGAAGGCGATCGCGAAAGGCCACGAGTTGCGCGGGCGCTCCTTCCAGTTCCAGGGCCACCCCCTGGGCCGAATTCGTCACCCAGCCGGCCAGCCCCAGCTCCACAGCCAAGCGGTAGGCAAAGGGCCGAAAGCCGACCCCCTGCACAGCCCCGCGTAGGGTTAAGCAGAGGCGTCGGCCCTCAAGCCGCGTCGCCAACACCCGCCCCCTTACCGCCTTGAGCGAGTAGAAATTGATACCACGCTTCTAGCCCCGCCCCTGAACGGGCTGAGAGTTCAAATAGCTTCGCTTGGGGAGCAAGACGCTGAATGTTACTAACCGCTTGGGAGCGATCAAAGCCCACAACTTCGGCAATATCGATCTTGGTGAGAATCACCACATCGGCTGACTTAAAGACCGTTGGATATTTCAGCGGCTTGTCTTCCCCTTCCGTGGTCGAGAGCAACACGATACGCAAGCGCTCTCCCAAATCGTAGGCGGCCGGACACACCAAGTTCCCCACATTTTCAATCACCAGCAAATCCAGGCTGTCTAAGGGCAAATGCTGGGCGGCGGCGAGGACGAGATCCGCCTCAAGGTGACAGAGGGTTCCCGTGGTGATTTGGGTCACGGGCGCACCACTGCGGCGCAGGCGTTGGGCGTCATTGTCCGTCGCCAGATCGCCAACAATGACTCCGGCCGGGAGGCGATCGCCCAGATCCGTCAGCGTCCGCTCTAGCAAGGCCGTCTTGCCAGCACCCGGAGATGAAAGAACGTTCAAAACCAGCAAATTTTTGGCCAAAAAATAGCCCCGATTGCGCTCAGCTAAGCGGTCATTTTTCGCTAAGACGGCCTGGCCGATAGCGAGCTCTCGAGTCGCCGCTTGGGCGACTACAACTGGGGGGTGGTGATGACGGTGGTGATGAGGCCCGTTCCCCCGGCCATGATCATGGTCAGCGTGGTGATGAGGAGACCCGTTCCCATGGGTATGGGGAGGGCCCTGCTCAGGGTGATGATGATGGTGTCCTGCTTCAGTATGCAGGATGATGTCGCCGTCGCTGGCGCAGCCGCAAGTTCCACACATAATTACGAGACCTCCAGAGATGCAAGCTCAATATCCTTACCGGCTAAAATTTGACCACTCAACTGACCGCAGTACGGACATTCGTAAATCCAATCCTGGGGTTGAAAATCGCGATCGCACGACTCACAGTGACAGCGAGCCGCCACGGTTTCCACCTCCAGCCTTGCCCCTTCAGCGATCGTGCCGGGAATAGCCGCCGCAAAGGCAAAGGCTAGGGCCTCCGGGACAACCCCCGAGAGGGTGCCAATCCGCAGGGTGAGGCGGTGGATATGCTGGGCCTGGTGCGCCTGGGCTTGGGCGATCGCCACCTCCAGGGTCTGGGCCATCAAGCTCACTTCATGCATAGCTGTTCTCCTGTACTTGACCGAACAGTTCTTGAATTTTCACCAGGGCCTGCTCAACACTAGCCTGGCCCCGAAGCGACAACTGCTCCCCAAACTCAAAGCTCGTCACGGGCAGCCACAGCCCGTAGGCTGGGGGACACCGACCATAAAGTTGTTGGCTAAGGGCGAGGAGTGCTGTGGGATCAAGATGATGCCAGCCTCGGCTCGGAGCCTGGGGCTGCAAACGATGCAACTCTAAGCAGGTCACGGTTTGATCTGCTTGAGCATCCACAAAGATCGCCTGCTCCACGACCGCTAAGGTGGCGGCCATTTCTGGCAGCAATTGGTGCTCTGGCCAAGCGAGGACATCGGGCAGATCCCAGCTTGCAACGGTTGCAGCGACCTGATAGCCAACGCCATCATCCCTGCGAAGTGTGTTCCCATAGCCAATCACCAGCGTTTTCATCAGCCAATTCTCACCAAGAGTTAGCAATATTCCACCGTGACTTCTTTTTGGCGATCGCGCAAAAACTGCACTAGATCTTCAATCAAACTCCGGCGAATGGAAATGTTCTTCGGCAGCAGTGGATTTTGGTAAAACTCATTGATCTGCTGCCCGACTAGAAACAGAATCGAATCGGCGTCTAGGATCTCGCGCGCCAAGAGGTAGGCCCCATTATTGTCAAAGGGCAAGCGCGACAAATCACAGTTACAGTTGCGGATATACTCCGTTGCTTTGGAGATCGTGAGAATGCCCTCGGTGATTAGATCCACGCGGCTCAGGCGGCCGATGGGCGGCAAATCTTTCCGCATCGTCGCCAGATCCATATCCACCCGTTCCTCCAGATATTTAGCAACAATATTACCGGTCGTGCCGCCACAGATTGCTTTGCGGCCATTGAAATTTAGCAAGCGCTCGACATACTCGCGATCGCGCGACTCATCCAAAGGCGGTCCCGTAAAAATCATCAACGGATTACGGCGGCGCACATAGACGCCGACAAAGGTGGCATCGTCGCCAATTTCGCCTTGGTAGAGCGTATTGGTTTTCTGAATCACCTCCCGCACGATGGCGCGCGCCGTATGAGACTTATGCTCCCAGATTTCTTCAATATAGGTGGCGATGTTATCCCAGCCCCAACCAAAATTGAGAGCTACCCCCATGCCAGCATAGAGAACGCCATCACTCACCGCGCCAATAAAGTCACCGCGTTCGAGCTGTCCTTCCGCAATCTGAATATTACGGTCGAGAATTTTTTCCGTGTGCGTGTCCAGCTTGATCACCCGACCGCGATGGCAGTAGAGCAGGGGCGGATTGTCGAAATTGATCGTGCGAAAGTGGTTAGTTTCACAGTTGACTTGAACAATGCTGAAGGTCGAATAGGCAATCTTGCGTACCTGACAAATCGGCAGGGTGGCGATAATTGTCTTCAGCACCTCTTCTAGAGGGAGGTCAGCGCTGAGCATTCGGATCAGAATTTCAGTGGTTAGGGTGGCGAGAATGTTGGCCTTGACGCCGCTACCAAGACCATCCGATAAAACGATGGTGGCGTGCTTGTCAGTCTTGATGTACTTAACCTTATCGCCGCACAACTCTTCTCCCTTTTTGTTGAGACTGAGTTCGCAGATGTCCAGAAAATGATCGACTGGCATAGCCGTTGCCGTAGGGTAAGGGAGCAAAGTTTTAGATGCCGTCTTGTTCGATGGCTTGAATAATCTTGAGCAGGCTGATCTTCGTTTCTGCGGTTGTTTCGCCCAGCAGACCCGCAATTTCTTGCACCACCTTCATCTGATTGTCCACCACCTCGTTGACTTGGCGCACGGTTTCCTGCTTCAGTTGCTTGAGCTCGCGACGGCGTTCCATGTCGTGGCTGACATCGATATTGATACAGGCAACAACACCCTCTTCCTCAATGGGGAAGAGGACTTGCTGGACGCAGAGCTGGTGCTGAGGATATTCGCAGAAGCTGCCCTGGATTGTCTTGCCAGTTCGCCAGACTTTTTTGAAGTCATCAACGTTGTCGAGCAAGGTGCTCACAGGCTGATCGACGACATCCTCAGCTTTGACCTGAAACATTTGACAGAAGGCCGGGTTCACGAGCTTGATGTACATATCAGCATCGACGACAACCAGCCCATTGGGATCATACTCCCAGAGCAATTGCCAGAGCGATTTACGGTCGGTGTCAGCAATCATACTTCCGCCCAGGAATTCTGAATGGCTGGCAGGATTTCTTGCTTAAATTTAGCCTCAACATTCTGAGGACTAATGTTCGTCACAAACGTATCCTGAAACTTCATGACGATGCCATGACTACAGGTTTCGAGGCAAAATGAACCTTTGAGTTCAATCTTTTCTTCGAGGTCGCAGTCACGGAGTAACTGTTGCAGCTTGGGCAATACTTCATAGACTCCGAGCTGATGGCAAGCGGAGCCCATGCAGAGAAAGAGATTGTCTTTAACCATTGTGCGTTGCTATCCTCGGCGGCCCTCGTCGCGACAGGACGCAGACCGCGATCGCCAGCCAGTCAGCAATCTCCTAGGTTCTGCGTCTGCCTTCCATTATTAGGGGTGGAACCTAGAGTAGCGGCGAAATTAAACGAATTCTTAACTCTAGAATCCCAGACCCAGGCCGCCTCCAATGGGGTGCATCTCCGTTAGGCAAGTTTGCCCCCGCTGCGAGAGGCCGCTGCGTGTCTACATCCCCCGGCCCCGTCTCCCAGGCAGGGCGAAGGGGAGTCTCCAAAGGGAGATGCACCCCCTACAATCAAAAGATTGGGTGCTCCCGCTGCTGTGATGAGGCCATGACCAACTTCCAACCAACCTGTCCCCTGCCCCTGGATCGCTATCCCACCATCCTCCTCGCCCACGGCGGCGGTGGAACTCTGATGCACCAGCTCCTTGAGCAGGTGTTTGTGCCCACCTTCGCGGCGACGACACCCCAGCACGACGCTACAACCTTCCAGTTGCCCCCCGGCCGCGTGGCCATGACTACGGATTCCTATGCCATTCAGCCCCTGATCTTTCCCGGTGGCAACATTGGCTCCCTGGCGATTCATGGCACCGTGAACGACCTCGCGATGGCCGGGGCGCGACCGCTCTACCTCAGTGCTGGCTTTATTCTGGAGGAGGGTCTGCCCATGACCACGCTGTGGCAGGTGGTGCAAGCGATGCAACAAGCTGCACAGCAGGCGGGGGTGCAGATCGTCACTGGCGATACTAAGGTTGTGGAGCGGGGTAAGGGGGATGGCATTTTCATCAACACGACGGGGATCGGGATTGTCGAGCACGACCTCAGCATCGGCCCAGGGGCGATTCAGCCGGGCGATCGCCTGCTGCTGAGCGGCGACCTGGGCCGCCACGGCATCGCGATCATGGCGGTCCGGGAAGGGCTGGAGTTTGAGACCAGCCTGGAGAGCGATTCCGCGCCCCTCATCGAGCCGGTGCTTGCCTTGCTCAAGGCCGGCCTTCCCCTTCACTGCCTGCGGGATTTGACTCGGGGCGGGTTGGCGAGTGCGTTAAATGAATTGGCCCTAGGAGCGGGCCTGGCGATCGCCCTTGAGGAAAACTCGATCCCCGTCTGCGAAGCGGTGCGCGGCGCTTGTGAGATTCTCGGCTTTGATCCCCTGCTCGTGGCCAACGAAGGACGGTTTATCGCCTTTGTGCCTCCAGAGGCGGCGGCGGCGGCCCTGACCATTTTGCAGCGCTTTCAACCGGAGGCGGCCCTGATCGGTCAAGTCGGCGAGCCCGCGACCCAGCGAGTCGGCCTCGTGACCATTCGCCGCGCCCTCGGAACCACCCGGCTGCTCGAATGGCCCAGCGGTGAGCAGTTGCCCCGCATTTGCTAGGGGGAGGGTTGGCCGAGCCCAGCTTCGGGTCAGCCAGCCCCTGAGGGTTCTAGGGCCGTGATGACGGCTTGCGTCCCCAGCGCCCTAGCCAGGGTAAACCGCGCCAGAGCCCCAGCCCGACTAAAGCTCCCGCTACTAAGCTGAGGATGAAGGTGCTGCCGGAGCGGCCGAAGTTTTGCCAGGAGGAGGTGGCGTGGGGTTCGAGATGGGGGGCGATGGCAACGGCGGCGGCCGTGGTCGCCCCGATGCTGGAGCTAGCCGCTACCATGGTGCGGGCTAGCTGCTGCTGGCTCTTGAGCTGCTCGATGGCGATCGCTCCTTCAGCCATCTTGACCGCATTTTCCAAGCAAGGAACCCCCAGCCGCAAACGCTCCCAGGCCTGCTTGAGAGGTCGCCAATAACGCTTCACCGCCAGGCGGTCAAACTGTTGTAAGACGGCCAACTGACACTGGGGATCGAGGGCGTAAAGCTGGTGGCGACTGCGGCGGTAGCTGTTGAGTTGGTTGGCGATCGCGCTCAAATCGGCCTGCAAGTCCCCCAGATGACGGGTGTACTCGTGGAGTAATTGCAGCACCTGCACCAGTTGTTGGTTCAAGCCCTCGAGGGCCGGTCCAGGCTGCTGCGCCTGGTCCTGGAGGCGGACCACGATTTGATTCGCCCTCTCATAGCCCCGCTGGAGTTCCTGAATCCGGTGCTGGCTGCGGGCGGCCCACCAGAGCAGCGAGTGGCGGTGGCCGAGCAGGTTTAGCAAGGGCTGATACAAGGATTCCATCACCTTAAACGATTGGCCGTAGTCCAGGAGGCAAATGAGGACGTGCTGCTCTGAGGCCGTCTCGCTGGCGGCGGGCTGATGCCAGAGTTCAAACAAGGTAGCGCCGCTGATGCGCCCACGGCCGACCTGATCGTGCTGCCAGTTTGCGTCGGGGGCAAGGGCGACTTGCAGGTAACACTGCTGGGCGATCGCCTCGGGGTCGGCCTCCTCTTGATGCAGCCGCCCCCAGAGCAGCCAGGTTTTGCCAACCGCGCCCACATCAATGGTTAACTGCTCGAGTAAATGGGCGTGCAGAGTTTCCACACAGCGGAGGGGCCGGGGCTTGAACATCAACTCCCCGTCGTGGAGCGTATCTGTGCAGTTGATGTGCAGAGCCCGTAGATTCTCAACCCGATGTTGGCGCACCGACCCTTGCAGCGGTGGCTGCAACGTCGGCAGCAACTCGATCTCGACCTCCTGCCGCTGTTGATCGTAGGCAAACAGATCAAGATTCGGGTAGATCAACCAGTAGGGCTCGCCTGGCATGGCAACCTGCTCCCAAGGGATGTGATGTCAGCAGTGCTCAGAAGCGCTAGGCTCCCGCTTAGCTTTTCGCCCAGCGGGGATCGTGCTCCGGACAGCTTAGGGCCTCGTGAGCAGCCTGACTCCAGGGCCCCCCGGAAGACCAATTTCTCAAGCTCGTACTACGAGCATTCCCCTCGGTCTCAACACCCCTCGCCGGGATGCACCCGCCTTATACAGTTTGGTCAGTAATCGCTTAAGATGAGCCCTCCCCCTCAACCGCTCTCCCAGAGGGAGAGGGACTGTTAGATCGTTTTGTATGATGAGTGAAAGGGCTGTAGCTCTCTTCAGACCGGGGTGAAATTGCTGGGGCGGGTCGGATATTCTAGCGAGGGGAACCTGCTACATTGAAGCCTAGGTCGGTGGCTCGAGGGCCGGCCTTGGTGAGGCGATCGCCCTGAGGGCGCTCTAGGGGCGTCTTCCGGCTGCCAGCCTTGTACCGACATGCTGCTCCTGCCAGGGTTGCGATCGCCGCTGCTAGCCTACCCTGAGCGTGAGTGCTAGGGGGTGCATTAGGTTTTGTCCTGACTCCTCAACTACCTCGCCATGTTTGCTGCATTTCGCCACAGCCTGCAACAGCCCCCCCTGCGCCTCGTCTTGGTGCTGCCCTTTTTGCTCGAAATTGCCGCTGCGGTCGGCCTCGTCGGTTACTTTTCCTATCGCCACGGTCAACAGGCGGTGCAAGATTTGGCGAGCCAATTGCGGGCCGAAGTCACGGGCCGGATCAGCCAACACCTCGACGCTTATCTGGCCAACCCCTTAGCCCTCAATCGCCTCAATGCGGCGGCCCTGGAGATGGGACTTCTGGACCCTCAGAATTTCGAGACCCTGGGGCAATTTTTTTGGCAACAAATGCAGATTTACGATGTTGGCTATCTCAGCTATGGCGATCCAGCGGGAAATTTTGTCGGTATTGAGCGCTTGAATGATGGGTCGTTGTTGTTTGTGGAAAGTTACCCTCTTGCTGATCCCGATCGCCCTTGCTGTTTGCAACAGGTTTACCGGATGGAGGCGGATGGGCAGCGGGGGCCCCTGGTGGCGACCAATCCTAACTACGACCACCGCCAAGAAGCTTGATATTCCGATCCAGTGCTGGCGGGCAAACCCCTGTGGAGTGAGATTTACGCTTGGTGGGATGATAAGCCGGAGATCCTCTCCCTGGCGGCGAGTTATCCCGTGTATGAGGGGGGTGAACTGGTGGGGGTGTTTAGTGTTGATTTTATCGTCTCGCAGATCAAGGGATTTCTCAACAGTTTGAAGTCCAGTGAAGCGGGCCGCATTTTCATTATGGAGCGCTCTGTCCTCTTAGTCGCCAACTCGGGCGCCGCTCGTGCCTTTCGCGTGGCCGAGGGCCAGGCCCAACGCCTCCCGGCCCAAGCGAGCCCAGACCCGCTGATCCGGGCGATCGCCCATGACCTGCTCACGCAGTTCGCTGATTTTCACACCTTAGCTGGGCCGCAACAACTCAATCTACGGTTTGAGGGCGAAACCCATTTTCTCCAGGCAACCCCCTACCAGGATGATCTTGGCCTCAACTGGCTGATCATCGTGGCGGTGCCCGAGGCCGAGTTCATGGCTCAGATTCACGCCAACACTCGGGCGACGTGGGCCCTCTGTTGGTGGCCCTGGCGATCGCCGCTGGCCTGGGCCTCTTTACCTCCCGCTGGATTGTGTCACCGATCCTGCGCTTGAATGCCGCCAGTACCGCGATGGCCGGGGGTCAACTCAACCAGCAGGTGAAGGTTAGCGGCCTTCGGGAACTCCAGGCCCTTGCCCGCACCCTTAATCAGATGGCCGCGCAGTTGCGAGACGCCTTTAACACCCTGGAGCAACGGGTGCAGGAGCGCACGGCGGCGATTCAGGACCTCCTGACTCCTCTGGGCTTTCGGGTCCTCGAGGCGGAAAATGGCGCAGTTGGTCTGGAGGTCTTGGCGGCCCAGGCTCCGGATCTGAGTCATTACGGACCTGGTGATGCCGGTGCTCAATGGCTTTGAGCTGGCCCAACGGTTGCAGGTGTCGCCCTACGGGGAGATGCCCCTGATTGCCTCCAGTGCCTCGGTCTCGGAAACGGAGCAGAGTGAGGCGATCGCCGCTGGGTGCGATGACTTTTTGCCCAAACCCGTTGAGTTTGACAAGCTATTGCGCTGTTTGCAGAAGTACCTGGCCCTGACCTGGATCTACGACGCGGCGGCGTCCCCGCCCACCCCCCCAGCCCCGACGGTCGCCCGCCACTGTGCCCTGCCGACGGACGAGCAGCTAGTCACCCTGCGGCGGGCGATACGCATTGGCGACATTGCCGCGATTGAGGCCGAAGCCGAGCGCCTCCGGGGTCTCAATCCGGAGTACCAGGAGTTTTGCGATCGCCTCTGTCACCTAGCGGCGGAGTTTGATGATCAGGGTCTCCAGCAGCTTTTGGCGCGGGCTGATCAGGCCACCACGACGACCTCCTAGGGCGAGGTTCCGGGGAGCGGCTATGCTGGAGCTAGTCCTTTGGCGGCCTGACTTTATGAATCTGCTGCGCCCTCTCCAAACCTTTGTGCAACAGCGCTGGCCCCTACTGGTAGCAGCCCTGGGCCTGGTGTTGCTGCTTACCTCCCTTTGGGGCGATCGCGCCCCTGAGGGCCCGGCCGAAACAGCGGGGGCCGAAGCCCAGAGCTTAAACATCCTGAGCTGGGAAGGCTACCCGCCCCCCGCCTTGACCCAGCAGTTTGCGGAGGCGACGGGGATCAACGTCCGGGTCGGTGTTCTGCCCGATCCAGACCGCTTGGCCACCGCCCTGCTGGCCCCGAACCGCGAGGCCTATGACCTCGTGACGTTGCCCCTGGAGCAGGTGCAGTCCTTGCTCACGGAGCCGCTCCCTTTGCAAGCGATCGCCCCTGAGCGCCTGGAAACCGCCGCGCGCGTGCTGCCGCCCCTCGCCGCGATCACGGCCGCCTACAGCAGCGCCAACGGCCGGCAATACGCCTGGCCCAATGTTTGGGGTAGCAGCGGCCTCATTGCCAATCGGCCAGCCTTGGCAACCCCGATCACCTCCTACCAAGACCTTTGTGCTCCGGAACATCGCGATCGCGTCAGCTACAGCCCCAGCTTCACGAGCCTCGCTGCTGCTGCCTACGCCCTCGGGCTGGACCCTTTTGAATTTGCCGCCGCCAACCCCGAAGATGCGGCCGGCTGGGAGCAGATCCTCCGCCAGGCCTACGACTATCTCGCCGCTTGTCGGGAGAATGTCAACGTCCACTGGCGCGATCGCCTGGAACAAATCCGACTCATGCTCGCCGAGGAGATCGCCCTAGCCGACGGCTGGGACTGGACGGCCTGGACGCTCCAGCGCCAGAACCCTGACATTCAATACACCGTCCCCCAAGAAGGCTTACTGGGCTGGCTGGATGCCTTCGTGATTCCCGCCGAGGCCGAGCACCTGGAGGCAGCCTATGCCTGGATCGACTTTGTATCCCAACCGGAGCAGGCCGCCCAGGTGCTGCAAACCACCGGCACGCGACCAGCCGTGACCCTCGCGGCGGCGGACCTCGACGAGGACTTTCAATCCCTGCTCACGGAGACCTACCAGGGGGTCGAGCTGACCGAGATCCACTGGCTGCCGCCTCGCTCCCCCGACCTCGAGCCCGTGACGGCGCGCTATCTCGAACAATTGACCGCTCTGACCGCAGGCCGCTAACAGCTTGGTGATAAGATCAGGGCAAGTTTTGCCGTTGCCCCGCGCTGGCTCTGCGGTCGCGCTGTTCGTGGCGATGGGCGCTCGAATCGCAGGGCCCCTTCGTGTAGCCGCTAAAATGAAGCCTTACGGTATTGCCTAATCTCTACGGGTTGCAGATTTTTCATGGAGATCAAAGCTTTTAGCGAGCTTTTCCCCCTGTTCAATACAGCCAGTCCGGAAACGTTGGAATGGTTGCTCTCGGTAGCAGTCGATCACAACTACCCCCGCGATCGCGCCGTGCTCATGGAAGATGCTTGGGGCAATGCGGTCTACTTCATCGTCTCCGGCTGGGTGAAGGTGCGGCGTCTAGCCGGAGAAAGCGCCGTCACCCTGGCGATCATGGGGCGGGGGGACTTTTTTGGGGAAATGGCGATTCTTGATGAATCTCCCCGCTCTACCGATGTGATTGCCCTCTCGGAGGTGGAGCTTTTGAGTGTCTCGGCCCAGCGCTTCATTCAAACCCTCTTCAAAGATCCCCAACTTCATCACCGGATGCTGCAATTGATGGTGCAGCGTCTGCGACTCTCCAACATTCGCTTCCAGATGCGCCACCAACCCCCAGCGGTGAAGTTGGCCAAAACCCTCGTCACCTTAGCTGAATACTACGGGCAATCCACGGCCCAGGGTGTGGAGATCCTCGATATTCCCCACCTGGACTTGGCTCAGGTGTCTGACATCAGTGTGGATGAGACTCGCAAGATCGTCGAAAAGCTGGAGAGCAAGGATTGGGTGGCGATTGACCGCGATCGCCAAGCCCTCTGCATCACTCACCTGAAGCAGTTGACCCATCTGGCGGGTCGGGTTTAGGGCGGATGACTGCGCCCCTCGCCCCGTGGCGATCGCCCTTAGCCCGGGCCCTCCACCGCAACCGCCGCCAACCCCACGCCCGCTACCTCCAGCTGGCCACCGTGACCCCCACCGGCCAGCCCGCGAATCGTACCGTGGTCTTCCGAGGCTTCCGGGCCGCCACCGACCAGCTTATGATCGTTACCGATGCCCGCAGCGAGAAGATCCACCACCTCGCTCACCATCCTTGGGCTGAAGCCTGCTGGTATTTCAGCGAGTCCCGCGAGCAATTCCGCCTCTTCGGCTCTTTGGTAGTCGTCGATCAGGCCACCACCGACCCCCATTTGCAACCCGCCCGGCAGCAAGCCTGGCAGCAGCTATCCGCGACAGCCCGCGCCCAGTTTGCCTGGCCGCCTCCCGGGCAACCTCGCGAGCCGCAGCCGGAAGCCTTTAGCGCCGAGCCCCCAGACCCCGCGACCCCCCGCACTAATTTTTGCCTCCTGCTCCTAGATCCGCAGCGGGTAGACTGGCTCGAGCTGCGCGGCGAGCCCCAAAATCGCTGTTGCTATAGAAAGGGGGACCCTAGCGGCGGTTGGCAACAGCAGCAGGTCAACCCCTAGGGTGCATCCCATGGGAGCAAGAATACTCGAATCCTCTAAATACTCGGATGGACGAAAAAAAGCGCGGCTCCCCTGAGTTTTGAGCGCTGGTTCAAGGAGCAGAGGGTCGCCTGCTATCGCTACGCGACGTTAGCGCGAACAGCGTTACGGGGCGGGCCCTCATCCCCCGGCCCCTGCTCCTAAAGCTGGGAGCAGAGGAGTTAGAAGCCCCTCTCTTAACTCCGGGGCGGGCCCTCATCCCCCGGCCCCTGCTCCCAAGGCTGGGAGCAGGGGAGTTAGAAGCCCCTCTCCCAACTTGGGAGAGGGGTTGGGGTGAGGGTTTAGCGAAGGAGTACCAACATTCCGCGTAAAATTTCGTCCACCCCCGAATACTCGGGTGGACGAAAAAAAGCGCGGCTCCCCTGAATTTTGAGCGCTGGTTCAAGGAGCAGAGGGTCGCCCTCTATCGCTCCGCGACGCTAGCGCGAACAGCGTT
>CAYNIP010000026.1:0-59556 GCA_964397305.1 uncultured bacterium
ACAGCAGCGCCAGGAGGCAGAGCAACAGCGCCAGGCAGCAGAACAGCAGCGCCAGCGGGCGGAATCGGCCGAGGCGCGGCTGCGGGAATTGGAGGCTCGTTTACGGGAACTTGAGGGCGATCGCTAGCCTGAAGCCGAGGATACAGCCCGCGACCAAAGCTTGAGCATCGGCCTGCGTCACACCGCCAGCAACCCTCCCCTAACCATCAACCCAGCTTCTGATTTATGGTAACTACCCCGCAACCAACCCAAATCATCTACCCCGACTGTGACGGCAATCCCATGTCTGACAACACCCGCCAGTTTCGTTGGATTGTGGTCATCAAAGAAAACCTCGAGATCCTCTTTGACGACGATCCCAATGTCTTTGTAGCGGGTGATTTGCTTTGGTATCCCCAGGAAGGAAATAATAAGCTCCGTCAGGCTCCTGATGTGATGGTGGCTATGGGGCGACCTAAGGGCGATCGCGGCTCCTACAAGCAATGGGAAGAAGCAAATATTCCGCCCCAAGTCGTGTTTGAAATTCTCTCTCCCGGAAATCGGCTCAAAGAGATGGCCAAGAAGCAGGAGTTCTACAATCAATATGGTGTAGAAGAGTATTATGTCTTTGATCCAGACCACCTTGATTTCAATGGGTGGATACGCAATTCGGCGGGTTTGCTAGCAGTGATTGAAGAGCCAGAAAACTGGACGAGTCCCCGGTTAGGGATTCGCTTTGAACTCCAGGATGAAGCGTTCACGATCTACCGTCCTGATGGGGCACGCTTTCTCACTCCTACGGAGTTGGCGAAGCAAGCGGAACAGCAGCGCCAGCGGGCGGAATCGGCCGAGGCGCGGCTGCGGGAACTGGAGGCTCGTTTACGGGAACTTGAGGGCGATCGCCAGCCTGAAGTGTAGGAAAAACAGAGGGTTGCAGGTTGTTAGGAAGCAGTCTCGGGGGATGGCGGGGTGGGAGTTGAAACCAGTGATGTAGGGGCAGCGCTGACCGTCAGCGCGATGCTCGTTCATGGCCCACAGCTCCCCGTCGGCGTCGGGGTGGTCGGCTTTGAGGGTCTCCAGTGGAGTGTGCAGATTTTTTTCCCCACACCCGCTGCTCCGCTTCAGTGACGGCGTGCTGATGCTCGGGACGAGGTCTCTTGAGAGAGAAGTCCAGACGACCCTATTCCAGACGACCCTATTGAAGCGTTGTTGGTGTGCTTCAGCTTTCTGCCTTCGCTGAGCACGAGGGCTGAAGTCCAACTACGGCTGTATTTAGGGTTTCCGCAGGTTAAGCCATGTTTCGCCAACCGCATCTCTGCGTCAACCCAACCGAGCGATTACCCAGAGTTGCCGGCTTGGGGTTGGGCCGTGAAGTCCTAAGCATCGGTCAGGGGCAAGCAGAGGGTGAACTCAGCCCCTGCGCCGGGAGCCGAGTGGCAGGCAATCTTGCCGCCGTGTTTAACTTCGACGATCTCGCGGGCGATCGACAGCCCGAGCCCGGTTCCTTGGCCGACCGCTTTCGTGGTGAAGAGATGTTCAAAAATCTTGGCCTGAATCGCCAGCGGAATCCCCGGCCCATTGTCCTGAATCGCCACTGTGACCTGATCTCCGACCGCGTTCACCTCCGTACGAATCGTGATTTGACCGGGTGCTGGGGCCCTGTCCTCTCTGGGGTTCTGGGCTGCCTCTTCCAAGGCATCGAGAGCATTCGCGAGCAGATTTAGAAAGACTTGGTTCAGTTGTCCCGGGTAGCAGGGAACGAGGGGCAGCTTCCCATAGTCGCGGACGATGGTAGTGGCCGGGTGATCGCGCTGGGCCTTCAGGCGGTGCTGCAAGATCAATAGGGCCCCGTCTAAACTCTCGTGCAAGTCACAGGCCACCTTTTGCTCGGTGTCGGCTCGGGCAAAGGTGCGCAGGCTTTGGCTCAGGGAGCGCAGCCGCTCTGTCCCGACTCGCATGGAGTCCAGCAGCTTGGGGAGATCATCCAGCAAGTAGTCGAGATCAATTTCAGTAATCTTATCAATGATGGCTGGACTGGGCTGAGGCCATTCCTGCTGATATAAGGCCACCAAGTCCAGCAGGTCCTGCACATAGTCCTGAGCCGGCCGCAGATTTCCGGCAATAAAGCCTACGGGATTGTTGATCTCATGGGCGATCCCCGCCAGCATTTGCCCAAGCATCGCCAGCTTGTCGTTTTGGATCAACTGGGCTTCCAGGATCTGGCGATCCGCCAGTTGGTCGGCCAGCTTGGTATTAAGGTCTGCTTGCTCACGACTCAGGCGCTCGAGGGTCTCATTTTGGGTAGCCAACTGTTGGGCTTGGTCATCGCGCTCTTGTTGTAACTGCTGTTGCGATCGCCTCAGCTCTAAATGCACCGCAACCCGTGCCAAGACTTCCTGAGCCTGAAACGGCTTACTGATATAGTCAACTCCGCCGGCTTTGAAGGCCCTGACCTTATCTTCAACTTCCTGCATCGCGCTGATGAAGATGATGGGAATATCACGGGTACGCTCGGCCGCCTTCAGACGGCGACAGACCTCGTAGCCATTCATCTCCGGCATCATGATGTCGAGCAGGATCAGGTCTGGCGGCGAGGTCATGGCATGGATCAGGGCCAACTTCCCACTGGGGGCGGCCTTGAGTTGGTAGTTTTGGGCCGCCAGCATCTGCATCAACAGCCGCAGATTCATGGGTGTATCGTCAACGATGAGGATTTCTGAAAGCCGAGGGGCAGCAGGGGCGGCAGACATGGCAAATTATGCAGAACAACCGAAACGCATCGCAGGCTGGCGGCAGCCTCCCTCGATCAACCCCGCAGGGACGCCCTGGGATTGAGGGGGCGATCGCCCTCAGCGGTCCTAGGGATGACTGGTTAACCTATTCAGGGCGAGGATAGCGCCGTCCTGATAGCTTGCACTTTTTGCGGCCGGACAACTCAGGACAGAATCCTTAAAGGAGAGGCCAAAATGGCGAGCAACGCTGAATCGAGCGCTGACGCTCAACGTCAAGATAGCAGCTTCCGATTCTGCAAGGGTCTATCTCATAGGATAACAAGTTCACCTCACTCAGCGACAGCGATCGCGATCACCCAACATTGCCAGCGGTCCGAGATTTCGGCTGGTGGCCCAGCAATCCCAGCTTGAGGCCGCTTCCCCCTGCCCTGCGGGGAAGGCCGCCGGCGACTCCGGTCCCCCATCATGGGCGGCCACCCTGAAACTATCCCGCCCCCAAGCCGTGCAGGAACCTCATGCTCCGAGGGGCAAGGTTCGGTATGATGAGGCTTAAGCGGAGGGTCTTGTGTACCAAGATTCTATACCAATACCTTCTTCTACTTTGGGTGTAGGAGTTCTTTGAACCATGTCATCAAATGCTGAACTGGAGGCGATCGCCCCGACCGCCGACCCAACCCTGTACCGCTTCCGCCCCCGAGACTTCATCGTGGGCGCGCAGATGTTGTTTGTGGCCTTTGGGGCCCTGGTGCTAGTGCCGCTTTTGGCCGGGCTCGATCCCAATGTGGCCTTGTTTACGGCTGGTCTTGGCACACTCGCCTTTCAACTTGTCACCGGGGGCAAAGTGCCGGTATTTTTGGCCTCCTCCTTCGCCTTCATCGCCCCGATCTCCCTAGGCATTGAGCAGTATGGTCTACCGGCAACCCTTTCGGGGCTTATGGCTGCGGGGGTGCTCTACCTGGCCCTGAGCTTGCTGATCTTCTGGCGCGGGCCCGAGATCATCATTCACGTCCTGCCGCCCATCGTGACTGGGCCAGTGATTATGGTGATCGGCCTTGCCCTAGCTCCCGTGGCGGTCAACATGGCGTCCCAGGCGGCGGAGAGCGGTCTGTACTCGGCCCATCAGGCCTTGGTGGTGAGCGGCCTCTCGCTCTTGGCGACAATGCTGGCGGCAATTTTGGCCCGGGGGTTTCTGCGCCTTGTGCCGATCCTGGCGGGGATTGCGGTGGGCTACTCGATCGGCCTGGGCTGGGGGATGGTAGATTTTTCGCCCCTGGGGGATGCTGCCTGGCTGGCGGTACCCAGCTTCACGCTGCCCCAGTGGAGCTGGCCAGCGGTCTTCTTCATCTTGCCAGTGGCGATCGCCCCCGCCATTGAACACGTCGGTGACATCGTAGCTATCAGTTCGGTCACAGGGAAGAACATCCTGCGGGAGCCGGGGATTCACCGCACGTTGCTCGGAGACGGCCTCGCTACCTCCTTGGCGGCCTTTCTCGGCGGTCCGCCGAATACCACCTACTCGGAAGTGACCGGCGCTGTGGCGCTAACCCGTGCTTTCAACCCCGCGATCATGACTTGGGCGGCTCTGCTGGCGATCGTCCTGTCCTTTGCCGGCAAGTTGGGGGCCTTGGTACGGACCATTCCCGCGCCCGTGATGGGCGGCGTGCTGGTTGTCCTCTTCGGCACGATTGTGGTGGTGGGCATGAATACGCTGGTGCAATCGCAGCAGAACTTACTGCGATCGCGCAATATCGTGATCGTCTCCGCCATCCTCGTGCTGGGGGTCGGCGGCCTGAGCCTAGAGGCGGGTAATTTTGCCCTCCAGGGCATCGGCCTCGCTGGCCTCCTCGGAGTTCTGCTGAACTTGCTCCTGCCCCGGGAGCGCTCTGAGCCCGGACCTCCGGAACCTGGAGCCTCTTTCCTAGAACCCACGAGCGCGATCGCCGCCGACTCGTCTGAGCTGTAACCTTGCCGTAACCGCCAGGCCTCGGCTGCTCGCTCGCCTCAGGCTGACGACCGCCCGGGGCCTGCGGTTGCCGCGAACCTGAGAAAGACGTTAAATTTAGTTAAGCACATCGACCGCATGAGCGCTCGCTGGGTATGAGCGGGACAACTGCCCTTCAGCCGGCGATCGCCGACCAAGCTCGATCTCAGAGACTTTAACAAACTGATGAAATTTTCCTGGAGAGTTGTATTACTGTGGACGCTGCCAGCGCTGATCGTAGGCTTCTTCCTCTGGCAAGGGACCTTCGCCTCTGCCAACAGCAGCCTCGGCAATAACGCCGCCAGCACCCGCATGACCTACGGGCGCTTCTTGGAGTACATCGACGCCCACCGCGTCGCCAGCGTCGATCTCTACGAAGGCGGTCGCACGGCGATCGTCCAGGCTATTGATCCCCAACTGGATGGCCGCTTGCAGAGCTACCGCGTGGATTTGCCCGCGAGCGCCCCAGACCTAATCACCGAACTCCGGCAAGAGGGCGTCACCATTGATGCCCACCCCATGCGGAATGACGGAGCCCTCTGGGGCTTCCTGGGCAATCTCATCTTCCCGATTCTGCTGATCGGCGCGCTCTTCCTGCTCTTCCGCCGTTCGAGCAACATCCCCGGTGGACCCGGTCAAGCCATGAGCTTCGGCAAGTCCCGCGCCCGCTTCCAGATGGAAGCCAAGACGGGGGTTGTCTTTGACGATGTGGCGGGGGTCGATGAGGCCAAGGAAGAGCTGCAAGAGGTCGTCACCTTCCTGAAACAGCCAGAACGCTTTACCGCCGTCGGAGCCCGCATTCCCAAAGGGGTGCTCCTCGTGGGGCCGCCGGGAACTGGGAAGACTCTGCTGGCCAAGGCGATCGCGGGTGAAGCTGGCGTTCCCTTCTTCAGTATCTCCGGCTCCGAGTTTGTGGAAATGTTCGTCGGCGTCGGTGCGTCCCGGGTCCGTGACCTGTTTAAGAAAGCGAAGGAAAATGCCCCTTGCCTGATCTTTATCGATGAAATCGACGCCGTAGGTCGGCAGCGGGGAGCTGGCATCGGCGGCGGCAACGACGAGCGGGAACAAACCCTCAACCAGTTGCTCACGGAGATGGACGGCTTTGAGGGCAACACCGGGATCATCATCATCGCGGCAACAAACCGCCCCGATGTGCTTGATGCGGCGCTGTTGCGTCCCGGCCGCTTTGACCGCCAAGTGAGCGTGGATGCGCCGGACCTCAAGGGCCGCTTGAAGATCTTAGAAGTCCATGCCCGCAACAAGAAGATTGCCCCGGAAATTTCTATTGAGGTGATCGCCCGCCGTACCCCAGGTTTTACGGGCGCAGATTTGGCCAACTTGCTCAACGAAGCGGCGATTTTGACCGCCCGGCGGCGCAAGGAAGCAATGACGATGCTGGAAATCAACGACGCCGTGGATCGGGTCGTTGCTGGTATGGAAGGCACACCGCTGGTAGACAGCAAGAGTAAGCGCCTGATTGCTTACCACGAAGTCGGCCACGCGATCGTGGGCACGCTTCTGAAAGACCATGACCCGGTGCAGAAAGTGACCCTGGTTCCTCGGGGCCAAGCTCAGGGCTTGACTTGGTTTACACCCAATGAAGAGCAGGGCTTGACCACCCGGGCTCAGCTACTAGCCCGCATTGCCGGTGCGATGGGCGGCCGCGCGGCTGAGCAAGAGGTCTTCGGGGATGCGGAGGTGACGACGGGGGCTGGCGGCGACCTCCAGCAAGTGACCAACATGGCCCGCCAAATGGTGACGCGCTTCGGCATGAGCGACCTCGGTCCCCTGTCCCTGGAGGATCAAGCGGGGGAAGTCTTCCTTGGCGGCGGTCTGATGTCACGGTCGGAGTACTCCGAGGCGATCGCCACGAAGATCGACAACCAAGTGCGGGCGATCGCTGAGCAGGGCTACCAGATGGCGCGCCAGATCGTCCGGGAACAAAGGGCCGTGATGGATCGCTTAGTTGATCTACTGATCGAGAAGGAAACGATCGACGGGGAGGAGTTCCGCCAGATTGTTGCCGAGTACACCCAGGTTCCGGAGAAGGAGCAGTTTGTGCCCCAACTCTGAGGCTTAGCTCCCAACCTTGGCCGCAGAACTCTCGATAGGGGCCGGCGTAAAACCGGCCCCTATCGTCTTGAGGAGCTTAGGACGCATCTCCCTTGAGCCAGGGTCCCTTGCCAGGGAATGACGCCTTGCGACTCTGAGCTTTTGCAGTGCTTAACCACGCCCACCGCCAAGACCCTCGCCGATGGTTGCCACAATACAGCGACAAGCTTGCCCAAGTGAGGAGGCCCTTAGGCCTAACGTGTCACGGATTATTACAGATTTTGTCTGGTCTCATCGGTCCCGACTGCTCCAGTTGGTAACTTTGGCCAACTAAATGTTGTGTTGTTTGGATATATCTAACATTTCTGTAATGATTAGGTCTGCTGATAGTGAACATCAGGTTTAATCATGGGAACGATGACTGGCACGCGGTTGGCTGAATCGCGATCGCCAAGGCAGCCCCCTATAGAGCCTGATTGGGTCCCGCCATGCACAACTTCCCCGCCTCCCTCTCTACCGAGTTCCGCCACGAGTCTTCTGTTCGCCGCGCCACGATCATGCTCGACGCTAAGCGCCAGCGTCTTCGGGCCGATCTCAAACAATTCATTCACCATCTCGATCTTTTGGTTCCCACGGCGAACGGTGGCCCAGAGGAGCAGCCGAGTATCCTCACGGATGCTGCTGACCGCCTCGGGGACGAAGCCTTCGCGGCCTTAGTCCGTCAGTTGCTCGCCGAAGAGCATCGCTGACCCCCAGAGATCAGCCGAGTCAGCTCGGTCGCTCGCGACGCGAGCCCTAGCGCTGGGTCTGGAAATTCTAGGCTTCCCAAGCTCTCGTTACCAGGGGGGGTGGCCGTCCCGGCTGCCCCTGTTGACCCACAGCTCCCTCATGGTTGCTCTCGTCCTCTGCCCCGGTTATCACCCCCCAGCCTTCACCACCGCCTTTGCCCAGGGTCTCGGTCTGGAGCCCCAGGGGTGGCTAGCCTGGCCCGCCCCCCAGCCGCCCTACTCGGGAGCCGCCCTCTGCGAGTTCTTGCGCGATCGCCTAGGTCCCCCGCCCCAAGCGCCACCCCTGTTCCTCATCGCGTTTAGTGCCGGGGTGGTCGGGGCGATGGCGGGCCGTTGGCTCTGGCAACAGCAGGGGGGGCGAGTCGTGGCCTTGGCAGCCCTCGATGGTTGGGGAGTGCCGGACCTGGGCCTGGGGCCGCTCCACCGCCTGAGCCACGACTGGCTAACCCACTGGAGCTCTGCCTTGTTGGGACCGGGGGGAGTCAGCTTCTGGGCCGCGCCGGCGGTAGCCCACGAGGACCTCTGGCGATCGCCCCAGACGGTGACTGGCTGGTGTCAAGAGCGGCCAGGCTGGCGATCGCCCACGACAGCCGCCGCCTTCTTGCGCGATCGCGTCACCCAGTACGGCGGTCGTTTTTAGAATAAGGGAAGATGAGTGAACAACTCTGAGAACTTAAACCCCATCCAGTACTCCCCAATCATGGCTACTGCCGTTCTAATCGACCAACTCCAGAAGCGCTACGGTGAGGTTGCAGCCATCCAAGGCATCTCCTTTCAAGTGGAGCGCGGTGAAATCTTTGGGCTCCTCGGTCCTAATGGTGCTGGCAAGACCACCACGATTCGCTGCCTCTGCACCTTGACAAAGCCGGACGCCGGGAGGGTGGAAGTCTGTGGTGTAGATGCGATCGCCCAGCCCCGCCTAGCCCGCCAGCGCCTCGGTTATGTCGCCCAAGAAGTCGCCCTCGACAAGGTGCTCACGGGCCGCGAGTTGCTGCGCCTCCAAGCCGCCCTCTACCACCTGCCGCGTCCCGTAGCCCAGGCCCGCATTGACGAGCTGTTGCGCTTGCTCAGCCTCGAGGACTATGCCGATCAGAAGACCGGAGCTTATTCAGGCGGAATTCGCCGCCGCCTCGATTTAGCCGCGGGCCTGTTGCACCAGCCCGAGGTCCTCGTGCTCGATGAACCCACCGTGGGGCTGGATATCGAAAGCCGCGTGGTCGTGTGGGAGTTTTTGCGCCAGTTGCGGGCCGCCGGGACGACCGTACTGCTCACCAGCCATTACCTCGAAGAGGTAGACGCCCTCTCCGATCGGCTGGCCATCATTGACCAAGGAACGGTGATTGCAGCCGGTTCACCGTCGGAATTGAAGGATCGGGTTGGGGGCGATCGCGTCACCCTGCGAATTCGGGAATTTGCGACGGCGGCGGAGGCCGACAAGGTAAAACACCACCTGCAAGCCCTACCCTTCGTGGAAAGTGCCCTGATCAATACCAACCAGGGAAATTCCCTCAACTTGGTCGTCCAGTCCCAGAGCAATCCGCTCCGCCAGATTGAGCAGACCTTGCAAGACCTAGGCCTACCGATCTTCAGCCTTGCCCAATCGCGACCTAGTTTAGACGATGTTTACTTGGCAGCGACGGGGCGGACCCTCTTGGATGCCGAGCTAGCGGCGGCGGGCTCTCGTGATCCAAAGCGGGAGCGCAAGCAGCAGATGCAAAATGCAGGCTAGCGCCTTACCCAACGCAAGCCGGAGTGGAGCCCGCCGGGAGCATCCCAGCAACCCTACGTCATAGGTTGATCTGAAATCCGGTTTCCAGAAGCGCGACTCAAGCGCTCAAAACAAGCCCCTCGCCCGGCGGGCGAGGGGCTTGGGGCGGGTGCATCTCCCTCTGAAAACTCCCCTTCGCCCTGCCTGAGAGAAGGGGAGCTAGAAGCCCCTCGCCCAAGCTGGGAGAGGGGTTGGGGTGAGGGCTTAGCGAAGGAGTAACAACATCCCGCGTAAAATGTCGTTCACCCACTCCCCAAAGACAGGCCAGGGGATAAGAGCGTCGTAACACGCACCGAGCAGGAGGATTCCCCATGAACCCCAAGCGCCCCAGCCACACCTAGGTGACAGATAGGACCCAGGAGCAGGGAACCGTGGACGCGCCGTAGCTTCCCACGGAGCCCACCCCTGAGACTGAGCATCGCGCTAGCAGCTAAAAAATCAGACTACTCCCCAGGCAGGATTCGAACCTGCGACCAATCGGTTAACAGCCGACCGCTCTACCGCTGAGCTACTGAGGATTGTTTCAGGCGACAGTTTCTAATTATATCCGGGTATTGGCAAACTTGACAAGAGCTAGCGTCAAACTTTCAGCACGATGGAGCCAAGCAGGGCCCAGGGTTGCATCGCTAGATCGGACTGGCTGATTCCGCCAATGCACCGGCTGGCTTTTCGGGCTATCTTAGAAGCAGGCCTATGCTTCTGACCTCATGCTTACTCACCACCGCCGTCCGATCTGCCTTTCCCTGATCTCGACGGATCTCCCGATCTGCTCCACCCTCGAAACGGCGGCGACCCTCTACCAAAGGGATCGGGACCGCTTCCATATCTTACTAGAAGCACACCCCTTCCCCGCCAACCTGAATCGAGAACCGGAGAATCCCCTCAACTCTGAGCGCAAAGGGTTGCTTTGGCTGGAACTATCGCCGTCGCGGGCGATCGCCACCATGCAGGGCAAAGGACAACTGGGCTATCGGCACTTCTGGGAGCAGGGCGTCTATGGCGCGAGCCGGTTTTGGCTCCAGAGCGATCACCAAGAGTCTCAGGGTTCGCTGCGCCTCCGCAACTTCACCCGCCGCCTACAACTGTCTGGCCAGCCCCTACCCCACAACCTCCGGGTTGAATACGAACTCTGGTCCGACAAGCTCCGCCTAGGTTGCTATGTCCTCAGCCTGGAAATTCACCACTAGCGCAGCAGCCCCCCTGAGCCCCATAGGCTTTTACAAACGCGAGATCCGTAACGCCTAAGGGAGACAGCGAACGCTGGTTCTGCGTCTTGCAAAAAACTTCATGGGTCGCCTGGGATTCGAACCCAGAACTAATCGGTTAAAAGCCGAGTACTCTACCGTTGAGTTAGCGACCCAGTGCGTAGTTGAGTTTTTCTCGCACGAGTAGCTAGTGTAACACCACCCTCCCGCCTGAAGCAAGACTGTTGCCTGATTAGTTTGACGGGGTGGACTAAATTTCACGCGGGGTGTTTGTACTCCTTCGCTCAGCCCTCACCCCACCCCCTCTCCCAGCTTGGGAGTGGGACTTCCAACTCTCGGCTTTGGGAGCAGGGGCCGGGGGATGTAGACGCGCAGCGGCTTCTCTCAGGGGGGGCCTGTAACGCTGAAGAGGGCTACACTCTGCTCCTTGAGCAATCGCTCAAAATTCAGGGAAGCCGCGCTTTTTTTCGTTCACCCGCCTCATTAAGCTTGGGCAGACTTCCTTGGGAGGTTGAACACCTATACTATCATGGGCATATGCTGGCCGAGGTAGCACAATGAGGACGGTGGCTAAAGCTACACGGGTCACTTTATCTTACCCGCGCTCAAGCAGCAGAGCCTTCAAGTTCCCAAATTTTTCTCCTAGAGAATAATGTGGTAATGAGTCTGTGCTGCCCGATTGCTGCTACCCGACTGCGCGGCGGCCAAATGATGCCCTTCGTGATGTATGCCCTACCAGCTTATTTGCCGTCCCCATACTGCTAGCGAACTCGTCTTCCCGCTACGCTGGGGCCGGAATACAATCGGCCGCTCCCCCGGGAATAGCGTGATGGTCAACCACACGAGTATGTCGCGCCAGCACGCCGAGATCGCGATTAGTGACGAGCGCCTGACGCTGCGGGATCTTGACAGCCTCAACGGCACCTTTGTCAACAAGGTGCGGATTAAGCAATGCGAGTTACAAGACGGCGACTTCATTGCCTGCGGCATGGTGCTGTTTCGCTTTGTGGCGGTGGCGGAGCATCCTCAGGCTAACGACCCTGACCCGCTGCTAGAGCACCCCACCGAGCGGAGTGCTGACCCCGACCATCCCCTGACGACAGCCTTGGGCGCGACGGATGTGAGTGAGCACATCGAAGAACCCGATGCTGTCTGGGAAGAGATCCCGATCGTGCATCAGTTCTCGGCTAAACAGAGCCGCATTGTGATGCAAGAAATCCTCGATCCGGAGGCCGGGACCAATTCCAGCTTGCGGCTGCGGCAACAGAATGCGGCCCAGCGGTCGGTCGATAAGCTCAAGATTCTGCTCGAAGTCAGCAAGGAACTTTCGTCCCCGGAAGAACCCGAGGGCCTGCTCGAGAAAATCCTCGATCTGTTGATGCAGATCATGCACGTAGATCGGGCGGCGATTCTCATGGTCAATGATGAGACGCGCGAGCTCGAGCAGCGGGCGGTGCGATCGCGCACCGGCATGTCAGTCAATTACCAGTTCTACAGCACCAAGATCGTCCACTACGTTTGCCAACACGGCAACGCAGTGCTGACCGATGACGCCGCCATGGATCAGCGTTTTGAAGGCTCAGACTCGATTTTGGTGCAGGCGATTCGCGCTTCCATGTGTGTGCCGTTGCAGCCCCGGGAGGAGACGATTGGCGTCCTCTATGCCGACAACCTTTCCCGCTCCAAGGTTTTTGCGGAGGAGGATCTAGAATTTCTCACTGCCCTGGCCAATCAGGCAGCGATCGCCATCGAAAATGCCCGCCTCAGCGCCAAGATGCAGGCCGAGGCCGTCTGGCGGGACAAGCTGGAGCGCTTCTTCCCCGCCAACGTCAGCCGCAAGCTGCGGGAAGGCAACTTGGACATTGTAGAAACTGAAGTCACAGCTCTGTTTGCAGACATCAGCGACTTCACCCAGATGTCCGCCCGCATGGAGCCCCGCCAAGTCATTGAAATGCTCAATGACTACTTCAATGTCATGGTGGAGGAGATCGTCTTCTCCCTAGAAGGGACCTTAGAGAAATACATCGGCGATGCCCTGCTAGCGATTTGGGGAGCTCCTTACCAAGCAGAGAATGACGCCAACTACGCCGTCCAGGCAGCCATTGAAATGCAGTGGGCTGTCCAGCGCCTTAACCGGGAATGGCAGGAGCAACAGCGCCAACCGATCGCGGTTCACATCGGCCTCAATACGGGGCCCGTGGCCGCAGGCAACATTGGCTCCAAGCGCTTGATTCAGTACGCCGCCATCGGTGACACGACCAACGTAGCTAGCCGGATCTGTAGTGTCGCCAAGGCGGGGGAAATTTTGCTCTCGGAGACGACGCGGGCCCAGTTGCAAGGCCTTGAGCTACCGCTGGTAGCCTTGTCCCCCGTGCGGGTCAAGGGCAAGGGTGAACCCTTACAGCTCTATCGCCTTGACTGGCGGGAGGTCAGGCCGTCAGGAAGCTGGCCTTGCTAGGGTGGGGCGCAATTCTGCCCGGAGCATGGGGAGTGCTGCCTGTAGACGGAGGGGCAGCAGGGCGAGCTGCCCACGGAATCAAAATTCCTGTGCTAGAGTGAGCTTAGCTTACTCTCTATGGCTTCCTAACATCCTCCCGAACGGCGCAACGACAGGCTTATGGTACTAACAAAACGTGGGTTAGTGCTAGGCGCGACCGCCCTAGTACTGACGACTGTGGCAGTGACGGGCGCGGGCTTACACTTCTCCCAGAGTCAAGCCTTCTTCCGGGAAAGTCCGAAGGAACTAGTGGACAAGGTTTGGCAGATCATCAACGGTGACTACGTTGATGCGACGTTCAATCAGGTTGATTGGCGGGCCGTGCGGACTGAATACCTCGGTCGTGACTATAGCACCCCTGACGATGCCTACAAGGCGATTCAGGAGATGCTCGACCGTCTCAACGACCCCTATACGCGATTCATGAACCCGGAAGAGTTCAGGAATATGCAGATCGATACATCGGGGGAACTCACGGGGGTTGGCATTCAGATCGCTAAGGATGAAGAGAGTGATCGCCTCATTGTGATCTCGCCCATTGAAGACAGCCCCGCCTTTGACGCCGGCATCTTGTCCAAGGACATCATCCTCGCCATTGACGGGAAAGACACCCTGGGCATGGATGTTAACGAAGCCGTCCAACTGATTCGCGGTGAAGAAGGAACGAGCGTCACGCTGACGATCAAGCGGGGCGAGACTCGCATCGACTACCCGATTGTGCGGGCGCGGATTGAAATTCATCCGGTGCGGGCACGGTTGCAACAGACGGAACTCGGCCCGGTCGGTTACATTCGCCTCAACCAGTTCAACGCCAACGCGGCGAAGGAAATGCGGGCGGCGATTCGCGATTTTGAGAACCAGAGCGTGACGGGCTATGTTCTCGACTTACGCTCGAACCCCGGCGGACTCCTCTACGCCAGCATCGAGATCGCGCGGATGTGGCTGGCGGAGGGTACGATCGTGTCCACCGTAGACCGACGAGGCGAGGTAGACCGCCAGCGCGCGACGAACTCGGCCTTGACCAACAAGCCCTTGGTGGTTCTGGTTGATGGCGGCTCGGCCAGTGCCAGCGAAATCCTTTCGGGAGCCCTGCAAGACAACGATCGGGCGGTGCTAGTGGGAACCAGCACCTTCGGCAAGGGCTTGGTGCAGTCGGTCCGCAGTCTTGGGGATGGCTCGGGGCTGGCGGTGACGATCGCCAAGTACCTCACCCCCAGCGGCCGGGATATTAATGAGTCCGGCATTCCGCCCGATGTGGAGCTGGAACTGACGGAGGAGCAGCGCAAGGACTTGCAGACTAACAACACCAAGATCGGCACCTTGGACGATCCGCAGTTTGCCAAGGCCCTGGAAGTGCTGACGGAAGAAATCATTGCCCGGAGCGGCTTGCAGGTCGAAGCCGTGCCGCAATAGCGAGCCTTGGCAGGGAGCAGCAGCGGCTGGAGATGTCACCTCTTCTCCAGCCGCTTGTGCTTAGCAGTTCCCTGAGATCGCCTATCCTAGTACCAAGGTTAAAAATGGTCACGAGCAGGAGTCAGCCCACAATCATGGGTGATCAACCAACACGGATTTGTATCTTGGGGGGCGGCTTTGGCGGCCTCTACACGGCCTTGCGCTTGGACCAGTTGCCCTGGGAGCGGGGGACGAAGCCGGAGATTGTCTTGGTGGACCAGCGCGATCGCTTTCTGTTCACCCCCCTGCTCTACGAACTGCTCACGGATGAGCTGCAAACCTGGGAGATTGCGCCCCCCTTTGCAGAGCTATTGGCCGATACTGACGTGCGGTTTCACCAGGCCCGAGGGGTCGATCTGGCCCTGGAGGAGCGGCAGGTGTTGCTGGAGCAGCAACCCCCCTTGACCTACGACCGCTTGGTGATCGCCCTCGGGGGGGTGACGCCCCTGGCTGATCTGCCAGGCCTGCGCGAGTACGCCCTCCCCTTCCGTAGCCTTGAGGATGCCTATACGCTCCTAGCCCGCCTGCGAGCCCTGGAGCGCCAGCCGGAGCGGGAAGTAATTCGGATCGCGATCGTGGGCGGCGGCTACAGTGGCGTTGAACTAGCTTGCAAGCTAGCGGATCGTCTGGGACGGCGGGGGCGGGTGCGGATCATTGAACGGGGGGATCGCATCCTCAAAACCTCGCCGGACTTCAACCGCAAGATGGCCCAGCAGGCCCTCCGTGATCGCCAAATCTGGCTTGATCTGGATACCAGCGTCAACGCCATTCACGACGGGGCGATCGCCCTCAACTACCGAGGGCGCACGGATGAAATCCCTGTGGATCTCGTCCTCTGGACGGCCGGCACTCGCGCCGCCCCCCTGCTCGAGCACCTGCCTCTGAAACGCAACGGCCGCGGCCTCTTGGTCACGACGCCTTGCCTCCAGATCCCGGAGCAGCCCGAGCTGTTTGCCCTCGGAGATGCGGCGGCGGCGACGGAGGCCAGCGGCCAGAGCCTGCCAGCGACCGCTCAGGTGGCCTTACAGCAGACCGACTTCTGTGCCTGGAACCTCTGGGCCTCCCTCACCGGCCGCCCCCTGCTCCCCTACCGCTACCAGCCCTTGGGGGAAATGCTCACCCTCGGCACGGACAGCGCCACCCTCTGCGGTCTCGGGCTGACCTTGAGCGGCCCCCTGGCCTACCTGGCTCGCCGCCTCGCTTACCTCTACCGAATGCCAACCCCCCAGCATCAGTTCGCCGTTGGGGTACACTGGCTGACGCGACCTGCCCTTGCTGCCCTTTCGCACCTTGCCCCCTGAGTCGGCCATGTCCAAACCCCAAGCCATCTTTTTGGACGCTGTTGGGACGCTGTTTGGCGTCAAGGACAGTGTTGGTGCTGTCTACAGCGCGATCGCCCGTGAGTTCGATGTCGCCGTTTCCCCCCCAGTCTTGGAGGCTGCCTTCCGCGAGAGCTTCCGAGCCGCTAGCCCCCTCGCCTTTCCCGAGCACGGAATCGTCGAGGTTCCCGTCAAGGAATACGAATGGTGGCAAGCCATCGTCGATGCCACCTTTACCAAGGTCGGAGCCCGCGATCACTTCGCCGATTTTGACGCCTTTTTCAACCGTCTCTACGGCTACTTCGCCACCCCTCTCCCCTGGGTGGTGTACCCCGACATCGTGCAAACCCTGGAAAAGTGGCGCAAGGAACACATCGAGTTAGGGATCATCTCCAACTTCGACTCTCGCCTCTATGCCGTCCTCAGCGGTCTCGATCTGAACGACTTCTTCAGTAGCATTACCCTCTCCTCCCTCACGGGAGCCGCCAAGCCCGAGGCCGCGATCTTCGCCGCCGCCTTGGCCAAGCACAACTGCCCCCCCGAACGGGCCTGGCATATCGGCGACAGTGTGAAAGAAGACTACGAGGGGGCCAAGGCGGCCGGCCTGCGACCGTTTCTGCTCAAGCGCCCAAAGAGTGCGGTAAGCTAGAGTCGAGTTGCCGCGCGATCACCCTGCTCCTTAGACCTTGACACGATTTTCCCAGCCGCGTTGGCTGCGATCGCCCCCGCCCACGAGCACTGACTGTCGAGAGGTAAGACGGCCTTGGACACGGCGAATCAACAAAAAATCCTCGGTTACTTTATCGAAGAGGCCAAGGAGCACCTCGAAACCCTGGGCCAAGGGTTGATGGATCTCAGCAAGGTCGTAGATGATACCGAGGCGCTGAACGAGCTGTTCCGCGCTGCCCACTCCGTCAAGGGCGGCTCCGCCATGTTGGGCTACAGCAGCATCCAGCGCACCGCCCACCGCCTGGAAGATAGCTTCAAAGTCCTCAAAGAACATCCCATTGCCGTTGACCACAAGCTCGAGTCTTTATTCCTGAAAGGCTACGACACCCTGCAAGAACTGATCAATCAGCTCGAAAGCCCCTTCGGCCTGCGGGATGAAGATGCTGAGCGCATCACCAGCGCCACGGAAGCGGACTTCGACGAACTGGAGCAATACCTCCACCAACTCGTTCATGGCGGGGGCTCTCCAGCCGCGCCGGCTCCGCCTTCCCCCGCCCCCAGCCAACCCAGTACCCTCTCCGCCGGCCAGCAGGCCCTGGCTCAACAAAGCAAGGAGTTGCTGAAGCAAATGCTCGCCCTCTTCAAGCAGCCCCCTTCCCCCGCCACCCGCAAGCAATTGCAGAACCGCTGTGCTCGCCTTGCCAAACTAGCCCCTCAGGTTAAATCCTGGCAACTCCTCACCAAAAGCTGCTATCAAGCCGTCGCGAACCCCAAGTTTGCCTTTCGCACCCTTGCACCCATCGTACTCTCCGAGCTAAAGCAGGGCAGCGACCTCCTGGTCCTGGATCACCCGGAACAGGTCCGCACCAGCGAGACCCTGCGGCAAATGGCCAAGGCAAAACAGCCGCAGATCCTGGTTCCTGTCGAACCCAAGGCGGCGGCCCAGGTATTGCTAAAAGCCTTCAACGAGAAACAGCTCGCGCAACTAGTCAAGCTTTTAGCACCCTCGGGGTGAGCCCCTCAAGGCCGCCCTCCCTAATCGTTGTAAGCTATCCTAACTGCCGTGTTACCGCTGCTCTACCGCCTCTGGCACACCCTTGACCCGATTTTAGTGCCCCTCTGCTTTGTCCTTGCCTGGGTTTTTGCCCTGTCCTTAGTCTGGGGACTCTTCAGGGCCGTGCGAGACACCACCGCTCGCGCCCAAACCATGCACCGAATTCCCTGCACAAGCTGCCAATTCTTCACCAACGACTACCGCCTGAAATGCACCGTTCATCCTCAAGCAGCCAACACCGAACAAGCCATTGATTGCCGCGACTTTCGCGCGCGATCGCCCATCCTCTAATCTCAACCCCTACCCCCATGTTGATTCGTAAACTGGCCCACTGTGAGGAATTTATCGCCGGTGACGGTACGCGGCTGCGGGAACTCCTGCACCCCGACAAGCAACCCCTAGCCCTGCGCTACAGCCTTGCCCACGCCGTCCTCCCCGTCGGCCAGACCGCCACGCCCCACAGCCTGCAAACCTCAGAAGTCTACTACCTGCTCAGCGGCCAGGGCGAGATGCACATCGATGGGGAGGTGCAAAGCGTCGAAGCAGGCGATGCCGTGTACATCCCCCCCCAGGCCCGCCAATTCATTCGCAACTCGGGTCAGGAACCCCTTGTGTTCATTTGTTTGGTCGATCCAGCCTGGCAGTCCGAGGACGAAACCGTATTCGCGCCAGGGGACTGACGCGCCCTCAGGGCGGCATTGCCCTCACCAGCCCAGCGGGGGTCGCCGCCCGAGCCTGCCAAGATTACCTCGATGGGTAGAGCCTCGAGACCCACTAATTTTGTAAACTTTGGTCACGGATCAGTGACAATGCCCGCAAGCCGGGGTAAGATATTGCTCCGGTAAGTGCAAGCTAGCGCGATGGGCGTTGAGTCCCTGGCTGAGGGAGGAGTGTAGTACCGAACTGGCGCTACTCGCGTGAGGGGTTGTCTCCACAGCAGTCGCTCCTGAGCGATCCATGCACCCCGCCGAGGCAAGCTCTTGTGTAGACCCATCTCGGTCCCCAGTCCTCCGCCCCCAAAAATGGGCGAGGGGGAGGTTAGACCCAGCCTTCCGGCTCCTCGGCTCCCGTCTTGGGAGAAGGGGTTGGAGGATGAGGGGGAAAAGCCCGAATAGTCAGGGTTTCAGTACTTATGGGCCTACAGTAAACCTGGGCTGAGAGGCCTGTAAGCAACGATTGCCGTTGCTGGATGCTGCGGCTGCGCTTATTGCGCCCAATTTTAACAATCATTTGTACTAAATTTGTGCTCCTGCTAAGAGGAGGAGCAACGCAACGGAGGAACCAACAGCAAAATGCCCACAGCGACCTGTCATCAATTCATTCACTTCTTACAACATGATTTAGCCCTCTCTGCCGACTCCATCCAGATCGTCCAGCGTCACCTCGATCAAAACCCCGGCCCGCTCGCTATGATTCTCTGGCAGTACGGCCTCGTGACCTTAGAGCAACTCGATCAGATCTTTGACTGGCTCGAGGGGAAAAGTGCTTAGGGGAGATGTCGCTTGATGCAACACCGGCCGTCATGACCGCTAGACTTGAGGGGATAGAACCGACCCTCGCGGCTAAGATCGAAGCCATTCTGTACCTTAAAGGGCAGCCCGTACCGCTGGATTCTCTGATGGCGGCAACGGGCTGTCAGCGCAAGTCTGTGCGTGAAGCCTTGCTCGCGTTGATGGATGACTACGCCCGTCGCGATCGCGCCCTCGAAATCGTCGAAACGCCCACCGGTTTCAGTTTGCAACTGCGGGCAAATTTTGAGGCCCTGGTGCAGGATCTCGTCCCGGCAGAACTACGACTGGGGGCTCTGCGTACCTTGGCGGCGATCGCCCTCAAGGGCCCCCTGCTGCAAACCGAACTCATCGAGCTACGGGGTAGCAGCGCCTATCCCCAAGTTCAGGAACTGGTCGAGCACGGCTTCATCCGCAAGCGCCGCCAAAAAGACGGTCGCTCCTTCTGGTTAGAGCTCACTGACAAATTTCACCAATACTTTCAAGTAGACGAACTCTCCCAAGTCTTGCAACAGCACCAGACGGCAACTGCTGACGCCGAAGAGGAATAACCGACCAGGTTAGCGGCCCTCGGTTCCTACGGCCTGAACCAGGCCAACACCCGAAGCCCTTCGGGTGCAGCCCACGTTGGAGACTCCCCTTCTCCCAAGTAGGGCGAAGGGGCCGGGGGAGGAGGGCAACACGGATTTTGGGGGTCAGGGGCGCTCGCCCGGGGGGCGATCCAGCCGCCTATAGCGTTGCTGGGGCGGTACCGGTTCTCCGAGGGCGATCGCCCCACACTCCACCCAGGCGTGAGCCTCTAGGCCGGTTTCCGTGCGCCGCACTCCCCAGCAAATCTGGCTCGCTAAGCCCTGCCACCGCAGCAGCCACCAAAGCAGGAGCGCCTGACGCAAGCAGGTGACACCCCAATAGCGGGCGGCGCGGCGGATCAGATGGGCCAGGCGTTGAGCCGCCCGTTGTTGGCTCGGAGTCGGAGCCCGGAGAGGCAGTCGAGGGTAGCGGGCCAGCAGCGCTTGAGTTGCCTGGAAACCCCGCCAGCGCAAGGCCCCCTCGAGCAGGGGCAGGGTGAACAGGGCGATCGCCAGCCAGCCCCCATCTCGAGCCGTCAACCGGCGTGCCGTGCGGCCCTTACGGACCAGTAACGCACACCAACCCATGGGCCGCCAGCTCCCCAATCAGCGCCTGTAGATCCGCCTGCAACACCGCTGGCTCCACCTCATACTCAGCGAGGAGACGTTCCTGGGCCTCGCCGATCGAAGCAGATGCTGCCAATACTTGCAGCATCCGCGTGCCCACGTCATCCAAGCCAAAATAGGTCTCGCTGTCGAGGTTCAATAACACCGCCTCGCCAGCCAATTCTTGGAACAGCACGCCCTCCGCCAGAGTGACCTGCTGCGATGGTGCTAGCTCTGTCATCAACCTCCCCTAGGGCAAGCCCCTCCTGGGCGCGACTGAGCCGGCTACCCGGCTCCTCGAACCCCACCCAGGGCTTTGCCAGCCAAGGCTGCCTAGCCCACCACCAACTGACCTTCCGCCGTGATCCCCATCGCGCCATCCAACTTGGCACTGTCAAGCTGGGTTCCAATCAGGTTCGCCCCGACTAAGAACGCCCCAATCAGCAACGCGCTCGAAAGGTTGGTGTTCAGCAGGTTGGCATTGGAGAGGTTGGCATCCGTCAGGTTCGCGCCGATCAAGTTGGCATCACTGAGGTCGGCCCGCACCAGCTTCGCCTCGCTCATATCGGTACTGAGGAGCTTCGCCGAGATCAAGTTGGCCGTGCTCAGGTTCGCACCCCCCAGATCAGCACTGCTGAGGTTGGCGCTATTCAGCTTCGCGCCGATCAGGTTTGCGCCCACCAGCTTAACGGCCCGCAGATTCGCCTCACTCAGGTTGGCATTCACCATCAGGGCAAAGGTGAGATCTGTACCACTGAAATTCGCCCCACTCAACTGGGCGTCGAAGAAGTTGATCCCGCGAGCATCGGCCCCGCGAATATTAGCCCGAGTCAGATCCGCATTGACAAAGTTGGCATAGCTGAGGTCAGCACCGCTAAGGTTCGCGCCGCTGAGGTTCGCGCCGCTGAGGTTCGTGCAATAGAGGTGGGCACCACTTAGATCGGCACCGCTCAGATCGAAATTGCTCAGATTGGCGTGGCTTAAGTCGCCGCCCTGGCATTTCTTGGTTTCCAGCAGTCTTTCGATATCTCCAGTGTTGTCAACCATGTCTCTCGGGGGGGTGGGCTGCAAAGTCAAACTGAATTCTATCAAGATTGGGGAGTTGGGTCGCGCGATCGCCGAAAATTCTCCTCCTAGGGTCGCCAATCACGGGCTAGGGCGGGCGGTCCCTCCCTTGCTTCCCCGTCGCCAGGGTCGCGTCCGGACAGAGAGCCGCCCTCGGCCTTGCCCCCAGCATACTGAACCGGGGGACCTTGCGCCAGCTAGCCGCCACGATTCGGGGCAAAAGTCGCTAGAATAAGATTTGCTACAGGATTGCCCCGCTAGGACTTGCGCGCCCCCTCGCCTCAGTTCGGTTCCCGGCGAGCCCTGGAGCTGGGAACCTGCGAGTATTTTGGCACTCAACCTTGGTGTTGAACGGAGACGACGGCTATGGCTTTACCCATTGTTGCGATTATTGGCCGCCCCAACGTGGGCAAATCAACCCTCGTGAACCGCTTCGGGGCCAGTCGCGATGCCATCGTTCACGATGAGCCGGGGATCACGCGCGATCGCACCTATCAGCCCTCCTTTTGGCGCGATCGCGATTTCCTCGTCGTCGATACCGGCGGCCTCGTCTTTGACGACGACACCGAATTTCTGCCCCTGATCCGCGAACAAGCCCTCGCC
The DNA here is from genome assembly GCA_964397305.1 of uncultured bacterium. Classification (GTDB taxonomy): domain Bacteria; phylum Cyanobacteriota; class Cyanobacteriia; order Cyanobacteriales; family Spirulinaceae; genus JAAUTY01. The sequence continues at coordinate 21,848 of CAYNIP010000026.1, forward strand.
GCCCTCCAAGAATCTAGCGCCGCCATCTTCGTCACCGATGGGCAGTTCGGCGTCACCGCCGCCGATGAAGAAATCGCCCAATGGCTACGGCAACAGCCGGTTCCCGTGCTCCTGGCCGTCAATAAATGTGAATCCGTTGAGCAGGGCCTGGCCCAAGCCGCAGAATTTTGGTCCCTTAACCTCGGCGAACCCTACCCGATCTCCGCGATCCACGGCAGCGGCACGGGCGATCTCCTCGATGCCTTGCTCCCCCACTTCCCCCCAGCGTCAACCCTCGCCGCTGAGCCAGACATCGGGGTGGCGATCGTCGGTCGCCCCAATGTTGGGAAATCGACGCTGCTCAATGCCCTCGTCGGTGAGTCCCGGGCGATCGTGAGTCCCATCGCGGGCACGACTCGCGACAGCATCGACACCCGCCTGGAACATGAGGGCAAGGTCTATCGCCTGATCGACACCGCCGGCATCCGTCGCAAAAAGCAGGTGGATTATGGCGTTGAGTTTTTCAGCATCAACCGCGCCTTCAAAGCGATCCGCCGCTGTGATGTCGTGCTCCTCGTGATCGACGCCCTCGAGGGCGTCACCGATCAGGATCAAAAACTGGCGAACCGCGCCCTCGAGGAAGGCCGCGCCCTAGTGATCATCGCGAACAAATGGGATGCGGTCGATAAAGACTCCTACACGATCTACGACTACCAGAAGCATGTGAGCGATCGCCTCTACTTCCTCGATTGGGCCGAAACGCTCTTTGTCAGTGCTCAGACGGGGCAACGGGTGCAAAAAATCCTCGCCTGTGTCGATCGCGCCGTCGAGTCCCACCGCCGCCGGGTCAGCACCGCCGTGATCAATGAAGTCCTCGAAGAAGCCGCCCGCTGGCACTCTCCCCCCACGACCCGCCAAGGCAAGCAGGGCAAAATCTACTACGGCACCCAGGTCAGCACCCACCCCCCCACCATTGCCCTCTTCGTTAACGATCCCCACCGCTTCAATGAGGGCTACCGGCGCTACGTTGAGAGCCAATTCCGCAAGCAACTCGGTTTCACCGGCACACCCCTCCGCCTCCTCTGGCGCGGCAAGAAGGCCCGCGAGGTGGAGCGCAGTGTCAACCGCGCTGTAAAGGTCTAGGCGCTAGCACCCCAAAGCTCCACGGTAGTGATGTCCGCCGCAGTGCGGGCAGGTTTCTAGTTGATGCGTTTCGTTGCGGTCTACTCGACCGAAGCCTTTCCGGGTTTTCCCTTTATGTCCGGGCTGTCCGCCGGGTCGCCGTTTCCCGCTTTCTGGCTCGCTCTCGGTTGCGGTTTCTTCGCTGCTCGCGGCTTTCTCAGCTCGCTTAGGCAGGTCGCTTGATGGTGGTTTCGATGAGGTCTGCCTGTCTGGGTCGAGTTGGCTGCTCAGTTTTTCGATTACTTCGCCTTGACTCTGCACGACTTTTTGCAGCTCTAGCACTAGCTCGACTAGCTGCTCGAACTCTAGCTCCTCTAGTTTCTGGCGGTCTTGCAGGTCTTCTGGCTTCATTCCTTTAAGCTACACCCTTGCCTCTCTCTGTCAACCCCTTCACCTGAATAGTTACATGAGAATTAATCTAGGCTTCAGCCCGATTGTGGTTTTTGGGAGGGATAAGCCAGTTGGTTCTGGACAGATCTAGAAATTAAAGCCAAGAACGAGCAATTGGCAATTCTACTAATGGATTGACCTAAAGGCCTCAGTTTGTCGTAGAACCCATCTCAGATAGAGATAAAACGCATCGTAACTATTCAGGTGTTGGCATTGACAGAGCGACTTTTTTGTGTGGTCAACCCTTGGAAAGCCGTATTTAGTCGATTTAAGACTAAATTTGGTGTCCAGAGATACATTTCCGGGAAGTTTGCCGTCGAGATGCACAGATTTGCATTCAATGCAACCCCATGACCTGAATAGTTACAACGCATCGACCACCGAAGTATCAATAGCTGTTGAGCTTGAGGTTTTTGGGATAAGTCTAGTAGGGACGCAATGCTTGCACCCAGTCCCCCGTCGCCCCCAAAATCTCAAGCTATAATCAATGAGAACAGATTAACTAGAGTGAGACCAATGACTCCGCCAACTGCGTCCACAACCCTAGCTAACGAATCTGAGGTCTGGGTTCCAGAGTTACCCCCCACTGATCTGGTCTTTGACGATGGAGTTCCCTTGGAAAGTAATCGCCATCGCCTCGCGATGAACCTGCTCATCGACAGTGTTTATGCAGCCCTTGCCCCCCGTGAAGATTTCTACGCCAGCGGTAATATGTTTATCTATTACAGCTTGGCACAAATTAAAAACCGCGATTTTCGTGGCCCGGATTTTTTTGTGGCGCTCAATGTGGATAGGGAAAAGGAGCGCCAGGGTTGGGTTGTATGGGAGGAAGATGGTAAATATCCTGATGTGATTGTGGAGTTAATGTCACCCTCAACCACAGAGATTGATCTCACCACCAAAAAAGAAATCTATGAGCAGCGGTTTAGCACAAGTCATTACTTTGTTTTCAATCCCTTTGCTGCGGATTCGCTGATGGGTTGGGAGCGGCGAGGGAATGTCTTCGTGGCGTTGCCGCCCAATGATAAAGGATGGCTCTGGTGTGAAGCCTTGGGGCTATGGTTGGGAACTTGGCGGGGTCAAGTGCTCCAAGAAACAACGGATTGGTTGCGGTTTTATTTTCCTAATGAGCAGTTGGTTTTGTTACCGAGGGAGCGGGAGTATGAACGGGCGGAGCAGGCTGAGGCTCAACTAGAACAAGAACGTGTTCGAGCAGAGCAAGAGCGTGTCCGGGCAGAGCAAGAACGTGTTCGAGCAGAGCAGGCTGAGGAGAAGCAGGCGGCGATGCGGGCAAAGTTGCAGGAGTTAGGAGTTGATCCGGATGCGTTGTGATCGCGATCACTCGCAGTGTTGGAATATTCCGATGTGATGACTGTTGGGTTGGGGAAAGTGTCCCACCGGCCCCTCAGTTTCTTCATAAATCGCCATAACGCTGAAGAGAGCTACACTCCACTCCTTGAGCAATCGCTCAAAATTCAGGGGAGCCGCGCTTTTTTTCGTCCCGCCCTCACAGCCCTAAATCCACCGCGATGCGGTGGGCGCAACTCATGCCCGAAAAGGCGACCGCATTCAGCCCCTGGCCAGGAAACGTGCTGTCTCCCGCGCAGTAGAGCCCCGGAATCGCGGTACTGTTAAACGGCATTCCCAACAGGCCGAGCAACTTGCGGCGGGGAATTGGTCCGTAAGTCCCATCCTCCCGGCCCAGAAAGCGGCGATGGGTGCGCGGCGTGCCGACTTCCTGATACTCCACCGCCGCGCCGAGGCCGGGAAAGATCGCTTCGAGGCGCTGGATCAGGCCCTGGGCCGCGGCCTGCTTGCGAGCTTGGTACTCTTGGCGGTTGAGCCCCTGCCAGTCTTCAATCCAGCTCGGGGTGAAGACGTGGACGATGTGGCGACCGGGGGGAGCGAGGTCCGGATCGAGCTGGGTGGGAATCGAGGCAAAGATCGTCCCGGCCGCGTCCTCGAGGCGGGCCCAATCTTCTAGCAAAATATGGTGGCACTCCGTTCCCGGCGACAGGGCCTCAGCCCGTACCCCGAGGTGCAGACTGATAAAGCTGGGAGATTTTTGGTAGCGGCCTTGCCAGCGCTGCTCTCGGAGTGGCAGGGAGTCCGCCGGTAGCAGCTTGGTAAAGGTATCCCAGCGAGTGGCATTGGAGACAATCCGCCGCGCTCGGTACTCTTGGCCCGTCGCCAGACGCACCCCTACGGCGCGGCCCCGCTCCTGGAGAATCTGGGTGACGCGAGCCCGGTAGGCGATGCGGCTGCCGGCTTGTTCGAGGCCGGCGACGAGTTTTTGCGCGATCTGCCCGACGCCGCCCTTGGGATAGTTGATGCCGCCGTAGTGGCGGTCGGAAAAGACCATGCCAGCGTTGATGGCGGGGGTTTGGTCGGCGGGGACGACGGACCAGCAGTAGCACTCCATGTCGATGAAGCGGAGGAGGTCGGGATCGCGGAGGTAGCGGCGGGCGATGTCGCCCACATTTTGCGGCAGGTATTTCACCAGGCCTAGACAGGCGAGGGGGTGTTGGAAGAAGACACGGGTGAGATAGCGGGGTTCTTCGAGCGACAGTAGCTCCATGGCGTTGAGGCAGTTGAAAATCTGCCAGCATTCGTCGTAGAACTTGCGAATCCCGGCGCGCTCTTGGGGAAAGCGATCGCCCAGTTCTGCCAAAAATTGCTCGTAGTCCCGATGCACCTTCAGGGCAAGGCCTTGGGGCAAGTGATAGTGAATCTGACAGGCATCAGGAATGGTTTCGAGGTGCTGTCCGACCGCTGCCAGGGCGCGCGTGAGCAGGTTCGTGGTTCCTTCCGTGCCGAAGCCAAAGATCATCGACGCGCCGACATCGAAACGATAGCCTTGGCGCTCAAAGTAGCCAGCGCTGCCGCCGGGGATAAGGTAGCGCTCCAGGACCAGCACCTGGGCCCCCTTGGCCGCCAGTTGCGTTGCGGTCACGAGGCCACCAATCCCGGAGCCAATCACAATCACATCCCAGTCGCGGCGGTCAGGCAAGGCAGTCAGGGGCGGCGGCGTGGCGATCGCAGTCATAACCAGCTTAGACAGGCTCCAGGAAGCGTACAATCAACATCCTACAATGTTGCCCCCCGGCCGGGGTTCAAGCCTTGCGCTATGCTAGGGGTTATTTTGCGTCTTGAGTGGCAACCTTCACCCCATGGACTTAGTGGCTTGCTACCGCCAACTGGGCTTAGCTCCGGGGGCGGATCTGGCGCAGATCAAAACCGCCTACCGACGGCTAGCACGGCGGTATCACCCCGATGTCAACCCCAGCGATCCAGCGACGGCCCAGGCCCAGTTCATCGCCCTGAACCAGGCCTATCAAGTGCTGCTCCAGGCCGGGGACCTAGCCCGCCAAGTCTCCGGCCTGGTTAGCCCGGCTCCGGAGCCACCATCGCCGCCCGCGCCCCCCCCGAATCCCCTCAGCGAGCAACTCAAACGAGACAGCTACCGCCGTTTGCAGAGCTTGCTGCGGCAGGAGCGCTTTGCCCGGGCGATCGCCCTGGTGGAAGGCCTCGCCCTGCGGCTGCCTGCCGATCCCGAGGTGCGCCAGTGGCAGGCGATCGCCTACCAAGGCTGGGCCCGTCACCTCTGGACCCAGGGACGGCGAGACAAGGCCCAGCTCTACTTCCACAAGGCCCTCCGCACCGATCCCCACAACCGAGCCCTGCGCCGCGAAGTCAGCCGCGATCTTGAACACCTCGCCGCCGAAGCCTGTTTTTAAGCCCCCGGTTCCGACCCCCAGCTCCTGAGACCCCGAACCATTCCCCTTACAATAGGGATCAAGTTCAGCCCGCTGTATGACCGTGACTGCGACTCCTGACTGGCAGCGAATGCAAAAGGCCCTCGCGGTCGAAGCCGAGCGAGGCTTCCAGGACTTGCAGGGCCGTCAGTACCGCTTCAGCGAGTTTCTCACCCTCAGCTTTGGCATTCCCTTACCCCAGGGGACGCGCGACCAACAGCGCCGCTGGCAAGACTTCGCTCAGCAGTTTGTGAACTATCCTGACCTGAGTCTTGACCAGCGCCAAGCCCTAGTGGCGGGGGCGCGCCGCTTTTTGCGGGAGTTGCGCCAACCCCCGCCGCCAGAGCCCCCCGCGAGGCCTGCCGTGGCAACGTTGCCCCTCGTGGCCCAAGCCTCCGAGAGCTATGAGGCTGACATCACGCTTGACCAGATTCTGGACAAAATACCGGCGATTCCCCGGCGCTATCACCACGATTTGTCGCGCTTGGAGCTGCGGACGGTGCGGGACTTGCTTTTCTACTACCCCCGCGATCACATCAACTACAGCCGCCATGTCAACATCGTGGATCTCAAAGCGGGGGAAACGGTCACGATCATTGGTACGGTGCGGTCTCGCAAATGCTTCACTAGTCCGCGCAATCCCAAGCTGACGATCTTGGAAATCGTAGTGCGCGATCGCACCGCCAGCCTCAGACTGAGCCGCTTCTATGCTGGCAAATTTTATGCCCAGCGGGCCTGGCAAGAATCCATCAAGCGCCAATATCCCAGCGGCGCGACGATCGCCGCATCCGGCCTGGTCAAGCTCAACAAGTATGGCATCAGCCTCGATAACCCCGCCATTGAAGTGCTAGATTCGGGGTCAGGGGGCATTGAGTCTCTGAATATTGGCCGCATCTTGCCGGTCTACCCCCTCGTCGAGGGGGTGAAGGCCGATGCCGTCCGCCAGTCGGTGTCCGCCGTGTTGCCCGCCACAGCCACCATCATCGACCCCCTGCCCAAGTCCCTGCGCCAACACCATGACTTGATGCCAGCCGGGACGGCCCTGGCCCACATCCACTTTCCTCCCGATACAGAGACCCTAGATCGGGCCCGCCGCCGCTTGATTTTCGATGAATTTTTCTACCTGCAACTGGGATTTCTGGAGCGCCGCGCCCAGGTAAAACAGTCTCAAACCAGTGTGGTGCTGCCTCCTACGGGCCAACTCCTGGAGCAATTTCAGCAACTGCTGCCGTTCCAGCTCACGGCGGCCCAGCAGCGGGTCGTGAGTGAGATCCTCACGGATTTGAACACGGCCACGCCGATGAACCGCCTAGTGCAAGGGGATGTCGGTTCTGGGAAAACCGTGGTGGCTGTGATCGCGATCCTGGCCGCTATCCAAGCAGGCTACCAGGCGGCCCTGATGGCCCCGACGGAGGTGCTGGCCGAGCAACACTACCAAAAGCTAGTGGGCTGGTTCAACCTGCTCCATTTGCCCGTGGAGTTGCTCACGGGCTCCACCAAAACACGCCAGCGCCGCCAACTACTAGCCCAGTTGGCCACGGGCGAGTTGCCGCTCCTCGTGGGAACCCATGCCTTGATTGAAGACGCGGTTCAGTTTCAGCAACTAGGGCTGGTGGTCATTGATGAGCAGCACCGCTTTGGAGTGCAGCAGCGGGCTCGCTTGTTGGCGAAGGGCAACTCTCCCCACGTCCTCACCATGACCGCAACCCCCATTCCTCGGACGTTAGCCCTGACGTTGCACGGCGACCTGGATGTGTCCCAGATTGATGAGCTGCCCCCCGGCCGGCAAGCGATTCAAACGACGGTGCTCAGCAGTCGGCAACGTCCGGAGGCTTACGAACTCATTCGGCGGGAGGTGGCCCAGGGGCGGCAAGCCTATATCGTATTTCCGGCCATTGACCTGACGCTAGATGCCAAGATGCGGGCGGCTACAGTGGAGCATCGACGGCTCCAGGACACCATTTTCCCAGAATGGCCGGTGGGGCTGCTTCATGGGCGCATGAAGCCGGAGGAAAAGGAGGCGGCGATCGCCCGCTTTCGCGACCAGGAAACGCCGATCATCGTCTCGACCACGGTCATCGAAGTGGGCGTAGATGTACCCAATGCGACGGTCATGGCAATCGAAAATGCCGAGCGCTTCGGCCTCTCGCAGTTGCACCAGTTGCGCGGCCGGGTCGGACGGGGAGCCCACAAGTCCTACTGCCTGCTGATCGCAGCGGATACGACCCCGGAAGCCCGCCAACGGCTCGGGGTTTTGGAGCAGTCCCAGGATGGCTTTTTCATCGCTGAAATGGACCTACGCCTCCGGGGGCCGGGGGAGGTGCTGGGCAAGCGGCAATCAGGACTCCCAGATTTTGCCCTGGCCAGTTTGCAGGAAGATCAGGAGATTCTCACGCTGGCGCGGGACGCAGCCGAGGAGTTCATCCGCACTGACCCAACCTTGCAGAGTTGGCCGGCCTTGCACGCTGAGTTGGCCACCCGCTATGAAAAGTTGCTGGGTGGGCCGCTGTTGAATTAGCATCACTTCACCGATCAGGGGAGCGCCTCCAACGGGGAAAACCGCCTGCAATGCAGGTTTTAGCCGGGGTTGGGCGTGAAGACCTCGCTCATCTCAATTCCTTGCCCTCGCACTCCAAAAACTCCGCCCTGGGTGCATCTCAGTTAGGCAAGTTTGCCCCCTCTGCGAGAAGCCGCTGCGCGCCTACATCCCCCGGCCCCTTCTCCCCGGGAGGGCGAAGGGGAGTCTCCAACGTGAGATGCACCCCGGTGTGTTGGCCTAGCCTAGGTTATTCACGACGATTTTGGGAAATCCCTGAAAGCCTTTCAGGGCAGTAGGCTTGGCGATCGGTGCAAAAAACAGTGTTTTGCTTGGACTGCCCTAGCGATGGGGCTTTCAGCGATCGAGCAATCGCTCATCATAGCCTGTTCCACCCATCCCCAGCACCAGTTTGTTAAAAAACTTTATATTATGGAAGGGAATCCGGTATAAAAACTTATCCATAGCAGCCATGAATGTCCTAAGGCTTGAACAGGCTTGGCAGCGCACGGCTACGCTGCTAGCGATCGCCCTCGTCACGCTCGTGGGGTTAACCGCTGCCAGCGGCTTGTTGCTCGCGATTTACTATGAACCCACTGCTAGCGGCAGCTACGCATCACTGCAACGCCTCCACAACGAGATTCCCTTCGGCTGGCTGATCCACAGCTTGCACAACCTCGCCGGTAACGCCGTCATCGGTGTCGCTCTGTTGCAAATGGTGGTGCTGTTTCTCAGTCGCCGCTTTGAACGGCCTTGGCTGACGGGTTGGATCAGCACGATTTTGCTAGTTCTCAATGCGATCGCCCTCAGTTGGACAGCCATGATTTTGGCCTGGAACCAGATCGGCTTCTGGCGCTTCCAGATCGAACTCGACACCATCGCCGCCATTCCCCTAGTGGGCAACACCCTGTACACCTTGCTCGTCGGGGGCGAGGCTGTCAGCACCCTGGCCGTGACGCGGCTTTATGCCCTGCACAGCTATTTCCTGGCAGGCAGTGCCGTGCTGTTGGCCATTGTCCAGCTCGGCAGCCTGCTCTTGCCGAGAGCCCCTGGGAACGAAACAGCCTCCGTCTAGGAGGGACCCGCCCCCAGGGGTCAGCCCCAGGAATCTCAGCCTAGTGAGCTAGGGGTAGGGTCAAAACCCCACCCCTAGGGCCCAACCCTTAGCGCCCCACACCCAAGAGCGTACCCAGGGAGCGACCGATATTATTGGGCTCCATCGCCGCCACGGCGGCCGTCGGCTCATAGCCACAGTGAACCATGCAGTCCCGGCACTTCGGATTGCCGCTGCGGTGGCCGTATTGGCTCCAGTCGGTTTTGTCTAGGAGTTCTTGGAACGTGCGGTAGTGCCCTTCATTGAGCAGGTAGCAGGGCTTCTGCCAGCCCAGCACGCTGTAGCTCGGGCTACCCCAAGGGGTGCATTCATAATCCTGCTCACCAATCAGGAAGTCCAGGAACAGCGGGTTGTGGTTAAACTGCCAAGCCTTGCGGCCCGCCTTGAAGGGAGCCAAGATCTCCCGGAACAGGGCGCGCGTTTGCTCCCGCTGGAGGAAGTGGTCTTGATCCGGAGCCCACTCGTAGCTATAGCCCGGCGAGATCATCATGCCATCGACTCCGAGATCGGTGAGGTAGTCGAAGAGGGCTTGAATCTCTTGGGGCTCTGTGCCCTCAAAGATGGTGGTGTTGGTCGTGACGCGGAAGCCGCGAGCCTTGGCGGCCCGGATGGCGCTGATGGCAATATCGAAGACGCCTTGGCGATCCACACATTGGTCATGCAGTTCCTTCGGGCCGTCGAGGTGGACGCTGAAGCTCAGGTAAGGGGACGGCGTAAACTTGTGGAGGTTTTTCTCGAGCAAGATGCCGTTGGTGCAAAGGTAGACGAACTTCTTGCGCTCCACTAGCCCACGCACGATGACATCAATCTGGGGGTGCAGCAAGGGCTCACCGCCTGGAATCGAGACGACGGGCACACCACACTCTTCCACAGCCGCAAAGCATTCTTCGGGCGAGAGGTTCTGCTTCAGGATTTCCTTGGGGTGCTGGATTTTGCCGCAGCCTGGGCAGGCGAGATTGCAGCGGAAGAGCGGTTCCAGCATGAGCACTAAGGGGAAGCGCTTGCGCCCGCGTAACCGTTGGGAGACGAGATACTTACCCACTTCTAGAGCCTGTAGCCAGCTAATTGCCATCGTCCTCTCACACCTCGTTATTGTTGCTGAAGAATCTAGTTGGTGCAGCCGTTAACCTATGGGGGTGAACGAAACTTTACGCGGGATGTTGGTACTCCGTAGCTCAACCCTCACCCCAACCCCTCTCCCAAGTTGGGAGAGGGGCTTCTAGCTCCCCTTCTTCCAAAGTTGGGAGAAGGGGCCGGGAGATGAGGGCCCCGTAACGCTGTTCGCGCTAGCGTCGCGTAGCGATAGAGGGCTACACTCTGATCCTTAGAACCATCGCTCAAAATTCAGGGGAGCCGCGCTTTTTTTCGTCCACCCCAACCTATGTAACTGCGCGTCACTCAATGTAAATTCGTAGTACTCTGAACTGTTATACCGTACTTGCTTAGTCCTGCCTAGGGTAAGGTGAGGGCTGGGTTTGTGTCCCGGTTCTTGCGATTTCTCCTGCTCTCTACCCCTATGCTTGCGATCGCCCTCCCCAAAGGAGCCCTACTCCGCGACAGCATCAACCTCTGTCAGCGGGCCGGCCTCGACTTCTCGGCCCTGCTCGATGCTGACAACCGCCTGTTACAGATCGTAGACCCCAGCGGCCGCGCCAAGGCGATGTTGGTGCGGACCCAAGATGTGCCCGTCTATGTGGAGTACGGGCAGGCGCAATTGGGCATCATTGGCTATGATGTGCTGCGGGAGAAGGAGCCTCCAGTGGCCCAGTTGGCAGATCTGGGGTTTGGGCTCTGTCGGATGTCCGTGGCGGTGCCCGAGGCCAGTCCCTACCGGCGCTCCCTAGCGTTGCCACCCCACGGTCGCGTGGCTTCAAAATTTGTCCACTGCGCCCGGCAGCACTTCGAGCACTTGGATCTGCCAGTGGAGATTGTGCCCCTCTATGGCTCAGTGGAACTAGGGCCCCTCGTGGGTATGGCGGAGGCGATCGTGGATCTCGTGTCTACAGGTCGCACCCTGCGCGAGAATGGCTTGGTGGAAATTGAAGTGTTGTTTGAGAGCACGGCCCGCCTGATCGCCCATCCCCTCAGTTACCGGCTCAATACGAATCAGGTCTGCGACTGGGTAGAAAAGCTGCGAACCCTGAGTCCAGCTCAGCAGCAGGAAGCCTAGGCCCAGGCCCCCAAGCGTTACGTTGCCCGTGTACCTTAGAGGAAGATACCCATCGCGAGGGGCGACTTGTGCTCTGGCCCTACCGGACTCCTGGGATTCCAGACGATCTGTTCGAGCGGCTGCCTGGCATCCCGCTGAGCAAGCGCGAGGCGCGGCTGTTGCTGCTCTCTTCCCTGCGCTTGGAGCCTGACTCAGTGCTCTGGGACATTGGGGCGGGGACGGGGACGATCCCGGTCGAGGCGGGGCTGCTCTGTCCCCAAAGCCAGATCTTAGCCGTGGAACGGGATGGGGAGGTCGCGAGCCTAATCCGCCGCAATTGTGAGCGTTTCAGCGTGCGTAATGTCACGGTGATCGAAGGCATTGCTCCCGATTGTCTCCAAGATTTGCAACCCTTGCCGCAGCGCATCTGTATTGAGGGGGGTCGCCCGATCAAGGCGATTTTGCAGGCGGTGTGGACCCTGTTGCAGCCGACGGGCCGCGTGGTGGCGACGGCGACGAATCTCGAGACTCTCTACGCCCTCTCGGAAGGCTTGGCAGAGTTGCAGGCGCGTAATATTGAAGTGGTGCAGTCAGCCGTCAACCGGCTGGAGACTCGGGGCTTGCACCAAACCTTTGCTGCCCTGAACCCTCTGTTTATCCTCAGCGGCGAGAAGCTCTAGGCTGAGCTTCTGCTCCGGGATCGCTACAATAGGGGTTTAGGGCTTGTTAACCTTTCATAAGCTTTCATTAACCTCCTACGCTCCGCCCGCTGCCCATGCTCAACTCCGCCGACGTTTCACAGCAGTTTCCCTGGACGCGCATTCTGAGTGGCTTGGTGGCGATCGCGATCGCCCTCGGAATGATCTTGGTCGGTGGCTGGTACTTCACCGCTGGCTTCATGGCCATCGTCCTGCTGGGGGAACTGGAATACTTTCGCATGGTGCGGGCCAAAGGCATCGAGCCTGCGGCCAAGACCACCATGGTGCTGTCGCAACTGCTGCTGATCATTGCCACCGTTGCCCCGGGGCTCGCAGATGCTGCCTTCCCGATCTTCGGGGCCATCATCTGCGCTTACCTCCTCTTTCAGCCGAAGCCCGCCACGATCGCCGACATTTCCACCTCGATTCTCGGCCTCTTCTATGGCGGCTGCCTGCCCAACTACTGGGTACGGTTGCGGGTCGGCCTGGCCCAGGCGCCGGCGATCGCCCCCCCGCCCGAATTCCCCCTCCCTCACCAGTGGTACGCCAACCTGGCCGATCACCTCAGCCAGCCCGGGACCCTGCCCCAGGCCCTCACCGTCACCAGCCTGGCCTTTGGTTGCATTTGGGCGGCGGACATTGGGGCCTATGCCTTCGGGAAATGGTTGGGCCGCACCCGCCTCTCCGCCATTAGCCCGAAAAAAACGGTGGAAGGCGCTGTCTTGGGCATCGCTAGCAGCATCTTTGTGGCGGGCTTCGGGGCTTGGTACTTGGACTGGAATGGGCAACCCTTCAGTGGCATTCTCCTCGGGCTGCTGATTGGCATCGCCAGCTTACTCGGGGACCTCACGGAATCGATGATGAAACGCGATGCTGGGGTTAAAGATTCTGGCCAGCTCATTCCCGGCCACGGTGGCATCCTCGACCGCACCGATAGCTACGTCTTTACTGCCCCTTTGGTCTACTACTATGTCACCCTGCTCCTGCCCCTGTTGCCTGGCCAGGGCTAGGGTTTGACCTCCGGCCCAGGGTTCTGCCGTCGCCCCTCGCCACCCAGCGGGATTCGGGATGCCGTTCCCTGGAGCTGATGATCGGCCGATTAGCGAGTTCTTTGCGCGAGCGGGAACATTTTCGATATTCTGTAGGCTAGTGTAGTTCAGAGCTGACCCACCTGGCGGTCGGGGCAGTCGCTTGCTAGTGTTGTTACTGGCGCTTTTGAATCAAGTGCTTAGGGGTCCATGGCTTCTCTAGACGACAAAGGCCAAACAAGTAACGGGCCAGTGGGGGCTGAGGACCGGTTCGCGACGCCGGCAACTCCCTTTGATCGCTTGCCGGACCCGTGGCAGGAGAACCACGAGGGGGCAACCCCTGCGGCCGCCGCAGCACCCCAGGAAGATCTCGACATCATCCTGGCGGACCTCCAATCTCTGCTGGCGCGACCTCCCGCGCCGCCGGACCGGGAATCGAGCGTTGAGCCCGCCGCCCCTCCCCCGCCAGAACCGGCTGCGGAGCCGCCGGTTGCTGCATCCCCGGCCAAGCCCTCGGAGCCTGCGATCGCCTGGCGTGACACCGAAGAAGTCCCCTGGCCCCTGGCGTCCACGGACCCCCAACCCGAGGCTACCCCGGCCCCTCCCCCAGAGGCCGCAGCAGACCGTGAAGCGACGGTCGCCAACCTGGAAGCAACCGCTCGTCCCCCAGTCTTCACCCCCCCCAACGCCGCCCAGGCGAGTGAAGCCGATGCCCTCCTCGCCAAGCTCCAATCCCTAGCCCTGGATGCCTTGAATCGCCAGCCTCTCACGCCAGAGTCTACCTCCGAATCCTCTCTGGAACTGAAGGAGCCCGCCACCCCGCCGCCTCTGGAAGCAGTCATGGCAGCGGTTTCTGAACCTGAACCAGAGCCTGAACCAGAGCCAGACCCGAGCCCGCTGGCTTCGGCCTTCGAGCCCCCGGCTGCGGTTCCGACGGCAGAGCTAGCGCCTGCCTCCCACAACGGCTCCAATGGGGCCGCTACAGCGACCCCGGCTTCAGCAGCGCCAGCGCCGCTGTTCAAGTTTGGCGATCGCGACCACGATCCCCTCGAAGTCCTCCGGGAACTGTTGCTCTCCCCGGAGCCAGGGGTAGGCGCCAAAGCCGCGACTCCCGCAGCTCCCGCTCCGCCCGCGCGCCGGCCGCCCCCCGCGCCCCCGCGCCGCCTGGGGAAGCAGGAGCCGCCCGCCCCGGCCCCCGAAGCGCCGAGGCCCATCCCACCCACTCCTGAGCCCACTCCCCAGCCCGAAGCTGAGTCTGAGGCGGCTCCCCCACCGGAACCCCAAGCGGCCCCCAATCTCGCCGAGGCAGGGACCTCTGACGGAGTGGCGGCCCCACCGTCTGAACCCGCCCCCAAACCAGCGGCGAGGGCGGCTATCCCCTCGGTTCAAGAAGTGGAAGCTACTTATTTACGGCAACTGATCGCGGACCTGGAGACGAAGTTACAGGACCTGGAAAAACAGGTTTATCAACCGACGGAGGTGATCAACCCACTGCTGCCGCTGATCGCCCAACTGATGAAGGCCCGGACTAATATGAACGAGGAGGCGGTCTATACCGCTGTCGTGCCGGTGCTCGACCGAGCGATCCGCGAGCGGTCTACGCAAGATCGCGCCGCCATGAGCGAGGCCTTGGCGGAGCTGATTCCGGAGGCGATTTCGGAAGAAGTCAAGCGATCGCCCGACACGATCGCCAAGGCCCTAGGCCCCGAAATGGCCTCAGCCATCAGCGAGCAGATCAAGCTCCAGAAGGACGCCATTTCCAACGCCCTGGGGCCCGAAATGGGACGAGCGATCAAGGCCCAGATCGAACTGGAACGGGATGCGATGGTCGATGCCCTCTACCCGGTGATCGGCAACACGATCGCCAAGTATATGGGGGAGGTCGTAGCCCAAATTAACGAAAAAGTGGAGACGGCCTTGAGTCCCGCCGGGCTGCAACGCAAGCTCCGGGCCAGGCTGCAAGGGGTCTCGGAGGCGGAGTTGATTCTTCAGGAATCAATGCCTACCGAAGTGCAGGCCATTTTCCTCATTCACAAGGCTTCCGGGCTCGTGATCTCGGAAATTCAGCCCGCTCTGGAAGCGCGGCTCGAGCCCAATATGGTTGCCGGGATGCTGACGGCGATTCGCAGCTTTGTCAATGACTGCATTGCCCAATCGGGGGAGATTTCTGAGCTGAACGAAATTGAATACGGCGACTCCCGCATCATTCTTGAAGTGGCCGGCTATTGCTACCTAGCTCTGGTGGTGCGGGGGACGCCGCGCCCGGTGTTTGTCAAGCGGATGCAGCGCACCCTGATGCAGATTGTGCGGAAATACAGCCGCGAGATCGAGGAGTTTGAAGGGGATCAGGCTACGATTCCCCCCGAACTGCACACGGACTTGGCGGTGCTCGGGGAGTCAGACATTATGACCCCTGACGGCAAGCCCCGGCGGCGATCGCGAGCCTTGCTCTGGCTGATTTTGGCGATCATCGCGTTCCTGCTCCTCCCCTGGGCTTTCTTCCAGGTGCGGGGGTTTTTGGCTCACCGTCTGGAAACCAAGATCGAAGCAGCCTTGACGGATCTGGACGACAAGGCCTACACCACCCTCGAGGCTGAAGTGCAGGGCAACCGCGTCATCCTGCAAGGGCGCGTCCCCAGTGAGGCGGTGAAAGCAGAGGCCGCGCAAATGGTGGCCGGAGTTGCTCCTGGCCACGAATTGGACAACAACATCATCACGGTGCAAGACCCCTCGGCCACGGCGATGTCAGTCCAGCTCATGGCGGCCGCCCTCAACCGCGATCCCGGCATCGACTTGACCGCTGAGTACCAAGGCGGGGTCGTGATGCTGCGGGGCCAAGTCAGCGAGGCAGCCGATCGCCAACAACTGGTCGAATCCTTCGAGCAGATCCCCGGCGTCACTCAGGTCCAGGCCCTGCAACTGGCTCCGGCCGTGCTGCAAGAGCGCCTCTACTTTGATCTCAACTCTGCGACCATCCAAGCCGCGGATCGCGCCGGTAAGTTGGCGGCGATCGCGACCTTCCTCGAGGCCAGTCCTGATGTGCAGCTCAAGATCATCGGTCACAGCGACGAGCAGGGAACCCGTGAGGTGAATGAGATCGTGGCGCGCGAGCGGGCGACGACCGTGCGCGATGCCCTGGTAGACTTGGGTCTGGAGCCGGAACGTCTGTTGACGGAAGCGATCCCCGATCCGCCCACGGATTTGGGGCTAGAAGCTCCCCGCTGGCAGGGTCGCTGTGTCCGCTTCGAGTTAGTCCTAGCCCGCGAGTGATGGCGATCGCATGAGTAATCTAGCCCGGAAAGTCTGTCTCGTCGGTGATTTCAGTGTTGGTAAAACCAGTTTGATTCGCCGCTTTGTGGATGGGCAGTTCAGCGATGAATACCTCTCAACTGTTGGGGTCAAACTGTCTCGAAAAGTGACGCCCCTGCAAGCCCCCACCGCCACCGGCACAACGGAGGTGGAGTTGCTGATCTGGGACATTGAGGGTCAAACCCAGTTCAAGGCGATCGCCCCCAGCTACCTCCAAGGCTCCAAGGGCGCGATCCTCGTCGCCGATGTCAAGCGCCCGGAAACCCTGAAGCATCTCCAGGATCACCTCGACCTCTTCTTTTCCGTGAACAAAACGGGCTCGATTGTGATCGCCTTGAACAAGGCCGATCTAGTGACGGCGGAACGGCTCGCAGAATTGCAGGCTGCTCATCCCTTTGGCGATCGCCCCCACGTCATCGCCACCTACCCCACCTCGGCAAAAACTGGGGTCAATGTGGAGCGCATTTTCCAACAGTTGGCGGCCGACCTCGTGGAAGCCTAGCCGACCCCTGTTCGCAGTCCCTGCCGTGAATTCCCTGCCCTTGAATCCCTCCCGCTCCCTGGCCTTGGTGCATGAATGGCTGACCCCGCGCGCCACCGGTGGTTCCGAATTGGTCGTCCGCGAAATTCTGCGTCACCTCGAGGCCGATGTCTTCGCCCTGATCGATTTTGAGTCCCGCAATCCGGCCAGCTACCTCTACGGCCGCACCATCGGCACGAGCTTTCTGCAACATTTTCCCGGAGCCGAGGCTGGCGTGCAGAAGTACCTGCCCCTACTGCCCTTCGCCATTGAGCAGTTGGATCTGGGGGCCTACGATATCATCCTCTCCTCCTCCCATGCCGTGGCCAAGGGGGTGCTGACGCGATCGCACCAACTCCACCTCTGCTACTGCCACGCCCCCATGCGCTACGCCTGGGATCTCACCTTCGAGTACCTCCAGGCCTCCCGACTCGGTCGCGGCCTGCCGGGGCTCGCCACCCGGCTCCTGCTCCACTACCTGCGCCAATGGGACGTTGTGGCCGCGAACCGGGTCGATTACTTCATCGCCAACTCCCAACACACCGCCCGCCGCATCTGGCGCTGCTACCGCCGGGAGGCCGAAGTGATCTATCCGCCGGTCGAACTGTCCCGCTTCACCTACCAGCCCCAGAAAGAGGATTTTTATCTCACCGTCTCCCGCTTGGTGAGCTACAAGCAGGTGGAGCTGATCGTCCGCGCCTTCAATGACCTCGGCTGGCCCTTGGTCGTCATTGGCGATGGCCCCGAGGGGGCTCGCCTGAGCCAGCTCGCCCGGAGCAACGTGCAACTACTGGGGGCCCAACCCGATGCCGTCGTCGCCGACTACATGGCCCGGGCCCGGGCCTTCATCTACGCGGCCTGGGAGGACTTTGGCATCGCCCCCGTCGAGGCCCAGGCCTGCGGCACTCCCGTGATTGCCTACGGGGCCGGCGGGGTCTTGGAAACAGTTTGTGACTGGCGACAGTCTGACCAGGCAGCAACCGGTATCCACTTCTACCCCCAAACCCCCGCCGCCCTCGGGGCAGCCCTGCGGGAGTTTGCCGCCCGGCCGGGGGCGATCGCCCCGGAAGCCTGCCACCAGCAAGCCCAGCGGTTTGCCCCACCGGTTTTTCGCGATCGCTACCTCACCACCCTCGAGCGCTGCCAGCGTCAGTGGTTTGCCAGCCAGCCCCCCGCCACCCTGCCGGTCCCCAAGGCGTGAAGCGGGCTGACCCCAGCGCGTATGATGGGACTGCGTGGTGTGAGACCCAAAAAACCAGACATGACCTACGAGAGTCCATCGATCGCCAGCAAAGGCCTACGGGGCTGGAGCATTCCGCTACCAACCCGTCGTCGCCACAAGCATTGGCTCGCCCGCTTGCTCAACGGCCCCGGCTGCCAGCGCCTGTTCGACATCAGCTTTTCCCTGACCATCTTGATCCTCTGTGCCCCCCTCTACGCCCTGCTGGCGCTCCTCGTGGCCCTGACCTCCGAGGGACCCATCTTCTACCGCCAAGAGCGGGTCGGCAAAAACTTCCGCCCCTTTGGCTGCATCAAATTCCGCACCATGATCAAAAACGCCGATCAAAAACTGGCGGAACTGATGGCCAACTCCCCGCAACTGCGGGCTGAATTTGAGGCCGACTTCAAACTACGGCGCGATCCCCGCGTCACCCCCATCGGCCGGTTTCTGCGCTTCACCAGCCTGGACGAATTTCCCCAGTTCTGGAATGTGCTCAGGGGCGATATGAGCGTCGTCGGCCCCCGACCCTTGGTTCCGGAAGAAGTGCCCCGCTACGGCCGCGCCATGGCCAAGGTCTTGACCGTCCGGCCCGGCATTACCGGCCTCTGGCAAGTGTCGGGCCGCAACGACATTCCCTACACGCAGCGCATCCAGATCGACGCTTACTATGCCACCTACCGGACCTGGTGGCTGGATGCCTTGATCGTGCTCAAAACCGTTGGGGTGATGCTGTTCCCGCGCCAGAGTGGGGGCTATTAGCTCCCAGCCGTGCCAGGGATCGATTAAACTTTTAGAGATTAGCGGGGGCTGGCTGCGCCAAGGGTGGGTGCGAGCAGGCGGGTGTAGCGGTGATCGCCCCCCACCCCCCAACGAGGCGCTCCGGCTGCGCCAGCGCGGATATTCAGCACAAGGAAGCTTTCAAGCATGACGCAATCCAAGCGAGCCCTGATCACGGGCGTTACCGGTCAGGATGGTTCCTATCTCAGCGAGTTACTGCTCGAAAAGGGCTACGAGGTTCACGGCATCATTCGCCGCAGTTCCAGCTTTAACACCGACCGTATTGACCACATTTATATCGATCCCCACAACGAAACCGCCAAGTTCTTTCTCCACTACGGCGACTTGACGGATGGCACGACCTTACGCCGCCTGATCGAAGCAGTCCAGCCCCACGAGATTTACAACCTCGGCGCTCAGTCCCACGTCCGCGTCAGCTTCGACTCCCCAGAATACACGGTTGATACCGTCGCCATGGGGGCCCTGCGTCTGCTCGAAGCGATCCGCGACTACCAGCAGCGCACCGGGAACGAAGTGCGCTTTTACCAGGCCGGCTCCTCGGAAATGTTTGGCAAGGTCCAGGAAGTCCCTCAGAAGGAGACAACCCCCTTCTACCCCCGCAGCCCCTACTCCTGCGCCAAGGTCTACGCCCACTGGCAGACCATCAACTATCGCGAGTCCTACGACCTCTTCGCCTGTAACGGCATCCTCTTCAACCACGAATCCCCTCGGCGCGGCGAAACCTTCGTCACCCGCAAGATTACCCGCGCGGTCGCCCGTATCGTTGCGGGCAAGCAGAAGAAGCTCTATCTGGGGAATCTCGACTCCAAGCGCGACTGGGGCTACGCCAAGGACTATGTACGGGCCATGTGGTTGATGCTTCAACAAGAGACTCCCGACGACTATGTGATCGCCATGAACGAGACCCATGAGATCCGGGAGTTTCTCGACCTCGCCTTCCAGTATGTGGACTTGGACTGGCAGCACTACGTGGAATTTGACCCCCGCTACCTGCGACCGGCGGAGGTAGACCTGCTCATTGGGGATTGCACCAAGGCGAAGCAGAAACTGGGCTGGGAGACCTCGGTAACGTTTGCAGAACTGGTTCAGCTCATGGTGGAGTCGGACTTGGCGGCCCTAGGGCTGGCGTCAAAAAACCGGGCGACGATCGAGGCCAAATTGCTGGCGGATAACACCTACATCCGTCAGAATAGGGGCAATACCGTGGATTAAGGCGGCACAAGCACTAGCAGAGGGTAGAGCGTAGTGGATTTCAGCGACAAGCGGATTCTCGTGACCGGCGGTGCTGGTTTTCTCGGCCGCCAGGTGATTGAGCAACTGGTGCAGGCGGGGGCGAAGCGCGAGCAGATCACGGTGCCGCGATCGCGAGACTGTGACCTGCGGAGCCTGGAGGCCTGTCAGGGGGCGGTGCAGCAGCAGGATATCATCATCCACCTCGCGGCCCACGTCGGCGGTATTGGGCTCAACCGCGAGAAACCCGCAGAACTGTTCTACGACAACCTGATGATGGGGGCCCAGTTAATTCACAGCGCCTACCAAGCGGGGGTGGCAAAGTTTGTCTGTGTGGGCACGATTTGCGCCTACCCTAAGTTCACCCCGGTTCCTTTCCAGGAAGACCACCTCTGGGATGGTTATCCGGAAGAAACCAATGCCCCCTACGGCCTTGCCAAGAAGGCCTTGCTGGTGCAACTGCAAGCCTACCGCCAGCAGTACGGCTTCAATGGCGTCTACCTCCTGCCGGTCAATCTCTACGGACCAGAAGATAATTTTGATCCCCGCAGCTCCCACGTCATCCCGGCCCTGATTCGCAAGGTCCACGAAGCTCAGCAACGGGGCGATCGCCAGCTTCCTGTCTGGGGAGATGGCAGCCCGACCCGGGAATTTCTCTACTCCCAAGACGCGGCCCGGGGCATCGTCTTGGCGACCCAACATTACAACGATCCGGAGCCCGTCAACCTGGGCACGAATCAGGAAATCGCCATCCGTGCTCTCGTAGAACTCATCTGCGAACTGATGGGGTTTGATGGTGAGATCGTCTGGGAAACAGATAAGCCCAACGGCCAGCCGCGCCGCTGCTTGGATACGGAGCGAGCCCGCCAGGCCTTTGGCTTCCAAGCCCAAATCGATTTCCGCCAGGGCTTGCAAAATACGATCACCTGGTATCGCCAACAAGCGGGCGAGCTAGTGGCGAGCTAAGGCCGTTGTTAAGTATCCCCTTGTCTACCCGGGTGGTTTCTGACCATGGCTTCTTGGCTACGCACAACACTTCTGAGTAGTTTCCTCGGGTTGGCTGCCGTGACCTCACCCTTCCCGCCGCCACCGGCTCAGGCCCAATCCCTGCCCAGTGCGACACAGCTCGAATCCCTCTTGGAGCGAGGTCGCACGCTCGTGGAAGCAGGGCACTATCAGCAGGCCCTGGAGGTTTACCAACAAGTCCTGTTCTACGAGCGCCGCAATCCCAAGGTTTATTCGGGCCTCGGCTACCTCTACGCAGTTCAGGGACGCTATGCGGAGGCGGCCCAGGCCTACCGTCAGGCCATCAATCTGGATGCGAGCAATTCTGAATTTTACTACGCCCTAGCTTATTGCTTGGGGCAGTTGGGGGATTATGCCCGCGCCGCCCAAGCCTACCAATATTCCATTCAGCTCAACCCCAACCGCGCCGATAGCCGGGTCGGTCTGGGGGTGATTCTGATGCGCCAGGGGCAGTTTGCCCAGGCCTACCAGGTGCTGGAGCAGGCCGCCCGCCAGTCAACGGGCGAGGGCAGCATCTATGGTTTGATGGCGATCGCCCTCCTCGAGCAGGATCAAACCCGCGCCGCCCTGAGCCTCCTAGAGCAAGCCGTGCAGCGCTACCCCCACAACAGCCGCCTGAAGCTCCAGCTCGGCATTTTTACCCTAGGCCTGGGCGATCGCGAGGCCGGGCTGCGTTGGATTGCGGAAGCCGCCGCCCTGGATGCCCGCAACCCCCGCACCCAGATCGAGGTCGGCAAGATCCTACAAGAGCAAGGCAACCTGGTAGCAGCCCAGAACCTCTACCGCCGCGCGGCGGCCCTCAGCAACGACTCGGCTCAGGACCAAGTGACCCTTGGCGACCTGTTCCTCGAGCAGGAGGCCTACTTAGCTGCCTTGGTGGCCTACCGCCGCGCCCTGCAACTAGCTCCCAACGATCCGGACCTCTACCTGCGCCTTGGTCTGGCCCTGAGTGGGCGTGGTAGCCGCACGGCTGAAGCAATCGAGGCCTGGCGCATGGCGCTGGAACTCTACCGCCGCCAAGGCAATCTGGCCGGGGTGCAACGGATTGAGGCCCTGCTGGCTGAGCAGGGGCGCTAGCAATGCTGAGAGTAACGCCGCGTTGGTACCACAACCTGATCGGGGGCTTGGCGCTGCTCGCCAGCCTCAGCTTGGGACCCCCAGCCCAGGCCGCCGAGGCCGGAGCCCTCACCCGCTTACTGAGCACCAACGAATGCCGCCGCTGCGACCTACGCGAGGCTGAACTGGAGCAAGCCAACTTGCAGGGAGCCGACCTCGCTGGAGCCAACTTGCAAGGGGCCAACTTGCAGGGGGCCAACTTGCAAGGGGCGAATCTGGAGCGGGCCAAGTTGGCCGGCGCGCAACTGACCCTGGCCAACTTGCGCGGCGCCCGCCTGTATCAAGCCAATCTGGAACCCCGCCGTCTCCGGGCTCCGGCTGGGAGTGACCGGCAGGAGGACCTGCTGGTGGCGACGAATCTGGACAGTGCTGACCTGCGGCAGGCCATGCTCACGGGAGCGGTGCTGACCAGCGCCAGCCTCAATCAGGCGGACTTGCGGGAGGCCACCCTGGCCTTTGCGCGTCTGGCGGGGGCGGATCTAACCCGGGCCAACTTGACCGACAGCATCCTCGCGGGCGCGGAGCTACAGGGTGCAACCCTGGCAGCGGCTCGCCTGGAGCGGGCCGACGGCCGGGGAGCGCAACTCGCGGGCAGCAACCTTCAGGGGGCGCAACTCAATCGCGCCGATTTCAATACGGCCAATTTCCAGCGGGCCAACCTCAGCCAAGGGGAAGCCCTGGGCGTCAATTTCAGCGGCGCGCAACTCCAAGGAGCCAACCTGACGGCGGCCAATTGGCGGGGAGCCGAACTCCAGCGGGCGAACTTGGACGGGGCGATCGCCCCCAATCTGATCCTGGCCCAGGCCGGGGGCCCCTTCTCGAGTTGGCGCGGGGCTAATCTTCAGGATGCTGACCTGCAACGGGCAAAGTTGGCGATCGCCGATTTCCGCCAAGCGGATCTGCGGGGCGCGCAACTGACCGATGCTTACCTCCACGGTGCTCGGTTTAACCAGAGCGATCTCAGCGGCACGGATCTCACCCGGGCGATCCTACGGACGGCGGATCTCACCGAAGCCAGCTTGATCGGCGCAACCCTGGCCCGCGCCGACCTCACCTTAGCTCAACTGGTCCGCGCCAACCTCACCTACAGCGACCTGCGGGAAACGGACTTCAGCGGCAGCAATCTGGCGGCGGCCAATCTCAGCTACGCTAGGCTGCAAGCGGCTATCTTTGAAGCCGCCTACATCACCGATATGGACCTGACGGCGGCCAGCATCCAGGACACGGACTTCAAGGGGGCGATTCGACCCCTGCGACCCCAGCAGCCCCCAGAGCGTTAGGGTGTGACCGCTGGAGCAATCC
Source organism: uncultured bacterium (assembly GCA_964397305.1). GTDB lineage: Bacteria > Cyanobacteriota > Cyanobacteriia > Cyanobacteriales > Spirulinaceae > JAAUTY01. The sequence continues at coordinate 45,202 of CAYNIP010000026.1, forward strand.
AAGCGGCTGCCTTGCTGGGGAGTGGGGAGTTCGGCCGCACGAGCCGCTGGGGCGCAGGTTGCTGTGATGGCCGACTCCCCTCGGCTCAGGCCCGCTAGGATGCTCGCTCCCGTTGGCTGAGCACGGCGATCGCCACCCCGGCCAGGAGAACTGGCGCCCCCGCCAGCACCCAGGGACCCGGGACTTCTTGAAACAAGAGCCACCCCAGTAGGCTCGAGCCGACGGGCTCAAAGAGAATGCTGAGTGTCACCAATGTGGGCGAGAGCCAACGGAGGGCCCAGTTACAACTGGTGTGCCCGCAAAGCTGCGGCACCAGAGCCGCCAGCAGACCATAGAGGTAAACAGGGCCGGGATAGCCCCCGTAGCCTTGCCCCACCAGCAGCGGCAGGGGCAGCAAGACCAAAGCCGCCGTGGAGTAGGCAATCACCGCATAGCTGCCAAGGCTCAGCCCCTGGCGCTGGGCGGCACTGCCAAGCAGGAAGTAGAAGCTGGCGCACCAGGCCCCCAGCAGCGCCAGGGCATCCCCCAGGAGGGGCTGACTGCCACTATCTTCCCCGGCACCGCCCAGGGCAATCAGCAAGCCCCCCCCGAGGGCGATCGCGATCCCCAGCACGGTCCCGCGCCGCAACCGCTCACCCCACCACCAGGCCAGGAGGGCCACCCAGACGGGATTCGTCGTCACCAACGTGGTCGAAGCAGCGATGCTGGTGAAGGAGAGCGAACTAATCCAGGTGGCAAAGTGGAGGGCGAGGGCCAAGCCAGCGGCGATCGCCAGTCCCCAAGCCGCCCGGGCGGGAGCCTGGCGGCGCACCTGCGGCCAAGTGGGCAGCAAGGCTAGGGAGGCAAAACCCAGTCGCAGGGCGGCGAGCACCAGGCTGAAGGCCACCCCCCGCTGATCGGCGGCGGCGATCGCCAGCCGCACAAAGATCGCCCCCGTGGAAACAGCGCTCACCCCCAGCCCCAATACCAACCACACCTGCCAAGCCTTGGGCGCAATCAGTCGTTGCATTGTCAGTCAATCGGCCTGAAGCCTGAACCAAGAGTTGCCATACCGGAACCGTGCTCTGGTTACTATAACCCTGAAGCACGGCCTCCCCCGGCACTGCCCAGGGTCATCAATCAACAGTCCGCCCCCAAGGGCGATCGCGAACCCCCGCCCTGGCAGCTCCCACCGCTACTCTCCCCACCACCCCCCGGCCATCTGACTGGACTATAATGAAACGAATAAGCTTAGGAATTGGCACACAAGCTTGGAAAACGACCTTGAAAATCATTGAGGTGTGAGGTGACTAATCCTGGGAACGGGACTGAAAAAGGTCAACAGGTCTTAATCACAGGCGGCACGGGCGGCCTGGGGCTAGGCGTGACCCCCCTCGTGGCGGCCCAAGCGGAGAGCCTCGTCCTCACCTACCGCCACGAAGCCGAAGTCCAGCGCCTGAAAGCCCAGCTCAGCGCCGCGCAATTTGCCCGCCTGCGGTTCGTCAATGTCGATCTGCGGGACGAAGCAGCCGTCGAACGCCTCGTTCAAGACCTCGGGCGCGTGGATGTCCTGATTCACCTCGTCGGGGGCTTTGCCATGGGGCGAGTGGATGAGTACAGCTTCAGCGACTGGCAGCGGGACCTGGAGCTAAACCTGCACACGACGTTTCTAGCCTGTAAGCACTGCCTACGAGTGATGCGCGCCCGGGGCTACGGGCGCATCGTCACCGTCGGCTCTCGAGGCGCCGTGCAACCGGGAGCCCAGCTCGCCGCCTACTGTGCCGCCAAAGCAGCCGTCGTCGCCCTCACCCAGAGCATTGCGGCCGAAAACAAAGACATGGACATCACCGCCAATACCGTCTTGCCCAGCGTCATTGATACGCCCAGCAATCGGGAAGCCATGGGCAGCGAGCAGGCCGCTACTTGGGTGAACCCCAGTTCCCTGGGGGAGGTCATCTGCTTTCTCGCCTCGCCCGCTGCGCGAGACCTGCGGGGGGCCGCCGTGCCCGTCTACGGCCTGCTTTAGGGAGCCGTGGGAGCCGGGAGCGCGATCGCAAACTCAGCCCCCGCCCCAGGCTCCGAGCAGCAAGTCAAGCGGCCTTGGTGGCGCTCGACAATGATTTGATGGCAAATCGTTAACCCCAGACCTGTCCCACTGCCCACGGGCTTCGTGGTAAAGAACGGCTCAAACAGACGCAACTGCACCTCGCGGGGGATGCCCGGCCCGGTGTCGCGAATCCGGACCATCGCCCACTCCCCTTCGAGGGCCGTCTGGAGGTGAATCTCGCGGGGGCTAGGGGCCTCCGCAAGCGCATCAATGGCATTGGTCAGGAGATTAAGGAACACTTGGTCAATTTGGCCGGAGTAGCAAATGACGGGCGGGAGCTGGCCGTAGTCGCGGCAGATCATAATGTCATCCCGACCCATCTTGCCGCGCAGACGGCTCTGCAACACCAGCAAGGACCGTTCCAGGCTCGCGTGTAGATCCGCTGGCTGCATCTCAACATCTTCCAGGGAAAAGCTCCGCAGGGCCCGCACAATCTCACGAATGCGGCGGGTGCTGACTTGCAGGGAGGTCAGCAAGCTGGGTAAGTCGGTCCGCACAAAGGTCAGGTCGATGGTGTCGAGCAAGGTTTGCAGGTCCGGATCGGCGGCTGGGCAGCGAGCTTGGTAGAGATCGGCCAGGTGCAACAGATCCAGGGCATAGCGCTGGGCATGGTCCAGGTTGCCGTGGATGAAGTTGGTGGGGCTCTCGATTTCCTGAAGGATGCCGGCTACTAGCTTGCCAAGGGAAGCGTTCGATTCACTCTGGATCAACTGGGCCTGGCGGGCCTGAAGCTGGCGCTGGGTCGCTTTAAGCTGTTGCTGGGAGTCAGCAAGCTGGGCGCGGGTCGAGGCCAGCTCCTGGCTGAGGGTTGTTTGGGCCTGCTGTTCCCCTCGCAAGTGTTCGGCGAGTTGCCGGTTGGCTGCATTGAGAAATTGGGTCTGAGGATTTCCCCAAAGGGCGGGTCGGAGCCAGCGGAGCAGGACCAGTCCGAGCAGTAGGCCCAGAAGCAGCAGCCCCCAAGGACTGCGGGCCGGATGTTGCCAGCCCATCGCCGGGGCGATCGCCAAGCGCCAGGTTTGCTCAGGATAGTCGAGGACCACCAGGACCGGCTCGAGCAGCGGCGCTCCCGTGCGAGCCACCACCAAGCTGGGATGGGTCGGCGTTTGCAGGCTCAGTTCATAGTCATAGCCCGCCGCCGTCAACTGGTCAAACTGGCTGGCGGCGAGCAGGTCCGGCAGGGACAGGAGCAGAACCGTCTGACCGGGGACGGCCGCCGTCTCGGGGCGATCGCCCTGCTGGGCCAAGAGCGCCGCCTCCCCCGAGGCCAAGGGCAGCAGCTCCAGAGCCAAGGGGGACGCCGGGGGCTGGGCCGGGGACAAGCTCACCAGTTGCCGGGCTGCCACCGGATCACGCTCGACCAGCAGCGCCGTGCCCGCCGCCGTGACTCGACCGGCTGCCAGGAGGGCTGGGTAGCGGGCCTGGAGCCGAGTTTGCTCGGAGGCCGTGGGGGCCTCGAGCCAGGGCAGGGCCTCGAGGCTGGCGAGCGATCGCCACAGCTCCACCGTCCAGCGATCGGCCGCCAGACGGGCCTGCTGGTAGGCCTGCTGGCGCTCCTGGTCGCGGAGCGTTGGCCTAGCCTGCTCCGCAGGAACAGATCGCTCCAAGGCGCGACCCAAGCTATAGCTGATCCCCAGGGCCACCAGCAAGAGGAGGGCGGGCCCCAGCGTCGTGCGAAGTCGGTTGAGGTACAGCATGGGAAAAGCGCGGGCACTCGTCCTCAGGACAACTTCAGGCTCGGGGCGGACCGACCGGGCACAGCACCTCAGGAGCCGCTGCCTCCAGAGTATAGGCGGCTCCGAAGCCACTGACAAACTGCCCGTGGCGGGGGATCAGTTCGATCAGGCGGAAGTCTGGCAGTTGACGCAGCGTGAGAATCAGATTGCCAAACTGTTGCTGGAACTGGTCGGCGATCGCCTCCCAGCGAGCTTGCTCCCGGGGCAAGAGCTGGGCCTGGCAATCCCAGATCAGCCGACAGCGAGCAAAAGGTTCGCGGCCGTCGGCCTCGTCTTCGATCAGCATCAGACTCGCCCGGGGGTTGACCTGGAGATTTTGGGTGTGGGCGGCCAGACCACTGACGAAAATATAGAAGTGGTGAGCCTCATCTTGTACAAAGGGCGCATAGCTAGCGGCCGGCTGCCCGCTGGCGTCGGCCGTCGCGAGGATCGCACTGCGGCAGCGCTGGCACAGGTCAGTATAGCGGGCTTGGGCTTGCTCCAAAGGACTCATGAGCGTTGGCGGTGGGGCCTAAACATCACACCCTCGTCCCTAGGATACGCTGGAAACGTCCGCCACAACCCCAGCTAGATCCCTGTTGCCGCAAACTGGAGGAGAGTTGCACCAAGATGCCTACTCTCAGCTCCCGGTTTCTCGTCAAAATGAGGGAGGTTCCGTCGCCCTGAACCCGAGCCGTGGGCAGGAACCCTGGGCCCAAGCTTCCGAGTCAAACGGGTTAGCGGCGCGGGCACGGCGGGGGATTGAACCAGGACGCGAACACCGCGCGCTAGGATTAGAGCTTGGCAAATTGGCTTGGGTCTCTCGGTATGGCAACCGTCGATCTCCGCGATCATCTCAACATTTCCCGCTTTGCGATTCACCATCCACGGCTGACGATAGGCTTCTGGTTGGCGATCGCCATGGCCGGGTTGTTCGCCTTCAGTTCCCTCAAATACGCCCTCTTCCCGGATATCACCTTCCCCGTCGTGGTGGTGAGCGCCCGGGCCGAGCAGCCGAGCGCGGCGGCCACGGCGACGGCCCTCACCGCCCCCCTAGAAGCAGCATTTCAAGACCTTGAGGGTTTGGAAAATATTCGCTCTACTACCCAGGCCGGTGTAGCGACGATTACCCTCACCGCGGCCGTCGGGCAAAGCTTGGGGGAGCTGACGGCGGCGGCGGGCGCGGCGATCGCCCAGGCTGAGGTTCCCCCCGAGGCCGAAGTGAGTATCGTGCCCCTGAACCTAAACGAATCCGCGGCCGTGACCTATGCTGTGGGCAGTGAGAGCCTGGACCTGGCGGCGATCGCCACCCGTCTGCGGCAGGACGTACTGCCCGATCTCGAAGCCCTCGAGGGGGTTCTGCGCGTGAACCTCCTGGGCACAGGGCTCCTGGAGGACCGCCCCGACAGCGACGACCTCGAGACCCTCCTCGCCAACCCCCAAACGCTGACCCGCTTTAACGGCGAAGATGGGGTGGCGCTGCAAGTGATCAAGCGCAGTGAGGCCAACACCCTCGAGGTGGTTTGGGCAGCGGACGCGGCGATCGCCCGCTGGCGGGCGGCCGAACCGGAGCTGGTGTTTGCCCAGGCGGCTACCCAAGCGGACTACATCCGTCGCGCGACCCAGGCCACCATTGATGCGCTGCTGGGGGCGATCATCTTGGCGATTTTGATCATTTTTCCCTTCCTGCGGAACTGGCAGGCCACGGCGATCGCGGCCCTGACGATTCCCCTGTCCTTGCTGGGGACCTTCATCGTGATGGCCCTCAGCGGCTTTAACCTGGAGACGATCACGCTCCTAGCCCTCGCCCTAGTCATCGGCATTGTCGTAGACGATGCCATTGTCGAGATCGAGAACATCTCCCGCCATATCGACAGCGGCAGCGCGCCCCGCCAAGCCGCCCTGCTCGCCACGCGGGAGATTGGCCTCACCGTTGCCGCCTCCACCCTCACCATCGTCGCGGTCTTCCTGCCCGTCGCCTTCATGGGGGGAACCGTCGGCCAGTTCTTCAAACCCTTCGGCCTCACAGTTTCCACCGCCGTGATCATCTCCCTGCTGGCGGCCCGCACCCTCACCCCAGTGCTAGCGATCTATTGGCTGCGGGCTCAGCCCCCAGTAGCAACGCCAGCAGCCCTGGCAGAACCCCCATCTCGCCTCGCCCAAAGCTACGACCAACTGCTGAGCTGGGCCCTGAAGCAACGGCGGCTGGTAGTGGCGATCGCCCTCCTCAGTTGCCTGGCAGGCCTAGCCTTGATACCGCTGATTCCCAAGGGCTTCATCCCCAGCCTGGATCGTGGTGAGTTCAACATCCTCTACAGCACCACCCTCCCCGCCTGGCCGGCGGCGGACGACCAGGGCCCACCCCCGGCCCCCGAGACCGAGGCTCCCGCCAGGGACGCTAATCCCTCCGGAACCCAGCGCGAGGAGCCCCTCTTTGCCGAGGGGGCCTTTGACTGGCTGGCGGGGGCCGTATCCTCGCCCCAAGCCTTGCTCCTCAGCGAAGCCCGCGATCTAGCCCGCGACTTGGAAGCCGCGACGCTGGCCCACCCCGACGTGGCCTCGGTGTTCACCACTGTCGGCCTGCGGGGAGCCCCCCATCGCGGCCGCCTCCAGGTGCTGTTGCGGGAGGATCGCCAGCACACGACGGCCGAGGTGCAGGCGCAACTCCGCCAGGATTTGCCCCGCCCCGAGGGGGTGATGATCAGTGTTGAAGACCCTCAGTTTGTGGAAATTGGTGATGAGAAGCCCTTGCAGGTGGGGCTGCTGGGGGCCAATGTGAAGACCCTCAGCGCGATCGCCCAGCGGGTGCAGCAAACCCTGGCCACCGATCCCAGCTTTGCGGATGTGACGGCCACCGGGGGCAGCAATCTGTCGGGGTCGGTGCGGGAAATTCAGCACCTCAATGGTCGGCCGATTGTCTACCTTGAGGCGAATCTGCCAGCGGGGCAGGCCCTGGGAGATGCGACGGAGCGGGTGGTGGAGGCCGTGAAGGCGATCGCCCCGACCGGCCTCGAGATCGACCTCGGCGGGGATTCCGTGCGGAGCAACCAGGTGCTTGGCAGCTTTGCCCGCACCCTCAGCCTCTCGATGGGTTGTATGCTGTTGTTGCTCATCCTGCCCTTCGGCCGCCTCCTCGAGCCCCTCGTGGTGGGTCTCTGCCTGCCCCTGGCCCTCTCGGGGGCGATGCTAGCCCTGCTGGTGACGGGCAGTGACTTTGGGATGATCTCGCTGCTGGGGTTGCTGTTCTTGCTGGGCCTGCTGGACAAGAATGCCCTGTTGCTCATGGACTACATCAACCAACTTCGCCACCAGGGCCGCAGCCGCACCCAGGCGATCTTGGAGACAGGCCTGGTGCGCCTGCGCCCCATCCTGATGACTACAGCCTCCACGGTGTTGGGGATGCTGCCCATCGCCCTGGGCCTGGGGGCGGGGGCCGAGCTGCGCCAGCCCATGGCCGTGGCGATCATCGGCGGCCTCCTGGCCTCAACGCTGTTGAGCCTGATTGTCGTTCCGGTGCTGTACACGCTGCTCGAAGATAGCTGGCAGCGGTTGCGCGGTCAGCCCAAGCCCTCCTCCCCCGGCCCCTGCTCCCGGGGAGATCAGGGAAGCTAGCAGTCCCTGGAGATTTCCCCCTTTTCCCCACTCCCCATGATGACTAAGGTACAAGCTTGGCTAGGCCAACCTCGCTACCAGGTGGCGATCGCCGCGCTTCTGGTAGTGGCGATCGTCGCTTGGTTCTACGGAGGTAAGTTTGGGGGCGAGATCACGGGCTTTTTCCGGATTGGCTCGGTGTTGCCCCTCTCGCCGTTTCTCGACCCGGCGAGCAGCAAGATTTATCCGGGGGAGCTGGGCTATGACGGTCAGCAGTTTCTCACCCTCGCTTTTGATCCCGCCCTCGCCCATCCCGAGAGCATCGCCGCTCTGGATAGCCCGCCCTACCGCTACCGCCGTATTCTCTACCCGCTCTTAGGCTATGGGCTCGGCCTGGGCCAGCCGGCCTGGATTCCCTATGCACTGGTGGTCGTGAATGCGATCGCCCTCGTGGCCTTGGTCTGGGTCATCAGCCGCTACGGCGCGGCGCGGGGGGAACCCCGGCTGGGGCTCCTGGCCCTGACCCTGCCCGGCCTTTGGATTACCCTCGCCTTCAGTACCGCTGATATTCTGAGCACCCTCTGGGTGGCGATCGCCCTCCTGGCCTACCGCGCCCAGCATCGCGGGGGTCTGGCGATCGCCTTGGCCCTCGCCGGCCTGACTCGGGAGACCACGCTGGTCGTCTGGCTGGCGCTACTGCTGGCCTGGGGGCGCGACAGCCTACGGTCTGGGACGGGAACCTCGTGGCGGTTGCTGCCGGCCTTCGGGATCGCGCTCCTGCCGATCGGGCTGTGGAATGGCTATGTCCTGCTCCGCTTTGCCGGCCAGGGTAGCTATGGGGCGGCCAGCAACTTCGGGCCTCCCTTGGTCGGCTTTGGGCAAAAGCTCGCTGCCCTTGCCACGCTCCCCCTCCCCAAGGCCGGCCTCGAAGCCCTCGCCTTTTTCACCCTCCTCGCCGCTTGGGGTACGATTCTGCTAGCGGCCTGGCGTTGGCCCCAGAGCCGAGATGCCGTGGCGATCGCTGCCCTACTCTACACCCTGCCCCTGGTCAGCAGTAGCCTGATCATCCTCGGCTACTTCCTGGACTACCTGCGGGTGTACCTAGACCTCTTCGTGCTGCTGCTCCTGGCCCAGATCCCGCGCCCACTCAAGCTGCTGCCCGTAGCCGCCGCCAGCCTTTTGAGCGCTGCCTTCGTCCTCGCCCATTCCTGACCCTGTAGCCTACTGGGGGATTCGGAATCCTCCCGGCCCCCTTGGTAAGGGGGTGATTCTTTTCAGGAAACCGCAAGAACAGCCTATGTGGGAGCTAGATCATTTGTTCATCCTCACAGACCCAGAGGGCCGCGCGGGCGATCGCCTCGTGGCTGCCGACCTCACCCCCGGCAGCGGTCAGGCTCACCCCGGTCAGGGAACCTGCAACCGCCGCTTCTTTTTTCACAACGCCATGCTCGAGCTACTCTGGGTGAATAATCCCCAAGAAGCCCAGGGAGCCGTCACACGACCGACCTACCTCTGGGAACGCTGGCAGGGACGAGAGCACCAGGCCTGCCCCTTGGGCTTGGGCCTGCGTCCCCAGGCCGGCTGGGAGCCTCGAGCACCGGAATTCCCTCACTGGGACTACCGCCCCGCCTACTGGCCGGGTCCGCCGCCGATCTATATGGGGGCCAATGCAGATTGTTTGACGGAGCCCCTCGTTTTTGCGATCCCCTTCGGACAGCGACCGGATCAGGGAACGACGCAGCCCCTCCAGCACCCGCTCGGCTGGCGCGAATTGACCGCCGTGCGGCTGGTGGGGCCGACCCTGGCGACCCCCTCCGCAACGCTGGCGGCTGTAGCGGCGATCGCAGCCCTGGATCTCCAAGCAGGGGAGGCTCATCACCTCGAACTCCACTTCGACGGCGCGACTACCGGCCAAAGCTTTGACGGTCGCCCCGAAATGCCTCTAGTCTGTCGCTGGTAGGACCGTGGGGCGAACCGTTCCGACCGGGCCAGCTATGCCCAGACTAGCGCGGAGACCCGGCCAAAAATTAGCTAGCCCTCCGGTTCAGCCACCGAGCCCACCGCGAACAGCCGCGCAATGATTTCCTCCAAGGGCGGCTCCGTCACGCTGAGATCACTCACCGGCAACTGGGCCAAAAGCTTCCCCACCACCTGGGTCAACTCCGAGCGCTGCACCAAGAAACGGGCACTGCATCCATCACAGCTTTCCAGCTCTGCAAAGGTCTGCAACTTGTCGGCCGGGAGCGGAGTCGCCAGCTTCACTTGCACCTCACGGTAGGGAGAAAAGCGCTCGACTAGACCATCCAGGCGACCATCATAGATCAACTGACCCTGATAGATCAGCAGCACTCGCTCGCAGAGGGCAGCAATATCAGCCATATAGTGGCTGGTGAGCAGGATCGTTGCCTGGTAGCGGCGATTGTACTCCCGCAAAAAGTCCCGCACCGCCGCTTGGGCATTGACATCCAGGCCCAAGGTTGGCTCGTCGAGAAAGAGCACGCGCGGCTGGTGGAGCAAGGCCGCCAATAGCTCCGCCTTCATCCGTTCCCCCAGGGAAAGCTTCCGCACCGGCTGGCGCAGTTGCTCCCGGAGCGTGAGCATCTCGCTCAGCTCCCCCAAGCGCTGCTGAAAGTCGCGATCGCTCAGGTCATAGACCGCCGCATTGATCCGCAGGGAATCCAGGGCTGGCAAATCCCAGAGAAGTTGCTGCTTCTGACCCATGACCAAGCTCATGGTTTTGAGAAAGGCCGACTGGCGGCGGAAGGGGACGTGGCCAGCCACATACACCTGGCCGCTGGAGGGGTGGATCAGCCCCGACAGCATTTTGAGCGTTGTCGTTTTGCCCGCCCCATTCGGGCCGAGAAAACCGACAATCTCGCCGGTCTCAATAGTGAAGGAAATCTGATCGACGGCTTGAATGAGGCGGTACTGACGGCGGAGCAGGTGGGTCACAGTTCCCCGCCAGCCCGGGTCCTTGAGGGCGACGGGATACGCTTTGGTCAGGCAGTCGGCAGTGATGATCGGCATGGTTCGGGGCCCTGGTGTAGCCGGTTCTGAAGGATATAGACATGGCCAAAAATCGGGCTGTAATCCTGATAGTGACACACCCGACCTTGGGTAGTGCTTCAGTCGGAATGGCCGACACGCCTGAAAGCCTGATTACAGCCCTTTCAGGAATCATACAAAACGATCTCAAAGTCCCTCTCCCACTCTGGGAGAGGGATTTAGGGTGAGGGCCCGTCTTAAGCGATTGCTGCACAAGCTGTAGGAGAAGAATTCAGCCCAGCATCATCACCAAATTTGGGCACTACCCGACCTCGAATTTTGGAAGGCAACCCCGATTAACAACGCTCAGCCCCTCCCCCAGTCTGGAGCGACAACCTGCTAGCACCCCGGCCCTCAGCGTTCCTAGCGCCAAGCATCCCAATCTTCGTTAAAGATCGATGTGTTGGGAAACTCCGGGGGGTTGCCATCACGGCGTAACCGCTCTTGGAGGCGGCGTAGCTGGGGGTTAGAGCGGGGCATGGTAGCGACTAGCTCATAGGGAAGGATACCTTCGGCCAGGGCAAAGTCCACCGTCGTCGCCGCTGCGGCCCCTACCGACCACTCGAAGGAGTGAATGCGATAAGCGGCGGCAGCCACGTGGCTGGTGGCGATGCTCTTGCCCGCTACGAGGAGGTTATCGAGGCGCTGGGGGATGAGGGCCCGCAGGGGAATCTGAGCTGGGTAGGATGGCCCCTCACCGCGCCGAGTGCTGGGACGTTCGCGGTTGCCGGGAGCATAGGGAGGAGCTGCATCCATGCAGGGGTGAAAGTCGATGTAGTAGACAGAGATACCAACACCGTCGGGAAAGATGGTGGAGCGGGTGCGTCGGGTCACGGTCTCACTCGGCTGGTTGCTTTGGATCGCTGCAATAGTCTCCAATCCCGCCAGGGCCACCCAGAGGTTGCGGTACATGGCCGGGGGCAGGGTCTCGCGGTAGTAATCAGCGCGGTAGTCTTTGCTGGAAATGTCTAGCTCGGTTACGGTGAAGCCTTCTGGGTAGCCAAAGGAAGGCCGCCCAATCAGTCGCCGCCCTTCCCGCAGGTAGGGGTATTTGGATAGCCCGTGGGGAGTGCCCATGGGGGAATCGAGGCCTGTCAGCAGGCGATGGGTGGGGTCGGGCTCTTTCACGCCATCCCCCAGTTGGGAGTCGGTCGTGCCCTGCACGAGCCAATAGAAGAAGCCTAAGGCGTGTTCTTCGCCCCGCTCTAGGGTTTCTTGCCGCAGGCCACCCTGCCAGTTTCCGGGCTCCAGTTGGCCGCTTTGCTGCAATTGGTTGCGGGTGTAGATCAGGTTGTCCGCAGCGGTTCCGGGGCGGTAGTCGTTGCCCCAGGTCCAGTTCTGCATGGAGATGTCGCCGGGGGTTACGCCGGTCCAACTGAGGTTGCCGAAGCGCTCGATCGGACCGGTGATCGGGCTCAAAATGCGGCGATAGGCAAAGAGGAAACCGATGCTGGCAAAGCGCTCTTGCTCAAAGCTGTAGTAGGGTTCATAACGACGGTAGAAGTCTGGTACGTCGTAAGTCTGGGGCTCCGCCATTTTTTCCATGGCGAAGGTGTAGGTGAAGCCTTGGGTGCAGTAGGGATCGCCCGTGGGGGTGGAGGAGGAGGGATCGCGGTGGCTGAGGGGATCGATGCCCAGCCGGTAGGGGACATCGGCGAGGGCGATCAGTTCGCCGGTTTCGGTGGCGTCGATGACGTACCAGGCGGCGGGACCAGTCCCCGACGCTGGGGGTACAAATTCGAGGATGGTTTTGCGGAAGCGGGGGGAATCCTGATAGTCGTAGGCCTCGGGGAGGATCTGGGAGAGGGGTTCGGTGTTGCGGGGGGAGGTGCCGGGGGCGGGGGTGTGTTGAATGGCGATCGCCCGCTCGATCTGTCGCCCATCGGCGCTGTAGTCCAAGTCTTTGATCACGGTGGCGGGAAACCAGTGCAGTTGGCCCCGGCCCTGGCGCTCAGCCTCCTGGAGCATCTCGACTAGGATGGCGTGGCCATCTTTGGGCAGGAAGCAGGAGGCGCTGACCCAGCATTCTCCGGGATTTTGGCGGCCGTAGCGGGCGGCGACGCGGCGGCGGAAGTCGTTGTAGCCCCGGGCGTAGAAGAGGAGCGATCGCTGGCGACTGCGCTCATCCAAGGCCGAGACCCCCTGGGAGGATACTTGGCCGCCGATCCAGTCGGTCATCTCGGTCAGGCAAACGGTGCGGCCAGCCAGGAGGGCTTCATAGGCCGTCGCGGCCCCGGCAACGCCGCCACCAGCAACCAGTAGTTCACACTCAATGGTTTGGTCGGGCGATCGCGGTGGTGTGGCGATCGCTAGCGGAGCAGCTAGCAGGGCTGAGAGTCCTATCCCTAAGGCAGCTAAACTGGGCTGCCAAAAGTGTCGCTGTTGCATCATTGATGTATCTCAACTGGGGAGTAAGCTAGCAGCAGAGGGTGATACGTTCCTAGGGAACAAGCTGCGCCAAGGCCACGATAGGCCTCGGTCGCTCCTAGCACAACCCCTCATTATGGGTGCTGAGAGAACCGCCGACCAGACCCCTGCCAACTTCCCGGCACACCAACCCCAGTCGTCACCCTGCTTAACCCCCCTATCGATTCAGCACCATCCACCCATGAACACCCCCCCCAGCAAATACCTCAACCCCTTCACCGACTACGGCTTCAAAAAACTCTTCGGCGAAGAACCCAATAAAAACCTCCTCCTCGACTTCCTTAATGAACTCCTCCAAGATGAACAGGGCCCCATCATCTCCCTCAACTACATCAAAAATGAGCAACTTGGCAGTTCCGACCTAGACCGCAAAGCCATCTTTGACCTGTACTGCGAAAACGCAGCCGGCGAGCGGTTCATCGTCGAACTACAAAAAAGTAAGCAACGCTTCTTCAAAGACCGCACCGTTTACTACTCCACCTTCCCCATCCGTGACCAAGCCCCCAAAAATGATTGGGACTATCAACTCAGGGCTGTTTACCTCATCGCCATCCTCGATTTCGTCTTTGAGGAAGACCAAGACGAGCCAGAAAAATACCGCTATGATGTCAAGCTCACCGACATCGACACCTGCACGGTCTTCTACGATAAGCTGACCTTCATCTACTTGGAGATGCCTAAGTTCACCAAAACTATCGACCAACTACAAACCCGTTTTGATAAATGGCTGTATATTCTGCGAAACCTAGCAGAAATCCAAGAAGTCCCCGAACCTCTACAAGAACAGGTCTTTACACAACTGTTTGAAACAGCAGAAATTGCTAGATTTGACCGGGAGCAGATACGCTCCTATGAAGATAGTCTCAAATATTACCGGGATTTGAAAAACTCGATGGATACCGCACGGGATGAAGGCAAGGAAGAAGGTCTGGAACTGGGTCGTGAGCAGGGTCGTGAGCAGGGCCTTGAAATGGGGATAAGAAACGTTGCTTCTGCCCTGCTGCGGGAAGGTATCAGCGAGGCAGTGATCCTAAAAACCACGGGCCTAACCACCGAGCAACTGGCTCAACTGCGGCAGGAAAGCCCCAGCTAGCACCCACACCACCCTGCCGGCAATTTGACCAAGAGGGGAATTATTTTCAGAATTGCTTCTTGCTTATTTCTTTTCACCTTGCTTCAGACCCCAGGCAGTCCCGCCTTAGTAGCCGACCGCCACGGTTGCGGTGTCGATCCTCTGGCAGGCAACATATCGCTGTCGCATTTAACGTATCCCAACTTTAGGAGTAAGCTGGCAGCAAGGGGGCGATACGTTCCCACAAAACAGGCTACGCCAACGCGGCGGTAGGCCCCTGTTGCACTTAGCACAACCCCTCGCTATAGAGGCCAAGAGGATGCCCAACCAGATCTCAGGTAACTTAACTATGCTGCTCCCCCTTCTCGCCCTGCTCGCCCTCGCCCCCCTACCCGCTCGCGCCCAGAGCATCCTCCCCGCCC
>CAYNIP010000027.1:0-59437 GCA_964397305.1 uncultured bacterium
CCCGCCAAGTGGACAACCCCGCCCAACGCCGCGAAATCATCGCCTGCACTGCCATTATGTCCGGCCTGATCCACAACCCCGAAACCATCCAAGACTTCTTCGGCGAAGACCTGCTCGAGGATTCTTCGTTCTATCAGTTCATCCTCCAGAAGGGCCGCCAACAGGGTCGCCAAGAAGGTCGTCGAGAAGGAGAGCGCGACCAAGCGATCCTGATGACACTGCGATTGCTCAACCGCCAGGTTGGACTGCTTCCCGCGGCAACTGAGCAGCAGATTCGCAGTTTGTCTTTAGCGCAACTCGATGTATTGATGGAAGCGCTGCTCGACTTCACGCAATTGCAAGATTTGACCGACTGGCTCGCGAGTGTACCTGAATGACCGTTGATGAAGCCTTAGCTTTAGTCGAAACCGTCTTGGACTATGAGCCCTTGAGCCGCGTCCAAGAACTTGTCTTTCGGCAAGCCTGGGAAGGTAAATCTTACAGCGAAATTGCTCAGGCGACAGGCTACGATCCAGACTATGTGAAAGATTCTGGCGCGAAGCTTTGGAGAAAGCTCTCCCAAGAATTTGGCGAGCGGGTCAAAAAAGACAATCTGAAAGCTGCCCCTCGCGCCCCTCGCCCGCACCGATGCGCCCCGGGATTTGCTACAACAGGTAGCAGAAGCCACCCGCCAAGTGGACAACCCCGCCCAACGCCGCGAAATCATCGCCTGCACTGCCATTATGTCCGGCCTGATCCACAACCCCGAAACCATCCAAGACTTCTTCGGCGAAGACCTGCTCGAGGATTCTTCGTTCTATCAGTTCATCCTCCAGAAGGGCCGCCAGCAAGGTCGCCAAGAGGGTCTCCAGCAGGGACTTCAGCAGGGACTTCAGCAGGGACTTCAAGAAGGACGCCGAGAAGGAGAGCGCAACCAAACGCTTCTGATGGCGCTGCGATTGCTCCACCGCCAGTTTGGGCTTCTCCCCGCTGCAACTGAGCAACAAATTCGCAACTTGTCGCTGGCGCAACTGGAAGCCTTGCTGGAGGCGCTGCTAGAGTTTACGCAACGGCAAGACCTCACCGATTGGCTCGCGAGCGTTGTCCCTGAATGACCGTTGATGAAGCCCTAGCCTTGCCGGTAATCTCATCATGTCCGGCCTGATTCTCAATCCCGACACGATCCAAGACCGCTTCGGCAAAGACCTGCTTGAAAACTCGTCGTTCTATTAGTTCATCCTCCAGAAGGGCTGCCAGCCAGGGCTTTAAGCAGGATGCCGAGAAGGAGAGCGCAATCCTGAGATGCACCCTTACGCCGCGAGCTGCACCCGATTTTTCGGTTGGCTGCCGCTGGGGACTTGCCCTTGGGGGGAAGGTGTGCGACGGTGAAGCGGCTACTGAATTCTAAGCTGCATGAATGCTGACTTCACCTATCCCCAGCCGCCCCTACTCGCAGGAATCTTACTGAGACGCTACCAGCGGTTTTTTGCAGAGGTCGAACTGGCTTCGGGGGAGGTCGTGACGGCCCACTGTGCTAATACGGGCCCGATGACTGGGGTGTGTACGCCGGGCAGCCCGGTGCTGGTTTCCCGCAGCGACAACCCGAAGCGGAAACTGGCCTATACCCTAGAGGCGATCCAAGTCCAGGAGCTGGAGCCCACTTGGGTGGGGATCAATACCAGCTTGCCAAATCGGGTTGTGAAGCAGATGCTGCTTCAGCGATCGCTCCCCCTGAGCTATGGCGAGGTGCGGTCTGAAGTCCGGTTTGGGGTCACGGGCAAGAGCCGCGTTGATTTTTGGCTGGGGGCAACGGACACCGAGCCACCCCTGTTTCTCGAAGTCAAGAGCACAACCTGGGCCGAGCAGGGTGTAGCCCGGTTCCCCGACACGGTGACAGAGCGCGGCCAGAAGCATTTACGCGATTTGATGCACGTCTTGCCGACGGCGCGCGCGGTGATTCTTTACTTTATCAATCGCGGCGACTGTGAGCGGTTTGGGCCGGGCGATCGCGCTGATCCGGTCTATGGCAACCTGCTACGCCAGGCCGTGGCGGCGGGGGTGCAAGTGTTGCCCTGCCGGTTTGTGATCACCCCCAGCGACTTGGGCTACCTGGGTTTAGCTGAGCTGTGCCTAGAGCCGCCCCCGTGAGAAAACCGAGGGCGATCGCAGCCAAACAGGCTGGGGATCTTCACAAATAGACGGCCAGCCAGGGACGATCCCTGGGAGTCCAGCGTGCTATACTGACCCTCTAAAGTTTGCCGTTACAGTTCTTTACATCGCATGGAACGCCGGGAGGCCTATGTCACACACTATGAGTCCGGGAAAAGTGAGCAGCCTGGTTGCCATGCTCCTGATCACCGCTTGTCGTCAGGCCCCCGAGGCAACCCAGCCCACCGCTGAGGCCGCCGCCCCCGTGCAGGCAACGCCAGCCGCGACGGCTGTCAGGCCGTTCAACCCCAACTTTCACGAAATCAAAGGTAACGGCGTTAGCCTCTTCTTGCCCCCAGGTTATGAGGGCGGCAACCCTCAGGCGGACATCGAAGAAGTGGCCGAGCGCCTTGATGGCGCTGGGGCTGAGTATGACCACCTCAGCCAAGCCCTGCGGGAGACTAAGGAGGCCGTGTCCCTGATTGCCTTCGATACCCAGCAGGCCTCTTCAGGGTTTGTCACCAATGTCAATGTTGCCTCCCAGGCCTTGCCCCGCCCCCTCACAGCGCGGGAGTACATCGACGTGCTGGCCGGCAAGCTCCGCGAACTGGAGGGCTATACCGTAAGGCAAACCGGCGTGGAAGTCATCAATGACAATGAAGTGGGCCGCCTAGTGGTGGAAATCCGAGCCGGGGAGGTGGAAATCGTGCAATTGTTTTATGCGGTTCCGAATAATCAACAATTCTGGCTAGTACGCTACTCAACGCCGAAGCAAGAGTTTGAGCGCCGCCGCCGCGACTTCGAGCAGAGTATATTGACCTTCCAATACTGAGGCCGGGACGCTAAAACGGATTGAGGGATTTCCCTGCCCCCTGAGCCAGGGGGCTGAGACTATCGCCGGTTCTGCAAAAATGGAGAACAGTCGCTCTGGGCCGCTCCCCCGGAGGATTCTGGAATCACACCGCACTGGCAGGGATTAAAGCGCCTGCTCAACGGTGAAATCGTTGACTTGGATCTGGTACATCCCTGGTTCAAAATCCCCCTCTAGTAAGAGTTCTTGCTCGTAGGGACGGATGACCGCCGTACAGACTGTATCCGGCGGCAGTTCCCGCCTGAGGGTCACGCGCACGGTCTGACCCTCGCGGGTCTGGTGGCTGTCGATGGGAACCTCGCAGCCATCGGGGAGATAGCCGCTGATGGTGAGCTGGAGTTGGGGCGGCTCCGATTCCAGCACCTGGACCTCGACGGCTTCGACGACGACGGCCCCCGCCGGCGCCTGATCCACCGACTCTAGGGGCGGCTCGGGGAGGGAGTCGCTGGCCTGGCGCTCCAGCGTCGGGGCGGCACAGGCGCTGAGCAGCAGGAGGAGTCCCAAACTACTTAACGCGATACGATGGGCAACAGTTCGCAACATCGATGTCTCTCCTGAAAATATCTCTTGGGAACGTCGCTGGGGCATGAATTGGCAGGGCGATCAAGCTTCCCCGAGGGGGCTTATCCTCTGGGCAGTTTTTCCTGCCTTACAAATGCGTCTACCTTAGCAAGTCAATGGTTCTGACCTACAAAGAGTTTATCCTCCGGGATTGGCAACTGGGCGATCGCCAAGCGGCCGCCACCCTCATCGAGCAGGTGCTGGCGGAATATGGTCTCGGCTGGGAGCCGACGGGGACCGATCGTGATGCGGTGGCGGTGGAAACCCACTACCAACAGGCTGGGGGCGAGTTTTGGGTGGTGGAGCAGGCGGGGATCATTGTCGGCACGGGGGGCTACTATCCAGTCCCTCGAGGCGATCGCGCCGTCGAGATTCGCAAGATGTACCTGCAACCGGCCGTGCGGGGCTGTGGGCTGGGCTCCTTTTTGCTGGCGCACCTGGAGGGGGCGATCACCGCCCGGGGCTATCGCACCATCTGGATCGAAACGGCCAGTGTGCTCGCAGCAGCCGTGCGCCTCTACGAAAACCGAGGCTACCAGGCCGCCGCTGGGGTAGAAACCCCTCGTTGCGATCGCCTCTATGTCAAGTACTTGTCGCCCTGATGGCCCGACCCCAAGCCCGAGATCCTGGCGGCCAGCCCCGCGCCCCCTGGGAGCGGAGTTGGGGGTGAGGGCTCCCAGGCGCTGAAGCACAACGACGAGCCAAAGGGCGTAGGGCCCTAAGGGGGAATGATGCTCAGCAGCATCCCTTGGGTCAGAAGGCTTGCGGTCGCGTCAGTCACGACGGCTGGAACCCTGCCAACTCAGGCACTGCGACTACGGAGAGGGAGGGATTCGAACCCTCGATGGAGCCTAAAACCCCATAACTCCTTAGCAGGGAGCCGCTTTCAACCGCTCAGCCACCTCTCCAGATGACATTTTGCCATTGTAGACTATAGGACAGATTCTTTACAAGGGACTGACACGGGCGCGATAGAGCAGGCGATCGCCATGCCAGTAGCCAACATAGCGCACCCGCACGGGCTCGCCCGGTTGCGCCTGACCCTGCATCAGCTCGTGAACCTGGGGATCATAGGCCGTCTCCGCTCCCACTGTGCCGATGGGTTGCACTCCCCAGGCCGCCAACAATTGCTCCACGGGCTTCACCAAGGGCAGCAGGTTGGCAGCGGCGACCTGGGGATTTTTGGCCACCGCCGCCACCGCTGTGGGCCATTGCAGCAGGAAGGCCTCGATCACCGCCAGACTTTGAGCCTGAAAATCCGTGACTAAGCTGGCCCCCTGCTGCTCCACCTGAGCCTGGAGGCGCTGATACTCTTGCCGGAGGGCGTCCTCCTCCTTAGCCACAATCCCTAGGGAGAGGGGGCTGAAGTCCTGGAGCAACTGCACGAGGGAGACGCGCAAGATTCGGGCCAGGGCTGCGAGGGTCTCCGCTCGCAGGCGGTGGGCCTGACCCCGCCGGAGCTGCTGCACGGGCCAGGCCGAAACCCCTGCTTGCTGCCGCAGGGCGGCGAAGCTGGGGAGGTTCGCTGCCTGCATCAGGGCCCGCAGGCGCGCGGTGCGATCGCCCGCCGCCATTTAGCGAGCCGTGAGGATCTGGCTGGCCGCGGCTACCCCGGCTCCCGCCGTGACCGGGCTGCCCAGTTTTTGCAGGGTCGCCTCGAGGGCGGCGATGATCGTCAGCAGGTCGCGATCGCTCACAAACCCCAAGTGACCAATGCGGAAGATCTTGCCCTTGAGGTGGTCTTGGCCGCCCGCGAGGGCAATGTCGAACTCCTGGCTCATCACCTTACGCACCTGCTCCGCCTCAATACGGGTAGGGATCACCGCCGTGACCGCCGTACTCGCTGCCTCCTCGGGGGCAAAGGTAGGCAGCTCCAGGGCCTTCACCGCAGCGCGACAGGCCAGGGTCAGCCGCTGGTGACGAGCAAAGATCGCTTCCAAGCCCTCGGCCCGCATCATCCGCAGGGCTTCTCCGAGGGCAAAGATCAGGTTCACGGGCGGCGTGAAGGGGGAAGTGTGCTTGGCCGTAGCCTTGCGGTACTGACCGAGATCGAAGTAGAAGCGGGGCAGTTTCGCTGTCTCATAGGCCTCCCAAGCCCGGGGGCCCACGGCGACAAAGCCGAGGCCAGGGGGAATCATGTAAGCCTTTTGGGATCCCGAGGCGACGACATCCAAGCCCCAGGCGTCGATGGGCAAATCCAGAGCCCCTAGGCTCGTGACCGCATCGACGATAATCAGGGCTTCCCCGTGGGCCTTGACCGCATCATTAATCGCCGGCAGGGGATTGAGGACGCCCGTGGAGGTCTCAGAGTGGGTGAGGATGACCGCTTTGATGCTCTTGTCACGGTCCGCCGCGAGTTTGGTGGCGAACTCCCCGGCCTCGAGGGGCTTGCCCCACTCAGCGGTAATGCGCTCAACTTGGAGACCAAAGGCCTCTGCCACCAGGGCCCAGCGCTCGCCAAATTTGCCGTTACTGCCGACGAGGACGCGATCGCCAGGACTCAAAAAGTTGATGATACCTGCTTCCATGGCCCCCGTGCCGCTGGCCGTCAGGATCTGCACATCATGCTCGGTCTGGTGCAACCACTTCAGGTTCGCAGTGATCTCTGCTTGCAGTTCGCTGTAGGCAGCGCTGCGGTGGCCGATGGGATGGGCCGCCATCGCTTGCAGAACACGGGCAGGGACAGGGGTAGGGCCGGGAATGGCCAACATTTGCTTGTTGTCCATGATTCAAATCTTTTCAGAGAGGTCGAGCGATACGTCGAGCGCTAACGGAGCAGCAGGAGCAGTCTAGCGCGAAATTAGGGCGCGTTGCAGCGGGTGAGCCCTAAGTTCAAGCAACCCTTAGTTGGACTTGTGCGGCGCGGTGAAGTCGCTCAGGGGGCTAGCCGTGTCAAGGCTGTGGAGAGACCAGCGAAACTCATAGGGCAATTTCCCTTGCTCGCAGACGGCTTCGAGTTGGCGCTGTTGGGCCAAAGCTTTACGTAAGGTCACGATCAATTGCTGCACCTGGTCCCGGAGCAGCGGATTGTGGTCAGCAGCGACCATGGTTTGGCGCTCAAGGAGCTGGAGCAGCAATTCGTAGTGAATATGAGATGGGAGAGGGAGGTGCTCCATTCAGGCCGACCTTGAAATAATAAAAACTAATTTAGCAGGCTTGCTACTTAAATTCTAGTTAAACTTTGGCGTTCGCAAACAGGGTGGCGATCGCCGCGCCGGGATCAGGCTGCTTGAGGAGCGATTCCCCGATCAACACCGCCCCGGCCCCAGCCCCTTGCACCCGCGCTAGGTCAGCCGCCGTGTGCAGGCCGGACTCGCTGACGATCAGCCGCTCTCGCGAGCGGACCTGGTCGGCCCGGGCGGCGAGTAACTGCTCGGTCGTCCCCAGATCGACGGAGAAATCTTCCAGGTTGCGGTTATTGATCCCAATCAAGGGCAGCTCCGGCAGGGCCAACACCCGATCAAACTCGGCCAAGCTGTGAACTTCCACCAAGGGGATCATGCCCAGGCTGCGAATGATTTTGCTGAAGTACTGCAAATCTTGATCCGTGAGAATGGCCGCAATCAGCAGGATGGCATCAGCGCCACAACTGCGAGCACGATAGATCTGGTAGGGATAGAGGATGAATTCCTTGCAGAGTAAGGGCACATCAACCGCTTGGCGCACGGCCGCTAAGTACTCGAAGCTGCCTTGAAAAAATTCCCGGTCGGTGAGGACAGAAATGCAAGCAGCGCCAGCGGCGGCGTAGGCCTGGGCGATCGCCACCGGATCAAAATCAGCCCGAATCAAGCCCTTGCTCGGAGAGGCTCGCTTGACCTCCGCAATCAAGGCCGGCTGATAGGCACTGGTTTTGAGGGCGGCGAGAAAGTCTCGGGGCGGGGGCGCACTCTGGACCTGCCGCCGCAACTCCAGCAGGGGCAGGCGATCGCGCTCTTTCTCCACCTCCAGTTCCTTGTGCCAGACAATCTTCTCCAAAATATGGCGCGGCTCCGCATCAGGAACGGGAACCTGGTAGCGCAGGTGGCTAATGTTGACCGGAGGATTAGGGTGGCGGCGGCGGATTTGCATAGGGCAAGCTCGGCAGGCGATGAAGAGATCAGGCTCCTTGTAATACAGTAGCCCCTGGGCGCAGGGCCGGGAAACTCGGCAGTTTTTTGGACTATAGCGTTTCTCGGCGGAGTAAGCCAACGAAATAATGATCCCTCAGAGTGTCGGGCTGAGAACCTGGGATTGCCGCCATCCACGACGCATCCCAGATCTAGGGGATGCTTGACTTCCCGGAGGACTCGCCAGCCCAACAACGCTCCTAGACAATTCCCGTTGTAGCGCTTCAGCGCTCCCCTAGGGTCATCCACCGCAACAATTGTCCATCAGAGTGTCGGGCTGAGAACCGGGGATTGTCGCCATCCACGACGCATCCCAGACCGAGGGATCTCCTTGCCCAGACGCCAGGGCTGGCAAGGGTCTTGCGAACCACTCCCGACAGCCCCTGGGGGAGCGCCGCCAAGCTGGGACGCTCCCCTCCCGCAAGAACCAGGATTGCCAGGGAAACAGGCTATGATGAGAGCAGAAGATTAAGTTTTGTGACAAGACCGAGTGCTCTTGAAACCTTCCCCCGCCTTCCCCTCACTCCCGCTGAGCGATGCCGCCGGACCGCGCACCTGGCAGGCCCTCGATCCCCTCTGGCAGGGCAACGCGGCGGACATTCAGGCTGGTCTGCCCCATGACCAACTCGCCCCCGCTTGGCAGATATTGCTCCTAGGCGATGGCTCCCCTACCCGGCATTTACAACTGCTGACCCGCGAGCGTACCCAGGTCGAAGTGATCGATATGTCCCTCATCGGTCACGACCACGATGGTGCGCCCGAGTTGATCCAGGCGGTTCCTAGTCCCCGCCTCCGGCGCCAGGTCTGGCTCCATGCCGCCACCGGTCACTATTTGGCCTATGCTGTTTCTTGGTGGGATGCCAGCCAAGTTGATGACTACTTGCAAAACCGCACGCTGCCAATCTGGGACAATCTTGCCAGCCTCCACAGCGAGCTCTACCGCGATATTCAGGGCCTCTACTGCGGCCACTCCGCCGCCCTCGAGCAGGCCTTCGGGGAGCCCGGCCCCTTTTGGGGTCGCCATTACCTGTTCTGGCACAGTGGTAAGCCCTTGACCCTGATCTATGAAGTGTTTTCTCCCTACCTGCAACGCTACCTTGGCCCGATGCAGCGCCGGGGCTAAACCCAAGCCATGATGACCGAGCGACCCCAGTTGATTCTCTACAGCAAACCAGGCTGCCACTTGTGCGAAGGGGTCTACGACAAGTTGCAGCAGGTTCGTGGTTTCGCCTTCGATCTAGAAGTCCGTGACATCACGACCAATCCCGATTGGTTCGCCGCCTATCAGTACGACATCCCGGTGCTCACCTGGGTTTGTGAGGGCCAAGAGATTCCCCTGCCCCGCTGTTCATCCCGAACCTCGCCGGCCAAATTGGAGCAAATGTTACAGAACGCGCTAGAACGGTAGAGTCAATCTAGGGGGGATCTAACGTTCAGCCCGGTTGTCGCGGCGCGGTGGCGGCGCGCTCGGTCTGGGAGTGGTTGAGCGGTGATCGGAGGGTTCCGGAGGCCAGATTGCCCTCGGCGAAGACAGCCCCCTATAAACGCGGTTGAGGAGCGAACGTGCATGAACCTGAAGGATTTACTCGCAGCCGTTCCCGGGCTACGTCTGCCTGCTGGAGCCCGGCTGGATGGACTAGTGACGGGCCTGACGACCAACTCCCATGCTTGCAAGGCGGGGGATCTGTTCATTGGTCTGCCGGGGACGCGGGTTGATGGGGGTGAGTTTTGGCCGAGTGCTTTGGCGGCGGGGGCGATCGCCGCTGTGATCTCCCCCTCAGCGGCCGCCAAATGTCCCCCACCGCCGGAGGCCTGGGTGATCGTGGCGGCTGACCCGGTGGCGGCCTGTGCCGATCTGGCGGCCCACTTCTATCAACACCCCGCCCAGCAGTTGACCTTGGTGGGGGTGACGGGGACGAATGGCAAGACGACGACGACGCACCTGATCGAGTTTTTCCTCCACCAGGCCCAGCGCTCCCCGGCGCTTTTGGGGACCCTCTACACGCGCTGGCCGGGGTTTGAGCAGGTGGCGACCCATACAACGCCCTTTGCGATCGACCTGCAAGCCCAACTGGCAGCGGCCCTGACGGCGGGGAGCGATTGTGCCGTGATGGAGGTCAGCTCCCATGCCCTGGCCCAGGGGCGGGTGCGGGGTTGCACGTTTGAGGTGGCGGTGTTTACCAACCTGACCCAAGACCACCTGGATTTTCACCCGACGATGGCGGATTACTTTGCGGCGAAGGCCCTGCTCTTTAGCCCGGACCATCTGCGGGGACGGGCGATCGCCAACGCCGATGATCCCTACGGGCAGCAGTTGCTGGCCCAGCTCCCGGCGGAGCGTACCTGGAGCTACAGCACGGCGGCGGCGACCACGGATCTCTGGCTCAGCGAGCTGCACTACACGGCGACGGGGGTTAGCGGCCGGCTGCATACCCCCGTAGGAGAGCAGCCTTTCCAATCTCCTTTGGTGGGTCAGTTCAACTTGGCGAATTTGCTGGCGGCGGTGGGGGCGGCGTTGCAGTTAGGGGTCGATTTGCCGACGATCGCCGCCAGCCTGCCCCAGTTTCCCGGCGTTCCCGGCCGGATGGAGCGGGTGCAAGTTCACCCCGAGCAGGACATCAGCGTGATTGTGGACTATGCTCACACGCCGGATAGTCTGGAAAACTTGTTGAAGGCGGCGCGGCCCTTTATTCCCGGCCGGGCGATCTGTGTCTTTGGCTGCGGCGGTGATCGCGATCGCACCAAGCGCCCGCTGATGGGCAAGATTGCCGCGGACCTGGCGGATGTGGCCATCGTCACCTCCGATAATCCCCGCACGGAGGAGCCGCGACGGATTCTTGACGATATCCTCACGGGCATTCCTGACACGGTGAAGCCGGTGGTTGAGGGCGATCGCGCCACGGCCATTGCTCGGGCGATCGCCATGGCACAACCGGGAGATGGGGTCCTGATTGCTGGCAAGGGCCACGAGGACTACCAGATCCTGGGGACGGAGAAGATCCACTTCGATGACCGCGAGCAGGCCCGGACGGCCCTGGCCCAGCGCTACGGTGGTTGAGAGCGAGTCGGACTCTATCCTGGGGGGGATTCCCCTCGGGGAGCCTCAGGGCCATCGATGAGCGCGCTAAGATAAGCTACATTGCACCGACCTTAAGCCTTTGTAGAGACGGAGATCCTATGGCAACGCTGGCCCTTACCACGGAAAACGTGGAACAAGTTCTCGACGAACTGCGACCCTACCTGATGTCCGATGGCGGCAATGTGGAGCTGGTGGAGATTGATGGCCCGGTCGTCAAGCTGCGCCTCCAAGGGGCTTGCGGCTCTTGCCCCAGCTCGACTATGACCCTGCGTATGGGGATCGAGCGTCGCCTGCGGGAGTTCATCCCTGAGATTGTCGAAGTCGAGCAAATTCTCTAGTTGAGGAAGGCCGCAGGTCAGCGGCACGGGTCGCGCTGACCTGAGCCCAGCCAGCTCCTGGAAATCCTTTTCCCTCAGCCCCTCGCCCTCTGGGCTGGGGGCTTTTGAGCTGTGATGGATGGTGGCTAGCGCTGGTTTGGGCGCTGGGGGGTTAGTAGCGATCGCGGCACACCTGGGCCCGGGCGTTGAAAAACTGGCGGGCCACCCCCCGGGCTACCAGCAGCGCGGCCACCAGTTCGGCGAAGGCGACCATGAACATGATCAAGATCTGGTAGAGGGCCGCATCCAGGGGGTCCGTGCCGCTGAGCACTTGCCCCGTGAGCATTCCGGGCAGGGACACCAGGCCTACAACGGTCATGCGATTCACCAAGGGCAGCAGGCCGGCCCGGAGGGCTTCGCGGCGGTAGCGGGCGATCGCCTGGGTCGGGGTGGCCCCGAGGCTGAGGTGGGTCTCGATCTCTAGGCGGCTACTCGTGATGGCGCTGGCCAGACGTTCCCCCGTAACCGTGGCTGAGTTCATGGCATTGCCCAAGACCATGCCCGCCAGGGGAATGAGGTACTGGGGCGCGTACCAGCTAGGGGGTTGCAGGATGACGGCGATCGTATAGCTCAGGGTCAGGGCGCTACTGGCCAACAGGGCTCCCCAGAGCGTCAGGACCAGCCCCGGCAAGCGCTTGCTAATCCGGTTGCGGGCAGCGACGGCGGCCAGAGTGGTCATGATCGCCAAGACCCCCAGCACGGCGAGGGGCTGGTTGAGAGCAAAGACGGCGGCGAGGAGGTAGCCGGCCACGAGGAGTTGCAACACGGTGCGGCTGGCGGCGATCGCCAGGGGCAAGGCCAGCCCCAAACGCTGCCAGCGGGCGAGGGCTACGGCGGCCCCCACCAAGGCGAGGGCGAGGGCGAGGTCCAGGGCATCAAGGCGTATCAGGTCCGTCATAGGCAGGGGGCGGGGGTCGGGATCAATGACAAAATTGGCAAAATTTGGTTCGATGTAGGGACAATCCTCGCGTTACCTTGAAGCTCGTGAACACGATCCCCCCTCTCGATCTCGCCCGCCAGTACCGTCAGATTGATGCTGAGGCTAGTGCGGCGGCCCTAGAAGCCTTGCGCTCTGGGCGTTACATCGGCGGGGCAGCGGTGGCTGATTTTGAGCAGGCCTTTGCCCGCTACACGGGCACAGCTCATTGTGTCGCCTGCAATTCAGGAACGGATGCGCTTTACCTCGCCCTGCGGGCCCTGGAGATTGGGCCTGGGGATGCGGTGATTGTGCCGCCCTTCACCTTCATCGCCACGGCGGAGGTGGTCAGTGCTGTGGGCGCAACCCCCGTCTTTGTCGATATCGATCTGGAGACCTTCAACCTTGACCTGGGCCAAGTCGAGGCGGCCCTCACTCCCCAGACGCGGGCGATCATTCCGGTTCACCTCTTCGGTCGTCCCCTGGATATGACGGCCTTGGGGGCCCTGGCGGCGGCCCATGACCTGACGATCATTGAGGACTGTGCTCAGGCGACGGGGGCTCAGTGGGGCGATCGCCGCGTTGGCAGCTTTGGACGCATCGGCTGCTTCAGCTTTTTTCCCACCAAGAATCTGGGGGCCTGCGGCGATGGCGGCGCGATGACGACGGAGGATCCGGACCTAGCGGCGACGTTGCGGATGCTGCGGGAGCACGGTCAACGGGAGCGTTATCGCCACGATGCCATCGGTGTGAACAGCCGCCTCGATACCCTCCAGGCCGTCTTGCTGAGGGTCAAATTGCGCTACCTCGATCGCTGGAACCAGCAGCGCGATCGCGCAGCCGCCCGCTATCAGGAACTGCTCGCGCCGTTGCCCAAGCTGGCTTTGCCCACGTCTCCCCCCGCAGGGCAGGCGGTGTGGAATCAGTACACCATTCGCCTTGTGGGCGCTCAGGGCCAAGAGCGCGATCACCTGCGGGAGGCCCTGCAAGTCCGGGGGGTGAGTTCAGCAGTCTACTACCCCCTGCCCCTGCACTTGCAGCCCGTTTACCAGTCGTTGAACTACCCGGTGGGGAGCCTGCCAGTGGCGGAGCGAGCCTGCCAAGAAGTCCTCTCCCTACCGATGTTCCCCGAGCTTCAGCCCGAGGAACAGGAGCAGGTCGCCTACGCTTTGAAGGACTGCTTGTAGACGGGGCTCGTTTCCAGGGCTTCCACGAGGCTCCGGACGGCTGCGACCATCGCCACCGTGTCGTTGAGTTGATGGATCGCGGTTCCCACCCCGACCCCAGCCGCGCCGCTGGCGATCGCCAAGGGTACGGTGGCCGCCGTGAGACCGGAAGCACAGAGCACCGGCACGTCCACAGTGCGGGCAATGCTGTAGGCGGCCGCAAGGGTCGGAGCCGCTTTCTCGATCAGGCCCAGGACCCCGGGACTCTGGGGCCGGCTGCTGGTGCCGCCTTCGGTTTGGATGAGGTCAGCTCCGGCCGCTACCAGCTCTAGGGCGAGCTCGACTTGGCGATCCAGGCTGAGGAGGTGGGGCACGGTGACGGACAGGGTGGTCTCGGGCAGCCGGGCGCGGGTGGCCGCCGTCAGGGCCAGCACCTCGGCGGCCTCAAAGCGGCGACCCTGGGCATAGAAGCTGTCGAAGTTACCGATCTCCACCAGATCCGCGCCCGCGGCCACCGCCGCCGCCAAGGCCGCCGCGTCCACCGCTGACACGCAGATGGGCAGGGGGGTGTGCTGGCGCACCAGACGCACCAGCTCCGGGCTCGCGGCAATGTCCACGTAGGTCGCACCGCCCGCCGTCGCGGCCTGAACCACGGGCAGGACGCGAGCCGGATCGGTGTTTTGCAGCCCACTGATGATTTTCAGGGCACGACGCTGCTCAAAAGCGCGGCGCAGGTCGCGATTCATAATCATGGCGTTCACCTCTCGCTTGCAAATAAATTTTGTGACGGTCTTTGGCCTGTTCGGATTGTAGTGGACGGCGGGACTGGCTCTGAACCTAGGGCGGAGGACAGAGCAGCACGATTCCCGACGCGACCGCAATTCTGGGGAGAATCGTAGCAGTTTTGGGCGGAAGTCCGCGTTCCTGTAGCGTCCCGGCGGGACGTCATCCCCCCATTCTCGCTAGGAACGGTGCAATTGTTAACCGCACCGCTGGAGATCGGGCACGGCTCGCCCGCGAAACCGAGATTATGCCCAGAATCTTGCCGGGATTGTGACAGCCTCTCCTGTAGGTTGCAACAGGCGGCGAATTCTCCAAGTTTGCCTAGAATAAAGGGCAAGGGGTTGCACGGTTTGTACATCGATTCTATTCTCATCCGACCCATCCTATGGTCTTCCCCCCCTCGAACTTATCCCAGTTTCACAACGATGTGCTGCGGGAGACGTTGCTGGGGCAGTTGTGTGGCAAGAAGGAACTGTTTCGCGATCGCTACCTCGTCCTGCGGATGCTCGGTCGCGGCGGCTTCGGTGTCACCTTCCTAGCCCAGGACTTTCAACTGCCCGGCCGGCCCTTCTGTGTGATCAAGCAGCTTTGCCCTCGGGTCAGCGAGCAAAAAGCCCTCGAGACGGCTCGCCGACGCTTCAAGCGGGAGGCCGCTACCTTGGCGGCCTTGGGCAGCCACTCGCAGATCCCGCTGCTGCTGGACTATTTCACGATCGATGAGGATTTCTACCTGGTGCAGGAGTACGTCCGGGGCATGACCTTGGCCCGGCTGGTGCGGCGGCAGGGCTGCCAGCCGGAGCGGGTCGTGAAGCGGATTTTGCGGGAAATCACCTTGCTGCTGGGCTACATCCACGAGCGCGGGACGATCCATCGCGATGTCAAGCCCCAAAATGTCATCCTCTGCCAGGATGGACGCTTGGTGCTGATCGATTTCGGCGCGGTGAAGGAGCAATTGATGCGGATGGTGGAGACAACCACCCAGGCGACGACTCACTTTGTTGGTACGGTGGGCTTTGCGCCGCCGGAACAGTTCAGCCTGCGGCCGGTCTATGCCAGCGACCTCTATGCTCTGGGGGTGACTTGCCTGTATCTACTTACGGGTAAAGCCCCTTTGGACTTTAAGAGCGATCGCCGCACCGGGGAGCTTCAGTGGCGCGATCGTGTGGAACTCAGCGCCCCCTTCGCGCAAGTACTCACCAAGATGCTCAAGCCCTCGCTCCAGGAGCGCTACAGTTCAGCCCCGGAAATTCTCCGCGACCTGGACCGGATTGCGCCTCAGGACGATCTGGCCCAGTGCCTGACGACTTCGGCCCCGCCCCGCTCGCCGGCGACGGAGCAGCCGGAGCCAGCCGAGGTTGTCTCCGGCCCTCATCACAATGCTCAAGTAGCCCGCACGGCTCGCGCCATTCGGGACTGGAAGGCGCGTCGAGCCCAAGTCAAGCCGCGCCATACTCGTCCCCCCCATGAACTCTTGCCCAGTTCGGGCTAGGGGTGGTGCAGCGCTGCATCCCGGGTTCATGAACCGCAACAGTCGTTTCGATGACCCGTCGTTACACTGGAGAAAGTTACGTGTACGAGGCCGACCAGCGTGAAAGATACCCATGAGCGCCAGGTCAGGGATCGCCTGAGTCAAGTGAGTTTAGATGAGCTGGCAACGCTCTCGCTCCACCTCCAAGCGGGTGATGTCATTCCCACAGAAGGCAGCGGCCCAGAACTCTTGGCCGTGGGCTGTCAACACTATTTGGCTGGGGAGTTTGCGGCGGCGGCCGCGGCTCTCCTAGCGGCTCAGGCGGCCTATGCGGCCCAACAGGAGGCCCCTGGGCGGGCTCGGGCCCTGTACCAACTGGGACTGGCCCTCTATGCCCAGGGAGACTATGAGCAGGCTCTGATCGCGACCCAAGCGGGGTCTGAGCTGGCGGAGGCTCTGGAAGAATCCCGTTTGATGGCGCAAACCTTGGGCCATTTAGGCAATATCCACCGCCACCAGGGCCGCTATGATCAGGCGATCGCCGCTCAGCAGCAAAGCTTACAGCTCTTTCGCCATCTCCAAGATGCGGCGGGGGTGGTGGCGGCTCTGAATAACCTCGGTCTTGCCTACCGGGCCAAGGGCGATCTGCGCTATGCGATTGAGATGCAGCAGCAGGCCCTCAAGGTTGCTCGGCAGGTGGGCGATCGCCCAACCGAGAGCCAGATCCTGAAAAACATTGGCAATGCCTACTACGGTCTGGGGGAGTACTCCAAGGCCATGAAATATTATGAACGGCGCTTGCTCACCAGCCGTGAGCTGGGGGACCAACGGGGCGAGCTGCAAATTCTCCGCAACCTCTGCAATGCGGCTCGGGCTGCCAGCGAGGGGCAAGCGGCCCTGGACTACGGCCGCCAGCGCCTAGTAGTGGCGCGGCAATTGGGCGATCGCCGCGCTGAGGAACAGGCCCTGGGCAATCTCGGGGTCATCTACGACAGTCTCGGCGACTACCAGGCGGCGGTTCGCTATTATGAGCAACGGCTCCAAGTCGCCCGGGCCCTCGCCGACTCCCGCCTCGAGCAGCAGTCCCTCAGCAGCCTCCGGATTGCCTGCTATGCCCTCGGGGACTATGCCCGCATCGCTCAATACGAATCCGTATGACGCTAGCGCGAACAGCGTTACCGGGCCCCCTCTGCGAGCAGCCGCTGCGCGGCTACATCCCCCGGCCCCTGCCCCCAAAGCTGGGAGAAGGAGAGTTAGAAGCCCCTCTCCCAACTTGGGAGAGGGGTTGGGGTGAGGGCTGAGCGAAGGAGTACCAACATCCCGCGTAAAATTTCGTTCACCCAGCTTGCGGACAGGCAGGGCGTAAACTCAAACACGTCTGATAAGATGAGCGGGAGTTGGTCGGCCTGCTGCCGAGCGGAGCGGTTCGACCTAACACGCACATCTTGCTATTTGAGACGAGGGGTAGAAACGTATGGATCCGAACCTTCAAGCCGCTGAAGCTGAGCAGACTTCAACCCAGTTAAGCACTGAGACCTCCGGCGCGATCGCGCCAGCCAAAGCCCCAGCCTCGGATCAGCCTTGGCAAGAATGGCTGGAGCCTGTGTCTGAGTTTCTGGCAAAGCTGCCGGATTATGTGGGCAAATTTTTCTCCGACTATCAACAGCCCCTAGTCAGCGTCGGTCTGATCTTGGCTGGCGTTATCGCCGTCAAACTGACCTTGGCCCTGTTATCGGCGATCAATGACGTACCGCTGCTGGCCCCGATGTTCGAGCTGATCGGCATTGGCTATACCGGCTGGTTTGTCTATCGCTATCTGCTCCAGTCGAAAACTCGTCAGGAATTGCTGACGGAGTTTGCCTCGCTCAAGTCCTCGATCTTGGGCTCTGAGTCGAAGGAAGTCTAGCATCTCCGACCCGGTTCCCCAGGCAATTCCCTCGGGGCCGACGTTCCGGGGTAGGTCTCACGACCTGCCCCTATCTTGTGGCCGAGCGAGGGGAGCGAAGCCTTAGGCGCTGCGACGGGCCTGGGCTTCTTGATATACCTTGCCCCATTCCGCCATCACCTGCGAGGGCTTGAGTTGGAGGGTACGGGCTACGACCTCGGGGGGGTGGCCGAGCTTGAACTGTTCGATGATTTGCTGCTGAAGCGGTGTCAGGTTGGCCCAGAAGTCCTGCCATTGGCTGGGAGTCAGGCCAAGACTATGCTCTTGGAGCGAGGTCTGAAGCCAAGTGGCCACCAGTTCCGGCTGACCCTTGAGGGCGAAAACCCGAATAGCATGGTAGCCAACCTTTTCGCGCAATCGATAAATTTGCTTAATCGGTACCCCGAGCTCCCGGGCGATCATCTCCTGGGTGTACCCCTGAAGGTAGAGCCGCAGCCACTGGACGGCCAGCTCATCCAGGCTGTCCGCCAGATAAGCTTCAAACTCCCGCTGCACCGTTGCGCGCAGGTGCTGCTGAGCGGCGAGAGCTTCTTGCTCCTCATGGCGACTGGTGGCTTCCGCATCAAATAAGCTGATGGGGGTACTACCTTCGTCGAGGGAGAGTTCATCGGAAAGGGTGCGAATGCGCTCCTGCTGGGGAACCTTGGTCAGGCCGCTCCGCTGAGCGCGGCGCAGGTAGTTCACAAAGCGATGCACCAGCAGGGGTTGGTTGCGAATCGGGCGCAGGCAATATTCCTCGAGGCTGGTTAGCAGGAACGCATTCCGCAGGCGCGGCTCCTCCGTGCATTGCTCGATCCAGCGCAGCTCTCGCCGGAGGTGGCGATCGCTTTGTAGCATCTCTTGCAACACTTCCTGAATCGTGTCGGCGACGGTACAGCGGCGATCACGGCTCAGGGAAACCCAGGTCCGGATCTTGTTTCGCAGCAAGGCCAGAGACCCCAAGCGCTGAATGAGGTTGCGGTAGGACTGGTTGGGCCCAACCCCCAAGTAACGCTCCTGCAAAATGCGATAGCGATAGTGCATCGCTTGCTGCGCGATCGCCTGTTGACGCTCATCCAGATTGTCCAGCCGTTCCGGACGCTCCCCGAGCAGCCACTGCACAATGCTCTGGCGCGTTGCCTCACTTTGGGTCGGGCAGTCCAACACTAGACGCTCCTGCCACTCGCTTGCCCACTCCACCGCCACTTGGGTCATGCTCGCGCTCTCCAAAAACCCTCGTTCTAAGCTTTGCACACTCATTAATTCTATGGCCTCACTAGCAACCTCATCAGGGGGGCCTTCTTGCCAGCCCCAAGAGTATTGGACTACGAAACCCCAAAACCCTCAGCGATCCCTGCCCGCCGCCGTCGCGTCCTTTGTCACCCCAGAGGGAGAGAGCGATCGCGCAATTGGCTTGATGAATATCGCCCCGAGCCAGCGAGGCCGATCCCAGCCGGGGGTGTCCGCCGTCACTCGGGGGGGCGATCGCCCCTTTCCGGACAGCATCGATAAGCATTGCCTATGCTGGCTTCCAGGGTCGTCCCCCCCCTCGGTTGCAATCTCTGACCAAGTTGTTTACACTGCGGTGTATTGCGTATCGCAGGCACCCTAGCAGGTTGGATCAGCTCTGTCCCTTGACAGGTTTCAACATGACTCCCTAACATCTACTCCCAGATAGTCGGAATCTTTTGACCACTACTGCTGAATAATGATGTACAGTCTTATCCTGGTAGTAAGTGGTTACCCCGACTCCTCTGGTTAGGCAGGTGGGTTGCTACTTCGTAGGGCAACGGCGGTACTCGCGAGCGCAGGCTTGTGAAATAAGTGTCCTGTCCTTCCCATAAATCTCTGGTTAAGTGTGAGGAAGTACTGATGTCTAAGATTCTGAGGAAAGCATTGGTAGCCGGGCCGGTAGCTCTGGGTGCAGTACTTGCTGCATCGGGCGACGCGGTGGCTAACGAGTTTGAGAGCGCCAGCGATCTGCTGCGTCAGATTGAAAGCTACAGCGCTGAAGGCAACGGCTCTCTGGGACAAGACTTCCCGGGTGCTTCGCAGTTCAGCGATGTGTCCCCCAGCGACTGGGCTTTCCAAGCCCTGGATGACCTCGTGCGTCGCTACGACTGCTTGAAGGGCTACCCCGACGGCACCTACCGTGGCAATCGCTCCCTGAGCCGCTATGAGTTTGCGGCGGGTCTGAATGCTTGCTTGCAACAGATCGAGCGTTTGATTGCGGAGACCACGGCTGAGTTTGTCACCCGCGATGACCTGGAAGTGCTCCGCCGCCTCCTGCAAGAGTTTGAAGCAGAGCTGGCAACCCTGGGCAGCCGCGTTGACAACCTCGAAGGCCGGGTGGCTTTCCTGGAAGACAACCAGTTTTCGACCACGACCAAGCTGCAAGGCGAAGTCATCGGTGAATTCAATGGCGTTCTGGTGGACCGCAAGGCTTACACCCTGAACTTCAACGACAGCACCTATCAAGCCCTCTTGGATGAAGTTGTTCAAGGCTTCAACAACCCCGCCCTGGGCCGCAACTACGCTGGCAACCAACTGGCGAGCATCCTCAACGGCACGGGCATGGGCGAAGGCCTGTTCGAGCAGATCGGCATCCGTGCTGGCGAAGGTCAACAACTGAGTGACCTGCTGGCGGGCAATGTGCCGACGGCAGCGTTTGCCGGGGGTCGCGACGCCTTCGTGCAGAACCTGACCAACGACCTGATCACCCTGCAAACCGGCGGTACGGGCTCGCGCGATGCGGACGACAACCTTGTCTTCGGCTACCGTGCTCGCCTGAACTTCGATACCAGCTTCTTCGGCACTGACCGCTTGCGGATTCGCCTCCAGGCCCGCAACATGGACAGCTTGCGTTTCGGTAATTTGGGCACAACCCAAGCTGTTCGCAACTTGGGCGGCTTTACTGCTGACAACGACGTGCGCCTTGCTGACTTGGCTTACCGCTTCAAGATTACGGATCGCGTGCGCGGCCATATCATCGCTGCCGGTGCGGGGATCGACGACGTGCTAGATTCGGGCACGACGGCGCCTTACTCTGGCGATATCTTGCCCTTGGCGAACAGCTACAACACTCTGCTCTATGAAACGGGCGACACCGCTCAAGCCTTTGGCTTAAATGTTGCTGTCAACGATTGGCTCGGTGTCGACGTTGCCTACATGACAGGCGACGGCGAAGATGCAGAATTCGGATTGTTTGGTGGCAGCTACACGATTCCGATTCAGTTGAATTTCGATCTTACCGAGCGGTTCAAACTGGCTTTGGGTTACTCCTACTCCTACTTCCGGGATGGTAATGGGGTGGGCGGCGATACAGCAAGCTGGCTGGGCCAGAATCCTTTCCTGTATGTCAATACCGCCGGTAACATCATCACTGGAGGAGCTAGCACTGCCTCCGTCTATGCACTGAACGCGAGCTGGGATGCGCTGGACTGGATGAACATCAGTGGCTACGTTGGCTACGCCGTAGCAACAGCTGAGAGCGGCCCGCGCTTTGGCGACAACGCAACTTACACCGCTTGGGGCTTTAACCTCGGGTTCCCCGATGTGGCGAAGCCAGGTGATGTGATTGTGGCTGGTTTCGGTCAGTTGCCGACCGTTACGGTTGACAGCGGCCCCGACGACCAGACCGCTGCTTACATCGCTAACCTCGAGTACCGCTTCCCGCTGACCGATAACATCGAGTTGGCTCCGGGCGCTTATGCCGTCTTCAGCCCGAATGGCATCGGCGCGAACGACACGATCTTCGTGGGTATGTTCCGCACGAAGCTGACTTTCTAGGCAGCGACTGGCTTAGTTCTAATAAGGGGGAGTGCTATTTAAGCGCTCCCCTTTTTTCAGGGGGTCAACGTCAAGGATTCAGAGTCGTGCTGGCTAATATGGAATCCGGTTGCCAGAAACTCCTTGGGTGTGGGGCTATGGCTCAGCTAAAAATCATCGAACCCAACAGTGGCTACGGAGAGCTTCCCCCTCCGGCTCCTCCTCCCCGGAGGAGATTACGGAGTAAGGGCTTTCACCCTCCTCGGCGGGCAGGGGGGAGCGCTGAAGCGCTACTACCGCTGGAGGCTGGGCTTGCAAGTCCCGGCCTTCTGATCGCTCCTCCGGGTAGAGGACACTAGATACAAGCTGTTTTTAGCCAGCCGGGAGTTTCCTAAAGCAGCGGGGGCTATCCTGAGAGTTCCTGGGACCCTCCGGCTAGTGCAGCCAGGGTCGGCTTGCTTGCTCAAGCTGGGCGACTTCCTCCGTCGCCAAGGTCCAGCCTAGGGCTCCGGCATTCTGGGTGGCCTGGGCGGCTGTCTTGGCTCCGGGGATGGGGATCACCTCCCCTTGGGCGAGGAGCCAGTTGAGGGCTACCTGGGCTGGGGTCTTGCCGTGGCGATCGCCCACCTGCCCCAGGAGCGTGAGCAGGGGAGCCAGCTTCTGCAAGCCGCGAGGGCTGAACCGCCGATCCCAGCGCCGCGCGCCGTCGGGGGCCTGGGGCTGGCTGGGGTCATATTTGCCGGTGAGCAGGCCCTGGGCTAAGGGGCTGTAGGCCAAGATCGTGACGCCCAGTTCCCGAGCCGCTGCCAGCACCCCATTGCGCTCGATCTGGCGGTGGAGCAGCGAGTACTGCACCTGGTTCACCGCCAAGGGAACGCCGCGCCGCTCCAGGATGGTTTGGGCCTCGCGCATTTGGTCGGCGCTGTAGTTGCTGACGCCGACAGTGGCGATTTGACCGTCTGCCACCGCATCCGCCAGGGCGTTGAGCAGGGTTTCTTGGCTCATGAGGAAGGTGAAGGGCCAGTGGACTTGGTAGAGGGCCACTTGGCTCCCTTGGAGCCGCTGGAGGCTTTTGGCGATCGCCTCCCGCACATCCTCCCGACGCCACCGCCAGGGAGCGGGCCCGTACTTCGTCGCGATCGCCACCGGAGTCGCCGTCTGCTGGCAAAACTCGCCCAGGAGCGATTCCGAGGTTCCCAGGCCATAAACTTCAGCGGTATCGAACAGGGTGATCCCGGCTGCAACGGCCGCCTCAAAGGCCTCCCGCACCTGGGCCGCCCCATACTGCTGGCCATAGTTCCAGAAAAACGTATCTCCCCAGGCCCAAGTGCCAATCCCCAAGGCGCTAACGGTGGGGCCTTGGGCCCCTAAGGTCGCTGTTTGCATGATGATCTCCCGGCTGGTCAGCGTGCTGTTCCAGGCTTTACCTTAAACCCGCAGTTGAGTCACGGCAATGTTGCCCTGGAAACAGATGTCTACATCCGTGCCCGGAGCGCGCCGCCGTTCGGCATAGGTGCCGCTGTAGACATACGCATCGCCTTCGCGGCGGTATTTCACCGGCAGGGGCTGGGTGCTGGCTTCACAAAAAACAATCGGCGGTTCTAAGGCCTCCGGCTCCCGGTGCGGCAGGTTCACATTCCAGAATGATGCGGGCGGCAGGCGCATGGGCCACAGCTTCTCGATCACCGCTCGGGTCCAGCGGGCGGTGCGGTCCCAGTCAATGGGCTCCGGCCGCGCGATGACGTGGGAGAGGGCGATCGCCGGGATGCCGTGCATCGCCGCCTCCCGCACCGCCGCTACAGTGCCCGAGGTATAGGCATCCACCCCCAAATTGCCCCCCGCATTCACCCCCGAGAGCACCCAAGCCACTTGCTGGGGATAGAGGGCATGGAGGGCAAGGCGCGTACAGTCTGCGGGGGTTCCCTCGACGGCATAGGCCTGGTCAGCCCGCTGCTCGACAACCAAGGGACCCTTGGTCGTGGTCTGGTGGCCGCAGCCCGAGATCTGAGCATGGGGTGCAACGATGGCCCTGGGTTCCTGAAAACTCTGCACCGCCTGTTGCAAGGCCTGAATACCCGGCGCGTCGATGCCGTCGTCGTTGGTCAGAATCAAAAACATGGCTGAAGGGGCGATCGCTCCTTACCATCTTGCCCTACGGAGGCGGTAATTCCCAGGAAGCTGGAGTCTAGCGTCCGTTGTCAGCCAGAATCCCGTCTGGGAGTACACACCAGCTCGAGCCAGTCCTAGCAATCCCCTCGCCCAGAAATTAGTGTCGGCAAGGGTTCCAGCGGTCATGGGCGACAGCGGCGCGGGGCGGAGCGTTCCAGACGCGACGATGCCGCAGTGCTAAGTTCTGCTCGCAGGTCATCGCGGCTCAGGCTCGTTCAGGAGTAGGGAAATGTTAGCAAATCCCTAGATTATCGGCTGCCAGGGCTTGCATCGTCTGTTATTTTCACTACAATTTGAACGTGCTGGCGGCATTGCCACCAGACGCGCCGCGAGCCCGCCTGGGCCTAGGTCGCCGTCGGAGGGACCTTTGCTTGAGAATCACCCCTTTCATACCTCAGTACCTGTCAGCCCTATGGATTGCCGTCACGTTCAATTTCGCGATCGCCCCGACTGTCTTGATCTGCCCCAGCTCCAGGCCCTGTTCAACCGTTGCGCCTTCTGGGCCCAGGATCGTTCCCTCGAGGACCTCGCCACGGCCCTGCGCCATAGCAGCCCCGTCGTGAGCGTTTGGGACGGCGATCGCCTCATCGGCTTTGCCCGGGCCACCTCGGACGGCATCTACCGCGCCATGATCTGGGATGTCGTCGTCGATGAAGCCTACCGGGGCGCTGGCCTGGGTCGCAAACTGGTGGAGACGATCCTCGCCCATCCTCAGGTTCAGCGCGTTGAGCGCGTCTACCTGATGACCACCCACCAGCAAGCCTTCTACGAGCGCATTGGCTTTGAGACCAACCAGAGTACAACCCTGGTCTTCTACAACGCCGCTGCCGAACTCCTGGTTACGCCGGAGGCTCAGCCTGCGGTAGGCAGCACTGTAGCCGCGTAAAGGGCTCCCCCGCGCCGGTCGTGGGCTGTACGATCTCGAGGCGTCCGCCCATGCGCTCCAAGAGGTTTTGGCTCAGGAGCAAGCTCAGGCCTCGGGACGGGGCGGGCGCCTTGCCGAGGCTGGCCCGGGCTGCTTCGGGGGAGGGCTCTGGAACTTGCTGTAGCAGGGTCGCGGGCTCGCTCCAGATCGCGGTGGGGGAGAGGAGATCGAGCTGGAGTTGCACCGCCTGGCCCCCGGGGTCTACCGCTGCCGCTAATTGTAGGCTGCCCTCTTCCATATAGCCAATCGAGGTATCGACCAAGGCCACCAGGGCCTGAACCAGGCGGTAGCGATCCGCCAGTACGTAGAGTTCCGGCTCGGGGGCCTTGAGCTGCAACCAATAGCTGCGGTTCGCAGCTTGTAAGTGGGTCAACCGCTCGACCTCTGCGAAGACTTGGCTAACAGCCAGGGGATTCAGCTCGAGGGTCGCACTGCCGAAGTCGGTTTTAGCCACATCGACGATCTCATCGATCAGGTGTAGCAGCTTCAGGGCCGACTGATGGGCCTGCTGCACAAATTCGCGCTCCTCCTCAGGGCTTTCGCAGAGATCCGCGAGGATGAGCTGATGCAAGCCGATCAGACTGTTGAGGGGCGATCGCAACTCATGGGAAGTCCGAGCCAGAAACCCAGCCTTGAACTGGCTCATCTGGAGGGCAGCGTAATAAGCCAGTCGGGTACGTTGTAGTTCGGCGTTGAGGGCTTCGGTATCGTCCATGCCAGGGCTCGCATACAGTCCAGGGTTAAGTCTCAGGGGCAACCCGGTCGCCAGCGGCGGCTACGACACCCCGAGGGACTGGCTTCAGGAGCTTCCACTGCCGCCGCCCATCGCCCATGGGGTGATGGTTGGAGCTAGGCTCCTAGTTTAGCAAGCAAGGGCCGCCGCCGTGTTGATTTCTCAAGGATGGGCTGGCGCGATGCCCGCCGGACCTGGAGTTCCCTGGCACCCTTGGGAAATGGCTGGCTCTGCTTCAGAGCCAGCGCTCTAGGACCGCTACCGTCGCGCGGCCCGTCTTCTCCCAGCTAAAGGTGGCCGCCCGAGCGAGACCGCGATCGCGCAATTGTTGCCGCAGGCTCGCATCCTGAGCCACCGCCGTCATTGCCTGGGCCAACTCCGCCACCTTCTCCGGGTCAATGTACAGGGCCGCCTCCCCCGCCACTTCCGGCAGCGAGCTGACCTGGGCCGCAATCACGGGCGTTCCGCAGGCCATCGCCTCGAGGACCGGCAGGCCGAAGCCTTCCCAGCGGGAGGGAAACACTAGGGCTAGGGCTTGATTGAGCAAGATCGGCAAGGCGGCCTCCTCTACATAGTCGAGGAACTGCACGCGATCGCCCAGGTCCAGGGCCGTCACCTGGGCCCGCAAGGACGGCGTGTAGCGCGCATCCGTCGGCCCCGCCAAGCACAGGTCACAATCGTGACGAGCCGCCAGTTGGGCAAAGGCCGCGATCAAGTTACCGACATTCTTGTAGGGATTGTGGCGGCCGAGATAGAGAAAGTAGGGGCGGGCCGGGGGCGGTGGTAGGGCAGCAGGAGCGCGGGGGTAGAAGCGATCGCGGTCATAGGCCAACAGAATTGGCTGAATCCGGGCCGCCGGAACCTGGAGGAATTGCGCCACATCGCGCGCCGTGGCCTCGGAGTTGCAGATCACCTGCTGGGCCTGGCGGGCTACCCGGGGCAACCAGTGGCGGTGGTAGAGATGGAGCCGGGAGCGGCGGTTAGGAAACCGCAGCGGGATCGTGTCGTGAACCATGACGACAAAGCGGCAGCCGCGATAGAGGGGGGCCTCCGGTACGGGCGCAAAGAGTAAGTGAGCCCCCAAACGGCGGTAGAGGCCGGGCAAACAGCTCTGGGTCCAGAGCAGGCGGCGCAGGTGGCCCCGAGTTCCGTAGGCGGTGGAGAGGTTGGCAGGAACCGGGTAGTGGGGCAGCGGCGGCAGGGGCGTTGCGGTCAGGAGCATCGGGGCGAGGGGCTGCAACTGCGGGACCAGGTGGCGAGCGTAGGTGGCGAGGCCGGTAGCCCGGGGATCAAAAAAGGCAAGATTGACTAGCACAAGGAAGTGGGAAATACAATGACCGTCCGTGCGGCGCTACCCCGATTTTGCCCTAAACTGTGTAATGGTCTGTGTTGATTGAGAGCAAGGCATGGAAATTGGGCAAAAAGTTCAGGTCTGTCGGATTCGGGATCGCGTCGGGCGAGCCGTGGCCGATAAGTTGGGGAAAGTGGGTGAAGTCAAGGGCTTCAAGATGACTGACGGCAGCGGCGTCGGGGTGGTGGTGGAATTTTCGGATAAAAGTTCCACCTGGTTTTTTGCCGACGAATTGAAGGCTGTTTAGGCGAGGGCGAATGGCGCAAGTTATTACCTTTCTCGGGAAGGGGGGCGTGGGTTGTACGACGGTGGCGATCGCCGCCGCCCGACAACTGGCGGCCCAGGGCCTGCCCACGCTCTTCGCCAGTAGCGACCCGAGCCCAGCCCTAGCGGTGCTCTTGGGGGCAACCCCCAGCTCTGACCCCCAGGAGCTGGCCCCGAATCTCCAGGCGGTCCAGTTGCAGGCGGCCGCCCTGCTGGAGCGGGGCTGGGAGGAGGCCAAGCGGCTGGAAGCCCAATACCTGCGATCGCCCACCCTGAGCAATGTCTACGGCCAGGAACTCGGCCTCTTCCCCGGCCTCGACAGTGCCCTGGCCCTCAACGCTCTGCGGGAGTACAACGCCAGTAACCGCTACCAGGTGATCGTCTACGACGGCGATCGCGGTCTCAACACCCTGCGAATGCTGGGTATCCCGGAGGTGGGGAGTTGGTATCTGCGCCGGTTTCGGCGGGTCTTCTTTGAATCCGACCTGGGCAAGGCGATCGCCCCCTTCGTGCAACCCCTGAGCGCCACCGTGTTCAACCGCGCTTGGTCGTTTGATGACCTGGGAAAGGAACCCACGGATGAAATGTCCACCCTGCTCCAGCAGGGCCAGGCCATGCTCCACGATCCCGATCAGGTGCTGGCTCACCTGGTCACGACGAGCGACCCGGGGGCGATCGCCACCGCCCAATACCTCTGGGGCAGTGCCCAACAAATCGGCCTCACGGTGGCCAAGGTGCTCTGGAATCAAGGTGAACCGAGTAACGAAGCCGTAGCCAGCTTTGCGCCCCTGCCCATCACCGCTTTGCCCCGCCGGAGCCGTGACGATTGGCAGGTCCTCCAGGCCGCCCTCCCGGACTTGCGCGACGGCCGCCAGGC
The DNA here is from genome assembly GCA_964397305.1 of uncultured bacterium. GTDB lineage: Bacteria > Cyanobacteriota > Cyanobacteriia > Cyanobacteriales > Spirulinaceae > JAAUTY01. The sequence goes on from CAYNIP010000027.1 coordinate 27,466, forward strand.
GCCCCAGCCCGTCACGATCGATGTTGCCAACCGCCAGGTGCGCGTCTTCCTCCCCGGCTTCACCAAACAGCAGGTGAAGCTGACCCAGTACGGCCCAGAAATTACCATCGAAGCGGGCGACCAGCGCCGTAACCTCATCCTCCCCCCTACCCTCCAGGGGCAGCCCATCAAGGGGGCGAAGTTCCAAGACCGCTATCTGGTGATCTCCCTGTAAGGAACCCTCGGAGCGCAAAACAGCAAGCCCGTCTCGCTCAGGGTTTACCTGTCCTCGGACCCCGCTGGGGGAGCAGCCCCTCGGCCTTGACCCTCGTAAGCCAGCGTTCCTCAGTCTGAGGATTAAACTGAGGATAGTTCAGAATCCAGAAAGTACGGAGCCGTCAGCCGCGAGCGTTTCATCCGGGTGCATCTCAGGGAGGCAAGTTTGCCCTCATCCCCCAGCCCCTTCTCCCAAGGAGGGCTCAGGGGAGTCTCCAAAGGGAGATGCACCCGTTTCACCCGAGGCCTGGGAATTTTCCCACGCTAGCGGTGGCAGGCCAGTCGGGGTGTGCGTACTGGCCCTGTCCTCACCTTCCGGGTCAATGCTTAGGGTGCAACCGAGGTCATAATGGCACAAACAAATTCTAAAGTATCGCCCACCATGCATCAGCGCCATTTCTACAGCAGCGGCACGACTTGGGAGCCGATCGTGGGCTATTCCCGAGCCGTGCGTGTCGGCAATACTATCTACGTCGCTGGGACGACGGCTACCGATGAGCGCGGTCAATTGGTCGGCCGGAATGATCCCTACGGTCAGGCGGTGCAGGCCCTGCGGAATATTGAAAAGGCTCTCCATCATGTCGGCGGACGGTTGGATGATGTTGTCCGCACCCGCATCTATGTCACGGGCAGCGAAGTCTGGGAAGCCGCTGGCCGCGCCCACGGGGAGTTTTTTGGGGTGATCCGACCCGCCGCCACGATGGTCCAGGTGAGCCGCCTGATTAACCCCGAGATGATGGTGGAAATTGAGGCCGAGGCGATTGTGACTCGGCCTGGATTTGAACTTTGACGGACTCCCACGGCTGAAGTGCTGGGGATTCGGGGCTCAAGCCGGAGCTAACGCACCAGGATGAATCGATGGGTTCAGCCTCAAAGCAGGCCTTAACCAAGCCCTAGAGCTGACGCACTTGGGGCTGCCCGTTGATGACCTCGCCCACGAGCACGAGGTCCGTGCAGTTCACGAAGATGCCATTTTCCAGCACCCCGGGAATGTTGTTCAGGGTCTGCTCCAAACTGACGGGATCGGGGATGTCGGCGAACTGAACATCGACGACGAGATTCCCCTGATCGGTCACGACGGGGCCGGCCTTCTTGACCCCCATCCGGAGTTCGGTCTCGCCCCCGAGCTTGGCGATCGCCCGCATTACCGGGGTCACGGCCATGGGGATCACCTCCACGGGCACTTTGAAGTGTTCTCCCAGCTTCTGGACCAGCTTGCCAGCATCGACGACGACGATAAATTGATCGGCCAAGTAATCTACCACTTTCTCGCGGGTGTGGGCCGCGCCACCCCCTTTGATGAGGTTCTTCTGGGGGTCCACTTCGTCGGCCCCGTCGATGGCCAGATCAATGTGATCGACCGCATCTAGGGACGTGAGGGGAAGGCCGTACTGTTTTGCCAACACTTCTGCTTGGAACGAGGTGGGAATGCCGACAATGTTCTGAAGCTCTCCCTGCTGGAGGCGATCGCCCAGGGCGGCGATCGCGCAGGCCGTGGTCGATCCGGTCCCCAAGCCGACGATCATCCCCGACTGCACCCGCGCCGCCGCCGCTTTGCCCACTTCTTCCTTCATCACCGCAACTGGATCGGTCATCGTTTCTTTACCTCCTGTGTCAATGGCAGCCTTTTGCACTCTACACCGTCGTGACTCTCGGCCCCAACGCCTGGGAGTGGGTCTAATTGCTAAACTCAGGGGAGGCCCTGGTGAGGAGGCTGGCCGTGGGCCAAACCTATCAAGTGACTGGGATTAACCTGAAAAGCACTCCCCTCGGCGAGACGGATCGCCTGGTCACTGTTTTGACCGCCGAGGTCGGTTTGCTGCGGGCGGTAGCGCCGGGGGCCCGCAAGCCGAAATCACGCTTGCGGGGGCGGATGGAACCCTTTGTGGTCAATCAATTGCTGGTGGTCAAGGGGCGATCGCTCGACCGCATCATCCAAGCCGATACCCAACATTCGTACCCCGGCCTGAGCCAACACCTCGCCAAATTGACGGCGGCGCAATACTGGGCCGAGATTGCCCTGGGGATCGGCCTCGGCGGCCAGCCCCAAGTGGAGTTATATGCGGCTTTGAATGCTAGCTTGGTGGTGCTTGAAGGTCAGACTCCCCAGGCGGCGGACCTCCTAGCTTGCCTCAATGGCGGCACGCTGCAACTGCTGGCTGTGGGGGGCCTTGCGCCGCAACTGACGACCTGCTGCCGCAGTGGCCAGCCCCTCGTGGTTGGGGAGAAACCCGATTGGCGCGTGGGGTTTAGCATCGAGGCTGGGGGGGCGATCGCCGTGACGGAGGCCCAACCGGCCAGCCCCGCGCTCGCTCAACCCCGGCCCCAGGCCTATTTAACGGCGACGGAATGGCGGGCCCTCCAGCAGTTAACGGATCTGGGGGCGATCGCCCAGGCCGTGGCCATTCCCCCCCTCGAAACCGGCCGCAAGCTGGAGGGGTTGCTCCGCCGCTACACGCAACATCACCTCGGCCGACCCATTCGCTCGGCCGCATTCATTGATACCTTGTTTATAGATCCCTAATGAGGACGCGCTCTGAGGAGCCCCGCTACGCGGCTCCCGGAGCCCCCGACTCGGACCGACTCTGGCCGGGATCGCACTGTTGCCCCCCTGAACGCATGACACCGTTTGACCTTGAGGAACCCCATAACATGACGGAGGAACCGGACGTTTCCTGGAGTGAACCGACCCTCAACCCGGGAACCCCGGACCCCCAGGACACGCCGGAACCGTTGCCGGAGCGGGGCTTTTTGCCGGTCTTTCGCAATCAGCGCTTTCTCCTCCTCTGGGGCGGGCAGGTCTTTTCGCAACTGGCGGATAAGGTGTACTTGGTGCTGGCGATCGCCCTGATCGCCAACGACTTTCAGACCGATGGCGATCGCATCGGCCCCTGGGTCTCAGCCGTGATGATCGCGTTCACCATTCCCGCCGTCCTCTTTGGCTCCCTCGCTGGCGTCTACGTGGATCGCTGGGCCAAGCAGGAAACCCTGGTGTTGACCAACCTAGTCCGGGGCGGCCTCGTGCTCGCCCTACCGCTCCTCCTCTGGTTCAGCCAGGGTCAACCGGCCCTCTGGGGAGTTCCTGCTGGGTTTGGGGTGCTCCTAGTCGTCACGTTCTTGGTCTCCACCCTCACCCAGTTTTTTGCGCCGGCCGAGCAGGTGGCGATCCCGCTCCTGGTGCCGCGTCGCCACCTGCTGGCGGCCAATTCTCTCTACACCACCACCACGATGGCGATGCTGATCGTCGGCTTTGCGGTGGGGGAACCGCTGCTGGCGATCGCCGACCAGGCCGTAACCCGCCTCGGGTTTGCCCAGGACATCGGGAAAGAAGTGCTCGTGGGCAGTTCCTATGCCCTCGCTGGCCTGCTCCTGTTGGGGCTGAAAACCGGGGAAACCCCAGCGGACCGCGCCCGGGCCGAGAACCACGTCTTCCAAGATATTTGGGACGGGATCTGCTACCTGCGTCAGCACCACCGGGTTCGGAATGCCCTGATTCAGCTCACGATCCTCTTTTCGGTCTTCGCGGCCCTGGCCGTGTTGGCAGTGCCCCTCACAGCTTCGATCCCCGGCCTGAAGCCCGAGCAGTTTGGCTTCCTGCTGGCGGCCTCGGGGGTCGGCCTGGGCTGCGGTGCGGCCATCGTGGGGCACTGGGGCAGCCACGGCTCCCGGGCCCAATGGAGCCTGTGGGGCTCGGCGGGGTCGGCCGCGTCCTTGGTGGCCTTGGCCCTGTTGGGCGATCGCCTGGGGCCGGCCTTGGCGATCGCGGCTATCCTCGGCGGCTTCGCCGCCCTGATCGGTGTGCCCATGCAGACCACGATCCAGGCCGAAACCCCCGAGGCCATGCGCGGCAAAGTCTTTGGGCTGCAAAATAATGTCGTGAACATCGCCCTCTCCCTGCCCCTCGCCCTAGCCGGGGTGGCAGAAACGATCTGGGGTTTGCAGCCGGTCTTGCTGGCGCTTGCGGCCCTATTCGTCGCAGGCGGACTCCTAACCTGGTATATTTCCCGTACAGGAACAAGCGCGACTGCCCCAAAACAGCGATAGGGTCTTGGCGCTGCGTCCGCGCATTGCCGTCGTCCAGTGTTGGCCCCTGAATGCATATTGCTTGGCTGGGAAAGAAATCACCCTTCTGTGGCAACGTCACCTACGGCCGTGAAGTGACCAATGCCTTGCTGGATCACGGCTACCGCGTCAGCTTCCTGCACTTTGCCCAATCAGACACTGAAGCCGCGAACTGGCCGGATTGCCCCGAAGTTACCCTGCCCTACCTCTACAAATCTCAGGTCTACACCATCCCCAGCCCCCGTTCCAGCCGCATCCTCACGGAGGCCCTGAGCCAACTCCAACCCGACCTGGTTCACGCCTCTCTCACCCTGTCCACCCTCGACTTCCGCCTGCCGGAAATCTGTACGGACCTGAGGCTGCCCCTCGTCGCCACCTTTCACCCCCCCTTTGACAGCAAGCTCCGCAATCTGAAATCCAGCACCCAGTTCCTCACCTACCAGCTCTATGCCCCCTGTCTGGCCCACTATGACCGGGTGATCGTATTTTCCAAGATTCAGCAGGATCTGCTCGTGCGGCTAGGCGTGCCCGCGACCAAGGTGGTGGTGATCCCCAATGGCGTCGATGTGCAGCGCTATACTCCCGGAGCTTCCACCTTCAAACAAGTCGTGCAGGCCGAGCGCCTCTTTGTCTATCAGGGACGGATCGCTCCCGAAAAGAATGTGGAGGCGATGCTGAAGGCCTGGAAAAGCGCTAATCTACCCCCAAAGAATAAGCTGGTCATTGTTGGCGATGGGCCCCTCGCCAGTTCCCTCCAAGCTGTCTATGGGAGCGCTGATGGTGTCCTCTGGCATGGTTTTGAGGGAGATGAGCAACGGCGGATCGAAATTCTCCGGGCGGCGGATGTTTTTATCCTGCCATCATTAGTTGAAGGGCTTTCCTTGTCCTTGCTAGAAGCGATGGCCTGTGGGGTGGCCTGTGCGGCGACGGATGCCGGGGCCGATGCGGAAGTGATCGCCGGCGGGGCGGGGATCGAGCTCAGCACTCAGGAAGTAGCCGCCCAGCTACGGTTGCTGTTTCCCCTCCTCAGTGAGCACCGCGAATGGACGGCCTTGCTGGGCAACAAGGCCCGCCAGCGGGTGCTAGAACGCTATACCCTCAGCCACAATATTGCTCGCCTTGAAGAGCTTTATACGGAATTAGTCTCGCTGCCACCCCTACGTCTTCAGTACGGGGCTTGAGGCCGGAAAGGTTAAATCAATCGGGAATCATTTCTGATTCCCTCGATCAGCGCTTAGCATGGCTGAAGTATACAAGCGATCCCTAAGCATTAATTATTATGGATGACCTTACGTTGCCCGTGAGTCAGCTCAACCGTAAGGTGGATTCACTCTATACCGTGGTGGAGCACCTCAATAATCAGGTCCGCCGACTGCCCGTGAATGATACCCACAACCGCCTGGACTCCCTCGAGCAGAAGCTGGAGCACCTCAGCCGCCAACTTGAGCGGGTGCTGGGGTTGAACTCCCCGCCCTTGGGGGCGCCCCGGCCGACCCGCGCGCTGGAGCCAACGCAGCCCCTGGCTCAGCTCGAGGCGGAGCCGCTAGAGCCAGCCTCCGCAGCTAGCACAGTGACCCTGCAACACAAGGATGTCCTGGTCGATCGGGAGAGCCCGGAAGTGCGCCCGGATTACAACTGCGAGGACCCCAGCCTGTCGCCAGAAACTCAGGTGCGGCGGCTGACGGCCCAGGTCACGGCTGCTTACAATCGCATTGCTGACTTGGAGGAGCAGTTGCTATCTCTCCGCTCGCTGCCCTCGGGCCATGTCAGCCCTAGAAGCTCGAGTGGGTCGTAAGGGCTTCAAGGCCCCAGTACTCATGACCAACTCGTGGGTTCCCTCTAACAGGAAGCTTTGTCCAAGCCCTAGTCGCCTATGACCCCTACGGAAATCCGCGCCATTATCCAGATGGCGGCTCAAGCCTGTACGACGGGCAATGCGGCGGCTTTTGCGTCCCTATTTGCGAAGGATGGGGAAATCCTGTTGCCGGGTCAAGTCTTGGCGGGCCGCGCAGCGGTAGAGCAGGCGACGATGGCCTATTTGGCGACGCTGACGGCCATCGAGATCGAGATCGCGAGCATCGTGGTGGAGGGCGATCGCGCCGCTGTGGAGTGGGTCTGGCGGGCGACGAAGGCCACGGGCGAGCGCCAACAGTCGGAGAACGCGATTTTGCTCGAATTTCGGCGCGGCCTGATTGTCCGCTGGCGGGAGTATGCGGGCCAGTCCACGGCCGTGGCCGTGCCGAGGTAGGGCTCTGGTCCTCTGTCTGGCTGACCAACCGCAAGCGCTCAACGCTTGCCGCGGCCTGGGGGCGCTGGCCTTGGCCGTAGTCGGGTTAGCCTAGGGATCTTGGCTGTCGGTCAGCCGATACCAGGCCGGTAGAAAGTAGTGGGCGATCGCATCGTCAATGTCCCAAAAATCCGCATAACTATCCCCGGCACAGTAGCAGCCGACAAAGAGCACGAGGAGATCTTGGAAGGGAATATCGCCGGCTGGAGGGTTTGTGTAGAGTTGGTTGAGGGCGTTTTGAAAATAGAGTAGATTAGCGACAAACTGCCCAAACAGGCCCTGCCCATCCGCGAGGCTGGGTTGGTAGTGCTCCGCGTAGGTGGCGAAGAAGATTTGGTAAAGCTGGGCGATCGCTTGCTTCAGGCTCGCCCGGGCGGCCAAGGAAGTCACCCCCTGCTCCTGGAGCAACTCGCACTCCAGAGGCGACTCGCTCAAAGCGGATAGATTCACCGTCAGCAAGGGAGCCAATACCCGCAAGAACAGGAAATCTGCATCAAGGAGGCTCAAATCCAGCTTGGTGGGGGCGGTTTTGAATAGGGATGATGACGGCAACTCAGCGGCGCGATCGCCATGCTGCCACAGCCATTTGAACTCGTGGGCATCGGCCAACATTTCCCCGAGCAGGTGGGAAAAAACCAGCCCTAGGCGTTGCTGCACCTCCCCGTGGAAAAATTGCCGGGCCGCTTCGGGGTCGAGGCTCACCGTTTCCCCCTGCCAGTGCAGGACCTCCCGCACGGTCAAGGGCCCTGCTGGCGTATAGGCCGTTTCCCGAGCTCGCAGGGGCTCATGGCAGGTTTTCAAGATCGCATAGTCGCTGGCCAGCTGAGTCAGCGGCAGTTGCCAGAAGTGACCCACAATGTCGTGGATCACAAATGCTTCGGCCTCGAGGGTCGGCACAATCACCAGGGAGCGGGCGATCACCTCCGCTACGGTCCAGGTGGGGTAGCCCGTCTGGGTCGCCAGCCCCTCGAGCCAGGGTCGGGCGATGCGCTCCGGGGCCACCTGCCCAAAACCGGGAAAGCGGCCGAAGCGGTCGAAGTGAAAGCGCTGCAAACGACGCAACCAGGCTGTGAGCTGGGCCTGCTCTACCGGGGTGAGGGCCTGCCAGAGGGTGCGATCGCGCAACTGCTCCCCCGCAAAGTCCACCGCAATCAAGATCACCATCGGCGTTGCCAGACCGCTGACCGCAGCGGCCGGCAGCGGCAGGGGACCAAAGCAAAGTTGGAGTAAGTTCCGTGCTGCTGCCGGGGTGGCCAGTTGACCGGTGTTGGCCAACACGGCGGCGATAATCTGCCGCTGCTGGGCGATTGCCTGGTCCGCCGTCGCCCGCTGTTGCTGCAACTCCAGGGCATAGTCTTCCGGCAACTCGAGCCACTGGCACAGGTGCCGACCAAAATCAGCCCCTTGCCAGGGAGCCGGCAGGCTGTCAGGACAATAGCTGCTCAGGGTCGGTGACTCCAGGGTGCCGGCAATTTTTTGGCTGCCGAGGGCGTGGTAACAGCAGAAGTAGTGGGCCGCCTGGGCGAGGCAAGTGCGGACGCGGTACGGAATGTCGGCGGCCGGGAGGCGATCGCGCTGAATGTCTGGCCCAAACCCCTGCAAGTCCTGCCAAATCTGGCGCAGCCGAGCTTGCCAGCGAGCCTGTTGGGGAGCTTCTGGAGCGAGGGTTTGTAGGCCGCTAGTCAGGGCCAGGGCTTCAGCGAGCAGGGCTTGGCGGCGGGGATCAAAGGGGGGGGCAGGCATGGGTTAAGGATGGCAAAGAGGAAGGAAAGGAGCGCTAGGGCGGGGTGGTTCCGGGGCGATCACCCCTCAGCCCTCAGTAGAATTTTCCCGATCAACTAGACCACCAGCCAGCGCCAGAGGCCCAGGAGGCGGGCTAGTAGCAGGGCCAAAATCACCCCCGCGAGCCAGGCTGGGAAAAAGCGGGCTACGGCGATCGCCAGGCCTGCGATCAGGCCCAAAAGCAGCAGCCCGCGCAAGCAGCGCCGTAGTCCGCGCTGCCACGGCTGCGATGGTGGGGGCAGGGGACTCTGGCGCTGGAGCCACCAGTAGGCCAGTTGTAGGGTTCCATTGGCCAGCCGGTAGACGAGGCGACGCTGCCAGCCCCGAGCCCCCGTGTCCCAGAGGGTGTTTAGCAGATCGCGGAGCACTAGGAGCGATCGCACCCCCAAGGCTTGCAAGATGGTTCCGGGAATATCGGTGAGCAGCTCCTCGCGACCGAGGCGGTAGTCGGTACGAAAGAAGTGGGCCAACTGAGCCCTGGCCGCTTCCGGTTCTGCTTGAGCCAATAGGCCCAAGGCCTGGGAGGCCAACTGGGCGGCGGCGATCGCGCTGACCGTGCGATTGAAATAGCCCTCAGCCGCCAGATAGCGCGGTGGCTCACCGGCCTGGGCCACCTTTTGCTGTTGCCAGGTCAGTTGCTCGGCGATCGCCTCCTGCATCACTCCCGGCAACTCTTGCTGGAGGATCTGTTGCTGACCGGCTTGGACCAGGCGGTCGAGAAACGCTTCCCAGGCATCAACAGTAACGGCCGCTGGGTTGTGAGCCAACTGCTCCAGGATGGGCCACCAGTCGGCCTGTTCGGCGAGGCTCAGGTCCGGGAGCGCCGCCTGCAATAAGCGCTCCAGATACTCTCGGGGTGTCAGGCCCAAGCTCTGACATTGGCGCTCCACCAAGCGGGGAAAATTGACCACGGCCTCCCGCGTCACGATCCCATCCGCCAAGCGGTTGAGCCCATCCAGTCGTCCCCAGAGGATATCGTTGGCCCGCCAGGACTGTTTGAAAAAGCCCCCAAAAGCGTGCAGAGCATCGCCGGCCAACTTTTCCTCCAGCCCCAAGCCGCGCCCGAAGCCCCGCTGGGCATCTTCCGGGCTGATCCGCACGGTGGCAATCAGTTGCTTTTCCCGCAAACCGGCTAAGGATTCTAAGGGATAGAGTTGGCAGTCCAGGGCCCGAAAGCGTGCGCTATAGGGACTGATCTCCTGGCGCAGGGGCTCGAGCAGAGCAGCACTGTTCAGGATGGCGTTGAGAGACTTTTCCAATTGCACCAAAGCATTGAGGGGCTCCGAGGGCGGCTCTGGTAGAGCGGTGGTGAGCAGCGCCTTCAGGGCTCCCGGCGGCAAGGCGGTTAACCGCTGTTGACCGCGTTCTCGGAGCTGGGTCAAGTCATCCTGGGGCAGCCAGTTGGTCACCGCTGCCGTTAAGGTTTGGTAGTCCGCGAGGGCCAAGGCCTCGGCTCGCTGGGGCAGAGCCCCAAAGCCCGCGAGCCACGTGGCGAGGGGCTCCGTTGTCCCGAGGGCCCCTACGGACTCCGGGCAGAACCAGAAGCGGTGCAAGCGGAGGAGGTCTTGGTGAACCTGCTCCCGCAGGGCGATCGCCGCCGGCGTCCCTGGTTTCAGGCCCAGGGCCGCATCCGCAAGCGTGCAGAAGTGGGCCACGACCTCCGGTTGACTTAGTAAGGCCGTCAGCCCCGCTCGCAGAATTTCCAGCAGGCGCAGTTGCCGGTTGAGGCGCTCGGCCAAGAGCTGGAGCGTCGGGCTGTCGGCCGCGTGGGCCGGAGTTTCGGCCTGCTGGCGCAGTTTGCGAATGATGTAGAAGTGCTTACGAATCAGGTATTCAATGTCTAGGTCAAGGACTCGGCCCCGCAGGGCTTGCAGCTCGGCTGGGGGGGCGATCGCGGCCTGGGGGTTGGCCGCGCTGCCTTGGTCCGGTCCATACAACAACGCGGCTAGGGCGGTCAGGGCGGCTTGGCCCTGGCCGGAGGGCGGCGTCGCGGGGCGGCTGGCCTCCAGGCCGAGCACCAAGGGGATAGCGCGATCGCGCAGGCCCAGAAACCGTGTCAGTTGGTACAGGCCTTCCTGGCTCGGGGTCGGCTCCACGGGCGTTCCCGCCTCCAGCTCGGCGAGGAAGGTACGGTAACGGCGGACGGTTTCGTTATGCTGGGCGATCGCCGTGAGATCATTGCTGATGCTCTCATAGCTGGGCATCCCCACCAGGGACTCTTGCACTACTTGCCACACATTGGGGCGGCGCAACTCAGCAAACGCGGGGTTGTCCAGAAAGCGGTCGGGGCTAGGGTCAATGTAGAACAGCTTGCGTTCTACCGGCCGGTTGGCCGTGCGGTAGTAGATCGCTTCAATCGCATAGCTAAAGGGGCGATTGTCCAGCACCCCACCATCGACAAAGTGGAGTTGATAGCCGCCGGCCGGCGGTGACTCCGGCAACCAGCGCTGATCCAGTTGACCCCAAGCGGTCAGCAGCCGATCGGCTGGCCTAGCCTGGTCATCGATCTGCACGCTGACCACCGGAAACGCGAGGGGAAAACAGGAGGTGAGCCGGCAGAGTTTGGCTAAAGCGGTGTAGGTCTCGGGGCGGGGGGCCAACGGTTCCTTCCGGCCGGGACGGTGCTTGAGGTGGAAGATGCTGCGGTGATCCTTGACCTCGATCGCTCTCCCCGTATCGTCGAGCACGGTGTAGAGGCGGCCGAGCATATCGGTGCCGGTGACGAAGAGATCCAGTTCTCCTAGGGGCGATCGCCACTCATCCGGGGGCGCGGTCGTGGGCTGGGCCTGCTGGCGAAAGACCGCCTCAAGCTGTTCCTGGTAATATCCTTCTCCATCCAATAACGAATCCACGGCCCCCGCCCCCTCCTGGGGCTGGCGGAGCAGGTGGTGAATGTCGGCCCGCGTGCGCCAAATGTCCGCAAAGTGAGCAAAATCAACGACACCCGCCTCGGTACTGTTGGCCAAGGCGTAGCTCAACAGCACCCCATTGATCCCCCCCGCTGAGGTTCCCGAAAGGATATCCACGACAATATCGCTGTCGGTAAGGGCCTTGAAGAGTTTGTAGATCCCCCGTCCTCGCACCGAATCGTAGAACTCGCGGCAAACCCCGTTCATGTAGATAGCCAGCGCCACGCCCCCATAGACTACGAGGCCAAGGCGGGTCTCCCGCTGAAATTGGGGGCACGGGAGGGACGGTGGCACTGAATGAGCAGACATAACTTCCCTGAGCATAAAGGGCTAAACAGCGAGTTGAGCGCCCCACCAATTCTGCCATGTTCGTAACCCTGGCTTCCCAGCGCTGGGTAGGGGTGGACGAAAAAAAGGGCGGCTCCCCTGAATTTTGAGCGATGGTTCAAGGAGAAGAGGGTCGCCCTCTTCGGCATTACCGGGCCCTCATCCCCCGGCCCCTGCTCCCAAAGCTGGGAGCAGGGGAGCGAGAAGCCCCTCTCCCAACTTGGGAGAGGGGTTGGGGTGAGGGTTTAGCCAAGGAGTACCAACATCCCGCGTAGAATTTCGGCATTACCGGGCCCTCATCCCCCGGCCCCTGCTCCCAAAGCTGGGAGCAGGGGAGCGAGAAGCCCCTCTCCCAACTTGGGAGAGGGGTTGGGGTGAGGGCTGAGCCAAGGAGTACCAACATCCCGCACAAAATTTCGTTTACCCCGCTGGCATAGCCTGTTCCGTAGGAACGGATCGAAGCTGCTATCGTGGAGTTGCTATCGTGGTAGGGGTCTCCTGTTGGTGAGTGGAGCCGTTATGAAAAGAATTCTGTTGCTAGTCCTGTTAGTGGGGAGTCTGGGGTTGGCGCTGTTCAACTTCCAGGGGCTCGCCTTGAGCGATGACTACGACACGCTCATTCTCGATGTGCGTGACGATGTGCCAGCGGTCCAGGTAGAAGCAGTCTTGGGGGCGATCGCCCAGCAAGTCGGCCAGCCGCCGCGCCTGAACAGCGAATTTTCCGCCGCCAATCGGGTGTATGTGGTGGCGGGCGATCGCGAAGCCCTGCGCCACGTGAAACAGAGCCCAGAGGTTCGCGCCATTACCCAGACTCTTGAGCCCAACTTCCGCTACCACACCTTTGCTCGTCCCAACGATCCCGACTACAGCCAGCAGTGGAATTTCCAGAGCATCAACGTGGAAAAGGCCTGGGAAGAAACGCGGGGTAAAGGCGTCACCGTCGCCGTGATTGACACGGGCGTTTCTCGCGTCCCCGACCTGAAGCAAACGGAATTTGTCCCCGGCTATGACTTCGTGAACGACAGCGTGGAAGCGCCCGACGATGTGGGGCACGGCACTCACGTCGCCGGCACCATCGCCCAATCCACTAACAATAACTACGGTGTGGCCGGCATCGCCTACGAGGCCAAAATCATGCCCCTCAAAGTCCTCGGAGCCGATGGTGGCGGCACAGTCAGCGACATCGCTGAGGCGATCAAGTTCGCCGCCGACCACGGCGCGGACGTGATCAACCTCAGCCTCGGCGGGGCGGGCGAGAGCAAGCTGCTCGAAGACGCCGTGAACTACGCCTACGACAAGGGGGTGTTCCTCGTCGCCGCCGCTGGCAACGAAAACCGCAACTCCGCCTCCTATCCCGCCCGCTACCCCAAGGTGCTCAGCGTTGCCGCCCTCGATGCCGCTGGCCAAAAAGCCGACTACTCTAACTTCGGGGCGGGGGTCGATCTCGCAGCCCCCGGGGGTGGCAAGGAAGGCCGTATTCTACAAAACACCATCGACCCGGAAACCGGAGAGGGGATTTTCGCCAGCTTCCAGGGAACCAGCATGGCCGCTCCCCACGTCGCCGGGGTCGCCGCCTTGATCAAGGCGGCGGGGGTCGAGAGTCCCGAGGAAATCGGTCAAGTCCTGCGAGCCTCCGCCCGGGCGGTCACGGAAGATCCCCTCAATCACTACGGCGCGGGTCAACTGGATGCTGGGGAGGCTGTGGCCCTCGCTCGCCAAGGTCAGTTCTCGGCTCGGGACTTCTTCCGCTGGCTGCGGGAAAATGGCTACCTAAACCTCCGCTTCTGGTTTGATGGCGGAGTGGTCGCCCTCGCGCCCAAGTTAGCAATGGTGCTGGGCTCCTATCTGCTCGCTTGGTTCCTCCGCAACTATTTCCCCTTCCGCTGGAGTTGGGCCCTGGCTAGCGGGCTCGTGGCCGGAAGTTCGGGACTCTTCTTCCTGCGTGGCTTCTACATCTTTGATCTGCCCCAAGCGCCCTTCCGGGTCCTCGGCAGCTCGATTCCGGAGCTGGGGGGCGCGATCCAGGGCAGCACGACTCTCAATCCCTTCTTTGCCAGTGTCCTCATTCCCCTGGGACTCCTGGCTCTGCTCTTGGGCCACCCCACGGGCAAGTGGTTCGCGATCGGCAGTAGCCTTGGGGTCGCTGCTTGCTTAGCGGTGAGCGCCTTTCTGGTTCCGGATCTCTGGCTGCTGGGCGGCGGTGGGCTGGCTCGAGCCTACCTGCTGGGCAACGCGCTGCTGTGCTTTGGTCTAGCGCGCCTCGCGGTTCGGGATACAACGCAAACCGCTTAGCAGGAGGATCTGACGATGGAATTTAGCGGTCAAGTGGTGCGCCGTGACCTTGGCCCGGGTGCTTGGGCGCTGGTCACGGATACGGGAGAAACCTACGAGCTAAACCCGGTGCCGCCAGATCTGAAGCAGGAGGGCCTGCGGGTGCAGGGGGTTGGTGAAATCCGTGAGGGGGTGATGACGCTGGCAATGATCGGTCCGGTGCTAGCGGTGGCGTCCTTCACGATCTTGGCGGATGACGGCTGACGGGAGTGAGCGATCGCCCGGCCTCCGGGGCTCTGAGTTTTTACATAACTGGGCCGGGATCATTGCCTAGGGAGGTAATGAGATGTCCGTTAACCCGAGGTGGTTACGATGCCGGCTTCTGTTCCCCGCCTGCGCCTCTTGGCCTTCGCCCTGCTCCTACCGGGGCTCTTGGGCCAGGGGAGCCGGCCCCAATTCAACTACCAGTTTGGTGGCTGTGAGTCGGAGCTGCTCTTTTCGCCGCCCTCGCGGCTGCTCTCCTGTGCAACGGCGATGACGCCTCCTCAGTCGTCGCCCCCGACCCTGGAGCTAGAAACGGCCCCTGGCTACTTTCGCTTCCGCTATCGCTTTGAGCACACCTGCTGCGCGGATTGGACGATCCCAGAGGTGTGGCGGCCGGGGAGTGTCGTGGCGATCGCCCCGCGGAATTTCGGCAATAGCTGCCGCTGTGTCTGTGAGTATGAGCTGGAGGGCCGGCTGGAAAACCTGCCCCCCGGCTCCTATCGGCTGCAATTCTATGTACCCCAAGAGTCGGAAGAGACCGACGCCCCAGTGTTGCTGTGGGAGCGGCTGGTGCAGGTCGAGTGAGCCTCGGGTCATGGCTCCAGGGGGCCAGCACCGCCACCTGGAATTGGAGCGATCGCCGTTGCCCCCTCCAGGGGCCGACGAATACTCCCTAGACCCCATCTCGGCCCTTACCCCCTAGCGCCCCGCCCCCTCAAGGGGCGGGAGGCTCATCGTAGTTATGGCGCAAGCAGGGGGTCCCTTGGAGCGTCCCCGTGGCAGTTCCGATCGGGAAACAGTCGCCCGCGCCCCCGGCCTTGGTCTTGACATAGGCCAAGCCTCGCCAGCCCTCCGGGGTTTCTAGGGCACTGGTCAAGCAGCCGATCTTGCGGTCCTCCATCACGATGGCGGTGCCCGGCTCTACGGGCCCGCTTAGCTGAACTCCCCAGAGGCGCTGCTTCACGCCCTTGTAAGTGTTGAGCCGGGCGATCGTTTCTTGGCCAATGTAGCAGCCCTTGGTGAAAGAAATGCAGTGCCAGAGACCGGCTTCTAGGGGATTGTACTCCTCCGTAAGTTCCTGACCCACAGCGGGGCGACCTTGGCGCAGCCGCAACTGCTGCCAGAGGCGATCGCCCAAGGGCACAGCCCCCGCCTCGGTCAGGGCCTGCCAGACCGAGGCCGCCTGCGGGGCGGGGATGAACAGCGTGTAGCCCGGCAAGGCCAGCTCGTTGCCAGCCGCGACTCGCAGGCTGCTGTCACCGAGGGTTTGGAGCCGATGTTGACCCGGGCTGAGCCCCTGAACCGGCACGGCCAGGCGCTCCAGCAGCGACCCGCCCTCGGGGCCAAGGAGGCTAAAGCAGACCCAAGCGGCGCTTAGGTCAGCGAGTTCTACTCGATCCATGGGAAACAGATAACGGTCGAGCCAGGTTAACAAGGGCTGACTTTGGCCCGGAGAGGCCAGCACCCACAACTGATCCGCCGTCGCGTAGATGGTTGCCAGCTCCAAGGTGCGGCCGGTGGAGTTGACAAATACAGCGTCACAGTGCTGACCGGGCTTGAGGGCTTTGATGTCGTTAGTGGTTTGGTTGTGGAGAAAGGCTTGGCGATCCTCGCCTTGGAGGGCGATCAGACTCCAGTGGGAGCGATCGCCCAAGGCCACCCCCATCAACGCCGCCTGCCAGGCCGCTGCCGCATTGGCAAAGTCGAGGGGGGGAGCCTCCGGGCTCGCAAAGGTGGCCCCGGCTTGGGTTTGCAAGGCACGTAGGTCGTTCATAGCTGCTCTGTGGATATCCCGGCCCAAAGTCTAGCGAATTTCGCTCCCCCGGCCACAAAAAATGCCCCCTCGGGGGGGCTCCGGTCTAGACTGTTCGGAAACTTGGTAACAGGAACGGGGTTCCTGGCATCACGCGGTCAAGACCGATGCTCCCAGCAACCCCCGCCACCCTAGAGGGAACGGCGACGACGCAAGCCCAGCATCGCAGCGCCCACGGCCCCTAGGCCCAGCAGCGCAGCCGGTTCCGGGACACCATTGATGTCCGCATTCACCAGCGCAAAGTCACTGTAGCGGTAGGTGTTGCCTGCTGTGGCTGCCGGGGCCAGCAACTTGAAGGCAGAAATCTCGACATTCGCAAACGGGTTGAGGATGTTGACGTAGCCAGGTCCTGCATTCGTGAAGTCGCCATTATAGATCTTACCAGCACCAGCAACGCCACCCGTGTAAACAACCCACTCTGCTTCGGTCTCACTGAGCACAGAGAGGATGCCATAGAGCTGGTCACTGACCCAAACCTTGGCCTGCTCGTTCACCACGTCGCCGACTTCACCAATCTCATACAAAAAACTCAAGCCCAACGCGGACAGTTGTTCAGCGGCTGGCAGGGTAACTTTCATGATCTCCTGCTCTGCACCCTTGCCGCCGATCTCACCCAGGGTCGGGCCAGGGCTAGTGATGCCGACGCCACTGACGCCATTCACGTGCTTGCCTTGCAGGTAGCCATCCTCCGGCTTTTTGACCTCCAGAGTGAAGCCATCAGCAGTGGTGCAATCTTTCACATCGGTCGTGTCATCCAGCAGTGCGCCGGAGGGAATGGGGGCGAAGTTATCAACTAGGACGCCACAAGCTCCTAGGTCGCTCTCCGTGTTGAAGTTGAAGGCCTGAGCAGGGGTCGCGATCGCCGCCAGGGCACCACCTGCGACTAGGCTCAGGCAAGCCGTTGTCATGCTTAGCTTGGATGTCATAGGACTTAACCTCATTAATCTCACTCGTTGTTGTAAGTCCGCGACCGCCGCGCCATACGCGCCCTAGCCGTCGGAACGAAATCATTTCAGAACGCAATCAAGGTTGCTTAGAGCCCCTCAGGCTGCCCACGAGAGCCATCACGGCACTTACGGAAACCTACGGATGCTGCTGCAACATCTTCATCATAGCCTCGCCAAATCTACTGGGAAGCAACTTCACTGAATCTTTAATCTACCGGGAGAGTTTAATGAAGAGGCGGTAAAGTTACCAAATGTTGCGTAATTAAACGGGTTCAGAGCCGAGGGAGCCCGGGGTAGCTGCGTGATTGCCTCCCCCTACTGACCCTAGAGGCCCCCTAGCTTACGAAGACTCCCTCGGCTCGCCAGGCAACTGAGAATTATTTGCAGCAGTGTTGACAGAAGTTCTCAACTACCTCTATACTCAGGGTCATAGTGTTCTCCTCTCAATACAGATCGGTTCGGCGGGGTTCGTTAGCTTAGGCTAACGGGTCCCCTTTTTATTAGCGAGAGATTTTATGATTAACATGGGCAGGTAGTGCTCCAGCAGTAATGACCGACGCGACCAAAAGCTTCTTGACCCAAGAGATGCGGCAAAACATCATTACCAAATTTGGACACTACCCACAGGCGGCCTGAGCGCTGAGCTTGACCGGATTGCCCTAGCTTTCTTGGCGGAGGCGACGGTTCCCCGTCGTGACGCTTGCGGAGTCGCAGCCAGCTCTAGGAAGTCCCTAAGAACCAGTAGGGGGGTGCATCTCACTTTGGAGACTCCCCTTCGCCCTACTTAGGAGAAGGGGCCGGGGGATGTAGACGCGCAGCGGCTTCTCGCAGAGTGGGCAAACTTGCCTAACTGAGATGCACTCCCAGGAGGGCAAACCCTGAGGCTCCCTCCCAGGGGTTACGTGTACACAGTAGCCAAGCTTGAGGGAGGAACTTCTTAATACTTTCCTGAGTAAGGCACTAAACCAGAAGCATACTTCTCCCACCAAAATTTCGCGAGGGCCGAAGATGCAGACCCAGGTGCTAAGTTGGTCTGCCGAGCCAGAGGAACAGCGGCAGACCGTGACTTGCCTGGGATCAGCTCCCCATCAGCGCTTGGGCAAGCCCGATGTAGAGCGGTATGCCCAAGGCGATCGCAACCGGCGTGCCAACGGCTGTAGACGCGCCAATGTAGGCGGAAGGATTGGCCGAAGGGATACCAGCTCGTAAAGTGGGCGGTCCTGAAATGTCTGAACTAGAGGCAGCGATGACAGCCAGAATCACAACACCGCCAAGGCTGAACCCCGTAACGTAGTGAGCAATCATGCCGAGACCAAAGGCAATGAATCCATGCAGCAACGGTGCCACCAAAGCGTATAGGGCGTACCACTGGGCCACCTTACGCAGCTCGCTGAGCCTCGCCCAGGCCTCCATCCCCATGACCAGCATCAGGATCGAAAGCAGGCCGCGGAAGAGGGGCTCGTAGAAGCTTTCAAAGACACTTTCCGGCCGGGTGAGCAGACCTAAAGCGAGGCCGAGCAGCAGGGCCGATAGGGCGGAGCCCTGAAGGCTCTCCTTCACGATAGGCCATATTTTAACTTGCTGGTCTGCAATACCGCGCTGCTGGCTGAAATACTCCTGCTTACTCGTAGGATGCTCCGACTTACTGGAATATCCACCTACGGCAACCGGCTGCTTGCTGAGAGATTCCTGCTTGCTGACAGACTCGTCTGCGGTAACGAGCTGCTTCTGCTTGCTGGTATAAATGCTAGCCAAGACGATCGCCGCCACGAGGGCGGGGATGTCCATGAAGGGATAGAGTGCGGCAGCCCAAGCTTCGTATTCCATGCCTTGCGCCTCCAGGAGCGTTAGGCCGGCAGCGAGGGTAGAGCCACTCACCGCACCGAACAAGCCTGCGGTCGCAATGGCATCCACAGTTCTGACGTTCGGTAACTTAGCCAGGGTGTAGCGCCCGATGAGTACGATAAGAATCCCCACGACCGTGGCGAACACGGCAGGTAACAACATCTCCACCAAGTTGGCATTACGAATCGCAATACCGCCGCTCAGGCCGACCTTAATGAGCAGCATGAAGACAATGAACCGATAGATGGCATCTGGAATTTGCAGTCGGCTATTGACGGCAGCAACAACTACACCACCAATCAGAAAGCCAAGCGTTGGGGATTGCAACTGCGCCACAAAGCGCGCCAAGAAATCGGACAAAAAATCCACAAATACCTCCTTTAAGCTCCTGTGATACAGGAGTGATAATTGTGATGAGTAAAGTTCAAGAAAGTAAGAATGAAGCACCTCAGTCTTACGACACAGATGTTGTGCGCGAGTCTGTTGAAAGGGTGCTCAGGTAGGGTTGCTCTCCGAGCGACGCCAGCAGCTGATAGCCATCTCGCATCACCCTTTGTGCATCCCGATCTATCGAGATCTGAAATCCATGGATTTAAGTCTATCTTAGAGTACTCAGGTTGTTGCATTTCCCCGTCTAGACTTACAATGCAATCTCAAATTGAAACCATAAGTTTATCTTTATCCCTCGGCCTCTCCTCCTAGGTAGGGCGAAGGGGAGTTTCCAAAGTGAGATGCACCCAAGACTTTATTCCGGTAGTATCGCATCAATCCACTTGCAAGAAAGGCGACTCTGTTGGTGGAGGTAGCTCTAAAGGAGGACTATAACGAGCGATGTTGACCCAAACTACTGAAAGCAGTAAACCAACACCGCAACCGATCAAGAAAATCCAACCGTGGGAGGATTCTAAAACACAGAGCAAGCGGCGGTTGCTGCCATACACCTGCACGACCCATCCCTCATCCGTATCTAACTTTGGTTGTGACGGCCTCGATTCAAACTTATTCATGGTTTTCACTCCACGCTGATTCTATATATTGCTTGTGGATAAACCGCCTCTATCGAACGGAAGACTTACTGAACACCTAGCTGTGTGGCAGAGCTGTTTTCACAAAAGTGAAGCAGGCGATATCCTTTACTGCACTAGCATTCCAGGATTTAGCGCGTACCTCACAATAGTGTATTCTGCTATATGTGTAGCAGCTTCAGAACAGTGCTTGTATCTTGGCGCTGCTTTTGCTGAACTCATCGATAATGCTACCCACAAGCACTATATCTTGGATTTTAATAAAGACCTGGTTAACAGACAGCACTCTTGAGAAGGGATTACCTAAAATTTTCTGAATTTTGTGATAACTTAAATTTATGCTCTGATGTTAGATGTTAAACAACTTTGACCCTGACGCTAACAATATAAGTGTTTTTTATAAAAACTCTTGCTAATCCGAGTCAATTTTTGTCAAAAGAATGTAGAAAATTTGTCGATCTTTGGCATACACTTCAAAATATGGATTAAGGTGAACCATAAGTCTTGTCTTGAGGGTACATCTCGGTCGGCAAGTTTGCCCACTCTGCGAGAAGCCGCTGCGCGTCTACATCCCCCGACCCCTTCTCTCCCAAGGAGGGCGAAGGAGAGTCTCTAAAGAAAGATGCACCCTGTCTTGAGCCCTTGCAATAGAACATATTAAGAGGTAAATCCCATGCCCCAGAAAGCTAGCAAGCTCGTCATCGTTACGGAAAAGGTACTGTTAAAAAAGGTTGCCCAGATCATCGACGCAGCCGGAGCCACCGGTTATACGGTGGTGGATGCTGGCGGTAAAGGCAGTCGTAACGTGCGCTCGTCGGGACAACCCACCGTTGGCGACGCCTTCTCGAATGTAAAGTTCGAGGTGCTCACCCCCAATCGAGATATGGCTGTGAAGATTTCGGATGAGGTCGCAGCGCAGTTTTTCGACAACTATTCAGGCATTGCTTATATCTGTGACGTGATGGAGGTACTGCACGCGCACAAGTTCTGATTCAAAACCCTTTAGCGGTTCAGAAAACTCTCCCGTCCACGGTCAGCGGCTGGCTGCCCGACACATTTCGGGAAACCCTCAGAACGGTGGACAGCAGCGAACCGGGCTAACCGGGTACATCGTCAGTTAGGCAAGTTTGCCCCCTCTGCGAGATGAACCCTAGGGCTCCGACCTACATCCGCTCCAGCACGGGAATCCCTAGGAGCCCCAAGCCGAGCTGGAGCGTGCGCGCGGTCAGGTCACAGAGGAGCAGCCGGGAGGTGCGCTCTGGTTCTGGGGCGGTCAAAACGGGGCAGGCGTCGTAGAACTGGTTGAAGGTTTGGCTGAGTTCAAACAGGTATTGGCAGAGGCGGTTGGGGAGTAGCTCGGTCTCGACTTCGGCGATCGCCTCGTTCAGTTGCAGCAACTGCTTGGCAAGGGCTAATTCTGTCTCCTGGGTCAAGACCAGGGAGGCAGTCCCTGAGACCAGGGTGGGGCGGGGTTCTCCGAACACGGTAACGCGGAGCTGGGCGAGGCGCTGCCTCAGGGCCTGGCGATCGCGCTGCCGCCACAGATGGCGCCCTGCAACGCGCAGGCTCACGCCGATCCCCACCAGTTGCAGCAAGCTGGGCAAGCTGGGAATCGTGCTGAGTTCGTAGAGGATGCGGACTGTGGCATCGATGGCCGTGAAGCTGGCGATCGCCAGGCCCGCCGCCAACCCCAGCACCCGCCACCGCACGCCGCCCCCCTCCCGTTGGGGAGTCAGATCAACCGCGCTCTTCCGCAGAATGCTGCGAATGCGGGCACAGGCATAAAGCATATAGGGTGCGGTGTTGCCATTGAGGGCCAGCATCTTGTCAAAGCTGAAGACATAGTTGCTGGTACGATTTTGGCTCAAGTCCGCATACTTCACCGCCGCCAGACCCACCGTTGTAGCCACCTGGTCGATGAAGTCAGGCGATTCCTGGCGCCCATCTTTCGCTAAGCGCTGCTCCAGATCCGCCCGGGCCCTTACAACCGCCTCATCGAGCAACTCCCGCAGCCGCACCGTCTCCCCAGAGCGGGTTTTGAGCTTCTTGCCATCCTCCCCCTGCACCAGTCCGAAGGGAACATGAACGACGGCCACCGCCTCCGTGAGTATCCCAGCCCGCCGGGCCACCTGGAAGACTTGAGCAAAGTGGTTCGCTTGACCTGCATCCGTCACGTAGAGGATGCGCTCGGCCTCATCTTGGTGAATCCGGTATTGCAAGGCCGCGAGGTCAGTGGTGGCGTAGTTATAGCCCCCGTCGGATTTCTGCACGATCAGAGGCAAGGGCTGACCATCCTTATTTTGAAACCCCTCGAGGAAGACGCACTGAGCACCAGCATCTTCCTCGACCAAGCCGGCTTGCTCGAGGGTGGATACAACACCGGGTAGCAGCGGATTGTAGAACGACTCGCCCCGCTCCTGGAGTTGAATCCCTAGGCGGTCATAGATTTGTTGAAATTCTCGCCGGGATTGGTCACAGAGGAGTTGCCAAGCGCGGCGGCTGTCCTCGGCTCCGGCTTGTAGGGCCACCACTTCCTGGCGGGCCGTCTCCCGAAACTGCTCATCGGCATCAAAGCGCTGTTTGGCCTGACGGTAGAAGGCCACGAGATCGCCCAATTCTATGGCGTCAGCCGTTGTCAGGGCCTCGGGCTGTACTTCCCGCAGGTAGGCGATCAGCATCCCAAACTGGGTTCCCCAGTCGCCGACGTGGTTGAGCCGCAGGACCTCATGGCCGCGAAACTCGAGCACCCGCGCCAGGCTGTCGCCAATAATCGTGGAGCGCAGGTGGCCGACGTGCATTTCCTTGGCGATGTTGGGGCTGGAGAAATCGACGATCACCCGCTGGCGGTGCTTGGTGGGCTTGACTCCGAGGCGGGGGTCTGGGTGATTGAGCGCCAGTTGACGCGCCAGGTAGTCGGGGGTGAGGGTGAAGTTGATGAAGCCGGGCCCGGCAATCTCAGGGGGGGAGCAGAGGTCGCCAACATCCAGGTGAGCGACGATCTGGTCGGCGATCGCCCGGGGTGGCTGCTTCAGTTGCTTCGCGAGGGGGAGCGCGTCATTGCTTTGATAGTCGCCAAACTTGGGGTTGCTGGCCGGAACCACGAGGGGAGTATAGGCCGCGAAGTCAGACCCAAAGGCGGCAAGGAGGGCTTGGCGCACGCGCTGCTGTAGGACAGCCAGGGGGGAAGTCATGGCAAAGGGGCAAGATGACGCAGTAGGTAAGGGGCGATCGCCCGAGGGCCCAAGCAGGCCCACCTCAACTGTATCATAGGCTTCCAATTTGGTTTTACCCCGCCGCTGGAGCGCTGCGAGCCCCCAGCCCTGACCGAGGCTGAGAAACGCGGCGGCCGGCTGGTGAAGTTTTGGGAAATCTTGAGAAATCTTGACAAACCTCCCACCGTCCATTAACCTCTATGGGTGTGAGGAGCGAACCAGTAGGGAACCGAGACGAAACACGGCAAGTCGTCGGTTCCCTTGCTGATCTTGGGGTCTAGCCAGCGCCAACCGCGACCAGGATCGTGTGGGGCTCTCCCTGTTTTTGCGCTACCGCTGTTCTCGTGTCCCGGCGGGAGTGGGGAACTAGAAGACGGCGGCGTAAATGGCGATCGGATTTCGAGTAGCAGGTCGGTTAGCTTGAGGCCCGTGAACCCCTCCAGGACGCTGCGCGAACGCGAAGCGTCTTCGCAGGAGATAGCCCAACTCAACCGGGAGCTTGACTGGAATCGTAGCCTTTTTGCCGCGGCCGAGTACTAGAAGTTACTCTCCCCTCACGCAAGGGCTGCCCAGGGGGATGCCCCCGCTTAGTTTCCCAACAGTCCCGTGGTTTACGTTTTACCGCTGCCGATCCTCGTGTTCCAGTTACTGTCGCTGTGTGTGGGGGTCGCCATTGAGAGCTTGATCCTGCGCTACAACTTGGGCTTGAGCCGTAAGCGAAGTGTTGAATATGCCCTTCTAGTCAACCTTTATTCTAGTATTGTCGTTTGGTTCCTTTTCTTTCTCAGCGCTGCAATGGTCCCGGAGCAGATTAAGCTCCAAATGATGAGCTATGTGCTGTTCAACCGCTTCTACACGACCTCTAACACGGCTAATAGTACGCTCGAAGTGATTACGATGGCCTTGGTGTTTCTCATCATTTGCTTGATTGAATTTAAGGGCTTCGATGTGCTGGAATTTTTGCTCAAGGTCAAGCCGGCCACGACTGAGGATGGCTCCCCCTTGGCCCTCGTCAAGCAGTTCAACCAGATCCTCACAAGGATCGGAGCCCGGGGGCAGTCGTCCTTTTTTATCCTCGGGGCGATCACGAACAGTGTGATCTTGCTCATCTTTTTGCTCCGGGCTGTCGAGCGCTATGCCGATGTGCTGTAGGTTTGGGAGCCCAAGTCCGGCTCACGATTGCTATGATGGCGATGATGTTGCGGCCCATTGCCAGCAGACTGCCTAGGAGCATCCTGCCCTGTGGATTTGACCCACCTCAAGGTGTCCCTGCTCGCCCCTGACCTGGCTGGGGGGGGCGGGACTCGCGTTTATTTGCTCAGTCAGGTATTGCGCCAGCTTGGCTGCCAGGTGCAGGTCTGTGGCTTTTCCTTTGGCGATCGCCTCTATCCCGAGCCGCCCGCCGATTTATCTGTGGCCTGGGTGCGGGGTTGCAACTATCCCCAGATTTGGCGATCGCTGCGCCAGCTCTGGCCCCACCTGCAAGGAGATGTCCTCTACGCGGTCAAACCGCGCCCGACTAGTTTTGGGGTCGGCCTGCTGAAGCGCTGGCGATCGCGCCGACCCCTGCTCCTGGATATTGATGATTGGGAGATGAGCTGGTTTGGGGGCGATACCTGGCGCTACCGCCCCGGACCCAAGCAGTTAGCGCGGGATCTGCTGAAACCCCAGGGAGCCCTGCGGAACCCGCAACACCCGGTCTATCTCCAGTGGCTGGAGCAGCGCACGGGCTGGGCCGATGCCATCACGGTGAATAACAGCTTCTTGCAACAGCGCTATGGCGGCACTTATCTGCCGAATGGTAAGGATACGACCCTCTTTGATCCCCAGGCCTATGACCCGGAGGCCTGTCGGGCTCGCTACGGGCTCCAGGGCTACCGGGTGCTGATGTTTCCAGGGACAGCGCGCCCCCACAAGGGGATTGAGGATCTGGCCCTGGCCCTGGAGCAACTGCAACAGCCCGATTTTCGTATTGTGCTGGTCGGCGGCCGCGACATTGGCGATGGTTACGTGGAGGGCCTCCTCGAGCGCTGGCCTCAGTGGCTGCTGCGGTTGCCCCCCCAGCCGATGACGGCGATGCCCGGCGTGGTGGCGGCGGCCCATGCGGTCATCGTGCCTCAGCGTCACGATCCGACGGCCCGCGCCCAGTTTCCGATCAAGCTCACCGATGGTATGGCGATGGCCAAGCCGATTATCTCCACCCGTGTTGGGGACATTCCTCAGATTCTGGGCGATACGGGTTATCTCGTGGAGCCCAATCAGCCGGGGGCGATCGCCCAGGCCTTGACCGAGTTGTTTGCTGACTGGCCGGCGGCCCAGCGGCGCGGTCAAGCCGCACGACACCGCTGTGTACAGTACTATAGTGTCAATGCCATGGCTATCGTTCTGGCAGACCTCCTAGCGCAGGTTGCCGCCCCCAAGTTACCCTCCACTTCAGGCCTAGCAGCGTGAAACTCTTCTCTCTTTCTTCGCAAGATCGACTGCTACTCCGCTACACCTTCCGCTTCCCGATCCTGACGCTAGGAGCCATTGTCATGGGCTTTTCGGGGGCCCTCTTTAACGGGGTTAGCACGGCCCTGATCGCCCCTTTGATTCTGGGATTCTTGGGGCAAGAAATCAATTTTCGGGGTGGGCCGCCCATTTTACAGAAGACAATTGGCGCGTTCGACGGCTTCCCTGAGGATACTCGGCTCCTCGCCCTTACGGGAGCCGTACTCTTGGCGATTATCCTGAAAAACCTGACCAACTATCTCAACGCCCTCCTGTCGATCTACCTGTCCATGGCCCTGACCCGAACGATGCGCCTCGAAGCCGTTCGGCTCTTGCTGGATGTGGATATTGACTTTTTTGCGAAGCACAAGATCGGCGATGTGATGAACCGTTTTAATGAAGAGATCAACCGCACGGCCGGCTCCGTTCGCACGCTCTCTCTGATTCTGACCGAAGTAATTACGGTCTTGGTGTTCGTGGCGATCCTGATCTCAATTTCCTGGCAACTGACCCTCGTTTCCACCGTCTTGCTGTTCGGGGTTTCTCTGTTCAACCAATTCTTTGTGAGCCGGGCGAAGAACTTTGGCCGTCAGTTGACGGAGCGGGCGAAGCAGCAGACGAATAAAGTTCTGGAGATCATGACCGGCATTCGGCTGATCAAAACTGTCAGTACTGAAGACTTGGAATACAAAAACCTGGAGCGCTTCATCCAGATGAAAGAGCGAGCCTCCCTGCAATCCCAAGCTAACTTTGGTGCGGTTGCACCGATTAACGAGACCCTCGGTATTATCTCGCTGTTGTCGATTGTTATTCTCGGTCGCTACTTTTTCGTCCAACAGTTGCAGGCCTTTTCGGCGATTTTGCTCACCTACTTGATTGTGCTCTTCCGGCTGCTGCCCATTGTGGGTCAGTTGAATGGGGCTCGCAGTCGCTACGCGAACCAGTCCTACAGCGTGGAAGTCGTCGATGATTTCCTGCGCCGAGATAACAAGATGATCATGCCCAATGGGCAGCGACCCTACGAGCGCCTGGAGACGGGGATTCGGTTTGAGGCGGTTGACTTCAACTACCCAGACCACGAGCGTCAGGTCTTGCGGGCGGTTGATCTGTGGATTCCCAAGGGGAAAACGACCGCCTTTGTGGGGAGTTCGGGGGCCGGTAAGTCTACCCTGGTTGATTTAGTACCCCGCTTCTATGATCCGGTCCGGGGGCGGATTACCCTTGATGGCTTGGATTTGCGGGAGTACGACTTTCGGAGTCTACGGCGGCGGATGGGCATCGTTAGTCAGGATACATTTCTATTTAACAACAGTGTGCGGTTCAATATTGCCTACGGCTGTGCTGGAGCGACGGAGGAGGAGGTGATCGCGGCGGCGAAGCGGGCCAATGCCTACGACTTCATCATGGAGCTGCCCCAGGGGCTTGAGACGGAGGTTGGCGATCGCGGCGTGATGCTCTCAGGGGGCCAGCGCCAGCGCTTGGCGATCGCCCGGGCCCTGCTACGCGATCCCGATATTTTGATCCTGGATGAGGCGACCAGCGCCCTCGATACGGTCTCCGAGCGCTTGGTGCAGGAGGCCATTGATGAGCTGTGTCGCGATCGCACGACCCTGGTGATTGCCCACCGCCTCTCCACCATTCAGCGGGCCCATCAAATTGTCGTCATGGAGCAGGGACAAGTGATTGAGGTGGGGACCCATGATGACCTGCTCGCCCGAGAAGGCCAGTATGCCAAGCTCTATGAGATGCAATTCTCCACCAAGCCGAAGCGTCGCAAGGTGATCCTGCCCACCAACGAAGCCCTGATTCGGGCCTCGATTCGGGCCTCCCACGAACTCCGCACCCGCCTTTCCTACGAGGTTCGCAGCCGCCTGAACTCAATGTTGGGCTCCTTGCAACTGGTCAGTGATGACCTGGTAGACACGCCCGAGGAGCAACAAGAACTGATTGCGGAGTCCTACGAGTCGGCTCTGCGCCTCTTGGAGACGATCGCCTACTTTGAGGAAAAGGGCGCACGCCTGCCCGTCGATGGCAGCGCTTAGCAATCGCGCTCAAGGACCGCCCTGCCAGAATCGCGTCGTCTTATCGGCTCCACCGCTAGCCAAGGAGCGACCCTCGGGGCTCCAGGCTAGGGCCAGGATCGCCCCCGTGTGGGCGGCGACGGCCGCCCGTAACTCCCAGGTGGCGACCTCCCAGAGTCGCAGTTGCCCATCATCGCCGCCGCTGGCCAACCAGTGGCCGTCGGGGCTGATGGCGATCGCCCGCACCGCTTGGGGGTGCTCGAGCTTCGCCACCAAGGCCCCCGTAGCCGCTTGCCAAACCTTGAGGCTGCGGTCCTGGCTACCGCTGACCAGCCATTGCCCGTCGGGGCTGAAGGCCAGGGATGTGACCCCCGCGAAGGGGCCGCGATGGGCCTGGTAGCGGCGCTGGCAGGAGCGCGTCGCCAAGTTCCATATCTGAAGCCAACCACTGGCGTTGCCGGTGACGAGGTGCTCTCCCTCGGGACTGAAGGCGAGGGCCCAGAGACCGGCCGCTTGGGGGGCCTGGGCGAGGGTGTCCGCGAGGCCGGCCTGGTTGGGCTGCCAGAGTTTCACCGTGCCATCGGCGCTGCCACTGACCAGCAGCCGCCCATCGGGACTGAAGGCCAGGGCCATCACCCCGGCGCGGTGGCCGGTGAGGCTGACGAGGGGGCGACTGCGACCCGGACGCCAAACCCGCACGGTGCAGTCGAGGCTACCACTGGCGAGGAGCTGGCCGTTGGGACTGAAGGCGAGGGTTTTCACGGCGGCTTGAGGACCGGTGAGGGGGGTCAGTTGCCAGAGGGAGCCCCGCTGCCAGAGGTTGAGGGTGCAGTCTTGGCTGCCGCTGGCGAGCCACTGGCGATCGCGGCTGAAGGCGATCGCCTGGACCGCGCCCGTATGGCTGGCGAGGGTGCGCGTGAGCTGGAGGTCAAGGCTGGGCTGGGCCTGGGGCCCAGCCAGGGAGAGGGCTGTAGGAGTCAAGGCCTGCAAGACGGCCGCCGCGCTGGGGTAGCGACGGCCCACGGCCCGCTCCAGCAGGCGATCGAGCACCTGGGCGAGGGCGTCGCTGACGGGGGTGGGGGAGCGATCGCGCCAGGCCCAGCAGGCCTCGTCTACGCAGTAGAGCGCTAGGGGCTCCAGACCGGTGAGCAGGTGCAAACAGGTGACAGCCAAGCTGTAGAGGTCGCTCGCAAAGGTGGCCTGACCGAACTGTTGCTCCGGGGCCGCGTAGCCCGCGCTGCCGATGGCGGTTCCGGGCGTGCTGAGGGCGCTGTGAGTCGCATATTTAGCCGCCCCAAAATCCACCAAGACGAGGGCCTGATCCTGGCGGCGGCGTATGATATTGGCGGGCTTGATGTCGCGGTGAATGACCTGACCCTGATGGATGAAGTGCAGGACGGGCAGCAGGTCCGCCAGCAGGGCCCGGACGGCCGCCTCTGGCCAAGGCCCCTGGGCCTGAAGCTCCGTCGCCAAATCGGGCCCGTCGATAAATTCCTGCACAATGTATTGGCGCGCCTCCTGCTCGCAGTGGGCGTAGAGGGTGGGAATTTGAGGGTGGGAGCCCAGCTCTTCCAGCCGGACAGCCTCCTGGTGGAACAGTTGCGCCGCTTTGCGGGCTCCGGTCTGGTCCTGGGGAGCAAATTGCTTGATCGCGCAGAGGGGGTGGGAAGGTTTGTGGCGGTCCCGGGCCCGCAGGGTGCGCCCAAAGCCGCCCGCTCCGAGGCAGGCTAGCGCTTGATACCGTCCCGCGAGGAGCAGGCGAGTCCCGCAGTGTTGGCAAAATTCGCCGGGGCCGGGGCTGTCGGGGCGATCGCAGTCGGGGTTCAGGCAGTAGCACATGGCAGGTAGCCGCCGCAGTTGGGGGTCTAGGCTTTAGATTTCGCGATCGCCCCCCCGGCCACCGGACAACCCGGCAGGTTCGCTCTGGACTACCGCCAGTCCCGGCCCGAAATTTCCTGTATAGCAGTCGCCTGCTTGGTTAGGGCAAATTTTGGCGCCCCCCTCACCCTAAATCCCTCTCCCACCAGGGGAGAGGGACTTGGACAGGGGCTGCTAGCTCCCCTCTCCCGCCTTGGGAGATAGGGCAAATTTTGGCGCCCCCCTCACCCTAAATCCCTCTCCCACCAGGGGAGAGGGACTTGGACAGGGGCTGCTAGCTCCCCTCTCCCGCCTTGGGAGAGGGGCTGGGGGTGAGGGCCCTCAAGATGTCCTAATTAGCCTGTCTAAGGCTATAGACGGAAGGAGGCCTTAGCCCCCCGTTTGCGGGCTGGCTGGAGCGCTGAAGCGCCACTACGGGGCTCCCAAGGCTGCATCAATCCGATGGCGTTGGGCGTTAGCCCCGCTTTGCCCCGCTGGTTCAGGTCTCTGGGGCGGCGTCGGGGTTGGAGGGAGTTGGGGGCTCTGCGGTTGTCTGCGGTTCAGGGG
Organism: uncultured bacterium; assembly: GCA_964397305.1. Classification (GTDB taxonomy): domain Bacteria; phylum Cyanobacteriota; class Cyanobacteriia; order Cyanobacteriales; family Spirulinaceae; genus JAAUTY01. The sequence continues at coordinate 57,400 of CAYNIP010000027.1, forward strand.
CTTTGGTCTTGGCTTGCTTAGCCGCCGCCTGCTGCCGGGCCTCCGCTTCAGCGAGGCGCTCCTCGGCGTTGGCCATGATGACCTCGAGCTTTTCCAGGATCTCCCCAGGGTAGCTCTCGAGCATCTTGGTGGCCAGGGAGATACGGTTGCGGTATTCGTCAATTTCCAACACCACAACCTTGATCGGTTGCCCAATTTTGAAGATTGTTTTCAGATCCCGCAGACCGACTTGGCTGATTTGCTTGATGTGGAGGAGGCCGGTGATGCCGTCGATGTCCACGAAGATCCCGTAGGGCTGGATGCTGGCGACTTTGCCACTGACCAAAGCCCCGACCACCATTTGCTGCATGGCCTGGGCCCGGGCGGCTTCCCGTTGGGAGAGGACGAGCTTGGTGCGATCGAGATCGACCTCCAGGAAGGTGGCCGTGAGGGATTCTCCCACCAGGGCCTCGAGGTCGTCTTTTTCCAGGAGGTGCGATCGCGGAATAAAGGCCCGTAGCCCCTCCAGGGTGCAAGTCACACCGCCGCGATTCACGCCTGTCACCTGCACTTCGACCACCTGGCCCTGGGCCTGCTGCTCCTGAACCCGCTGCCAAGCCTGCTGAATCGCAAACTGGCGGCGGGAGAGGACAATTTGACCCTCGGCGTCTTGGTCGCGGATGATCGCAAACTCAAACTCTTCCCCGATTGGCAGGGCGCTGGCGAAGTCACTGGTGGGGGCGGCGCTGACCTCAGCCGCCGGCACAAAGGCGGGGGATTTACCGCCGATTTCCACGTAGACGCCTTTCTGGCCGTACTCGATCGGCTTGCCGCGCACGGTGTTGCCGCGCTGGAAGGTGTAGTCGTATTGCTCCTGCTCGAGGGCGCGGGCAAAGTCGTCGGCGGAAAAGGACGCGGGAGCGCCCGGAGCCTTGGAGTCAGAGGTCATAGGAGTCGATGGCCGGCAAAAACGGGAAAGGAAGTCGCGGGCTCACGGGGCTGGGGCTCAGCTCGCCGCAAACCCTTGCCTTTAGAGGCAAGTTCTAAACAACTCTAGCACGCGCTGCCAAGCGTCCGCAGCCGCCTGGGGGCGGTAGTCGGCCCGGCGATCGCAGAAAAAGCCGTGCCCCGCGCCAGGATAACGATGCACTGCGTGAGGAATTTGGTGCTCCCGTAAGGCAGCCTCGATCTGGTCTACTTGGTCGGCGGGAATGCTGGCGTCCTCAAGACCAAAGAAGGCGTGGAGGGTTCCCTTGATCGCGGCGGTGCGGGTCACGGTGGGGGGGCCGCCGCCGGGGGTCATGGTGGTGATCCCGGCGCCGTAGAAGGAGGCCGTAGCGGCAAGGTCAGGGAGGGTCGCGGCTAAGTAGGCCACGTGGCCGCCGAAGCAGAAGCCGATGCAGCCATAGCCGCCCGCTTTCACCTCGGATTGCGCTTTGAGAAAGTCGAGGGCGGTTTGAATATCGCTGAGCAGTTCGTCCGCGCGGGTCTGGTTCTTATACTCACGACCGAGGCGGATGTCCTCAGGGGTATAGCCGGCCTCAAAGCCGGGGGCGAGGCGCTGGTAGAGGGCGGGGGCGATCGCCGCGTAGCCCTCCCTCGCCAAGCGCTGGGTGACAGTGCGAATGTGCTCGTTAACGCCAAAGATTTCTTGAATTACAACGACCCCGGGATGGGGGCCGGGCTGGCTCGGTCGAGCGTAGTAGGCGGTGATCGCCAGATCGCCGTTGAGCAGTTCCACAGTATCGGTCCGGAGGGGGTCAACCATCATGGCTAGGTGAAGTTGGCAGATTTCAGGGCGGTTGGGGGTGGGGTGGACGAAATTTTACGCGGGATGTTCGTACTCCTTCGCTCAGCCCTCACCCCAACCCCTCTCCCAACTTGGGAGAGGGGCTTCTAACTCCCCTTCTCCCAGCTTTGGGAGAAGGGGCCGGGGGATGAGGGCCCGGTGCAGATTTCAGGGCGGTTGGGGGTGGGGTGGACGAAATTTTACGCGGGATGTTCGTACTCCTTCGCTCAGCCCTCACCCCAACCCCTCTCCCAACTTGGGAGAGGGGCT
>CAYNIP010000028.1:0-58798 GCA_964397305.1 uncultured bacterium
GCTAGGTTGAATAAAAATTTAAGCATCATTACGGTTGCTTGAATAAATAAACGACAATTCATTGGTGAATCTACTTTCCTCGCTCCTAGCGCGATCGAGCTGCTGAGCTGTAGTGACCGTTGCCCGGATCTGGGAAGCTCATGCTGAGCCTGGGGACGGGGTATCGCGGACTAGACCCAAATTTTTTAGAGACGAGGTTTAAGGCCATGAAAACTCGACTGACGACGATGGGCTTGGGGTTGGTATCAGCCGGAACTGTGTTGGCGATCGCCGCCCCAGCCGGTGCTTTCACCCTGATCAACGGCAACGTTACGGGCAATGTCACGGGCGGCATTGTGAGTTATCAATGCCCAACTCCGAACTGCGTGGATCTGGAATCTGGCGGTTACAATGTCTCGGGCGGTGGGCTAGTGGCTCCGGCAACAAACAAGTCTGGCAGCTACAAAGTTCCTGGCACTGACATTGGGGTTCCAGACGGTTTCAACGACGCGACCAAGGTTCTGTCCTACAACGTCACCAGCAGCAAGAATGATCCCTCCGGCGCGCAGTCGGACATCTGGGTCCACGATCTAGGGGGCAGCTTCGATTTCTTCTGGGGCTCGGTAGACAGCTACAACACCTTGCAGCTCTTTGATGGCAACGCCTTGGTTGCAACTTACACCGGTACTGACGTTGCAACAGCAGCGGATCGAACCCCGCTTTCAGGCAACTACCACTTTGATGCCTACGTGGCCTTCACGGGGGATTTCACAGCCGCAAAGTTGACGAGCACGCAAGCGGCCTTTGAAGTCGCAACTGAGGATGTTCCGGAACCAGCGGCGGTCCTGGGGCTGGTGACGCTGGGGTTGCTCTCAGCGGGTCTCCTGCCACGTTTCCAGTCTGAGACCTAGCACAGCCTCCGGTCTGAGCTAGGCCCTCTCCCCAAACCCCGCCCCCAAACTTGGAAACGGGACTTTTAGTGCCCCGGCTCCCGACCTCGGGAGCCGGGGCCGGGGGATTACGATCGAGGCGTTTGCCTGCTAGTGAAACGCCGGGCGGTGGCGGATCAATTCCATAAACTCCTGACGAGTGCGGCTGTCTGTCGCAAAGACCCCCTGCATGGAACTGGTTACAGTCCAAGAACCAGGCTTTTGGACCCCCCGCATCACCATGCACATATGGGTTGCTTCAATGACCACGGCCACACCTTGGGGTTGTAACAATCCCTGGAGCGCTTGGGCGATTTGCTCCGTGAGACGTTCTTGGACCTGCAAACGGCGGGCATACATCTCACAAATACGGGCCACCTTGGAGAGTCCAATCACCTTCCCATCGGGGATATAGGCTACATGAGCCCGTCCTAAAATCGGCAGGATGTGGTGCTCGCAAGAACTAAAGAGGTCAATGTCCCGTACTAGCACCATCTCATGGGTATCTTCGTGAAAGACGGCTCCATTGAGTAGCTCATCGAGGGATTCATGGTAGCCCTTGGTCAGGAACTTCAGCGCCTTCACCACCCGCTTCGGGGTGTCCCGCAGTCCTTCCCGATCGGGATCTTCCCCAAGACCGATTAACAGCGTGCGGACGGCCTGACGCATTTCCGCCTCGGAAACGGGGGGATGTTGGCGAGTGGTGACGGTTGCGGCCAACTGTTGGCGTAGGGCGGTGACGTTTGCGTTATTCAAGGTGTCAGAGTTCATGAGAATTGTAATGATGGAATTAAGATGCTGGAAATGGTACTAGCAGAGTGGTGCAGGCTCGGTTGCTCATGCAACCGGGCGATCGCCTCCGGGAGCGCTAGGGTTTCGCGAGCGAGGCGCAACCTCACCCCAGAGTCAAGGCCTGGGAGAGAGCTAGAGCAACTGCACCGCCTGCTTGGCGAAGTAGGTGAATATCACGTCAGCCCCCGCCCGCTTGATGCTGGTAAGTGTTTCGAGTATGACCTGGTTTTCATCCAGCCAACCCCGTTGCGCGGCCGCCTTCAGGGCCGCGTATTCACCGCTGACGTTGTAGGCCGCGATGGGAGTTGTAGTGTACTGTTTCAACCGGGCGATGATGTCCAGGTAAGCCAGGGCTGGCTTCACCATGATCCAATCGGCCCCTTCGCTGAGGTCCAGGTCTGCCTCTCGAAAGGCCTCGCGGGCATTAGCGGGGTCCATTTGGTAGGTCCGTTTGTCGCCGAACTTGGGCGCTGACTCGAGGGCCTCGCGAAAGGGCCCGTAGTAGGCAGAGGCATATTTTGCCGTGTAGGCGAGGATCGCCGTATCGAAGTAGCCGACTGCATCCAGAGCTTGGCGAATCGCTCCCACGCGGCCGTCCATCATGTCCGAGGGGGCCACGATGTCAGCCCCAGCGGCCGCCTGCATCACAGCCTGTTGTGCGAGCACCACGACTGTTTCATCGTTCAGAACCCGACCCTGGGCATCGACGAGGCCATCGTGGCCGACGCTGCTGTAGGGATCGAGAGCGACATCGGTGATCACGAGCAGCTCAGGCTGGGCTTGCTTGAGGGCGCGGACGGCGCGGGGAATCAAGCCGTTGGGGTCGCAGCTTGCTTGGCCGGTATTGTCCTTCTGAGCCTCTGGGATGAGGGGAAAGAGGGCGATCGCGCCGATTCCCAACCGAAAAACCGCCTCAGCCTCTGCTAAGAGCAAGTCCAGGGTGTAGCGATAGATCCCCGGCATGGAGGGGACAGCAACCTGCTGTCCCTCCCCGGCCATCACAAACAGCGGGTAGATCAAATCGCTTGCCTGGAGAGAGGTCTCGCGCACGAGGCGGCGCAGGCCGGCCGACCGTCGGAGGCGACGGGGGCGCAGCGGGGGCGGGGGCACGGGGGCCGCTCTGGGATCAGGAACAACGGAGGTCATGAACAATGGCAAAAATGATAATCATTATCATTTTATCAAACTTTGTGCGACCTAGCTCAATAATGAGAATGATTATGATTGTCATAATATTGATGCTTACCCCCTGCCTGAGGATGGCAGCCGGCGCTGGGGGGACAGGCAACCGTGAGGCCGGTCGAAAACAAGCAGGAGGCAGGATGTGGGCAATTCTGAGTGGCATTGAAGGGAATATTGCCGCCTATGAAGCGGTTTTAGGGGATCTACTACGGCAGCGGCCAGCTGTGACGGACCTGTATCTGCTAGGCGATGTGGTGGGCCTGCATTCTGAGAGTGAGGGGCTGCTGGCACGCCTACAGCAGCCGTCCTTGGGGTTGCCGCACCAGCATTTCTGCCTGGGGTGGTGGGAAGAACAGTGCTTAGCGCTGCATGGCTTCCGAGCGGGGGAGCCGCAGGAGTTGCAGGAGCGCTATGGCAGCGAGGCGGTGTCTCGGCTTTGGGCGGCGGTGTCCCGGGCGTCGGTGGCCTGGTTGGGGCAGCAGCACTTCGGTTTTATCGAGCTGGATTGTCTGCTGATCCACGGCAGCAGTGTTAGTGTCAGTGAGGCCTTGACGCCAGAGACGCCCCCCTGGCTGGCCTTGGATCGCTTGCAGCGGGTTAGTGTGAATACGCTGTTCTGCGGTCGGTCGGGGCTGGCCTTTGAGTACCAGATTCAGCGGGGGACGCTGCAAACATCGCTCCTTTCCTTGGCGGGTTCCCAAGCAGCGCAGCCGGTCACGGTTGCCCAGAAGCGGGTAGTCGGGGTTGGCAGTGTTGGCCGTGAGCTAGGTCGGGCGACCTATGTTCTGTATGATCCGGCGGGCGATCGCCTCCAGTTCCAGACCGTGACCTATCCGGTTTCAGCGTAAGCGAGGCTGCACAGTTTAGAAATGCCTGCACCGAAAAATATCAAGTTAATCACAAGAAGTCTAGACATCTGTTCGGAAGGGTGATTATACTGAAATTGTCCACCTCATCACCCATATAGGGGTGTTATGTGGAAATAATTCCACCTAATCACCCTTATGGGAACGTTAGGCAGAAATTTTTCTACCTAATCCGCTTGTGAGGGGTATGATGTGGAAATTTTCCGTCTAATAAGTTGTTAGACGGCTTAATTCCCCGGTTTGGGTATCCCTTCAGCCACACCTGTATGGGTTAAGGTTGAGAGGATGGCTCCTAGCAACCCTGGGTTGAGCAAGGCTATGATGAAGTATAACTTGATTAAAATCGGCTGAGGAGTTTGAGATGCAGTTGCCAGAACCCCAAACCAAGACATTCCCAAGCTTGGTAGCTGCAATTGAGCAGGGGCAAATCAAGATTCCACAGTTTCAAAGAGACTTCGTATGGACGATGCAGAAGTCGGCTGGTCTCATAGATAGCGTAATCAAAGGCTACCCAATTGGCACTTTCATTTTTTGGCGTACCAAAGAGCGTCTTCGCTCCGTCAAAGATATCGGAAAGCAAGTTCTACCAGAGCCAGAGCCAGGTGAGTTTGTCGATTATGTTTTAGATGGACAACAAAGACTAACAAGCCTTTTCGCAAGCTTAAAGGGCATTACTCTAGTGAGAGAAAATGGTCGAGAGGATGATTTTTCCAAGATATTCATTGATCTAGAGTCTGAAGAGTCCGACCAAATCGTCATTACGGATGCCGACGACAGAGATGCAGAGAGCTTAATCAGTATCCTAGATCTGCTAACAGGCGACTTCATGGTGTTAGCATCATATCCTCAAAAATATCATGAGAAGCTTAAAACCTATAAAAATAGAATTGAGAGTTATCAGTATTCAATCATTCAAGTTAAAGATGCTCCTATAGAAATAGCCACGGAAATTTTTACGCGAATCAATGTTGGAGGCAAGCCATTATCGCTTTTTGAGATAATGGTGGCTAAAACATTTGACCATGAAAGACAGTTTGACTTGGCAGAGAAATTCCAAGAGTTACTAGATAATCTAAAGCCTTTTAATTATGAAACGATTTCAGATGCCACCGTCTTGCAAATTGTTTCAATCATCCTATCAAAAGAGTGCAAGAGGCAGGTTATTCTGGGTCTTGACAAAAACGACTTCCTAAACGTTTGGGACAAGGCAAAAGATTCGATAGAACGGACTGTGGAATATTTCAGGAGCTATTATGGGATTCCAGTTTCTCAGCTACTTCCTTACAATGCTTTGATTGCTCCTTTTTCATATTTCTTTTTTTATCACCCTGACAAGCCAACTGGTGATAAGCAGAAATTCTTGGAGGATTTTTTCTGGAGATGTTCTTTATCTGGTCGTTATTCATCTGCTGTAGAAAGCAAATTGGCTCAGGATGTGAAAAGGATAGATCAAATTCTTTCTGGTGAATTACCCAGTTATGATTGGTCAATTGATACTTCCGATGAATTTATTAAAAATAATGGTTGGTTTAGCGCAGCCAGAAGCTATATCAAGGCGATCTTATGCATATATGCTTATCTTCAACCAAAGTCTTTTAACGATAACTCTATAGTTAATATCAGCAACTACTGGCTAAAACAAGCAAACAGTAAGAACTATCACCACTTCTTCCCAAAAGCACATTTAAGAAAGCAAAATTATGGAGAATTTCGCATTAACCATATTCTGAATATTACGATAGTTGATGACTTTCTAAACAAGAGAGAGATTAAAGCGAAGGCACCATCAAAATATATGGCTAGATTTCGAGATGTAAATCCGAATCTAGAAGCTACCATGAAAACTCATCTAATAGATGACTTAGATGCCTTTGGTGTTTGGGATGATGATTACGACAAGTTCTTTGATGAGAGGGCAAAAGCGGTTAGCCGTGAACTCTCCAAAAGAGTAATCAAACAGGATATCGATAAGCAAGGACAGTCAAGCATAGTTGATGATTTTGAGGAGGAGCTAACAACTGTTGAATAATTGTGTCGAGTTCAAAACTCGATTTGTAATTGGACTAGCAATGAGAAAATCTATTCAATCAAACTTTTCTGAAATTCAGCCTTATTAAACTAATACTCTTCTAACAGCCATGCCCCTTACTGAATTATTTCCTGTAGTCAGTCAGCTTTCGCATCAGGATAAGCTACGCCTTATTCATTTCCTCTTACTTGCAGTTGCTAAAGAAGAAGGCTATGAACTACAAGCAATTGAGACTCAGACTCAAGAAAACTTATTATTGAAACAGTTAGAAGCTACTGATGCAGTTGTATGGTCTCCCTATGATGCTCATGGAGCCGCTCAAACTCTCTCGGAACTTCTAGTGGCAGCAAGGCAAGAGGGCAATGCTTAACGGTCAGCGATTTCCTTTTATTGAGCGCACCAACAGCGCAGGACTGTCCAGCGTAATGCCTTTGCCAATAACGCTGAGCTACCGAGATCGCTCTTTAGAGATGATGGCTTTGCTGGACACTGGTGCAAGCGTCAATGTACTGCCGTATGAAGTTGGCTTGCAGTTAGGAGCAGTCTGGGAAGAACAAACAGTATCTATCCAGTTAAGCGGCAACTTGGCTCAGATGGAAGCGCGAGGGTTGGTGCTATCAGCAACGGTGGCTAATTTTTCCTCAGTTTTGCTTGCATTTGCTTGGACACAATCGAGAGAAGCGCCGTTAATCTTGGGGCACATGAACTTCTTCGCAGAGTTTGATGTGTGTTTCTACCGTGCCGATCTTGCCTTCGAGTTGCATCCAAGAGCAAAATAGCGGCGTCCATTCTGCCAGCCGTCCAACACTGCGCTGGTGCGGACGGAACAGAGGTTATCGGTGCGAGTTCAAGGTTGCCTGCCGCCGCACAACTTCACCGTTATGTGGCTGTTCCCGAGAGCAATAACCAACTATAAAATTCCTGACCACTTGCAGGCTTAGGTGTAGATTAAAATTTTCAAATAAATTCATGAAATACAATCAAATTTCAAATGAAAAGTAGAAGCCTAAAGAGCAGGTACTAACAATTAGAGGTTTAATTGCAGCACTTGTCATTGCTGCAACTATAGTTTCGCCTAGTGGACTGATTTTTCCGGATGGCTTTAGTCTTCCTCCATGCTTGGGTGAATGGAATTTTGCGCGGGATGTTTGTACTCCTGCGCTCAGCCCTCACTCCAAATCACTCCCAAGCTTAGGAGAAGGACTTCTAGCTCCCCTTCTGCCAGCTTTGGGAGCAGGGGCCGAGAGATGTAGACGCACAGCAGCTTCTCGCAGAGGGGGCCTGGTAACGCTGAAGAGGGCGACCTTCTGCTCCTGGAGCAATCGCGCAAAATCTAGGGGAGCCGCGCTTTTTTCGTTCACCCCCGCCCAGGCGGTTATGAGCAGCGCGAACCCGAAAGGTGCTAAATTTTGGGATTGCCCCGGCAGCTTGGCGGGGCGGCCCATCCCTGCATCTGCAACTCGGAGGACATAACCGATCGTGACTCGTACTGCATGGCTCTTTCCCGGCCAGGGTTCCCAAGCTCTGGGCATGGCTGACGACCTCACCGCGCTGCCGGGGGCAGCGGCGACCCTCGCGGAGGCCGAGGCGCTGCTCGGCTGGTCGGTTCCGGAGCGCTGTCGCGAGGAGGCCGACCACCTGGCCCGCACCCTCTACACGCAGCCCTGCCTCTATGTAGTGGAAGCAATCCTAGCGGCGGGGTTGCTGGCCCGCGGCCACCAGCCGGCCCTGGTCGCGGGTCACAGTCTTGGGGAGTATGTCGCTCTCCAGGTGGCGGGGGTCTTCGACTTTGCCACGGGGCTGCGCTTGGTGCAGCAGCGAGCGGCGCTGATGGAGGCGGCGGCTGGGGGGAAAATGGCGGCCCTGATCGGGTGCGATCGCCAACAACTCCAAGCGGCCCTCGATCAAACCACCGCCGTGGTGCTGGCCAACGACAACAGTGAGGCCCAGGTGGTGATCTCCGGCACTCCGGCCGGGGTAGACGCTGTGCTCGCCCAGGTGAAGGCGAAGCGGGCTGTACCCCTCAATGTTTCTGGAGCCTTCCACTCCCCGCTGATGGCTGAGGCGGCGGCTGAGTTTCAAAAAGCCCTCGCGGCCGTGCCCTTTGCGGAGGCCCGCTGGCCGGTCCTCTCCAATACGGAGCCGACGCCTACCCAGTCAGGGACCCTCCTGAAGGAGCGCCTCAGCCGCCAGATGACCGGCTCGGTGCGCTGGCGAGAAACCATGACCCAGTTGGCCACGGCGGGCTTGACCCAGGTGGTCGAAGTGGGCCCTGGCCAAGTGTTGACCGGCCTCTGCAAGCGCGGTTGCCCGGATCTGGAACGGGCTCAGGTCAGCACGGCGGCGGCGGTGGCGGCCTTCTAGGGGTTCCCCTAGCTTTGCTACACTGAGAAGGCTGAAGTAACGGCGGGATTCAGCCCGCCCGATGGTAATAACTTATGGTTAAGCGTCTTCCGTTTGAGCCGTCTCAGATCATGCACCGTGCGGATGAATTGATGCTCGCCGCGTCTAATCGTTACCGAATCACGGTTCAGGTGGCCAACCGGGCTAAGCGTCGCCGCTTTGAGGAGTTTGAAAACCTGGATGACCCGATGATGAAGCCGGTGATTCGTGCGGTGATCGAGATGTCGGATGAGTTGACGCAGCCAGAAATTATCGGCGACTAAACGCTAGCGGGGGCTGGCCTTCAGCCCTGATCTGGACCCTTCTGAATTTGCTGCCTAAGGGAGTCGAAGTCATGCTGATGCTACGCCGAAACCGTTGGTTCCTGGGGGCTGGGTTGGCGGTGGCGATCGCCCTCAGTCTCGCCCTGCCTCCGACCGTAACCGCCCAGCAGGTCTACATCCAGCCCGAATCCTCGGCCCTGGAAGTCTACGAGCAGCTGCCTGACTTTCCCAAAGCTAATACTTACGTGCGCCGGGAGTCTGGCCGGGTGGATGAGGAAAACACCCTGCTCTCCCGCCTGATTGCCTATCACATCTATGTGAAAAATCGCTCGCCCTTCTTCCGGTTTGACTGGAAGCTGACCCTCGCCGACTACCTCGGTGCTCACGAGCCCCTATCACCGACGCTATATCCCAGTGGCACGACCTTGGCGGAGAATCCCTTGGTGGGCGATCGCGACCTGATCCGCAACCTGAACCGCCGCCAACGGGAGGAACTAATCGAGGCCCTCGTGGCAACCTTCAACACCCGCCGCCAAGCTCCCCGGCCTGCGCCCGACCGCCCAACCAGTGCTCCCCCGACCCCTGCGCCCGAGACGCGGCCTCGCCAACCGCGCCTGCCAGAGCCGGGAGCGGCGGACTTGCTGCGGTGAGCGATCGCCTCCTGAAGCGTGGGGATGGCTGGCGACTGGGCTGGAATCCTCGTGCGCCCCATTACCAGGGCCTGATCGGGGGAGAGCGCTGGGCGGCGGAATTGACGGCGGCAGAATTGCAGGACTTCTGCCGCTTGACCCAGGAATTAGCCGCGACCATGGCTGGCCTGGCGGCGGAACTGATGGACGAGGAGCGGATCGCTTGCACGGCGGCGAGCGATCGCCTCTGGCTCGAGGCCGAAGGCTTTCCCACCGCCTACGACCTGCACCTGATCGTGCAGGGCGATCGCCAAGTCGAAGGCAGTTGGCCCGCGGCCGCTGTCCCCGGCCTGCTTCAAGCGACCCAAACCCTCGCCTGGTAGCGCATGGAAGCCCAAAGCGCAAGAACCCATCCCCCGACCCCGCCATGACCCTCCTGAATGGAATTACCTTAGTTCTGATTCTGGCGGCCTTAGCCTCGGTTCCGAGTACCAGCGTCGCCTTGGTCGTCACGCGGTCAGCGACGGCGGGCTTTGCCAATGGGGCGGCAACCGCGTTGGGGATTGCCCTCGGGGATCTCGTCTTCGTGGCCCTGGCCCTCTGGGGCCTGACGGCGGCAGCCGCCGCCCTAGGCGGCCTTTTCATCTTTGTGCGAGGTCTGGCGGGAGCCTACCTGATTTGGCTGGGGGTGCAATTGTGGCGATCCGCCTGCGGCAGCGCTACGCGATCGCGCCCGACTCCCCCGGCCCCCGCCAGCCCCCGGGGCTCCGCCAGCCTCGCTACCAGTGTGCTCACGGGCTTTCTACTCACCTTGGGAGATGTCAAGGCGATCGCCTTCTATGCCAGCCTACTACCCGCCTTGGTGGAGTTAAACCAGTTAAACAATACCGAGCGGGCCTTGCTACTAGCGATCGCCTTGGTGACGGTGGCCGGGGTCAAGCTGATCTACGCCTATACCGCCAAGCGGCTGATGGCCCTGGCCAAGCGCAGCAAGCGCAAGCGACCGACCCAAGTAGCGCAAGCGGTGGCTGGGAGCTTGATGCTTGGTACGGGGATCTACTTGCTTGCCAAGGCTCCCTGAGACGGGGACAGCTCCCTGGGGAGTACCCCAAGAAGCAAGCCATTCCCAGGTCTGAGATGGGGTTGTCTGTGAGTATTGCTGAAGCGCAACTACGGGAGTTGTCAGGGAGCATTGTTGGGCTTTAGCTCTCTGGGGGAGCGCTGACACAGGACTACGATGATTTGTGGTTGCCCGTCGTTGGGCTTTACGGGTGTAAATAAAGGTAAACCTAGCTCCTAAACCCAGGAATTCCCTGGCTACACTAGGATCAAATACTCAGTTCAGGGGTAGCCAAGGCTGCCCTGCCAAGGTTGCAATGTATCCCAGGATTCTTGGGTACTTTGCCGGTCTGAGTCTCGGTTTTGACAGCTCGACCCAGTGCTTAAAATCCGAGGAAATTCCTAGATTGGGTTAAAAAGAAACTTAGGATTCCCCTTGCTGCCGTTGGGTTATCTCCTACAAAGACGCTGCACGAACATACAACGTCCCGAAGGGAATAACACGAGGCTCCACCGAATCTCCTCTCCAGGATTCTAGAGCGAAGATTTTCCTGGTCTGAGCCCCAGCTTTAGCTCCCTAGTCTAACCACGCCAGCCGTGCGTTAGAGGAGTGTTCCTTATGTTACTTGTCAAATCACTGCTCACCGCCACCGTAGGCGGCCTCCTCGTTTTAGCCAGCGCCACGGCTGCCCTTAGTGCCACCCTGTACGAAGCAACCCAGTTGCCGGGCTTGCTTTCCCTGCGCCACCTGTCGCCTCACACCCCCTATATGTACACCGGGTTTCATCTTACGAACCAAGGGCAAGCAATCTACGAGGTCTACACTCCCTACACAGAGCAGGGCCTTGGTTACTCAACCTATGTTTGGCAGTCGGAGCGGGGTAGTACGCGGCTCAATCCCTTGGCTACTCCCTCAGCGTCCGAAACCCGTATTTCCCGGATCACCGATGCGGGCTGGGTGCTGTTCACACAAACCGCATCTGGAGAGACGTTTGGGTTTGACCTCAATACCGGAACCTATGCAGCTATCTCTTACCTCACACCCCAAACAGCTACAGGCGTGAACCTGAGCACTGGCGATGCTGTCACTTTAGACCTAGCCGGCTATAGTCCTAGTCTTCCCGTCTTGGATGTGGAGCAGTCTCAAGATGAGATGCGATTCCTCACAAGTTTAGCCTTGGGTGGAAATCCCTATTATGGAACTAATCCGCTGCCAATTTCTTACGGGACCAATACGCTGGATCAAGCCGTAGGGCGGATTGGTCGTACAGCTACACTCTGGGACGATGGGCAGGCCTATGATTTGAATGTATTGTCCAATTTTAACTATGTTGCTGGGGCCGGAATGCTATCATTTCCCTATCGCTTAGTTGCCGCCACGGCTATCAACGACCAGGGACAAATTCTCGCCGTAGCTGCGCCTGAAGTGGCAGCTCTCCCTGGACTTGTATACTTGTTGAAGCCTGTAGTGGAGGAGCCTCCAGAGGGGGGTAGCGCGATTCCGGAGCCTGGTTTCAGTGTCCTGGCCTGGGGGCTCGGCTTGGCCTTGGGAGCGCGGGGGTTGCGCCCTCGGGGTTCCTGAACGAACAACTTCAGTGAGGTGGGTCTGAGGCCGGCAAGGAATCGAGAAAGGCGAGGACTTCATCACACCATTCCAGCCAGTTTTGTTCGTAGCGTAGGCCGCGCCGGAGCGTCAGGTAGCGAAATTGCTCCTGGAGCCCAGGGTGGGCGATTTGTTGGTGCTCCGCTTCAAACGCTTGCAACTGCTGCAACTGCCGCGCGTGCAGGGAGCGGCGTTGGTGGATGACGGCCCGCAACTGCTCAGGAGCTACATGGGGTCCGGCCAGGACCTTAACCAATAGATCCTCACGAATCGGGGTGGGCTCCGTCGGCGTGGCGAACCAATGGAGCCACTCTTGGCGACCGGCCTCGGTCAGGTGGTAGATCTTTTTGTCCGGCTTCCCGGCCTGGGGAATCGTTTCGTGGCGCACCCAGCTCCGTTGCTCCAGCTTGGCCAGTTCGCGGTAGATCTGCTGCTGACTGGCCTGCCAAAAGCAACTGATCCGCTCCTCAAACCGTTTGCTGATGTCGTAGCCACTGCTGGGCGTATTGGCGAGGATGGTGAGAATCGTGTGCGCCAGAGCCATAGACCAAAATTACCATTGACATACTCAATAAGGTGAGTATACACTACCGTGTATAAGCAACAAGTTGAATAAAACTTGTTGTACTTGACACGTTGAGTACTAACCCCAAAATGGCTGCTCATTCCGTCGCGCCCGATGCTGTTGAATGCCCCGAAACGATTCCTGAGCTGGCTTCTCGACCGAGACGATCGCGATCGCGCCGAGCCTGGCTTTGGTTATTGCCCCTCGCGGCCGTGCCCCTAGGCTTCGTCGCCCTGCCCCTGTTCACGACGACCCCCGAACGTCCTGCCTTGTCAGCCGCGCTCCCGGTTCAGGTCATCCCTGTAGAAGCTGTGACCCAGTACGAACTAGAACGCACCTATAGCGGTGAACTGGTGGCGCGACGGAGCAGCGCTCTAGGCTTCGAGCGGGCGGGGACCGTGGTGGAACTGCGGGTGGAGGAGGGCGATCGCGTGGCCGCGGGCCAGCTCCTGGCCGTCCTGGATGCTCGCAGCCTCGACAGCCAGCGCCAAGAACTGCTAGCCCAGCGGGCCCAGGCCCAGGCCCAGGCGCAAGAGTTGCAAGCTGGCCCGCGCCCTGAGGCGATCGCCGCTGCCCGCGCCGCGGTCGCTGACTTGCAACAGCAACTGGAGCTGGCGGAGCGCAAGACCGAGCGCCGCGAATACCTCTACACCGAGGGGGCGATCGCCCGCGAAGACCTGGATCAAGAAACCTACAATGCCAGGGCCCTGCGGGGCCGCCTGGGCCAAGCCCAGAGTCAGCTCGACGAATTGTTAGCCGGAACCCGCCGCGAGCAGATCGCCGCCCAGCAGGCCCGCGTCCAACAGCTTGAGGTGGCGATCCAGAGCCTCGACGTGGAGCTAGACAAGAGCATCCTCCGGGCCCCTTTTGCCGGTCGCGTCAGCCAGCGGGCAGTCGATGAGGGGGTGGTGGTCCGACGCTCTTGGCCCTGTACTATGTCCCAGCCGTGCATATCCTCTTGAGCCGCCGGAGCCGGTCTCAACCGGGCAACGCTACCCTCAAGCTGTCAAGGCTGGCGGGGGATGCGCTCGATCTGAGCGTAGCCGCTAAACAGTAGTTGCTCGCCCTGCGTTTCCAGGCGATTGAGGCGCAGAAGTACGCCATCGAGGTCAAAACGGTCGAGGTCTACCATATCGTTCATGATCCCAACCAGGATCTCGCTGAGGATTTTGGACAGGTCGCGATCGCCCTCGGGCACGGGCTCCGGCTCAAACTGAGCCTCCCCGTAGGTGATGCGCCGCCGCTTCAACAGCCCCAGCTTGCAACTGAAGCTGACGGGAATCTGGCGATTGGTCAGATCGGCGAGGGCGTAGAGCTGGACGCGATTCTGAGGCAAGAGGGTCAGCTTGACCTCAGCGAAGGAAACGGGCTGGCCCCCCGAGAGGTTGGTCAGCTCCGGCAGGGTTAAATTCTCCAAGCGCTGGCGGACCAAGGGCGCTTGAAAGGCCTGATTAATGTCCGCTTCCGTCAGGGTCACTTGGGCGACGGCCTGGGTTGGCTGCTTGAGGGCCAGTTGCCCCTTGAGCACCGAGCCAAAATCAATCGCCACGGCATCGGTTTCAAACGAGAGCACTTCCGTGCGGAAATGACGGCGGATCACCAGTCCCCGACCCTGCATTTGAAAGCTGTCGATGCTACCCTGCAATAACTTGCTCGAGGGTTGGCAGCGCACCTTCACCGCTACGTCCTCGCTGCGGGTGAAGAGGTGGCGGATGGTATTGGTGGCGACTGTACTCAGGAGGTCTTCTCCCCAGTCAGCGCCCCGTTCGTTGTTAGAGCCCACAAAGCCACCAAACATAAAGCCTATGTGCATACGCTGCGTTGCTTTCCCCTCTTTGTAACAGAATATTAAGCATCCGGCAACACATCTCGGGGGGCCGGGCGATCGCCCCCAACCCTCAGCAGCGCTTCCCCACTGCAATGCTGCACCCAGCGCCCTAGCCAATCGTTCACCAGGTCCGGGCATTCATCATGGGGGCAGTGGCCCGCGTCTAGAAACGCCTCGACCAGCGCTGGGTAGTGCTCGCGGAATTTGGCACTGCGGCTCTGCGGGTCCATCCAGGGATCGCCCTCGCCCCAGAGGGTCAGCAGGGGACATTGCAAACGCCGGAGCAGCTCATCATTGCGCTCGCCAGGGGGAGATTTGAAGACCGAGAGAAACACTTGCAGCGCGCCGCGATCGCAGGACGGGCGGTAGATGTCGGCGACCAACTGCTCCGTGACCGCGGCCGGGTTGCGATAGACCTTGAGCAGGGTGCGGCGGATCTGGGCCGGCTGGCGCAGGTATTGGAACAGCAGGAACCCAGCCCAGGGCTGAAGGAAGAGCGATCGCATCAGTTTGCCCACCGTCGCTTGCAGGGGGCGTGACGGCGCTGGCTCTATGGCCGTGAAGGGGCCGGCGCTGTTGAGCAGCACCAAACCGGCGGCCCACTGAGGAGCCGTAGCGGCCAGCACTAAGCTCGCATAGCCGCCGAGGGAATTGCCGACCAAGACGGCCGGTCGGCCGATCACCGTCGCGATGAAATCCTGCAACTGATCACACCAAAGCGGACCGCTGTACTCAATATCAGGCTTCGCCGAGCGTCCGAAGCCGAGCAGATCGATGGCCCAGACCTCATACTCCGTTTGCAAAGCGGCGATGTTCTGGCGCCAGTGGTCAGTGGAGGCGCCAAAACCGTGAACCAGCAGCAGCGGCGGGCGCTCCGGCTGGGGGACGCCCGCGCGCACGTAGTAAATTGGGTTGTTGCGCCAGGCCCAGTAGTGCCCTGGGATGGCGACGGCCGAAACTGTCTGCGTCATGCCCCACCCAAAATGTTAATTTATGTAACGTACAGCTATTGTAACGTGTCCTGTGGTCAAGAGCCCTTGACAGCACTTCCTACGCTAAGCTCAGGATAAGCAAAGGGGCAATCCCTAGAGCCCCCAAGCTCGATCGGTGCCTTGGAATCAGCAGCCTGAGGGTGGCAACAGGTGAGGGTTTGAAGTAAGCTGATGGGCTAGAAGCCTTTGCTACAATTGCCGTGATGGACGGTGATGATGGCTGAGGTAGGCGTACCGGGTAGCAGCGTAACTATCGCCGGGCCCTAGAAGCTCGCTCCTGAGGTCAAGAGCGCTGGGTGTATCCCGCTGGGGTGGTGCTGAGGCCCCCGCTGCGAGCAGCCGCTGCGCGTCTACATCCCCCGGCCGCGACGGCCAAGGCTGGGAGCCGGGGAGCTAGAAGTTTCTCTCCCAAGCTTGGGAGCGGGATTGAGGGTAAGGGCGGCGGCGACTCGGTGTAAATTTTTGGGCTTTAGCAGGCGAGAGCAGCAACCAACGTGGCATACCCCCTCGCAATGACCTACACCGCAGAGTTTGGGATGGTAAGTGCTTGGCGCTCTGTGAGTCCCCAAGTGGAGTTGCTGTTGGGGTTTAGCGCCGAGGAATGGCTGGCGCAGCCGGACCGTTGGTATCGGCAGCTACACCCGGATGATCGCGATCACGCTCTGGGTGCGGTTCAACGCAGCGCTAGCAGTGGTGAGCCTCTGCACTGCTACTATCGCCTCTACCGTCGCGATGGCAGTCTGATCTGGTGTCGCGATGAGGCGGTGCCGTTGTCTCAGGAGGCAGCTTTGTTTCAGGGCACGATCTTTGACATTACGCAACAGCAGCCGGATGACGAGACGCTGCTGGTGGACCTGGTGGCTGAAACGGCCTCCGTCACGGGCCAGGATTTCTTTGCCTTGCTAGTGCGCCGCTTGGCGGAAGTGTTGCAGGTGCGCCATGTCATGATTAGTGAGTGGTTGAGGGCAGATTGTGTTCGCTGGCTGGCGGTGTGGTCAGATGGGCATTACCGGTCGCCGATCAGCTACGATCCGGCCGGAACTCCCTGTGAGGTGGTGCTGCACCAGGGGCAAGCCTGTTACTACCCTGAAGCACTTCAGGCCTCCTTTCCGGAGGATGGCTGGCTGGTGGATCTGGAGGCCCAGAGTTATTTGGGGGTGCCGCTGCGGACGCGCAACCAGCAAACGATTGGGCACATGGCGGTCATCCATGACCGGCCTCTGGCTGATCCGGAGCGGGCCCAGGCCTTGGTGCAACTGTTTGCGGCGCGGGCGGTGGTGGAGCTGGAGCGCGATCGCGTTGAAGCGGCCCTGCGCCAAAGTTTTGAACAGTTTCACGCTACCTTCAACCACGCGCCGATCTGGATGTCGATCGTCGATCTGAATGGGCGGCTACTGCGAATCAATCGCGCGGGCTGCCAGTTGTTGGGCTATTCGGCGGTGGAGCTGTGTCACCTGACGCTGGACGATATTACCCATCCCGAGGATCGGGCGATCAGTCAGGTCCAGTTCCAGCGCTTGGTCCGGGGCAATCTGGATAACTACCAGATCGAAGCGCGCTACGTGACCCAATCGGGACGCATCCTCTGGGCGATTTTGAATGCGACTTTGGTGCGGGACAGTCAGGACCAGCCCCTCCACGCGATCGCCCAGGTGATCGACATTACAGAACGGGTCGAAGCCGAGCGCAGCTACCGCAGTCTGTTTGAAAACGCCTTGGAGGGTATCTTTCGCAGCACTCCGGCCGGTCGCTACCTGGCGGCTAACCCGGCCTTGGCCCGTACCCTCGGCTACCCCTCCCCCGCCGCCTTGATCGCGGCGATCACGGACATTGGCCGCCAAGTTTATGTGAATCCTGAGGAACGAGACGAGTTTGTGCGCCAGATTGAGCTGTTTAACGAGATCGCTGAGTTTGAGTACCAGGTCTACCGCCGGGATGGCTCGATCATCTGGGTCTCGGAAAATGCGCGGGCGGTGCGGGATGACCACGGCCAGATCCGCTACTACGAGGGTACGGTGGAAGACATTACGGAGCGCAAGCAGACGGAGGAGCAGCTCCACTTCCTCGCCTTCCATAACCCGCTCACGGGGTTGCCCAATCGGGCTTTTTTTTGCGATCGCCTCCGCGAGGCTATCGGCCGGGCCAGCCGCTCGCCGCAATTTCTCTTTGCGGTGGTGTTGCTGGACCTGGATCGGTTTAAGGCGATTAACGACAGCTTGGGGCATGGCCTGGGCGATCGCCTGCTCCAGGCCATCGGGAAGCGCTTGCGAACCTGCTTGCACGCCCATGATGCGATCGCCCACTTCGGCGGCGACGAGTTTGCCATCCTCGCCAACAACCTCACCAGCACCACCGAAGCCCTGCAAATCGCCGAATTGCTCCAAGAACAGTTCCGCGAACCCTTCCAGCTCGAGGGCCGCGAGATCTTCGCCACCGCGAGCATGGGCATCGCCCTGGGCCGCCGCACCCCGGCCCAACGGCCTTACGAGCACCCGGAAGATTTGCTCCGGGATGCTGACATCGCCATGTACCGCGCCAAGCACACGGGCAAAGCCTGCTGCGCCTTATTTAACAGCACCTTGGCCACCTACACGCTCAGTCACCTACAACTGGAGACGGACCTAAGGCGGGCCCTCGAGCGCCAAGAACTCCGCCTCCACTATCAGCCCATCGTCTCCCTGGCCACGGGAGCCACCAGCAGCCTCGAAGCCCTGATTCGCTGGCAGCATCCCCACCACGGTCTCTTGGAGCCGAGCCGTTTCCTTCCCATAGCCGAGGAAACGGGCCTGATCGTGCCCATCGGCCTCTGGGTCTTGCAGACCGCCTGCCAGCAAATGCAGACCTGGCATAAGGACGGCCTGTTGGATAACCAGATCGTGATCGCGGTCAATGTGGCCGGCCGCCAATTTGCCCAACACAATTGGGTCGGCCAAGTGCAAGACACCCTCGCCACCACGGGTTGGCCGGCCTCCCGCCTGCGCCTGGAAATCGTCGAAGATGCGCTCTTGGGCAATGAAGCGGCCGTGGCCCAAAAGTTTCAAGCCTTGCGGCAGTTGGAGGTGCAGTTGGCCATTGATGACTTCGGGACTGGCTACTCCTCCTTGAGCCGCTTGCACCATTTGCCGATTACGACCTTGAAGATTGATCGTTCCTTCGCCGTTGATGCTGGTCGCCAGGCGGAAAATTGGGAGATTGTCCGCACGATTATCAATTTGGGGCTGAACCTGGGGATGCGGATCGTGGCAGAAGGGGTCGAGACGGCGGCCCAAGTGACCCAACTGCGCGCCTTGGGCTGCCACGATGTTCAGGGCTACTGGTTTGCTCCGGCCCTGCCGCCGGCCGAGCTAGCCCAGCGCTGGCTGCGACGGGCATGAAGTTCTGTGGAGTGGATTTGGGTTGGGTGGCAGCTCCCAGCGGCCTGTGTTGCTTGGTGTGGCGGCAGGGGTGCTTGTCCTGCCAGGAGTTGGCCCGTTGTGAAGCCCTGGAGGCGGTCTATGCCTGGCTCCAGGCGGCGATTCCCCCGGGGGAGCCGGGGTTAATTGCGGTGGATGCGCCGACGCTGATCCCCAATGCGACGGGGATGCGCCAGCCGGACCGCTTGGCCCATCAATACTTCGGTCGCTATCATGCAGGCTGCTACCCGGCCAATCAGGGTCGGCCGTTTGCCGCTCGCACAGTGGCGGTGGGCGAGTACTTGGAGGCCCTGGGGTTTGCTCATGCCCCAGCGATCCGGCCCCAACAGCCCGGCCGCTATCAGATCGAGGTTTTTCCCCACGCGGCGATCGTGGAGTTGTTTCGCCTCGAGCGAATTTTGAAGTATAAGAAGGGGCCGCTGGCGGGCCGGCGGCTGGAGTTGCAGCGGTTGCAACTTCTTTTGGCCGAGCAGTTGCCGCACCAGGAGCCGGCCTTGGTGTGGGGACCGGAGTTGCCTTGGGAGTTGCGCTGGGATCTGGCGGCTTGTCGGGGCCGGGAGCTGAAGGATATTGAAGACCGGCTGGATAGTCTGGTGTGTGCCTATGTCGGCGCGTATTGGTGGTACTGGGGTCGGGCGCGGAATTGGGTGTTGGGCGATCGCGCCCAAGGCTACATCATTGTCCCCCAACGCCAAGGCGGCCAACCGATCGGTTAAACTGGTGAACGGTTGGTGGCGATCGCTCATGCCCAGCGCCAGCAAGCAGCAACCAGGTCTGGAGAGGTCATGGAAAACGATAATTGGGTTCAACAGTTGCTGACTCTCGGCATCGGCACCACAGCCCTAGTGGCCGAAAAACTGAAGGAAGTCAGCGACCAGTTTGTCCAAGAGGGACGGATCGATCCCGACCAGGCTCGGGCCATTTTTGATGAACTGATGGTCAAGCTACGGACGGATCAAGGGAATTTCCAAGAGCAGGTGGAGCGCCAACTGCGGAACGCCCTCCAGGACCTGGGAGTACCGCGCCAGACCGAGGTGGATGAGTTGCGGGGTCGCATCGATCGCCTCGAGCACCAAGTCCGGGATCTAGAAAATCGACTCTGGCGCTGAGGCGTCCTTGAGTAGGAGGGAGACGAGTGAAAATGCGTGAGATATTGATTAGCTTTGCCGTGGTGGTGGCTTTGAGCTTGGTGGTTGTGCTCTCGCTGCTGTTTGGCAGTGGCAATAGCCAGGAGCAGACTGCGGCGAGCCCTGTGTCTGAGACGAACCAACCCCGCGCGGAGCAGCCAGCTCCCGTCGCGGCTACAGCCAACCCCCCTGAGGAGACTGAAACCAGCATGAGTAATCCTATTGCTAGCGACGATCTGCAAACGACCGAATCTGGCCTGCAATATGTCGATCTCACGGTTGGCGAGGGGGCCTCGCCGCAGTCGGGCCAGCAGGTGGTCGTTCACTATACCGGCACCCTGGAAGATGGCACGAAGTTTGATAGTTCGCGCGATCGCGGTCAACCCTTCACCTTTACCATCGGCGTCGGCCAGGTGATTGCGGGCTGGGATGAAGGCGTGGGCAGCATGAAGGTCGGGGGCCGCCGCAAGCTGGTGATTCCCCCGGAACTAGGCTATGGGGAGCGGGGCGCGGGCGGGGTGATTCCCCCCAATGCGACCCTAATCTTTGATGTCGAATTATTGAGGATTGCGGGCTAGGGCTGGGGTCTCGCTTCACGGTGCTGGCCGCCGAGCGCTGTGGAGCCGCTGCCGAATTGTGAACAAGCTTGAATTTTTTTGACAGCTCTGGGGGCTGATGACAAGCGGGTTCAGGGCAACTTGTACAATGGGGACATTCTGAATCCTGCTCCCCGCCCGGCCGGGCGGGGGCGATCGCCCCAGTCCCACCAGCCATGCAATCGAATCCCATCTTCAGCCTCTACGAGCAGGGATGCCGTCAGTTTGCCGGAATCAACCTTGAAGGAGCCGACCTCAGCGGGGCGGCTCTGATTGGCGTAGACTTGCAGGGCGCCAACCTGCGCGGCGCGAATCTCAGCCGGGCCTTTTTGACCAAAGCGAACCTAACGGGGGCTAACCTGGCCTATGCGGATCTCAGCTACGCCAAGCTCAGCGAGGCCCAGCTCCGATATACTGACTTGACCAAGGCCTGCCTCCAGGGCATCTTTGCGATCAAGGCTGACTTGAGGGGGGCCCAGCTCAGCGGCAGTACTCTCACCTTCGGCAACCTCCGGGAGGCGTGGTTGGCGGCTGCCAACCTCTGCTGTGTCAACCTTCACTGCACCAACTTGCGCCAGACGGACCTCAGCCGCGCTGATCTGCGTTGGGCAAATCTGCACGCAGCCCGGTTGCCCGCCGCGCAACTCCGAGGCGCGACGCTCCAGGGAGCTGATTTGAGTCGCGTGTTTGCTCGCGAGGTTGACCTGTACGCGCTGGATCTGAGTGATGTGAATCTTGGCGACGCCTGTTTGCTGGCGGCTAACCTGGCCCGCGCCAACCTCAGTCGGGCGAATTTAGCGGGGGCCGATTTACAGCAGGCCAATTGCCGGGGGAGTCAATGGTTGGGGGCTAACTTGGCCCAAGCCAATTTTGGCAACGCGGATTTGCGGGAGGCAGACTTGCAGCGCGCGAACCTTTGGGGCGCGACGTTTCAGGGAGCCTTGCTAGACCAGACTCGCCTTGATCCCAAGCAGCAGCAGCTCCTCCAGCGATTGGAGCCTGCGGCCGCGTCTCCTCTGCTCTGGATAGCAACTTAGAGCTGCCCGGGGGGCAAAAATTTGCTCAGAGTTGGGGGAAGAGGCTGCTAGAGCGGGGAGGACTGGCGGGCGGCGGCGGGTTTGTCGGTGCTAGCTTGAGAAAGCGCTGGCTGATCAACGTCTGGAAGGTCTCTAGATCCCCGTGCCAGTTGGCCAGCCACTGGTGGAGGGCTTGCAGCTTGGCGGCCGGTTCGCCCGCTTCGAGACCGTAATTAAAGCTGCCGGCAAAGAGCAGGGCGGCAATGCTCTGGTCCGCCGTTTGCTGGAGGCGGACTTCATTGATCGCCACGCTGAAGGCGCAATGGGGGAGCTGGTAGTTGAGGGTCAAGGAAGCCCGCAGGGGGGCTTGGCCGATGTCCTGCCAGGGGCCGGGGGCAAGAAGCCGCTCGCTGATAAAGCGGCGGGCGGCGTCCTCGTGAGCGGGGAAGCCGAGGAGTAGGCGTGGCGTGATCGTCAGGCCCCGGTAGTTTCCGTGGGGGAGCTTGTCAAGGTACCGCCGGGCCAGGCGGGGGGCTTGCAGGTCCTGGGGCGACTTGTCGGCGAGGGCCTCGAGGAAGGTGGCGGAGCGGGGCTGGGCCACGAGGTTCACGCCGTTGGTGAAGTTGAACTGGGCTAAACCGGGGCCGACGCTGGGGGCTTGGGTCACCTCCCAGTCGGTGGGGACAATGCCGCTGAGCTTGAGGAAGTCCAAGTTCAGCATTCCCGGATTGAGATCATCGGCGACCAAGATAAAGGCCACCTCCTGCATCTCGACAGCCTGGGGGGGGGATGAAGTAGGCATAGGGTCTCCGATTAGGGCGATCGCCGCCAGGTTGACGCCCCAAGGGCCGCCAACCCAGCGGCTCTAGCAGGATTCTAGGTCGCCGCGACAGCCGCAGAGCGCCGCCGCCGCCGCGAGGAAGGAGGTGTTTCAGCCGAGGATTTCGCCGTGGGCGGCTCCGTGGGCGGTTGCAGCAGGAAGACTAGCAGGGGACTGCCCCGCAGCTCGCGCTGGATCGTGCGTTGCAGGTGGCCTTCGAGATCGTCCTTCACGTCCTGCCAATCAATGTCTGCTTTGCTTTCAGCTTGCTGGCGGGCCCGCTCCTTGAGGCGGTTCTCGAGGTTGCGGAGGGTCAACTGCTCCAGCAAGGACTTGTCCGCCGCCGCGACAACGCCGCGCAGGTGGATGGCGGGCTGAGCCGTGAGGTTCAGATCCCAATCCACAGCCGCCGCCACGGTGACAACGCCATCGGCCGCTAGTTGCTGGCGATCGCGCATCACATGGTCATGCACCACCCCCGAGCGATCCACGAGTTCAATCCCCGAGGGCACTTGGCCCCCGATGCCAATGCGGTCAGCCGTGAGTTCCACCACATCGCCATTGTTGATAATCACGGTGTTTTCCTCGGGAATACCCATCTGGTGAGCCATCTTGGCGTGCTCCATCAGCATCCGGTATTGACCGTGAACCGGGACGAAGAACTTCGGCCGGGTCAGGGCCAGAATCAGCTTGTGGTCTTCCTGAGCGCCGTGGCCGGAAACGTGGATGCCCTGGTGTTTGCCATAGACCACCTTCGCACCCCGCATCATCAGGCGGTCAATGGTATCGACAACGGCCAGGGTGTTACCAGGAATCGGGTTGGCTGAAAAGACGACCGTATCCCCCGGCTTGATTTGCACCTGCCGGTGCGAGTCATGGGAAATGCGGGTCAGGGCTGCTAGTTCCTCGCCCTGGGAGCCCGTGGTCAGGATCAGCACCTTCTCATCGGGTAGGCTGCGGAGGGCCTTCAGGGGCTCAAATAGGTTGTCGGGGCACTTGATGTAGCCAAGGTTGCGGGCGTGGGCGATGACATTGAGCATTGAGCGACCCACCACCAGCACCTTGCGCTGATGTTTTTGGGCCAGTTTCAAAATGATGTTCACCCGATGCACCGAGGACGCAAAGGTGGTGACAAAGAGGCGACCCGGCGTTTGCCCAAAGATGCGGTCGAGGTTGGGGTAAACCGATTGCTCCGAGGGGGTGTGGCCGGGAACTTCGGCATTGGTAGAGTCGCTGAGCAGGCAGAGGACGCCCTTTTCGCCGTACTCGGCCAGCCGCTGTAAGTCAAAGTACTCGCCATCAACGGGGGTGTGGTCAACTTTGAAGTCCCCCGTGTGGATGACGACGCCGAGGGGAGTGTGAATGGCGACGCTGAAGCTGTCAGCGAGGGAGTGGGTGTTGCGGATGTACTCCACCTTGAAGGAGGGGCTGAACTGCACCGTCTCCCGGGGCAGGACGCTGTGGAGCTGGGTGCGATCGCTCACTCCCGCCTCTTCCAACTTGTCCGCCAGCAGGGACATGGCGAGGCGAGGGCCGTAGATTTTGGGAATGTCGAACTGCTTCAGGTGGTAGGCAATGCCGCCGATGTGATCTTCGTGACCGTGGGTGACGATCATGCCCTTGATCTTGTGGCGGTTCTCGCGCACATAGGTCATGTCAGGCAGCACGATATTGATGCCGTGCATCCCGTCCGTGGGGAAGCCGATGCCCGCATCGAGCAGCACCATCTCATCGCCATATTCAAAGATGCAGGTGTTTTTGCCAATTTCATGCAAGCCACCCAGGGGAATGATCTTCAAGGCCGGGGTCTCCGTTTGAGTACGGGGGGTCGGCTTGCCGTTGTTAGAATGAGTCATGTGTTATATAGAACGTGTTGTTTCAGAGAAAACGCAACTGGGACCTGGGAAACCTAGAACCACTAAGGGCTGCGGGATACTCGCTGTATCTGGACCAAATCCCTAGAGCAAGTGGAGATCTTGAAGGACGGCCGTGAGGCGATCGCGCAGCTCGTCCGGTAAATCGCAGAGCGGCGAGCGCGGGCTCCCCACCGCCCAGCCCTGCATTTGGAGAGCCGCCTTGAGGGGGATCGGGTTCGTGGTGCAAAAGAGGGCTTGGAACAGCGGCAGGAGTTGCGCGTGGATGGCTTGGGCGGCGTCTACCTGACCCTGAAGAAAGGTCTCGATCATCGTCTTCAGTTGAGGGCCGACCAGATGGCTGGCAACACTGACCACGCCCCGGCCGCCCAGGGCCAAGAGCGGCAGGCAGATCGCATCATCCCCAGCATAGATGGCAAAGTCAGGCGGGGTCAGGGCCCGGATCTGATTCACGACATCTAACCGGCCGCTGGCTTCCTTAATCGCCACAATGTTATCGATGCGGGCCAGCTTCGCAACCGTCTCCGGCTCGAGGGCTTGGCCCGTGCGCCCTGGGATGTTGTAGAGCATCATGGGCAACTCCGGGGCCGCTTGGGCGATCGCCACAAAATGCTGATAGAGCCCAGCCTGGGGCGGGCGGTTGTAGTAGGGCACGACTTGCAACGTGCCACTCACCCCCAGCTTAGCCACCTTATTGGTTGCCGCCGTCGCCTCCTGGGTGCAATTGGAGCCCGTGCCCGCGATCACCTGGGCCTGGGGGGCGATCGCCTCGCATACCACTTGAAACAAACGGTATTCTTCCTCCCAAGTCAGGGTGGGGGACTCGCCCGTTGTGCCACAGACGACCAAGCCATCACTACCCTGCTCCACCAAATGCACCGCCAAACGAGCGGCTAAGGCATAATCTACACTGCCATCAGGCGCGAAGGGTGTCACCATCGCGGTAATCAGGCGTCCGAAAGTGACCAAACTATCTTGTACTCCTCGCTCTTGTGTACCAATCGCTCCGTAGCGGCGACTGAGCCATCCTCTCGCCTAAATCGTAGATCGTCTCACGGACCGCTGCGACTTCAGCATTGCTCGAATCGTTGCCCATACAACCTAAGTGTAAAGGGTTCGCCGCCCTTCGCAACCGACCCGTTGCCCAAAGCCTAGCGGCCCGAAGCCACCGCCAAGGGCGTGCCCGGAGCCCGGAGCCAATCCCGAGCCACCAAAAGCTCCGCAATCTGCACCGCATTCAGAGCCGCGCCCTTACGGATTTGGTCGCCGCTGAGCCAGAGTTCCAGCGCATGGGGGTGCGAGCCGTCTTGGCGCAAGCGCCCCACCAGCACCGCATCGCCGCCACTAGCCTCTACGGGCATCGGGAAGTGGTTGGCCTGCCAGTCTTCCACCAGCCGCACGCCAGGGGCCCCTCGCAAGGCCTCGCGGGCCTGGCTGAGGGCAAAAGGCTGGTTAAACTCCAGATTGACAGCCTCCGAGTGGGCCCGGGGAATCGGAACCCGCACACAAGTCGCTGTTAGTCGTAGATGGGGCGCACCAAAAATTTTGCGCGTCTCGTTGACCATCTTCAGCTCCTCCTCACAGTAGCCCTGCTCATTGAGGGGGGAGTTGTGGGGAAAGAGGTTGAAGGCGATCGGATGGGGAAAGACCTCAGGCTTCAGGGGCTCCCCCGCCAAGGCGGCCCGAGTTTGTTGCTCCAGCTCCGCCATCGCCCGCGCGCCCGCGCCACTGGCCGATTGATAGGTGGCGACCACCACTCGCTGGAGCGGGTGAATCTGGTGCAGGGGGTAAATAGCGACCCCCAGCAGGATCGTGGTGCAATTGGGATTGGCGATGATGCCCTGGTGCTGGGCGGCAGCGTCGGGGTTGATTTCCGGCACGACCAAGGGAACCGTCGGATCAAGGCGAAAGGCGCTGGAGTTGTCAATCACGACCGCTCCAGCCGCCACCGCTTGGGGAGCCCAAGTGCGGGAGGTCGAGCCTCCGGCCGAGGCCAGAACTAGGTCGATACCCTGGAACGCCGCCGCGCTCACGGGCTCTACGGGCAGGGCCTCGCCCTGGAAGGAGAGCGATCGCCCCGCTGAGCGCGGCGAAGCCAAAAGCTTCAGCTCTGCCAGCGGAAAGCGGCGCTCCGCCAAAAGCGCCAATAATTCAGTGCCGACCGCGCCAGTCGCGCCGAGAATAGCAACACGCAGTGAGTGGGACAAGGGCAACATTCTCCATCAGATAATAAAGCTGCAAGGCAAATCGCATGAGTCCGGGCAAATCAATCTCAGCAGTCTGAAAAAAGGGCCGGTCGTGGCTAGCCACGGGATCTTTCAGAGGGACTTGGGGGGACAGCGCGCTCGCAGCGCTTTTGCTCAGCCTAGCACGTTGGGCAGCGGGTCTGCTCGTTCCTGTACTATCATCAAGGCAAGTTGAATCGTGAGGCGCTGACGCCCCGGGGTGTACCTCGGGAGTCGTAGGTGGACGAAAAAAAAGCGCGGCTCCCCTGGATTTTGAGCGCTGGTTCAAGGGGCAGAGTGTCGCCCTCTTCAGCATTACGGGGCCCTCACCCCCCGGCCCCTGCTCTCAGCTTTGGGAGCAGGGTGTCTAGAGGCCCCTCTTCCACCTTGGGAGAGGGGTTGGGGTGAGGGCTAAGCGAAGGAGTACCACCATCCCGCGTAAAATTTCGTTCACATGAAATCCCGTGAAACCAGCGACCCAGATTGCAAAGGGGGGCCTTGGGGGAGTATGCTTAAGAGCTTGACCCCATGCCTCATCAAGTTGCCGTAACGGCTCGAGCCTCTGAGGCTCGCTGCCCACGGGCGTTCATTCAGTGTAGTACAGAGTCTGTTAATGAAGGTTACTCAGGAAAAACTCCCCGCCAGCCAGGTGGCCCTGAATATTGAAATTTCGGCGGCTGCATCCCAGCAGGCCTACGATGATGTTGTTAAATCCCTGTCACGCACGGTTCGCCTCCCCGGTTTCCGCCAGGGCAAAGTGCCCCGCCAGATTCTATTGCAGCGCCTTGGCTCCCAGCGCGTGCGAGCCGAGGCCCTGGAAAAGTTAGTTCAAGATACGCTCAACAAAGCGTTCGATGCAGTGGAGCTGGAAGTACTGGGTAACTATCAGCTCATCTCTTCCTTTGATGACTTACTGGAGCAGTATCAACCCGGTGAGCCCCTGACCCTCTCAGCTTCGATGGATGTGCAGCCGGAGGTAGACCTCGGAGACTACCAGCAGCTCCAGATCACCGCAGAGGAAGTGGTCTACGATCCTCAACAGGTGGAGGAATTCCTCGAACAAAAACGTAGCCAAGTCGCCACGCTGGTTCCGGTAGAGGGTCGCGCTGCTCAGTGGGGAGATGTCGCAGTGGTCCACTATCAGGGCTACTTAGCCACTGAGACAGGGGAACTGGGCGAGGCGATCGCCGGGGCCGAAGCGAAGGACTTTGAGATCGAGATCGAGCGCGGCGAGTTCCTTGAGGATCTGGTCGAGGGTCTGGTGGGCATGGAACTGGGCACGGAGAAGCGTGTTCCCGTTTGCTTCCCAGAAGGCTACGCCCGCGAAGATCTGGCTGTTCGAGACGCTTTCTTCGATGTCACGCTGGTCGAGCTGAAGGAGAAGGAACTGCCCGAGCTGGATGATGAATTCGCAGCGGAGGTCAGCGAGTTTGAAACCATGGCCGCGCTCCGGGATCACCTGGAGCAGCAGTACCGCGATCGCGCCAAGCAGACAACCCAAAACAACATCGAGGGCGCTATCAGCGAAGCCCTGAGCCAGCAGGCACAGATCGACCTGCCCAAGACTTTGGTGGAACGCGAGATCGACAACCGCATCCGTCACCTCCTCGCCGATGCTGAGCGCCTCTATGGGATTGACCCAGAGATCGTTCTTAGCGCGGGCGATGAATTCCTGGACCACATGCGAGAAGAATCCCGCCCCGTGGCCCTCAAGACCCTCACGGTCTCCTTGGCGCTGCAAGAAATTGCCCGGCGGGAGTCCCTGAAACCGGAAGAACCAGCGGTGGATGAGCGCATACAGGATCTCCTAGGGGCCCTGGAGGGAGAACGCATCGACCTCAAGCGCCTGCGAACCATCATCGAAGAGGAACTAACCCAAAACTTGGCGATGACCTGGCTGCGTGAGCACGCCGCTGTCACCCTCGTTCCCGAAGGAACGCTCTCTAAGGCGGCTGAGGCGGAGGCGGAGGCGGCGACGGTCGATGTGGAGTCGGAATCGGCTGAGGAGTCGGAACCGGCTGAGGCGGCGACGGCCACGGTCGATGTGGAGTCGGAGTCGGCTGAGGAGTCGGAACCGGCTGAGGAGTCGGAATCGGCGGAGGAGTCGGCTGAGGAGTCGGAACCGGCTGAGGACCCAGCGGCCGAGGCCAAAGCCTAATCCCATCAAGGCTTCCCCCGAGGATTGTGGCCCCTAGAGCGTAGCGGTGTGGCTTGGGCCCGCGTCGCGCTCTAGCGAGGGGGCCTTCATTCTCCCGGGACTTTCTCGTAATCCTGCAAGCTCCGACCACTAATCTGGGTCAGGCCCATAGCATCGGGTGCTTCGGTCTCGCCATAGTAGCCCGCCGCTAGCTTAGCCGCGATTTCGACTTGGGCATCCTCGGGGATGTAGTCTGGGGGAATCGGCACGCGCTCCACGACTTCGATGCCGGTTTGGGTGATCGCGTCGTACTTCAAGTTGCTCATGGAGACCAAGCGGTCGATGCGGGTGACGCCGAGCCAGTGCAGAACATCGGGCATCAGTTCCTGGAAGCGCATATCCTGGACCCCGGCGACGCATTCCGTGCGCGTGAAGTAGTCGGCGGCGCGATCGCCCTCGGCTTGGCGCTTACGAGCGTTGTAGACCAAGAACTTGGTCACTTCCCCCAGGGCTCGCCCTTCCTTCCGGTTGTAGACAATCACCCCCGCACCGCCCGCTTGGGCAACTTGTACGCAGACTTCCAGGCCGTGGACTAGGTAGGGGCGGCAGGTGCAAATGTCAGAACCGAAGACATCCGAGCCATTGCACTCATCATGAACCCGCACCGCGAGGGGGCGCTGGGGATCGGCGATCGCCGCCAGGTCCCCTAAGATGTAGACCGTCATGCCCCCAATCGGCGGCAGGAAAACGTGGAGATCCGGCCGCGTCACCAGCTCCGGAAACATTCCCCCCGTTTGCTGGAACAGCGTGCGCCGCAACAGACCTTCTTCAATCCCCAAGCGCTGAGCGATACCCGGCAGATACCACACGGGATCAATCGCGACCTTCGTGACCACTAGGCTGCCCTTTGCCTTGAGCAGGCGGCCGTCGGCCGTGAGACGGCCCCGGGCGATCGCCTCCGCTAGTTCCGGCAGGTTGATCTGGGCCTTGGTAATGGCGATCGTCGGGCGAATGTCGTAGCCCGCCGCATAGAGGTCGGTGTAAGCTTCATCGACAACCGCCCCAAAGGGGTCGAGGGAAACGATCTTACTGGCATCGAACCAACTGGCATGGGGGCCGATCTGGACAATGGGCGCGGTGTGGCTGAGGTCGGCCCGGTGATCCGCTTGCAGGGCCCCGCTAGCGACCGCTAGGGCCCGGTAGAGGGCATAGGAACCGGAGTGAGTGCCGATGACATTGCGGTGTTCGGTGCGGCCCAGAGTGCCGATGATCGGACCGCGTTGGCGCGGATCAGCAGCTCCCCAGTGGATCGGGAGCGGTTGCGTGCCCGTACTGGTGGGGTGGGAGGTCAGAACGATGTGGGTCGGTTTCGTGGGCTTGGGCTTGTTCATCAGCGACGTTTCAACCCTGAGTAAGCCTTGATTGTAGCAACTAGCTCTCAGGCAGAACGGGTTCAGCCGAGCCCGCCGCTAGGGCTTGGAGGTTCGCCCCAGTCAGGCGACAGGTGCGCCAGTCGGGGAGAACGTTCGCGCCGACTTTTTCGTAGAAGGCGATCGCGGGTGCATTCCAATCCAGCACATTCCACTCCAGCCGCCCCGCTCCCCGAGCCACCGCCACCTGGGCCAGCCGCTGCAACAGGGCGCGTCCGAGGCCGCGTCCCCGGTACTCCGGTTTCACAAACAGGTCTTCGAGGTACAGGCCCGGCTGGGTCAGGAAGGTGGAGTAGTTGGGAAAAAAGAGGGCAAACCCGACCACCTCCTCGGACCACACCGCTAGGAGGGCTTCGATGCAGGGGCGATCGCCAAACAAATGGTCGCGCAACCACTCCGGCTGGCCCGTGACAGCAGGGCTCAAGTTTTCATAGGCCGCCAAGGCCTGGATCAGCTCAAAGATCACCGGCACGTCGGCCGGGGTCGCCGCACGAATTGCCCATTCAGTCATGGTAGTTTGAGGGAGTCTTGAGGGTGTCTCACGCCCGTGCGGTTCAGCTTAACCAGCCCTTCAGCCGTCGCGCTACCTGGGGGCGGCGTAGTTTTCGCATCGCCTTGCTCTGGATCTGGCGCACCCGCTCCCGAGACAAGTTGAACAGACAGCCCACCTCCTCTAAGGTGTGGGGCTGGCTGGTATTGAGACCATAGCGCAGCGAGATCACGTCCTTCTCTCGCTCCGTCAGCACCTCACTCAGCACCGCGCCGATCTCCTGCCGCAGCATTGCCTCGTTCA
This sequence comes from uncultured bacterium, assembly GCA_964397305.1. Taxonomy (GTDB): domain Bacteria; phylum Cyanobacteriota; class Cyanobacteriia; order Cyanobacteriales; family Spirulinaceae; genus JAAUTY01. Next base: position 30,551 of record CAYNIP010000028.1, read on the forward strand.
TTTGCACCTCCGGCCGCCGCAGCTCGACATCTTCCAGCAGATCCACCAGTTCAGTGTCTTCGCCCTTGCCGACTCGGTGATTGAGGGAGAGGGAGCGGCCGCGCAGTTGCAAGAGCTGGCGCAATTGGGCGGGGGTCATGTCCAGGGCCGCCGCCAATTCAGCCTCGCTCGGATTGCGGCTCAGCTCCTGCTTCAAGGTGCGCTGGGCCTTTTTGAGCTTATTGAGTTTCTCGACGATGTGAATGGGCAAGCGGATGGTGCGGGCATCGTTGGCGATCGTGCGGGTGATCGCTTGGCGAATCCACCAGTAGGCATAGGTGGAGAACTTGTACCCCTTGTTGGGGTCGAACTTTTCCGCCGCCCGGTTGAGCCCAATCGCCCCCTCTTGGATCAAATCTAGGAAGGGCACGCCGCGATTGAGATAGCGCTTAGCGATCGAGACGACGAGGCGCAGATTGGAGCGAATCATCTTGCGCTTGGCGACGCGGCCTTGGTAGCAGTGCTGGTCCAGTTGACGCTCCGTCAGGCCGAGGGCCGCTGCCAACTCAGCCTGACTCGGTGCATAACCCAGTTCTTCTGCCAAGCGTGTCCGGGTGTCCTCCAGTTCAGCAACTTGGCGGACACACTGGGCTAATTCCACTTCCTCCTCCGGCTTGAGCAGGGGGTAGCGGGCCATTTCCTTGAAAAAAGCGCCGATAGTATCGTCGGAGGTGGGGCGATCGCGCGTCGCGCCGATCACAGCCATCACCTCGCCTCGGGCGATTTCTGCGGTCGATGCGGGTTGCTCGCTAGCCAATGGTTGAGCGGGAGAGACCCCGAAGGAGGGCATTGGCGGGGCGTCAATTTCACAGGGGAACGATTCCATAGGGCAGTCGCAAGCTTGAAGGAAAAAACAGGGGTCTGCTGGCCAAGCACTCAAGGCTGGACAGGGTCTATCGGTACAAGATTGCCTACTAAACTAGCAGAAATAAAGCGAGCGTCTGTTGGCTGGATTACAGAATGAGCCTCTAGAGATCAGCGTTTCCTAATAGGAATGGTCGGGCTGACCTAGGGGTGCATCCGGCCTGAGTGTTACAGCGGCTTCTCGAAGAGTGGGCCCGGTAACGCTGTTCGCGCTAGCGTCGCGGAGCGATAGAGGGCGACCCTCTGCTCCTCGAACCAGCGCTCAAAATTCAGGGGAGCCGCGCTTTTTTCGTCCACCCGCAGGGTTTCAGTCGGTGGGATCTTTAAGTTAATCTTAAGATAGAGGTTGACCTAGGCCTGGGCTTCGGCCGGCCTGCCCTTGCGCCCCCTTGTCATTGTTCTGGTGCTACCGTCTAAAAACCAGTCCCCCAACTCCGAGCAGAGCACCGTCACCAGTGCGCTGCTACAGTTTTTGTTGTTCATCGATGACCGGCCCAGCTCCCGGACTTATGCCCAGCGGATTGCTGACTCTCTCCAGCAGCTCAGTCAAGGCTACTCCTACGACTGCCAGATCGTTGAGGTGAGCCAGCGGCCTGACTTGGTGGAGCACTTTCGTCTCATGGCGACACCTTCCCTAGTGAAGCTCCAGCCAGAGCCATTTCAGGTGATTGCCGGCAGTGACCTGCTCGAAAAGCTCCAGCGCTTCTGGCCGCGCTGGCTTAAGGATGCCCTCGCGCATCAGGTCGAGGATAGCAGCAGTGCGGTCAGTAACCACGGCCTCAGCGATGGCTACTCCCTGGAGTACATCCGCCTTACGGATGAAATCTTCCAGTTGCAGAAAGAGAAAGAAGAGTTACTCGCGCAGTTGCAGTTCAAGGATCAGATCCTGGCCATGCTGGCCCATGATCTCCGCAGTCCCCTCACGGCGGCGTCGATCGCGGTGGAGACCATGGAGCTAGCGCAAAATCAGGGCGATCGCGCACAATCCGCCCACCTGATCGCTCAGCTCCAGAAGCAAGCCCGGGCCCAGTTCCGCACCATGAACCGGATGATCACCGATCTTCTGCAAGCGACGCGAACCGGCGGTAGTGAACTCAAAATCCAGCCCCAAGCCCTGCATTTGCCCATCCTCTGTGGTGAATTACTCAGCCAATTTCGTGAGGCAGCCCGGGCGAAGTCCCTGCAACTGACCCAGGATGTCCCCCAGGATCTGCCCCCTGTCCATGCCGATGTGGAACTGGTGCGACAAGTGCTGGTGAACTTGTTGGACAATGCGTTTAAGTACACGCCGGCTGGGGGTGAGGTTTCCCTGTCAGTGCTCCACCGCACGATGCAAAAAGTGCAGGTGAGTGTCTGTGATACGGGGCCGGGCATCCCCGAGGAAAAGCACGATCGCATTTTCGAGGGCCACTTCCGCCTCAAGCGCGACGAAGCCCAAGAGGGCTACGGTCTCGGGCTCGCCCTCTGCCGTCGCATTGTGCGCGCTCACTACGGGCAAATCTGGGTCGATAGCGTCCCCAACCAGGGCAGTTGCTTTCACTTCACGCTGCCGGTCCAACGTTAGGGGTCCGGTCACACCCAATCGCAGCGGCCTCGCGGAATAATCTTAGGGGAGCGGAATAATCTTAAAGGAGCGGTGCATGATCCTTGCCAGCTCCTCGGAATTTGGCTCACCGGAAAACTCGTTGTCGCTAGCCCCGGTTTGTTGTCCTTAACCGTATGCCAGTCATGGCCCTGCCGCCGTCCACTGACTCCGTTTCCCCACCCCTCCAGCGCATTCCCCTGCGGTGGGTGCTGATCGTCCCCTTTTTGCTGCAAGTAGCGGCGGCCGTGAGCTTGACCGGCTGGCTATCGCTCCGGAGTGGCCGGGTCGCCGTCCAGGCCCTGGCCAGTCAACTGCACCGTGAAACCAGTGAGCGCATTGAGCAGCACCTCAACGAATACTTGGCCGCGCCCCGCATCGTGACTCAGAGTGCTGTCGAGACCCTGGAACCAGCTTTGATCGCGCCCGACAATGCAGCTCAGATTGAGCGCTACTTTTGGAAACAGATCCGTGTTCTGGCGAGCATTGACACCTTGCAATTGGGCATGGCTGATGGTCGCTACCTGGGGGCCGGACGCTGGCCCGAGGGGTTCTTGGTGCTGAAGCGGGCCGATCCTGTGGCGACGAACGGCGAGTTCCGGACCTACGCCACCGATGCCGAGGGTCGCGCCACGACCCTCCTGGCCAGCCGCCCCGACTATGATCCCCGGGAGCGCCCTTGGTACAAGGCGGCGATCGCCCAGAACCGGCCCACCTGGAGCCCCATCTACGTCACGTTCAGCCAGCAGGTCTTGGGTATGACCTTGGCGCAACCCCTCCGCACCGCCACGGGCGACCTTGTGGGGGTGGTGGGGGCCGACATTCTGCTGGCCGAGTTGAGCAATTTTCTCGCTAGCCTGCCCCTGAGTGAGCGGGGCGAGACCTTTTTGCTCGATGCGGGGGGAGCCCTCATCGCCAGTTCCAGCCAGGCGGCGGCCATTGACCCCGAGAGCAGCGAGCGGCGGCTGGCTCAGCGCAGCGACAACCCGAGGATTGCGGCGACGACCCAGGCCCTGGAGCCCTACCTCGAGGCCCCGGTGGTCCAGGAATTGACTCTGGAACTGGCCGGCGAACGCCACTTTGTGCGGCTGCAACCCCTGGCGGCAGACACCGGCCTGGAGTGGTTCATTGTGGTCGTGGTGCCGGAGCGAGACTTCCTGGCCGCGATCCAGGCCAATCAGCGGCAAACGATTGTGCTCTGCGCGATCGCCCTGCTCCTGGCCACCGGGCTCGGCATCCTCACCTCCCGCTGGATCGCGGCCCCGATCTTGCAACTGAGCCAGGCCAGCAGCGCCCTCGCGGTCCAGTTGCGACAAGAACCACGGCAGTTCCAGGAGGCCATTCGCCTGGGCCCGACCGCCGCTTGGTGGCCCCAGATCGCCGAGCTGCAAGCCCTCGCCCGCACCTTCCACAACCTAGCCCACCAGTTGCAAGCTGCTTTTGCGGCCCTGGAAATGAGCAAACTCGACCTGGAGCAGCGGGTCCAGGAGCGCACGGCTCAGCTCAGGGCCGCCGAGGACGAGATGCAGACCCTGTTTGAGGCCATGACGGAAGTGATCTTCGTTTTTGACGGCGAGGGCCGCTACTTGAAAATTCCCTCGGCCAACCCGGAGCTCCTCTACCGCCCCCGGGAGGAGATGATCGGGCGCACCCTCCACGAATGTTTTCCCCCGGCCCAGGCTGATGATTTTCTCAGCAAGATTCGCACCGTACTAACGACGGGAACCCCAGCCCATTTTGAATACGCTCTGATGATTGAGGGCCAGGACGCTTGGTTCGCTGCCAATATCTCGCCGATCAATGCGGGGCAGGTGGTTTGGGTGGCGCGGGACATCAGCGAGCGACGGCTCCTCGAGCGCCAGTTACGCACCTCGGAGGGCAAGATGCGGACTGTGTTCGAGGCCATGAGCGACATTGTGCTCGTGCTGGAGGTGCAGGCGGGGGCGATCGCCAACATCGAGATTCCGCCCACCAATCCGGCCCGCCTTTACGGCCCAGCCGCCGACCCCGTAGGGGCCACGATCATGATGCTGAGTGGCCAGGAGCGAGAGGCCTGGAGCCAAACCCTGACTCAGGTAGTCGGACAGCAGGAAGCGATTCACTTCGACTATCAACTGGATCTTGGCGGACGCAACGTTTGGTTTGATGCCAGCCTGTCGCCGATCTCGGCTACGGGCGCGATCTGGGTCGCCCGAGACATCACGGATCGCAAACGGGCTGAGGCGGATGTGCAACTCCTGCTGGCCATCTCCCAGGCCGTCAACTCGGCCCCCGATTTTAACCGCGCCCTCTACGACATCCTGCGCTTGGTGTGCGAGGCGGCCGGATGGCCCTACGGCGAGGTCTGGGTTCCCAGCGCCGATGGCGGGGCCTTGGAGTGTCACCCCAGTTGGTATACCCACAAGGCTGATCCAGAGACGGCCCCCGGTCGCGCCTTCACCGCCCCAGCCGTGGACATCGCCCCCTTTCGCGACTACAGCGAGGCCTTGGTCTTCCTCCCCGGCGAGGAACTACCGGGTCAGGCTTGGCAGCGGGGAGAGCCGGTGCTCTGGGAGTCCCTGGCGGCGGCCCAGGATGATGTGTACCTACGGCTCGAGCGGGGCTGGGAATGCGGCCTCCGGGCGGGCTTTAGTCTACCGATTTTGGTCGCGCCCGCGACGGCCACCCCGGCCGAGGCGCAGGCCGTTCCCCCGGCCCAGGCCGACACGACCCCTCAGGTTTTGGCGGTGCTGACCTTTTTCACGGCGGAACCGCGCGATCGCGATGCCCGCTTCTGCCGACTGATCGCGGAGATTGCCGCCCAACTGGGGGCGGCCCTCCGGCAGCGCCAGGCCGATGCCGAACTCAAGGCTCTGTTCGCGGCGATGACGGATTTGATCTTCGTCTTCGATGCCAATGGCCGCCACCTAAAACTCCCTGTGACCAATGCCAACGACCTGCTCTACGAGGCGACGGGGACCCGCATTGGCAAAACCCTCCACGATGTTTTCCCCCAGCCGATCGCTGACCAGTTTCTGGGCTACATTCGCCAGGCCCTCACGTCCCAAAAGACCTTGCAGGTGGAGTACAACTTGGAGATCGACGGGCGAGAAGTCTGGTCGGACGCCAGCATTTCCCCCATCTCCCTGGAGGCGGTGATCTGGGTGGCCCGGAATGTGAGCGATCGCAAAGCAGCCGAGGCCACCCTCCTCAAGCGCCAGCGCTACTCGACGACGATCGTAGAAGTGCAGCGAGCCCTCCTCAGCAGCGCCGGCGTGGCCGGGGACTTTGACTACCAAACTCTCCTCGCACCCCTGGGAGAGGTCTCCGGAGCCAGCCGGGTCTACCTGTTCGCTCTCAATCGCGATGCCCAGGGTCGCTGGATCGGCCGGCCCCAGGCCGAGTGGTGTGCGCCCGATATCCCACCCCCCAGCCCCACGCTTCGGCCTGAGAGTTTTGAGCTGGATCAATACCTGCCCCACTTCAGCCAGTTGCTTCAACAGGGCAGCGCGATCGCCGGCATCGCCAGCGACTTCTCCGGCCCGGAGGGCCACCTGTTGCAGGCGGAAAACATCCAAGCGATTCTCGTGCTGCCAATTTTGGTGAATGGAGAACTCTTTGGCTGCATTGGCTTTGATGAGTGTCGGCAGGCGCGGCACTGGGAACAGGACGAAATCGACCTGCTTGAGGCGATCGCCGCGGCCGTCGGCCTCTGGCAGGAGCGCCGCCAAGCCACCCTCGCGCTCCAGCGCCAAGCGGAACGGGACAACCACCTCAGCCGCATCTCGCGCCAGTTCCTCGAGGCCCATCTCGACGCAGCGACGCAATACGCCTTGCAGGTTGTGGGCGAATTCGTCGGCTGCGATCGCGCCTATGTGATGTGCTACAGCCCCGACCTCAGCAGCTTCAGCAATACCCAGGAATGGTGTCGCCCGGGCATCATCCCCTGCATCGACGCCACCCAGGCCGTTCCCGCAACCACCCTGCCGTGGCTCCACGCCCAGTATTGTGCGGGTCAGATCGTGCAACTGGACGACCTCGCCCAACTCCCCAACCTGGCGGAACAGGACTACCTCAAAGCCCAAGGCATCCAGTCGCTGTTGAATGTGCCCATGATCTACTCCGGGCGGCTGGTGGGCTTCCTGGGCCTCGATGCCGTGAACCAACCCCACACCTGGACCGCCGGGGAGATCAAGCTGCTGCGCCTCTTGGGCGATACCATCGCCGTCGCCCAGGCGCGACACGAAGCTGAGGAGGCCCTGCGACAGGAGCAGGAAAAGTCCGAGGCCCTGTTGCTGAATATCTTGCCCAAGCCGATTGCGGAGCAGTTAAAGCAGCACCAAGGCTCCCTCGCGGAGCAGTTCAACGAGGTCACGATCCTGTTTGCCGACATCGTGGGCTTTACCCCCCTCTCCGCCAGTCTGCAACCGATCGAACTGGTAGATATGCTGAACGAAATCTTCTCCCGCTTCGATGACCTGGCCGAGCGCCTGGGGATTGAGAAGATCAAGACTATCGGCGATGCCTACATGGTTGCCTCGGGGTTGCCCGTGCCCCGAGCCGATCACGCCCTCGTCATGGCGGAGATGGCCCTGGCCATGCAGACAGCGATCGCCCCGCTCAAAACTCCCCACGGGAACCCCCTCCAGATCCGCATCGGGATCAATACGGGGGTCGTCGTCGCTGGCGTCATCGGCACCAAGAAGTTTATCTACGACCTCTGGGGGGACGCGGTGAACATCGCCAGCCGCATGGAATCCCAAGGCGAGCCCGGTTGCATCCAGGTTACAGAAGCGACCTATCGCCGCATCCAGGAGCGCTTCCACCTCGAGCCCCGGGGCCCGATCCCGATCAAGGGCAAGGGTGCGATGATGGCCTACTGGCTCCGAGGGCGGCGTTGTTAAGGGAGTTGGGAGTGGGGAATAGCACGACTCCCTACCCTAATTCACGACTCCCTACTCCCTCAGCTCAAGGGCTGCCAATCTGGGCTGCTCGCAAAAATTCCTGACTGGAGCAAGCGCTTGCTCTACTTTTTGCGATCGCGCTTTTTCCCCTTAGGCCTAGACTTCGGGGCGGCCGGGGGAGCGGCCTCCGGGGTCGCGGGCTCTGTTTCGAGGGCCTGCTCTAGGGAGGGTTGCTCTGATTCCCCCTCCGCCTGAATAGAGGTTAACACCTCCTCAACCGTGAACCTGGGTACTTCAAAGCCCATGTCCTTGATGCTGCGGCGCAAGCGCTCGGCTTCCAGCAGATTTTGGTACTCCAGCAAGGCGATCGCCCGCCCGAAGCAATTCAGCCCCTCGGGCACCCGGCCGCACTTCAGCCAGACCACGCCCAAATTTTGGTGGGCTTGGGCAAAGTCAGGGCGGAGCTGGATCGCTCGCTCATAGGCCAGGATCGCGTCTTTGAAGTTGCCCTGAGCTTTCAGGGCCATCCCCAAGTTGTAATAGCCTTTGACAAAGCTGGGATCAATCGACACCGCCGCCATAAACGGTCGCTGGGCCATCTCGGCTTCCCCGGCCTCGAGGAGGAGGCTGCCCAGGTTGTTGTAGGCTCCCAGCTTCAGGATCGGGAACACCGGCTGGGCCAAGGCGGCTTGGTAGTGGATTACCGCCTTGTCCACATCCCCTTGGCGGGCCCAAGCATTGGCCAGATGGTAGTTGAGTTCAAACAGGACGGGGGCTTCGGCTTGGGCATCTTGCAGGCCTCGGGTGAGCAACTCAAGGCCCTGATCCACCTCCCCTATCTGTATATAGAGGGCCCCCAGCTTGCTACAGGCATAGGAATCCTGGGGGTTATTGGTCAGGTACTGCTCCATCGCGGCGCGGGCTCGCTCGGTCTTGCTCTTGGCGGCGATCGCCCCGGGTTCGTAGCCAAAGTGGATGATCGCCACATTGGACAGGGCCATGATCTGCCAGTCGGGCTCCTGCCTCAGGATCTCATTCGCCGCATCGTCGATCAGGGCGTGGTAGGGGCGGCTGAACTGGAGGCCGGGATGCCTGCGAAACAGGCGTGATACCAGAGAATAGGGGGTCTGGGTCGCCCCTACTTCCTGGCGCAGCAGGTTGACGACCAGCACGTTGTCATTGAGCAGGGCCAGCCGTAGTTGGGTGGCGATCGCCGGGCTCAGCCGTTCATCCGCATCCAGGACCAGCACCCAATCGCCGGTGGCGTATTTCAGGGTCTCATTCCGGGCGGCGGCAAAATCATTGGCCCAGGGGTAGGTGTGAACCGTGGCCCCCCGTTCCTTAGCGACTTCGATGGTGTTGTCCGTCGAGCCCGTATCGAGCACGATCATTTCATCGACCACATCTTGCACACTGTCCAGGCAGGCGGGCAGCGCTTCGGCTTCATCTTTGACAATTGTGCAGAGGCTGAGCTTCATAGGGCGTGCAGAAGAGGGTTTGAGGGTGGGGGTGAACCGGAGAGGCCGAGACTACTGCGAGCTGAGGGTGCTTAACAAACAATCTGCAATTCTAGCAGCCGCTCCGGGTTTTCCCATGCGCCGCTCGCCATTCTCAGCCACGACTTGCAATAAATCAGGATTGGTGAGCATCCCGGCGATCGTCTTGCCCACCTGCTCGGGTTGGGAGAGGAGAAACACCGAGGGGCCGAGCAACCGCGTCTGCGCTTCAGCAAATTGGGGCGTGAACTGGGGGCCGCGGCCGGGGAGGGTGAGCGCTGGCTTGCCCAGCCCGACAAATTGCTCCGTGGCCGTGCCCGCCATGGCGATCGCAAAATCGGCCACCTGCAAGCAAGCATTGTAAGCATTCTGAGTGAGCAACAGTTGCACCCGGCGGGGGGGCAGCGGTGAGGCTGGGTAAGCGAAGGCGATCGCCCGGGGATCGCTGAAGGGCAAGCCTTCCGGCAAGGCCGTCAGATGCTGCCAGCCCTGCTGATTCAGGGCTTGGACCAGGGGGTTGGTTTGCAGGGCCGGGGCGATCGCCCCCAAGAAGAGGAGGGAGCGCTGGGGAAAAGCCGTAATCACGCTCGCCAGGGCCGGGAGGAATAATTGCCAATTGTTATAGACTTCGGGGGCTCGCGAGCCGGGCAGAAGCAAGATCACCAACGGGCGCTGGGCGAGGGTGGCCTCGTCGGCGGCTGGCAACTCCCGGAGCGGCAGCTCCGGCCGCAAGCCGTCCATCATGGGATTGCCGAGATCGTGGGCAGGAACCCGGAAGCGCTTGAGAACATTGGTGGTGAGCTGATCGCGGGGAAACACCGCCTTACAGCGCGATCGCCGCATCAGCCAGCGCTCCCAGGGTAGGTAGACGGAACCGGACCAGCCCTCAAGACTGCGCGATCGCGACAGCCAGCCCGACTCATCCCGCAAGTAATACTCCGACTTGGCCGTGCCCACAAAAGCATAGTCACCGCCACTCAGCCAGGCCAACAGCAGCGGCACAATGTCCCCAACCGCCAAGATTTTCCCGCCCCGCCGTCCCCACTGACGCACGAGGCGATATTGAGCCAGCGTCAGTCCCAGCAGACCCCCGCGCATATCTTTCCAAAGTTGCCGCCCATCCATGTAGATGAACCCGCCGGAGGGCATCGCTTTCACGGGGCCGATGATCGGAATATCACTGCGGGCATAGGCCCGACCCTCCCCCACGAGGGGCAGGGCCGCCACCTCGGGGCCCTGGGGCCGCTGGCGCAGTTGTTCGAGAATATTGACGGCAATCAAGTCCTCGCCGTGACCGTTACTGAGACAGAGCAGTTTCATGGTAGAGGGTTATAGCGCTCACCCCCCCAAGCCGTGCGCGGAGGCCGCAGCCAGTGGCGGAGATCACTCGATCCTCCCATTATTAACCACGACTTGGAGCGTTCGACACGGCAATCCTGGGAATGGGTGGACGGAAAAAAGTGCAACTCCCCTGTATTTGGCACTCTGAGCGCTCCCTGAGCAGGGTGCATTTCCCTTCAGTGTACAGTAGCTCCCTCTGCGAGAAGCCCCGGCGCGTCGCCATCCCCTCCTTGGTATCGAGCCATCAGGGTAGGGGCAGGCTGCTAAACCGGCCCCTACTGCTGCTCCGAGTTGGCTCCTAGCGCTGCGTCAACGTCAGGTTGGTCACGTCACTGACTTGCATCCCGTCCGTTGCAGCCGCCTCTACGCGGTACTGGGTTCCCGACGAGACCACCGTGGGCCGGGGAACCCGCACCTCAAAGCGACCCTGGGCATCAGCCCGCACTTCCTGCTCCAGCAGGGGCGTTTCGCCGCCGATGCTGACGATGCCCCCCAGGGCCCGCAGCCGTGAGAAGACCCGCACCCGCACCAAAGCTCCGGGCTGGGTCTGACCCGTGAGCGTGAACCCCTCACTGGTGACCATGCCGCCGTCTTGGTGGGAGGTGAACACCGGCCGCAGGTTGCCCGTGGACGTTTGGGTTGCGCCGCCATCACTAGGAGTTTGGGTCACGCCCCCCTGGGGCACTTGCGTCACCGCTGTCGAGCCGCCGCTGGGGGTGAAGGCCGCCGCTTGAGCTGCCGCCCCGTAGATCGTCTGGCCTTGCCGTTGTAGGCGGCCGACCACGACCCCTTCCCGCAGTTGCTGACCAGCCGCCAGATTCAGCGTTGCCACGTAGACCCCCGGCGAGACTTCCTGGGCCGGAATCTCGCGCACCGTCTGGCCGTCGGCCAGGAGCAAGACCCTCGCGTTGGCTCCGGAGGTGCCGTTGATTGTGGCGAGGAAGGTTCCCCCCGCGCCGAGGGGTTCGGTAGCGGCGTTGTGGGTGACGGAACTGATGTTCAGGGCCGCTTGGGGCTGCTGGACGACAAAGCTCCAGGTCGCGCGCCAGCTCTGGCCGGCTTGGTTGCGGAATTCCACCCGCACATTATTGCTGCCGGGGGATAAGGGACTCGTCGGCTTGTAGCTAAAAAAGTTCGGGGTGATGGTGCTCTGGGCGGTCACGTTGCGGTCGTTCACGAAGATCTGCACCGAGTTGAGATCGACGCGGGAGCCGTCGCTGGTGTCGAAGACGCCGGAAATGGAGCTATCGGCCGGTATAGCTTGGGTGGCGCTGCTGCTGGGGTTAACGTTGACAACGCGCTGGGCACGAGCGACCTCCGCAGCCGAGAGGGGAATAAGGGCGAGGGCGGCCGACGCAAGTAGCGTGGCACTAAACTGACGGGCCAATCTCATACGTAATCTCCAAAAATTCTCTACATGGTTCAACTCTAGAGCTAACACAGTCGTGACAGCACCGCCGAGGCCCGGGCTTATCGCCAGTTACCACTAGAATCCAGTCGGGGACTCGATGGCAGCTTGAGCCAGTTCCTGTTAGTCCCAGCACCGAAAAGCCAGTGCTGGCAAGGGTTCTGCAAGTCATGGACGACGGACATGGCGGGGCGTTCCCTGGGCGGGCTGTCTCGGGTTAGCTCCTGATGACGTTTCCACCCTACGAGGTGCGGAAAAATGGCGTCATGGGCAAATTCTTGGATGTTAGATTCGCGAAAGGGAGCCCTTGTGACAGTCCCTATTCTGGCCCTGGTGCTACTGACGGGAGGCAATCACAGCATAGAAGGGGTCAGCGCCGCCAAAGCCGAGGAGTTGAAACAGGTTAGGCAGGCCACCCGGAACTGTGATGATTTCGGGGGAGCCGAAGCCGGGGGTGCTGTCGATGTAGCGTTTCACAAGGGCGACGCGGCCTGTCTCGCTGCTGTCCCGCCAGGCGGCGATCGCCTTCTGATAAAACATCCGGTTCGAGAAGCTCACGATCAGCAGTCCGCCGGGCTTGAGTACGCGGGCAATTTCGCTGAACACGGCTTCAGGGTATTGCAGGTACTGCACCGAGACACAGTTCAACACGGCATCGAAGTCGTGATCGGGGTAGGGCAGTTGGGGCTGGATGTTCAGGTTTTGGACGATGTAATGGTCCAGCCGGGGATTTTTAGCCAGCTCAGCGGCGTTGAGGCCTTGGCCCTCGACATGGGCCAAGGTCAAGTCCTCGGGCAAGTGGGACACCCAACTGCTCATCAAGTCCAGGATGCGGGTCTGGGGCCGGAGGCGATCGCGATATAACTGGGTCAAGCGATCGAGAAAGGCCCCATCAACATGGGTGACAAAGCGGGGCAGGCTGTAGAAGTCGCTGTCGTCAGCGGGATCGAGTTTCTCGCGTTGGTCCGGGCGCAGCAGCATGGGTTTAGTAACATTTCGTAACAAAGCTATCGCCATTGTAGAAAAAAATTCCCTCCCTACAATGGAGAGCGTAGTCCTGGCGAGGCCCCGTGGCGAAGCTGAGTTTAACAACCCGCCTCTTTTTTTCCCACTTGCTGGTGATGGTGGTGGGACTGGGGAGCTTCACGGTGATCGCCAAGCTTTCCTCCCCTCGCTTCTTTGTGCTGCGCTTGGAGCAACTGGAGCAGCGAGGCGTTGTCACTGTGCGCTCCGCCCGCACCTATTTGGTGCGCGGTTTCCAGAGTGCTTGGGACATCAGCGCCATGTGGTCGATTGCCGCCGGGGCTACCGCCGCCGGGGGCCTGAGCTACTGGGTCGCGCGGCGGATCACCCAGCCCCTCGATGATTTGAGCCAAGTGACGCGGGATTTTGCGGCCGGGAACTTGCAAGTGCGGGTTGCCGCTAGCGACATTCCGGAGCTGCACCAGTTGGCCATGAGCTTCAATCGCATGGCCAGCAGCATTGAAGGCGTCGAGCAGCGCCGCCGGGAACTGATCGGCGACTTGACCCATGAGCTGCGATCGCCCCTAACCGTGGTACGAGGCTATCTAGAAGAGCTAGCTGCTGAAAATATCGCCCCCTCCCCCGACCTCTATGAGCGCCTCGTGCGGGAAACTCGCCGCCTTGAGCGCCTGACTCGGGACTTGCAGGAACTCTCCAAAGCCGAGGCTGGCCACCTGCCGATCAACCTCCAGCCCGTCAAGGTGCCTCCCCTCCTCGCGGCTCTGGTGGAGCGCTTTCGGGACCAAGTGCTCGACCAGGACCCCCTGCTGAAGCTTGACTGTGCGGCCGATCTGCCCCCGGTTTTAGCCGACCCTGATCGCTTGGAGCAGGTGCTCGTGAACCTCCTGGGCAATGCCCTGCGCTACACGGAGGCGGGCACGATTGAGGTGCGGGCCTGGAGTGAGGCGCGGCGCCTCTGGGTTGCCGTGCGGGATACGGGCCTTGGCATCGCCCCTGACGATTTGCCCTTGGTGTTTGAGCGCTTCTGGCGGGCCGACCGAGCGCGATCGCGCGACTCCGGCGGTACGGGGATCGGCCTCGCTATTTCCAAGCGGCTGATCGAGCTACAAAACGGTCAGATTGAGGTGGAGAGCGAAGTTGGGATAGGCAGCACCTTTCGCTTTTGGCTGCCGGCGGCCTGAGGAGGGCTTGGGGCTCTGAGGCCGGCCGCTGTTCATCCCGATCCCCGACCGCCATACTGGTAGAGATCCCTGACGCCGTTGGCGTCACAATCCGTTGTTACTAAATCTTGCAACGCTTTGCAACCCATCTAAGACCTGAGAGGCTGTCTATGATTGCACGTTTTCGTCGATATAGTTGGCGGCTCTTTCTGAGTAGCTTTGCCCTGGCTGTGGTGAGCAGCATGATGGTGCTGGTGTTCTCGAATCCTAGCCAGAGTGCCGTCACGCCTCGCTATGTGGAGGTTGCGGAAACCTCCGGTGATGTCACGTTCCAGGGCCAACCCGTCGCGGCGGGCGATCGCCTGGCCCCGACGACCAGCAACGGCCTGCGTACAGGCAGCAGCGGGAGGGCCCGCTTAGTTCTCGACGATGGCATTGGCTCGGTCGAGGTGAGCCCGGACAGTGAACTGAATGTCTCGAACTTGCAAACGCTGCCGAGTGGCGGCAAGACCAGCGAATTGCTCCTGGCCAGCGGTCGGGCGCGGGTGCAGGTGCGCCGGTTCAACAACCCAGACTCGCGCTTCAATATTCGCACCCCGGCGGGGAATGCCGGAGTCCGGGGAACCCAGTTCCTGCTCTACGTGCGGCCCGATGGCGAGACCCATCTCAACGTGCTCGAGGGGCGCGTGGCCTTTCGGCGGCGGGATACGGAGGATGAAGTGGACTGCGGCCCAGATTCGGGCTGGATCATGCCTGTGGATGGGGAGCCGATCCAGGGGGGGCCGATCTTTGGCGACTTTAACCTGCGGTTTGAACTGCTGGGGGGCGCGCAACAGGGCCAAGTGCGGGTGACAGCTCGGATCAACCCCACAAGCACGGTCCGGCTCAATGACGCCACCGTGGCCGTAAGCCGTCAGGGCCAACTCGATCAGGTTGTGCCCTTGCCAGCAGATCGGCGCTTGCGCTTGGTGGTGCGGGATCTTTTTGAGCGGGAGCAGACCTATGAACTCCTGGTGCCGCCCGCTGCGTCTCCCTCGCCAAGTGATCCTCAAGGACGATGAGTGATCCTCGCTGGCGGCGCTGGTGGTTATGGCTGCGGGGTTATGGACCGGGGGCGATCGGGGCGATCGCCGCCCTGAGTGCCCTGGGCCTGAGTCCCTTGGGGGTCTGGCAGCCCCTAGAGCGAGTGAGCTACAACCTGCTCTTTCAGCTCCGGGGGCCCTTGCCCTGGGACGAGCGCCTAGCGGTGATCGCCATTGACGAAGCCAGTTTGCAGGCCTACGGGCAGTTCCAAACCTGGTCCCGCGATCGCTATACGCAACTACTCCAGGCCCTGGACGCAGCCTACCCGCTGGTGGTCGGTTTCGACATCCTCTTTCCCGAGACTAGCGCCGCCGATCCCGAGTTCGCGGCGGCCCTCGACGCCCTAGGTACGGCGGTCCTCGCTCGCACCTGGGACAATACAGGCCAGCCCCTAGAGCCTGTGGCGGCTCTGGCGGCGGCCGCCGCCAATCAGGGCCAGATTAGCCATCAACGGGAGGCCGATGGCTTCAGTCGCCGCGTTCCCCTCTGGGTGGTGGGGAACCAGGCGGCGATTCCGACCCTGGGGCTGGCCATGCTAGAGGTAGATGGGCTGCTGCGGGAGGCCCTGGGAGAGCCGCCCCGCCTCTCAGCCCTGTCGCCCCCGGGCGATCGCGAAGGATTTACAGAAGTCTGGGTCAATTGGCCGGGGCCGGTGGCAGCCGTGCCCACCTATTCCTTTGCCGATATTGCCGAAGGCCGCTTCGCCCCCCAGGACCTGCGGGACAAGTTGGTGCTCATTGGCTTTACGGCTACGGCGAGCACCGACCCCCTCCTGACGCCCTACAACAACGGCCCCCCAACCTCAGGGGTCTATCTCCATGCTGCTGTCTTGGATAACCTGCTGCAAGATCGCTTCCTGCGCCCCTGGCCCAAGACGTTCTTGGGAGTGCTGCTCCTGCCCGTGGGTTTGCTGGCGAGCCGCCTGCTGACGGCTAGTAAGAAGCTAGCGCTACGCTTCGGGGTCGTGGTGGGTCTGCCCTTGGGGTGGCTGGCGATCGCCTGGGCCGCCTTGAGTCTCGGCGGCGTCCTGCTCCCGGTCGCGGCCCCCATCGGGACCATGCTGTTGAGCGGCGCGGGGGTGGCCCTGAATGAGCAGCGGGAAAAACAGCAGCTCATGCGGCTGTTTGAAAAATACGTCGCGCCGGAGACGGCGACCCTCATCTGGCAGCAGCGGGATGCTTTTTTTCAGGGAGGAGAGCTTCAGGCCTCGGAAATGACGGCGACAGTGCTGTTCAGTGATATTCGCGGCTTCACCACCATCTCGGAGCACCTCACCCCAGCGGAGACCTTTCGCTGGCTGAATCGCTACCTAGATACCATGACCGACTGCATCATGGCCCACGGGGGGGTGGTGGACAAGTACATCGGCGATGCGATCATGGCCGTGTTTGGTGTGCCCTTCAAGCGGGCAACACGGCTGGAGATGGAGCAGGACGCCGCCCGGGCGATCGCTGCCAGTATCGCCATGCACCAGCGCCTAGAAGAGCTAAACGTGGAATTCCGTCAGATTGATTTCCCTGTGATCCGCATCGGCATTGGCCTTCACTCCGGGTCGGTCATGGCGGGCAGCTTGGGAGGCTCCCAGCGGCTCAACTATTCCGTGGTCGGTGATACGGTGAATGTGGCGGCACGGCTGGAGGCCCTCAACAAGGAAATCACCCGCGAGCGCCCCTACAACATCCTCGTATCCCGCCAGACCTTTGCGATGGTCAGCGGTCAGTTTCTGGCGGAACCGGTGGCCAATATTCAACTGCGCGGCCGCCAGAGCACAACCCAAATCTACACAATTATCGGCCCTACAACCGAGTCGGGGTGACGGGGCTAAACCCCTGCCGTGGCGATCGCCGTTTGCTCGAGGGGCGGCATCAACAACAGCTCCGCATTGAAGCGATAGCCCACATTCCGCACCGTCTGGATCAAGTGGGGCTGTTGGGGGTGAGCTTCGAGTTTTTTACGGAGGGAGAGCACATGCGTGTCGATCGTGCGGGGATTGTCAATGGCATCCGGCCAGGCCCGGCGCAGCAGTTCGCTCCGGCTGAGGGGCGCGCCCGCCGCCTGAGCCAGAACGTAGAGCAGACTAAATTCCTGAGGCGTCAGGTCGATGAATTGGCCTTGAAAGCAGACGCGCCGCTGGACGAGATCAATGCGGAGATCGCCATAGCTGAGGTAAAGGGGAGCCTGCGTCACCCGCAGCCGGCGCAGCAGCGCCTCAATGCGGGCCATAAACACCTGCATCCCAAAGGGCTTGGTCAGATAGTCATCCGCCCCCGCCTGAAGGCCAGCGACTACATCGCCTTGGCTGTTGCGAGCCGAAAGCATCAACAGCAGGGCTTGGCGCTGATGGTAGAGCCAGCGGCACAGCTCCAGCCCATCGCCATCGGGAAGGTCAGAATCGAGTACGACGAGATGCAGCGCCTGCTCGCCAGCCAGGGTTCGGGCTTGTTGGAGGGTCGCCGCCTGGTGTATGCCGTAGCCAGCCTGTTGTAAGTGCCAGCCAAGGAGCGAGCGCAGGTGGGGATTGCCCTCTACGATCAGAATCTGAGTTGCGCCCACGTTTGCATCCTAAGCCTGGAAGTATTTACCCCATACCCTAGCAAACAGACCTTGATTTTTCTGTAACACTCACTACTCAGCGCTTCTAGACCCGACCCGATCCCTGAATAGTAGGGCACGACTCTACGGAGACCGGGAGCATTTTGCTAAACTAGAGGGAGACATCAACTCATCATGAGCAGATTTTGTTGTCAAACTGCTTGGCTGAGGGTCTTGTCAGGCAGTCTCCAGGGGGTGCATCTCAGTTAGGCAAGTTTGCCCTCATCCCCCGGCCCCTTCTCCCAAGTAGGGCGCAGGGGAGTCTCCCAAGTGAGATGCACCCGTTTGCCCTCATCCCCCAGCCCCTTCTCCCAAGTAGGGCGCAGGGGAGTCTCCCAAGTGAGATGCACCCGTCTCCAGGTTCCTCTTTAGCCAGCCTAACCAGATCGTGATCATGCTCATCGATACCCTCTCGATTCGCCACTACCAGTACCTCACCGACGCCCTCGTCGATCTTTGGAATCGAGGCAACCGCTACAGCGAACTGCAACTCTATCTTGACGGCTATCTCGCCGCCTTGCGCCACAGCAATACCATCGAGGCCCACCACATCCACCGCCTTGAAGAAGAAGCGTTCCGTTTTCTGCGGGACCCCTCCAATTTCGAGCTGGCCCAACCGTTGCCCCAACCGGAAACGGAACTAGATTTTTACTAAATCGCGGGTCAAACCAAACCAAACTCGCGGTACTGCACGTAGTTACTGGCAACTTCGGGGGCTTCTGAGCTGCTAGGAGCCAGCCGGGACTCAAGCTGCCAGAGCTGGGCCAATTCCGCAGCGGGCATCACTAAGTAGAGCGTATCTCCAGGCTGGAGCCGGGTTGTGAGTAGCTCCCAGCCGTGAACCGTCTGTCCTGCTACTTCCAGGTAGAGCGGGACAAAATCAGCGAGCTTGGCGGCTTCTTGAACCGTGCAGTGACAGAAGGGGTGGGCTGGCATAATCGGTGTTGAGAGGGCAACCCAGAGGAGATCGTCCAGCATTCCGTTCCCCAGGATGCAACCGCCGAGGGCCGCCGCCGCAAAGGCCGGGGCCGCCAGTTCATTGGGGCAAAGGACGTTGTTAAAACCAAAAACCTGCTGTACGGCGAGGGAAAACTGCGGGTCTTGGTTGCGGACAACGATGGGGAGTTGGGGTTGAATGGCCTTGGCTGAGAGGGCAATCTCTAAATTCACCATGTCGCTGCTGGTGACGGCCAAAAGGGCTGCCGCCGTCTTCAGGTTAGCTGCTCGGAGAATACTGGCAAGGCTGGCATCTTCGACCATCACGGGCACGCCGAGGGAGCGGGCGGCGTGGAGAAAGCGGTTGTTGATATCGCGTTCAATCACGGCGATCTCAAAGCCTTGGCGGTGCAATTGTTGGGCGATGCGAAGGCCAACACTCCCGAGACCGCAGATGATGTAGTGTTGGCGGGTGGGCACTCGAGCCGCGGCCCAGAACTGCTTGAGCCGACTGCCGAGGATGAAGTCATTGATCAAGGCGTAGCAGATCCCAATCACCCCCGCGCCGACCAGCATCATGATCGTGGTGAAGAGCTTGATGCTGTCGGGAGCCATCTCAGCAACCTGTTCTTGACCGCCAGCGCCCGTGATCATGCCCACAGAGAAGTAGAGGGCATCGACGACGGAGGTTTCGTAGTTCACTGTGATATAGGTGACTGTGGCGAGAAAAATTGTGATCAGGAGGGCGAGCGTGACGAGGGCCACGGAGCGGCCGTAGCGCTGCAACTTATGCAGGTTGGTCAGCGCCTTGAAGAAGTGGCGCAGGTAAGGCTGGCGGGCCTGACGGGCGTTGGGTTTGCTGCCGACGATTAGGCGATCGCCACTCGCCAGCCGCCGCCCCTCATTCACGGCAGCGATCAGGTTGTACTCCTGGTCGGCCGCGAGGTAGTAGATGAGCATTCGGGAGTGGCTGGCCCAGAGTTCGCTCAGGGGGCGGCCATGCCAGGGGTGGCGCTCGGTGATGATTTCCTCGTGGATGGGCCAGGTTTGGTCAAAGAGTTGCAGTTGACCGATCGCCTGGCTGCCCTGGGCGGCAAACGCAAAGATCGGCGCTGCCAAACTGGCGACGCTGAGGGAGACGTGGTTCGTCAGGGTGTGGTTGAGTCGCTCGCCCAAGGTGTGGTTGAACAGGCGGTTGATAATTCGGATCTCCGGGTTAATCGCCCGGGCTTGGGTCAGAACCGCCAGGTTAAAGGCATCATCGTTGCTGGCCAGGACGAGGGTTTCGGCGGTCTGGATGCCGGCCGCTAGGAGGGTGGAGGCCGAGCGAGCATCGCCGATGATCAGATCCTCGCCCTTTTCCTGGGGCAGGGGGCGATCGCTGATCCCTGTCACCTCAGTTCCCTGTTGGCGCAGGAGGTTAAAAATTTTGTAGCCAGTACGCCCGAGGCTGGCGACGATAATCTTCATGGGCGGGCTACCATCCGATCTAGGTAAACTTGCTCATTGTGACGCATTTCCGCTTTGAAGACTGTAACGCAGCGTACCCAATATTGAGACATGTTCCGGCCTCACCCCCAGGGCCGGTCGTCCAGGGCTCCTAAAGCCCTGGCCAATCTTGGCCTTTGAGGGCGGGGATTGGCCGGACTTGCTCAAGCGGAAATCTAGTTCCTGCCTAGATTCGGGCTTCAGAATAGGACGGACCCTAGGCTGCTCCCGGCGGCGGGGGGGCGACGGACCCAGCTCGCTGTCGTGGGGCGGCGGCGGGGAATTCGTAGGGCCCTTGACATAGTGTGAGAATAACACCATAATCAAGTTAAGGTGTAAATTAAACACGAAGTAATCACCCACCCGAAGGAGCTGCCATGACCCTACCCACCACCACCCAACTGCCCATCCCCCCCTTCTTTGACCCCCACCAAGTCGGCGCAATTTGGCGCGTTCCCTACCAGGAGCGGGCCGCCCAAGCGGCTGACTGGGCCAAGCTCCACGGCCTCCAGCCGGCGGCCAAGGATCGGCTCCGGATCTGCCTGACGATTATTGATGCCCAAAACACCTTCTGCCTCCCGGACGGGGAGCTTTTTGTGGCGGGTCGCTCCGGCACGGGGGCGATCGATGACAACCAGCGCCTCTGCCAGTTTATCTATCGCCATCTCGGCAGCCTGACGGAGATCGCGCCGACCCTCGACACCCACACGGCCATGCAAATTTTTCACCCTGTTTTTTGGGTTAATGATGCGGGGGAACATCCCGCACCCATGACCAACATCACGGCCGCCCAGGTGCAGAAAGGGGTCTGGAAAGTGAACCCAGCGATCGCCTACAGCCTTGGCAATAGCAACTACATGCTGCTGCAAAAACACGCCCAACACTATGCCGAACAATTGGATAGTCGGGGCAAATATCCGCTGACGATTTGGCCCTACCATTCCATGCTGGGGGGCCTCGGTCATGCCTTGGTCGCGGCTGTGGAAGAAGCGTGCTTTTTTCACGCGATCGCCCGCCGGAGTCAGACCCGCTTCGAGATCAAAGGCGGCAACCCCTTGACTGAGAATTACTCTGTTCTCAGCCCTGAAGTCCTGGCCGGTCCCGAGGGCCGCCCCATCGCCCAGAAAAACACCCGCTTTATCCAAAAACTCCTGGACTTTGATGCGGTCATTATTGCAGGCCAAGCCAAGAGCCACTGCGTCGCCTGGACAATCGCCGATCTGCTCGGCGAGATCCAAGCTCAAGACCCCCAATTGGCCCAAAAAGTCTACCTTCTGGAAGATTGCACCTCGCCAGTCGTCGTTCCCAAGGTGGTCGATTTCACCGATCAAGCGGATGCGGCCTTCCAGCGCTTTGCGGATGCGGGGATGCACCTTGTCCAGTCCACCGAGGACCTTGCCAGTTGGCCGGGGCTGTCCCTGTAGAGCGGGGGTACATCTCAGTTAGGCAGGTTTGCCCCCTCATCCCCCGGCCCCTTCTCCCAAGTAGGGCGAAGGGGAGTCTCCAAAGTGAGACGCACCCTAGAGCGGGGGGCGCGATCGCCCCTGCTATCCTAAAAGTCAGCCGCTACTTACCCATCGCCCAACCCCAATTCCCTATGGTTCAGACCAACCTTCAGACGACCGTTCCGCCCGAAGTCCAGGCCGACGAGCAACTGGAAGACTCCATTCAACGGGTCAGCTTTGAGGACTTCCTGGAGACAGGCCCTGAGACCGGCCATTACGAACTACACAACGGAGTGATTGTTGAATTGCAACCTACTGGCATCCACGAAGACATTGGTGGTTTTATTGCAGCCGAACTCAATTTCCAAATCCGCAACCAAAACCTTCCTTACTCGGTTCCGCGTAGTGGCATTGTTCGCTCGCCCGATGCTAAGTCAGGCTATCGACCGGACATCATCGTCCTAAATCGACCGTCCTTGGTGGAGGAACCCCTTTGGGAAAAGCGCTCCACGGTTACACTGGGTCGATCGATCAAGGTTGTGATCGAGGTCGCCAGTACCAACTGGCGTGATGACTATCTGCGGAAGCTGAAGGACTACGAGGAAATGCAGATCCCGGAATACTGGATCGTGGATCACCTCGGTCTTGCGGCGACCCGTTACATCGGTGAGCCAAAGCAACCGACCCTCTCGATTTACACCCTGGAGGGGGAGGACTATCGGGTAAACCAGTTTCGGGGCGAGGAGCGGCTCCTGTCCGCCGCCTTTCCGGAGCTGGAGCTAACGGCGGCTCAAGTGTTTCAGGCCCAGCATTAGGACCTGCCATCCGTTCCGGTCAGACGCCAACCAAGGCGCATCGTTCAGCCGGGGCTGATCCTGGCAATCTCATCGCCTCCGAGCCTGCGGGCAGGGGTTGCCGGAGTCGCTGGCCCTGGACCCTCTTACCCGGCTTCCTCAGGCCAAAAAACAGGATGCCCATCAGCATCCCAGAATCAACTTATACTTATCCCCGAGAATACCATGTCCCAAGCGACCCCCAACCTCAACCAACTCTTCCAGAACGCCCAAGCGGAAGGCTCACTCTCCAGCGCCTCCCTGAAGGCCCTCAATGTCACCGACATTGGCGCCGAAATCCAAGCGGGTCTCGGGATCAGCGTCGAAGATGTCACGGCCAGCGAAGTGGTGCTCGTGACGATTATGCCCGATGATTCGGGTTCCATTGGGTATGAGGGCAATGCCCAAGCGGTGCGTGGCGGTCATAATGCGGTGCTGGATGCCCTCTGTGTGACTCAACAGCGGGACAACATCCTCATTCATAATCGCTACCTGAATGGTCACGTTCTCTACCCCTACTGTCCCCTCGACCAAGCGGAGCGCATGACGCCCCAAAACTATGATCCGAAGCTGGGGACGCCCCTCTATGATCAAGCGGTTGTGTTGCTGGGCACGGTGCTGGCTAAGGCCCAGGAATTTGCCGACAACGGCGTGCCGGTTCGGACCGTCACGCTGATCATTACCGACGGTGCGGATCAGCACTCCCGGCGATCGCGCCCCCAGGACGTTGCGGCCCTCGTTGGCGACCTCCTCCGCAGCGAAAACCATCTGGTGGCTGCCATGGGTATTGATGACGGTGTGACCGATTTTCGCCGCGTTTTCCGGGACATGGGCCTGCGCGATGAGTGGATTCTGACCCCGGGCACGGGCGATCGCGAAATCCAGCAAGCCTTCCAGGTCTTCTCCCAGTCGGCCGTCCGCGTCAGCCAGATGGCCGGCCCCTTCAACACTGGCAACCTCGGTGGTTTCGGGCAGCCTTAGGGCTTTGTCAAGGTCTAACTTCTAGGGTGGAGCGGGTTCGTTCCTCAGAGAGGGCCCGCTCTGGGCGAACTCAATGGACCCAGTAGCTCGTCCAGCGGGGTTTGTCGTCTGGCGTCCCCGCCTCACGCTTCAGCCAGCGCCAGGTTTTGCCCTCGCGCTGGCGCTGGAGATAGAGGTCGAAGCGGTTGCCCTTCTGGGTCGTCTCTTGGTCGGCGGAGCGGAGGAGGAGATCATAGGTGCCCTGGAGGTGGTAGGTCGCCAGCCGTGCGAGGTAGAGGGGCTCGAGGCTGCTCACCTTGACATTGCGGATCTCCAGCTCAGGGCCGGGGGTGTCCAGTTGCTGGCTGAGCTTCGCAGAAGACTGCTCCACTTGCCGGGCGATCGCCCGGCGCACAAGATCGCCCCCGGGAGCCAACCCCCGGGGCGGCTGGGCCGAACTACAGCCTATCAGCAGCATCCCTAGGGTGACGAGCAAAAGACACCAGCGCCACCAACGGCTCATCCCGCTTCTCCTGATCTTGACTAAGGTTTGCGTGCTGGGAGCATCCTGCTTCAGCATGGCAGCCTCCTAGCTCCTCCCCGGCCTCCAGTGTAAAGGCCTAGAGCCTGGTCCAGCCGACCGGGGACTCACTCAGGGCCCGCATAGCTGCCCGTAGTTGGTTGCAGCCCGAGGCGCTGAAACGAGTAGCCCATGCCGCGCTCTGTGATGATGTACTCCGGCTGTTTGGGGTCCACTTCAATCTTGCCCCGCAGGCGCGAGACGTGGACATCCACCAGCCGCAAATCCCCGGCTTGCTGGGGAGGATAGCCCCAAATGGCTTCTAGAATCGCCTCTCGGGACAAGGGTTTACCCGCTTGACTCACCAGCAGTTGCAGCACATTGAATTCAATCTCCGTCAGCTTCACCAACTCTCCTCGCAAAAAAACGCGCCGCCGGTTGCTGTCCACCGCGAGGGCCCCGAAATAGGCCGTTCCACTATCGGGCGTCACCCGCCAGTCTGATTTCTTGCGGCGGCGGAGAATGGAGTTAATCCGCGCTTCGAGTTCCTTGGGGGAGAAGGGTTTGACGAGGTAATCATCAGCCCCCAGTTGCAGGCCCGTGATCCGATCCGCTACTTCTGAGAGGGCCGTGAGCATGATAATCGGTACATCAGAGGTCTTCCGGAGTTCCTGGCAGACGAAGTAGCCGTCTCCGTTGGGGAGCATGATGTCTAATACGATCAGATCAGGGGCTTCGCGGGCAAAGGCAGCTAGGGCGGCCTGTCCATCCCCTGCCACAACGACCGCATAGCCAACCATGCTCAGGCGGGTCTCCAGGATGCGACGCACCGCCGCCTCGTCATCGACAACGAGAATCTTAATCTGGGAATTGTCCACGGTGTGCAGGAAGCAAATCGCTTGCTACCGTTGCGTTTTCAAAATGATAACATGGGGGTTTATACTCAAACAACGTCCCTGCCTGCCTAGCAATTGGGTCTAGTTGGACGGCTGGATGACTATTAAGAAATTGTAAACCTCGGCCCTCCCTATGGTTAAGTCGTCTTTACAATTTGCGACCATCTGACGGGTGGCTGATATTATCAAGGCGACCAACCGTGAGGTTTGCGGGGTGGGGGTATGCCCAAACCATTTCTGGGGGTGAGGATTTCTAATGAATTGAATGAGGCGATCGCGATCCGAATGCAGGAGACCGGCCAATCGCGCTCGGACATCGCGATCGCCGCGCTTCAGTGCTATCTCGGTATGACTCCTTGCCACGAACGACTCAGCTTGATCGAACAGCGCCTCGCCGTGCTCGAGGGGCAGCTCGCGGTTGGCCCTAAGATCCCTACCGATTCGCCCTCCCATTCCCTCTCCCATTCCCCCTCTGATTCCCCCTCCCATTCCTAAACACGGCGTGCTCGGTTTCCTCAATCTCAACAAGCCAGCGGGCCTCACGTCCCATGATTGCGTAGCCCGCGTGCGTCGCCTGCTCCGCCTCAAGCGGGTCGGCCACGGCGGCACTCTCGATCCAGCCGCGACGGGGGTGCTGCCCTTAGCCCTGGGAAAAGCGACCCGCCTACTCAATTACCTGCCCACAGCCAAGGCCTACCGCGCCCGCATCCGCTTTGGGCTGCAAACGACTACGGATGATCTCGAGGGCGAGCCCCTGATGCAGCATCCCGTTCCAAACCTCGATTTAGCCCAGGTGCTGGCGGTGCTGCCTGAGTTTCAGGGCACGCTCTGCCAAATTCCCCCAGCCTATAGTGCGATCCAGCGGGACGGTCAGCGTCTCTATGCCCTCGCCCGGGCTGGTGTAGCCGTTGAGGTTCCGGCGCGCACGGTCCAAGTAGACCAGATTGAGGTGCTGGGCTGGCAGCCGGGAGACTTTCCGGAGCTGGAGCTAGCGATCGCCTGCGGCCCCGGAACCTACATCCGGGCGATCGCCCGCGATCTCGGGGCACGCCTTCAGGTGGGCGGTACGCTCGCGCACTTGGTTCGCACCCACAGCAGCGGCCTCAGCCTGGACACCAGCCTCAGCCTAGAAGCCCTGACAGCCCAGATCACGGCCGGAACCTGGCAGCCGCTACCGCCGGCCACCCTCTTGCAGCATCTCCCCCAAGTGCAACTGTCTCCTGAACTGGCGCTCCGCTGGTGCTGGGGCCAGGCCGTGACGCCCCCAACCCCTCCCCCAGAGCCCCCCCCGGCCTGGGTGCGGGTCGCGACGATGACCGGCGAGTTTTTGGGTCTGGGCTACTATCGGGACGGCGGCCTGGCGCCCAAGGTGGCGATCGCCAGCGCTGAAGGCAAACGATGAAGGGAGTGCGGGTTTTGATCGTGGGCGCTGTCCCGACCGGATCACCCCTGTTTTTCGGGTTAATTCCCTAAAACTTGCACGACACAAGCTCCGTCCCGTCTCCAGGCTTCTCCTCCTCAGAGGGAGAGGTTGAGGGCGAGGGTCCCTAGGGGCTGTGAATCCGAGCCTTGGGGTTCAGATCCCCGAGAGCGGCCGACCCTGGCCGCCCCGGCGCACCTGGATCAATTCAGCAACAATGCTGACGGCGATTTCCCCCGGAGTCTCGGCCCCGAGGTCGAGGCCGATGGGGGCCCGCAGTTGCGCGAGCCGGGCGGTCGGCATCCCGACCGCTTCCAGGGCGCGCTTCACCACCTGCACCCGCTGGCGGCTGCCGATCGCCCCCAGATAGCAGCAGGGGGGCGATCGCCGCAACAGGAGGCCCAGGGCCGCCAGATCCGTTTCGACCCCCCGCGTGACCAGAGCAGCATAGAGCTGGGGCCCAGGGGCGAACTGGGCGATCGCCTCTGCCAGGGGCCCAGCCCAAACTGCCGCTGCTTGGGGAAACCGGGCGGCTTGGGCAAACTCCGGTCGCTCATCCTGCACCACCACCCGAAATTCGGCCAAGGCCGCCACCTGAGCTAAGGGCACGGCCACATGACCGGCTCCCACAATCAACAGCGTGGGCGCTGGTTCAAGGGTGATTACCGGGGCTGGGAGGGCGGGCCGTTCAGCCCCTGGCTGTAGCCGGGGCAGCTCGCCATCGCCGAGGCTCAGGGAGACGGATTGGCCGGCCCTCAGGCGGCGGTGGAGGGTCTGGGCCAGGGCGATCGCCTCGGGCCCCTGCCAGCGAGCCAACCACACCCTCATCCAGCCCCCACAGACCCCCTGAGTCGGCCGGTCGGGCGCTCCAGAAAGATCAATCTCCACCCCCTGGGGCACTCCCGTAGCCAGTACCTGAGCGGCTGCCGCCAGTACCCGGGCTTCCCCCGCACCGCCGCCAATCGTGCCCCACGTCGCCGCCGCCGTCAAGGCTAAGGCTGCTCCAGGACGGCGAGGCACGGAGCCGCGAGCTTGAGTGACCAGGGCCACCACCACGGGCCCCTGGGCCAGAGCAGTGGCAACTTGGGCGTAAAAATCGGCTGCCATCGGGTTATTATAGCAATTTCAATCAAGAATGAGACGGTTTGCCAGCAGCCCTCATCCCCCAGCCCCTTCTCCCAAGCTGGGAGAAGGGGAGCCAGAAGTCCCTCTCCCAACCTGGGAGAGGGATTTAGAGTGAGGGCGGCAACGGGTCAAGATTCCCTCCCTTCACACCCGGCGGCCCTCATCCCCCAGCCCCTTCTCCCAAGTAGGGCGAAGGGGAGTCTCCAAAGTGAGATGCACCCGCTGATCAAAGTCTGGTCGGGCCTGAACCAATACGTGTCTAGCCCCGGAGGCGAGTACAGGGAAAGCAGTCAATCACACAACCGCGCATATAGCTGCCCTTGGAGCTGGAGGCCATCAGCTCCTCATAGACAGTGGGCGGAACCTCAAAATACTGGTACACGCGGCCGTTGTTAAAGATAACTTCAAGCATTTGTTGCTCAGGGTCATAGCCGACCGCATGGATCATGGAAGATTCGACTGTGGTAAGCTGCATGGGCTGAATCGGGAATCAGGAAATCAAGTTAAGCAAACGCTCTAGTCGGTGAGCCTGGGAGGCTCTTGCTTGATCTCGGCTCCCAAGCGTGGACCGCGATCATACCTTGGGAGCGCCGCCGAGCCCACAAGTTTTGTCAGTCAATCAGGACTCACATAGGGAGAGAGTAATGCTCGGATCTCATGGATGGCATAGCTGCTCTGCGTGGGAACCTGAATTAAGGGAAGGTTGGCAGCCGCACAGACTTGTTGTAAAAATTCATCGCGCTGTTGCCGTTTTTTCGACTGGTGGGAACGGTCGTTCAATTCAATCACGCAGAGTATGGCAAGATCGTCCCGATGGCAGACCAGAAAGTCAAAATGCTTGGCCGATATTTTGTAACTATTCAGGTCGAGGGGTTGACAGAAGCAGAAGGAATCAGAGAGAAAGACAACTCAGGATGCGAGACCGCCTGCAAAGCCAGACGGAAACCCGCCATGACCGAGCGACCCTGCGCCCGACAAGACTGGCTCGCCGTCATCAGCGTCGCCGTAGCCGCAAAACCCGCCATCGAACGCGAGCCACCCGAAATCTTGCGCTTGGTCACCCCCAAGCGCAACGACCGCTCCGCACGATTGTTATCCGGCGGCACCTCCGGGGGCACTGGTTTCTTAAGAGGTGATGGAGTCCAACCCCCGTGTGGTCAGGATTTCGAGCATTGAGACCGGAAGCTTACAGT